>NZ_AGFG01000056.1 GCF_000226255.1 Desulfovibrio sp. A2
CCCTCCCCCGAACCCCCTCCCTCCTTCCTCAAAACTTTTCAACGGTGGGGCACGGCCAAGGGGCAGGAGTGGCTTGCTCAGGGCAGGATGGCGTCTCTGTTACGCCAAGGCGCGGCCCCAACCAAAAAGTTTGCGGGATGGGGGTCGGGGGGAAGGGAGCTTTTTAAAGCTCCCTTCCCCCCGGTTCGTTCTTTCAGTCTTTCGCTGCTTCTTACAGCGTGGAATCATCCACCACGCGCACGCCGCCCTCATCCTTGGCCTGGTCGGCGGCCTTGCGCAGGATCTTGCGCCAGTCCGCGCCCTTGGCCAGTTCCGCCAGCCATTCCAGGGTATGCAGCACGGGGCGCTTGTCCTTCAGGGCCAGCATGGTGCGCTTGATGCCCACCTTGCACGAGGGGCAGCCCACGATGACGGGCGCGCCGTCGGCGTAGGTCATGAAGTCCGCCTCAAGGCGCATGCGCTTGCGGGCGCGCAGCTTGTTGTAGATGGCGGGCGAGGTCATGGCCCCCATGCCCGATTCTCCGCAGCAGCCGGGATTGACGCGTATCTTCGCGCCGGTGAAGGCGGCCACGGCCTGTGCGTAGATGTTGGCGGCCTTGCCCTTGTGCACGCCTACCCATTCCGCATGGCACGAGGGGTGGTAGAGCACCTCGGTACCGGCGGCGGGCTTGGCCGCGCCGGTAAGGGCGTCGGCGGGCAGCCGTTCCAGCAGGAACTGCACCATGTCCTGATGGTGCATGGCCGGGGCGTCGCCGCGCGCGGCGAGCAGTTCGTGGCGCTGGATGCCGTCGCGGCACGAGCCGCAGGCGGTGATGACGTGGGTGACGTTGAGGCCCGCCGCGCGCGCCTTGTCCAGCGCGTGCTGGATGGCCTGCACGTTGCGGTCGCGGTTGGCGGCGAAGGCGTTGTCGGCCCCGGCGGACAGCAGCGGGTAGCCGCAGCACAGGTGCTGTTCCGGCATGACCACGGCCACGCCGGACTTCAGCATCAGCATCAGCCCGGCCAGGCCGATGTTGCGGTAGAACAGGCCCGCGCCGCAGCCGGGGAAGTAGAACACCGCCTCCACGGGCGTGCCCTGCTGCTTCGCGCGTTCTCGGGCGCTGGCGGGCACGAAGATGCCGCCTTTGCCGAGGTGCAGGGTTTCCGCAAGGTTCTTGTAGCCCACTTCCGGGCCGGGCCCGGCAAACAGCGGGCTTTCGAAGCGTTCGCGCCACCCGGCGGGCACAAGGCCCACGAAGCGGTTCTGAAAACGCTGGCCCATGGACGCGGCCTTGGCCGCGCGGGGCGCGCGCGACGACGGATCGGCCGCAAGCCATTCCAGCACCTTGCGCTTGATGGGGTGCCCGCCCGCGTTCTCCGATTCCAGAAAGGCGCGCATGGCCAGGGCCACGCCGGACGAATCGATCTTCACCGGACAGACCGAGGTGCAGCGGCCGCAGCCGGTGCAGTGCTCCATCATGGTGCGCAACTCGCCCAGCAGGAAGGGGTCCGGCCGGCCCTTGTTGACCTGCGAATAGTACACCGCCTCCACCAGCGCGCCGAGGGCGATGTTCTTGTTGCGCGGGTGGTATTGCAGCGACTGTTCCGGGTAGAACATGGGGCAGACCTGCTTGCACTTGCCGCAGCGGGTACAGATCTGCACGTTGGCCAGCAGCTGGATGAGCCGTTCCTTGTCGGGCAGGCCGCTCTGGCGGATGTCCTCGATGAGCCGGTTGAACGAAAAGGTAAACGGGCGCACCGGCAGTTCGCGCTGGGTCAGCTTGGCCGGGTTCAGCACGTTGCGCGGGTCCACGCGCTCCTTGAAGGCGCGCAGGGCGTCCATCTTCTCCTTGCGCAGGAAGGCGATCTTGGTGATCCCGATGCCGTGCTCGCCGGAAACCTCGCCGCCCACCTCCTGGGCCTTGGCCATGACGCGGTGGGCCACCTGCTCGGCATTGTGCAGCATGACCGGGTCGTTGGAGTTGACCGGTATGTTGACGTGACAGTTGCCGTCGCCCGCGTGCATGTGGCTGGCCACCTCGATGCGGGTGGCCTGCATGTGGTCCTTGATGCGCTCTATCTTGCGGGCCAGGGTGGGGTGCACGTTGGCCAGTTCGCCCAGAAAGACCACGGCGCGGATCTGCATTTCCTCGTCCGAGATGTCCTTGGCCGAAACCTCGCCCTTGGCCACCTTGGAGGCGTAGGTGAACTCGCGGTTGAATTCCTTGTCGTCCAGCGGCATGCCCGCCAGGCGCCCTATTTCCTGCAGCGCCGTGCGGTAGGCGGCGGCCGCGCATTCCAGGTTCACCTGTTCGAGAAAGTCGGCGAACTCGGGCACGCCGTCGATGGGGATGACCACGTCCTCGTTGATCTTGAAGCCCGAGGTGCGGCGGGCGATGGCGGAGAGCTTGTGGCGGTCCTCCCAGAAGACTTCCGCCTCCTTCTCGTCGCGCGCGGCAAAGATGTCCGCCCCGTCGTAGGGGTTCACGATGTCCAGTATCTGGTGCACGGCGCGGTCCAGATGGAACTCGTCGTCGCCGTCCAGCTGCACGATGAGCACCGAAATGGGGTCGCCCTCGTACTCCGTGGATTTCTTTTTGTATTCTATGGCCTTGACGTACTTGGAGTTGAACTCCTCCAGGGCCGATATCTTCACGTGGTCGCCTTCGCGGCGGATGGTGTCGCGGTAGCCCACCACGTCCTTGATGACCTGCATGGCGCTGTTCATGGAACGCCCGAAGAATTCCAGCACCAGCACGCGCGAGTGGGCGGGCTTCTTGTGCAGCACGAAGCAGGCCTCGACGATGATGCCGTCCACGCCTTCCTTCTGCATGCCGGGCAGGCCGCCCAGGGTCTTGTTGGTCACGTCCTTGCCAAGGCCGGGCAGGCGGATTTCGTCGCCGCGCAGGGAAACCACGTTGCGCACGCCGCCGCTCAGGTCGCGGATCTCGAAGGTGGCCGTCTCGCCGGGCATGATCTTGTGGCGCGGGTGGTTCACGCGGGCCACGTCGATGATCTCGCCGGTGGGGGTGACCATGCGCCACGAGAGCAGGTTGTCCAGGGTGGTGCCGTACTCGAAGGCAAAGGGGCCGCCCGCGTTCTCGGCGATGTTGCCGCCGATGGACGAGGCCAGCTTGGAGGCCGGGTCCACGGTGAACAGCAGGCCCTTCTTGCCCGCGGCCGCGATGGCGTCGTTGGTGATCACGCCCGCCTCGCAGCACAGCACCTTGTTCTGTTCGTCGATGCTGACGATGCGGGTGAGGCGGCCAAGGCTGAGGATGACCGTGCGCTTGCGGGCGGGCACGGCCCCGCCGGTCAGACCCGATCCGCCGCCGCGCGGGATGATGGCGAACTTCATCTCGTTGGCCAGCTTGACCACCGCGCTGACCTGTTCGGCCGTGGCGGGGCTGACCACGAGCATGGGCAGTTCCATGCGCAGGTCGGTGGCGTCCGTCGAGTTTTCCACCAGCGCGCCGGGGCGGGTGTCGATGCATTCGCGCGGCATGACGGCGGCCATGCGCTTCACCAGTTCGTCGCGGAAGGCCACCTCGGCCTCGTGCGCGCTCCAGAACATGGTGATGCCTTCGCCGATGCTGGTGGCGTAGTGGTGGGCCAGTGCCGCCTTTTCGCCCTCGAAACGCGCGCGAACGCTCGCCTTCACCGTTTCCGCGTCGATGAACGGGTTGTACACGACGAGAAACAGTTCTTCCGCGATTTCAATGGCGAGATGGCGCACGGATTCCGGCCAATCCTCGAACTCGTCGAGGTTGATGCGCAGGATCCGGTTGACGACGAAATCCGCGGAAATGGAGATGTGCGGGCCTTTATGGGGCATGGGCGGGCTCTCTCTCGGGTTGCGGTGAGAGGAAGCCGTTGACTATAGGCGCGCGCGGCCCGGTTGGCAAGTTGAGTGAGCGCACGATTCTGCGGCGGGGGCCAGCGGGGGCCGGTTTGGGCCGGTTGGGGCCGGTGGAGGAAGGACGGGCGGCGAAGCGGGCGGGTGCGCGGGGCTGCATCGCCCTGCTGGCCGGTGCGTCGCCGGAAGGTGCGCGGCGCGTGCGGGATGCGGTGGGGGCAGGGCTGTCCGGCGCGCCGCTGAAAAAAGTTTTCCTGCCTTTTGGGCGTTTGTGTGGGCTATCGTCAGGTTGATGACGTTACGCCAACACGAGGATACTCTCTTGTGCGTCAATGTGTTATGTATAGTTTGTGCGTGCGAACAATACATGAGGACAGCATCATTAGGAGAATGTTAACTGTAAGATCAATCAATTGATTGTAATTGACACATCAGCGCGATTGGTGTGTAGCGTGATGTAAGCTCCAGGAAAGGAGGGACGTCATGTCACACGCACTGCCACGCGCCGATGTCATGGGACGCCTTGCCGCGGACAATCCGTGGTGGTCGGACGAACTGGCCCGGCCCTTTGCGGCGGAATTGCCGCAGCGCGACCATTTCGCGCCGTTTTTCGAGCTTGCCGCAGACTGTGCGCTGCACCGGGCCGTGGTGCTCATGGGGCCGCGCCGGGTAGGCAAGACCGTGTTGCTGCACCAGGTGGTGGACAACCTGCTGAAGCAGGGCGCGGAGCGCCGCCAGATCCTGTTCGCCACCCTGGACGCCCCGGCCTACACCGGGCTGGACCTTCTGGAATTCGTGGAGCTGGCCGCCGAGCTGGCCGGTTTCGACCCTACCCGGCCGGGGTGGGTCATCTTTGACGAAATCCAGTACATGCACAACTGGGAGCATGGGCTGGATGCGCTGGCCGCGCGCTGGCCCGCCCTGCGCTGCACCGCGTGCGGTTCCGCCGCGCCCGCCCTGCGCCGCATGGGCGACGCCGAGGCGGCCGGGCGCTTCGCCGTGTACATGCTGCCCCCGTTGTCCTTCGCCGAGTTCCTGCGCCTGTCCGGCGGGCAGCGCCGCGACATGAAGCAGCTGTTCACGCCGGAACGCATGGACGAACTGAACGAGTTGCTGGTGCGGTACATGAATTTCGGGGGCTACCCCGAGGCCGTGGTGTCCGAGCGGGTGCGTTCGGACATGACGCGCTTTCTGCGCAGCGAGATCATCGACCGGGTGCTGTGCAGCGACCTGCCCGGCCTGTACGGCATCTCGGACGTGCAGGAGCTGAACCGCCTGCTGGCCGTGCTGGCCCTGAACAGCGGGCGCGAGGTGACCCTGGAGGACCTGCGCGGCGAATCGGGCATCGCGGTGAACACCCTGAAGCGTTACCTGGATTATCTGGAAGCGGCCTTCCTGGTGGTGCGGCTGCGGCGCATCGACGACGCGGGCCGCCGCTTCCGGCGCGACCGCAGCTTCAAGGTGTATCTGGCCAATCCCTCCATGCGCACGGCGCTGTTCGCGCCCATCACCGGGCCGGACGACCCGGCCCTGCAACCGCTGCTGGAAACCGCCGTGGTGGGGCAGCTGTTGTGCAGCCCGGCCCTGTCCAGCAACACCTGCTACGCCCGCTGGGACGGCGGCGAGGTGGCGCTGGTGGGCCTGCACCCGGTGCACGGCAAGCCGGTGCTGGCCTTCGACATCCGCTGGAGCGACGAGGGCATCGCCACGGGCAACGGGCGTTGCGGCGTGCGCAACGACGCCCCCGCCGCCGAGGACGCCACGCGCGCTTCGCGCAAGGCGGGCGGCAACGGTTCGGGCGCGCCCCTGCGGCCGCTGTTCGAGTTCGCCCGGCGGCACAACGTGCGCAAGGCCTACGTAACCACCCGCTCCACCTTCACCGTGGGCGTGCAGGGGAATACGGAGTTTTCGTACCTGCCCGCGGGCATGCTGGCGTTCACCCTGTCCAGCCAGGCGGCGGAGCGGATTTTCGCCAAGCTGGTTACGGCGGACTGCGGGTAGGGGCTATTTCTCAATTGTCTCATGGCAGATCGTTTCCTTGCCAGCAGAACGAGAATCCTCTTTGAGAAACAGCCCCAGAGGCGCGGTGCGGGGCCGGGCGGGGAACAAGTTCGGGAAAGGGACAGGCAAGAGCGGAGTACGGGTGCCCGCCGCCCCCATCGTTTGTGGGGCGGCGGGACGAATGCACGAGTACGGGGCGGTGCGCCGGTGGTGGAGCTTCTGTGGGGAAGCGGCGCCACGGGCGCACCGCCCGCATTTTTTGGGGGTGATGCGGAAGCGCGTGCCCTTCTGCCCGGCCCTTGCGGCGTAGTGTCCGGACCGACGTCTACGCGGTGATCTCCAGCCGGGTGATCAACCCGTCGGACAGCCGGAAGGTGAAGTGCAGCGTTGCCGGGCTGCCCGGAAAGGCGCCGCTCACCGTGGCGGTGACCACGATGTCGTCTCCGGTTGTCTCGACGGACACGGGCACGGCCAGCGGCTGGTACTGGGCATGGGCTTGCGCCTCCCATTCCCGGATGGCCGCGTGGCCGCGCCGGTCCTGCTGTTCGTCGATCACCAGCGCGTCGGGCGCGAAGTGGCGTACCATGGCCGCGCCGTCGTGGGCGTTGGCCGTCGCGAAGTACCCCGCGATGGCGGGGGGCAGGTTCGGTGTCATGGGGTTCTCCTTGGTGCGGTTGGGTCGGCGGGTGCCGCCATGTTTCCGGTATGCGCCTCTCCACTGACAGCCCTGCGTCAGCAGGCGCGGGCCTGTGGACAGGACGGTGTCAGCAGGGGGCGGGCAAGGTGGGGACGTTTCCACAACGTCAACTCAGGAGTCCCCCATGTTTGCCGTGTACTGCGAACATCCCGATGACAGGAACCCGCTGTCCGCGCTGCGCACGGGCGAAATGCCCGCCCCTGCCATTCCCGAAGGCTGGGTGCGCGTGCGCGTCAGCCATGCCAGCCTGAACCGGCACGACATCTTCACCCTGCGCGGCATCACCGGGCAGGATACCCCCATCCCCTTTCCCATGATTCTCGGCAACGACGCGGCGGGCGCCCTCGACGACGGCACCCCCGTGGTGCTCTATCCGCTGCTGACCGATGACGGCCGCACCGGCGACGAGACGCTGGACCCCGGCTGGCACGTGCTGAGCGAAAAGGTGCCGGGCACCATGGCCGAATATGTGGCCGTGCCCGCGCGCAACTCCTTGCCCTTGCCCGAGGGGTTGTCGCCCCTGCATGCCTCGGTGTTGGGCACGGCGTGGCTTACGGCCTATCGCATGCTGTTCGTGCGTTCCGGGCTGCGACCGGGGCAGACCATGCTGGTGCAGGGGGCCACCGGCGGGGTGGCCACGGCGCTCATCCAGATGGGCCGCGCGACGGGCATGGAGGTATGGGCCACCAGCCGGGGCCGCGACGGCATGGCGCTGGCGCTGCGCCTTGGCGCAGACCGGGTGTTCGCCGATGGGGCGGACCTTCCCCGCCCTGCGGACGCGGTGTTCGACAGTGCGGGCGCGGCCACCTGGGCACATTCGCTGCGCTGGGTGCGGCGCGGCGGCACCGTGGTGACCATGGGCGTGACCACCGGGCACGAGGTGCGCATGGACCTTCTGCCGGTCATCGTGAACCAGATCGCCATCCGGGGTACCATCATGGGCACCCGCGACGAGATGCTGGACCTGATCAACTTCGTGATGCGGCACGCCATCGTGCCGGAGATAGGCATGGTGCTGCCCATGGAACGGGCGGAAGAAGCCTTTGCGGAGATGTGCGCCGGGCGGGTGCGCGGCAAGATCGTGTTGACCCGTTAGGGAAGAAGACGGGCCGGGCGGGCCGGGCGGGGAGGGTGGAGTGGACCCGGAAAGTACGGAATCCGCCACGCTCCGGTGCGCCCGGTGATCCGGGACGGGGACGGAGGTCCCCGGTGCCCGTCGCGTCCGTCGCGTCCGGCGGGTTCGTCGCGTCTGTCGCATCTGGCTCGCCCGTCCCGCCCGCCTCGGCGGCGCACTCGCCCTGTCGTCAGGAACGGCCCGGCTCTTGTCGGTGGTGGCGCGCGGCGGCCTCGACCCGTTCCGCCAGCAGGGCTCGCAGTTGGGGCGGGTCCAGCACCGTGGCCAGAGGCCCGAAGGACAGCAGCCAGTCGGCCAGATGGTTCCAGTTCGCGGCGGCCAGGGTCAGGGTGACGGAGGCGGCGTCGTGCCCGGTGTGCCCGGCCTCCCTGTTTCCGGCATCGGACGCGGGCTGTTTTCCGCCATCCCGCGCGTTGTCCCGTGTGGCGTCCCGTGCCCCAATCCGGGGGAAGTCCGGAGTGCTGGCAACACCCATCCACCATTCGCGCCGGGCACGGTCCGCCGCATCCGGGTGAAAGCGCACCGTGGCCCGCAGTTCCGGGCGGGGCATGTGCTCGCGCACGTAGGCGGGCAGGTCGAAATCGTCGCGCGGGGCAAAGTGTTCGTCCAGCATCACCGTGTGCTGCATGCGGTCGGTGCGGAAATCGCGCAGCGCCCCGCGCAGCCTGCACCACGCGATCAGGTGCCAGTGGCCCAGATAGCGCAGCAAACCCAGCGGCTCCACCTCGCGCGGGGCGGCATGGGGTTTGTTGTGCCCCCGGTAATCGAAGCGCAATGGCTGTCTGCGGGTCAGGGCCTTCTGGACGAGAGCAAGGTCAGTCCGGGTGGCGGATTCTGGGTCGGGCGCCAGGGCGGTTGCGCCCATGGCCCGGCCAAGGTGCAGCAGTTCCTCGCGCCGGGCCGGGGACAGCACGGTGCGCACCTTCTGCAGGGCCGATTCCATGTGCGCGGACAGGGTGGGCGCGGCGGCGCGTTCCAGCAGCATGGCGCCGGTGGTCAGCGCCATGGCCTCCTCCTCGGTAAAGTTGACGGGGGGCAACAGGTAGCCGCGCATGAGCGAATAGCCCACGCCCGCCTCGGCCAGCACGGGCACCCCTGCCTCGGCCAGGGCCTTCATGTCGCGGTAGATGGTGCGCAGGCTGAGGCCGAAGTGCGCGGCCATGTCGGCGGCGGTGGTGTAGCGGCGCGATTGCAGGAAAAGGATCAGCCCCAGCAGGCGGTCGGTCCGGTTCATGGTGTCTCCTGCGGGTGGCCCACGGTGTACGGGGGGCTTACCCCCGCCCGGCCAGCACCCGGCGCGCCCAGGCGGCCTGGCCCAGCGAGATGCAGCCGTCGCCGGGGGGCAGTTCCGCGTGGGTCAGCACGGTCAGCCCGCGCGCGGCAAGGGCCTGGGGCAGGTGCACGGACAGGGTAAGGTTCTGCATCACCCCGCCGGACAGGGCTACCACGGGCACGTCCATCACCCCGGCCACGGCGGCAGCCATGTCGGCAAGGCCTGTCACCAGCCCGGCGTGGAAGCGGCGGGCCACCTCGCCGGGCGGGGTGCCGCGCGCCCAGTCGTCGTGCACGGCCCGGAACAGCACATGCGTGTCGAGCACCAGCGTGTCGCTGCCGTCACGTGCGCCGCGCAGGGGGCAGGGGTAGGCGTGGGTGAGGAAGGCGTCGTGGCTGCCGCCATGCGGGATTGACGCATTCCGGTTCGGTGCGTCTTGCGCGTGTTCCAGCCGGACGGCCGCCTGCCCTTCGTAGGTGATGGCGTCGCACAGGCCCAGCAGGGCGGCCACGGCGTCGAACAGCCGCCCGCAACTGGAGGTGAGCGGGGTGTTCACCCCCCGTTCCAGCACGCGCGGCAGGAATGCGGCGGCCTGGGCGTGGCGGTGCAGCCACGGCCACGGGCGGCCGCCGTCGCTGCCGGACTCGCGCAGCCCCAGCAGCCACAGCAGGCCCTGGGCGATGCGCCACGGTTCGCGGATGGCGGCGTCGCCCCCCGGCAGGGGAATGCGGGCCAGCCGACCCAGCCGCTGATGGTCCAGCTCCACGTTGTCCACGTACAGCAGTTCGCCCCCCCACACCGTGCCGTCCTCGCCGTGGCCCGTGCCGTCCAGGGCAAGGCCCAGAGCCGGGCCGTCGTGCCGGTTTTCGGCCAACACGGCGTGGATGTGCGCGAAATGGTGTTGCAGGGCCAGCACGGACAGGCCGCTCTGCTCGGCCTCTGCCGTGGTCATGTAGTCGGGGTGCAGGTCGCGCGCCACGGCCTGCGGGGTCACCTGCAGGATGCGCGGCAGGTGCGCCGCGATTTCGCGGTGAAAGCCCAGGGTTTCGAGGTTGTGCATGTCGCCGATGTGCTGGCTGACGAAGGCCTTGTCGCCCCGCGTGACGCACAGGGTGTTCTTGAGCTCCGGCCCCATGGCCAGCACGCACGGGCCGTCGCCCTCCAGGAACACCGGCCGGGGGGTGAAGCCGCGCGCGCGGCGCAGGAACTGCGGTTGGCCGGTGGCCGGGTTCACCCGCGTCACCGAGTCGTCGGTGCGGATCAGGATGTCCCGGTCGTGCAGCAGGAACACGTCGGCGATGGAGGGCAGGCGGCGCAGGGCCTCGCGGTTGCCGAGGCAGATGGGCTCGCCGCCCGCGTTGCCGGAGGTCATCACCAGCGCGGCCGCACGTCCTTCGGGCAGCAGCGCGCCGTACAGGCGCAGCAGCACGTGGTGCAAGGGCGTGTAGGGCAGCATCACCCCCACGAAGGGGGTGTCGGGCGAGACAAGCGGGGAGATGGGCGGCGGGGCCTCGCCCGCTTCTGCAACACCGTCGGATTTCACACGACCGGCCGTTCCGGCCAATCCGTCCACCAGGCCTACCGCCAATCCGCCAGCCAGCCCGCCTGCCATACCGGGCAGCGCGCGGCACAGCACGATGGGCCGTTCGCGCCCGGCCAGCAGGGCTTCTTCTTCCGGGGAAACGTGCACGATGCGCCGGGCCGTCGCCAGGTCCGGCACCATGATGGCCAGCGGCTTGTGCGGCCGGTGCTTGCGGCGGCGCAGTTCGCCCACGGCGGCGTCGCTGGACGCGTCGCAGGCCAGGTGAAACCCGCCCAGCCCCTTCACGGCGGCGATGCGTCCGTCGGCCAGGGCGCGGGCCAGGGCCTGGATGGCCGGGGTGCCCGTGGGGCGGCCCGCGTCCCGCGCCGCATGGGGGTGCGTTTCGGGCGTGGGGCCCAGCGGCGCGCCGTCCACGTACCACACGCGCGGCCCGCACACCGGGCAGGCGTTGGGCTGGGCGTGAAAGCGCCGGTCCAGCGGGTTTTCGTACTCCGCCGCGCATTCCGGGCACAGCGGAAAGCAGGCCATGGAGGTCTTGTCGCGGTCATAGGGGATGAACCGGGTGATGGTGTAGCGCGGCCCGCAGTTGGTGCAGTTGGTGAAGGGGTACAGGTGGCGGCGGTTGGCCGGGTCGTTCATGTCGGCCAGGCAGTCGTCGCAGGTGGCCACGTCGGCGCTGATGAGCACCTCGTGCCCGGCCCCGCCGTCGCTGCCGGCCCCGCTCGCAATGATGCGGAATCCGTCCTCGTCCCGCACCACGGGGATGTCCTCGTGCGTGCACGAGACCACCCGCGCCAGCGGGGGCAGCTTGTGGGCCAGGTCGTGCCCGAAGGCGGCGACCGATTCCGGCGGCCCCTGCACCTCTATGAACACCCCGGCGGCGGTGTTGCTGACCGTGCCGGTCAGCGCATGGTCGGCGGCGATGCGGTAGACGAAGGGGCGAAACCCCACCCCCTGGACCTGCCCGGAAACGGTGAACTTGCGGCGCGTGAGAACGTCTGGCATGCGGCGACCATAGCGGAAGACCCGGTGGGTGAAAAGACGTGCGGCGGTATGGACCGCCAGGCCCGCAAGGACCGCAACGACCGCGAACAACGGGCCTGCCGCCCTTGCCGTACCGGCTCCGTCCGGTGACCCGGGTGACGCGGGCGACGCGTGGCGACGCGCGCCATGTCGGCCGCGCACTGCCGCGCCCGCACCCGTTACGGTGCGTGCCTCCATAACGCGGTTGTCATGGGGGCGGCGCTCTTATAATGTGCCGCAACGGTCGCGCCGTTTCCGCGCGCCGCGGTCACTTTGCGTCACGTGACCCTGGCCGTTCCGGGGGGCGGCGCGGCCGGGCTCCCCCACACGGTGGGAGCGGGGGCGCGTGGTCCGCGTGGTCCCCGGGGTCCGTTTGGTTCGGGCGGGTGCTGTTCGCGCGCGCAGTCCGGGGCATTTCCCTTGTACAGCGTGCGCCGGTCGGATAGGTAGAACGATTCCCGCCACATTCAGTCGCAGGAACGGCGGCGCAGGCAGCGCCGCCCGTCCCGAGGGCGCGGGCGAGGCCGTGTTTCGCCGCCGGATATCGCCATGGGCCGCCAGGGGACGCGTTGCAAAATCAATCGCTGCAAGGAGGAGCCATGGGCGCTGACAAGCTTGGCGCGCGCGTGCGCAAGTACAGGGAAGACCGCAGCCTGACCCGCGAGGAACTCGCGGATGCGGCCGGTCTGAAGACGGAATTCATCGCCGCCCTCGAGGACGACAACCTGTATCCGTCCATCGGGCCGCTACAGAAGCTGGCCCGCGCCCTGAACGTACGCCTTGGCACCTTCATGGACGACGCGGTGAGCCGCGACCCCATCGTGAGCCGCCAGGGCGACCGTGAGGCGGACCTGACCATGCAGAAGGCGCGCAACAAGTGCGCGGCCTTCCGCTTCCACTCGCTGGGCAAGGGCAAGAGCGACCGGAACATGGAGCCGTTCTTCATCGAGATCTGTCCGGAGCCCGTGGAGGACCGCAAGCTGTCCTCGCACCAGGGCGAGGAATTCATCCTGGTGAACAAGGGCACCATCCGCGTCGTGTACGGCAAGGAAGAGCACGTGCTCGGACCGGGCGACTCCATCTACTACAACTCCATCGTGCCCCACTACGTGGGCGCCGAAGGGGAGACCCCGGCCGAGATCTACGCCGTCATCTACTATCCCTAGGAGTGGAAGGGGCATGGACGAATTCACAGTGCGCGAACGCACCCTCGGCCAGATTCTGGACGAGACCGTCGCCAAGTATCCGGACAACGACGCGGTCATCTACGTGGACCGCGACTACAGGCAGACCTACCGCCAGTTCGCGGAGGTGGTGGACGACCTGGCCAAGGGGCTGATGGCCCTTGGCGTGCAGCATGGCGAAAAGGTGGCCGTGTGGGCCACCAACGTGCCCTACTGGGTGGCGCTGCAGTTCGCCACGGCCAAGATGGGGGCCATCCTGCTCACGGTGAACACCAACTACCGCGAGCACGAGATACGCTACCTGCTCACCCAGTCGGAGTGCGAGAACCTGTTCATCATCGACGGGTTCCGCGACCACGACTACGTGCAGACCATCTACAACATGATCCCCGAGCTGAAGACGCAGCCGCGCGGGCAGTTGCGCTGCCCCACGCTGCCGCATCTCAAGCGGGTGATGTTCCTGGGCGCGGAAAAGCACCGGGGCATGTATTCCGTGCCCGAGATCATGAGCATGTCGGCCATGGTCTCGGACGAGGAATACGCCGAGCGCCAGCGCGCGCTTTCCCCGCACGACGTGGTGAACATGCAGTACACCTCGGGCACCACCGGGTTTCCCAAGGGGGTCATGCTCACCCACGTGAACATCGGCAACAACGGGTACTGGATCGGCAAGAACCAGCACTTCACCGAGAAGGACCGGGTGTGCCTGCCGGTGCCGCTGTTCCACTGCTTCGGCTGCGTGCTGGGGGTGCTGGCCGCCATCAACCACGGGGCCGCGCTGGTGATCCTGGAAAGCTTCAGCCCCATGCACGTCATGGCCTCCGTGGACCAGGAAAAGTGCACCGCCCTGTACGGGGTGCCCACCATGTTCCTGGCCGTGCTGGAGCACAAGCTGTTCGAGCGGTTCGACTTCAGCTCGCTGCGCACCGGCATCATGGCCGGTTCGGTCTGCCCGGAACCTTTGATGCGCCGGGTGGTCGAGAAGATGTACATGCGCGAGATCACCATCTGCTACGGCCTTACCGAAGGTTCGCCGGTGATGACCCAGAGCCTGGTCACCGACCCCTTCGAGCGCCGCGTGCAGACCGTGGGCCGGGCCATGCCGTGCATCGAGGTGCGCATCGTGGACCCGGAAACCAACCAGGAAGTGCCTCGCGGCACCCAGGGCGAGGTGGTCTGCCGGGGCTACAACGTGATGAAGGGCTACTACAACATGCCCGAAGCCACGGCCGCCGCCATCGATGCCGATGGTTGGCTGCATTCCGGCGACCTTGGCGTCATGGACGAGGAAGGCTACGTGGTCATCACCGGCCGCATCAAGGACATGATCATCCGGGGCGGCGAGAACATCTACCCCCGCGAGATCGAAGAGTTCCTCTACGGCATGGACGGCGTGCAGGACGTGCAGGTGGTGGGCGTGGCCAGCCGCAAGTACGGCGAGGAAGTGGGCGCGTTCATCATTCCCAAGCCGGGCGTGGAACTGGCCCCCGAAGACGTGCGCGACTACTGCCGGGGACGCATAGCCTGGCACAAGGTGCCGCGTTACATCAGCTTCATCGACGCCTATCCCATGACCGCCAGCGGCAAGATCCAGAAGTTCAAGCTGCGCGAGATGGCGGCGGAATTGTTTCCCGAAGCCATGAAATAGGGCCTCGAACGGCCTTTTCGTCCGTTGTCTGCGGCGCAACGTAGCCGGACGACGGGCGGGAAACATCCAAGCATGCATCGGCAGCGCCCCCGAAGCCTCGGCTTCGGGGGCGCATTGCGTGGGGTGGGCACGCTTGATTTCCGGCGCGGTTCCACGCACAGTAACAATGACCTTCAAAGCATACCCGGCCAGGGGCGTGATTTTTCGTCCGTCGGCCGTGGCCGCCCCCGCGCGCCAGGTGCGGTGCGGGGCACGCAACGAACTGCGCAGCGGGCTGCGCACCAAGAGAGAGCCGCATGTCGCTGGAAGCGGATGTCCTTGTGGCAGGGGCCGGGTTCGCCGGGTTGCGCGCCGCCATCGCCGCCGCCGTTTCGGGGCGGGGACTACGCGTCATCGTGGTGGCCCCGCACGAGGGACCGGGCGGCTCGTCGTTCGCGGGGCATGCAGGCTCGCTGGGCGTGCTGGCCCCGGACAGCGACGAGGAACGCGACGCCATTTTCGAGCGCGCCCTGACCATCGCCCACCCCGGCACGGCGGATCCGGCCCTGGTGCGCCTGCTGTTGGAGCAGGGCGAGGCGCGCCTGCGCGAATTGTCCGAATGGGGCGTGCCCCTGGCCACCGGGCGGAGGGGCGAGCGGTTGCGCCGCGTCGCCTGCTTTCTGCCCGAAATGGCCGTGGCCGCCGTGATTCCCGATTGCGTGGCCGCCCACGCGGCCCTGATGCGCGTGGCCCTGGCCGCCGGGGTGGAGGTGCTGCCGGGGTTCACCCTGGCGGCGCTGGGCGTGGAGGGCGGCCCCCCCGGCAGCGCGCTGTGCCTCGACGCCTTCGGCGGGGTGGTGCCGGTGCGCGCCCGGTCCGTGGTGCTGGCCGTTGGCGGCCCCGCCGCGCTGTTCGCCGGTGACGTTTCCGCCCTTGCACGAACCGGCGCGGGCCAGACGGATGCCGGGCAGACCGGCGCGGGGCTGGGCCTTGCGCGTTCTTGCGGGGCGCGCACGGGCAATGCCTCGTTCCTGCAGTTCCTGTGGTATGAGGGGGCGCAGCCCTTCGCCTTCTTGCCGGAACGGGCGCATGAACTGGAAGTGGCCGGGCTGGACGGCGTGCCCGCCCCGCTGCCGCGCGCACTGCGCGAGCACGTGGCCGCTCGCGCCACGCACGCGCCGTGGGGATGGGGCCTGCCGGACGCCGCGCTGGACGCCTACCTGCTGTCGTTGATGACCCCGGCCGGGGTGGTGCCGGTGCGCTACCGGGGCGAGCGGGAGCCGCGCCTGCTGTCGCTCATGGCCCATGCGGGCAACGGCGGCGCGCTCATCGACGGGGACGGGCGGACCACCGTTCCGGGGCTGTTCGCGTGCGGCGAATGCGCCACCGGCATGCACGGGGCCAATCGCATCGGCGGGGCCATGGTGCTGGCCGCGCAGGTGTTCGGCCACCGGGCGGGCATCGCGGCGGCCCTGCACGCGCACTCCGCGCTGCTGCCCCCGCCGCCCGGCGTTCCCGAGGGCACGGAGCGCCAGCCTTCCCACCATCCCCTGCGCCTGCGCGAAGCCATGCAACGCAACTGCCTGCCGGGCTTTCCCGGCGAGGCGCTGTCGGCCGCGCGGCCAAGTGGCGCCGGTGGGGCCGCGACATCCGTGGCGTCTTTTATCTCCGGGGCAGAGCGGCAACGCCGGGAACTGGAACTTTTCGTGGAGCGGCTGAAGGCCCTGCTCCTGCTGCCCGCCGTGGATATGCTGGACCGTGTCCGCGTGCTCTCCGCCCTGACCGTGGCGGAACACCGTTTGCGCCGTCTGCGCGCCGAGTGCGCGGCTGCGGTCGCGGCCGTGTCGCCCGCGTGAACGTGGGGCGTCCCGGCCCGCTCTCTCCGCCTCCGCTTTCGTCCGACCTCGCCACCTTCCCGTCCCGCCCCGGATTTTTTTTCATCTCCCTTCATGCATCCGGCGCGCGGCACGCATCCAGGCCGTATCCTGTGCGGTTTCGCACTGGAAGGCCTCGTTCCATGCCGTCCCTGCCAGCCGACCGTCGGCGCGCAAAACAGCAAGGCCGCCCCCGCGAACGGGAGCGGCCTTGAAAACAGGCTGTACCGGAAACTACTTGATGATCTTGAACTCGCCGCGGCGGTTCTTCGACCAGGCAGCTTCGGTGTGACCTTCCACGGCGGGACGTTCTTCGCCGTAGCTGATCATTTCCAGCTGGCCGGCGTTGACGCCGGACATCACCAGGTACTCGTAGGCGGCGCGAGCGCGGCGTTCGCCGAGGGCCAGGTTGTATTCCTGGGTCCCACGTTCGTCGCAGTGGCCTTCCACCAGCACGCGGATCGAGGGGAACTTCTTCAGCACGTCGGCCTTCTGCTTCAGGACTTCCTTGGATTCGGCCTTCAGGTCGAACTTGTCGAAGTCGAAGTAGACCTTGGCATCGGTGATGATCTGCTGGGCCCGGGCAAGGGCTTCCAGCTGGGCACGACGGGCGGCGTCGTCCTCGGTGGCCATGGGGGCGCTGGTGCCCTCAGGGGTGGCGGCGACCTGCTTCTTGGCGCAGCCGAAGCCGGTGGCGAGAACCAGGGCCAGAGTCAGGACAAGCCCAAAGCGCTTTGCGGTGTTCATTTGATTCCTCCTAGACAGCTCTTCGCTCCAATAGAATTATGCAGAGAACGGTTCCTTTCCTTTATCCCTTTCCGTCGGCTTCGGCCGCAACCCTACACCCCCGGAGTGGGACAGCAGTAATGGTATCTCTACGCCGTTTTTTGTCAAGATGGGCGATTGCGGTATCTCCACTTTCCTGCACGATTTTTTTCCGATTTGGCCGATTCGGCGGGGGAAAGCCCCTTCACGAATGTTTCCCGCCGGTATCAGGCGTCTCTAATTCGTGAAACACCAGGCCCGGCGGCAGGCCGGAAGGCTGGAAAGCGGAAACAGGATGCAATGACGCGCCATCCTTTCGCATGTTTTCTAGTCCGGAATCATGCCCCAATCCGGAAACGAGGCGTCGCCCGAACCCGTGGGCACCCGCTTGGCGTCGCCGCCGTGCCGGGTGATCAGGTAGATCTGCTTCGCGCCGCTGCGGGTGGAGGTGAACGCCAGAAAGTAGCTGTCGGGCGCGAAGGACGGGGTTTCGTCGGTGCCGGGCCCGAAGGTGACCTGGCGTTCGGACTGGGTGACCATGTCGTACACGAAGATGCGGTGCCCGTAGTCGGTCATACGGGCAAAGGCGATCAGCGTGCCGTCGGGGCTGATGGACGGGGCGGTGTTGTAGTTGCCGGAACGGCTGATGCGCGTCACCTGCCCGGTGGTCAGATCCTTCAGGAATATCTGCGGGCCGCCCAGGCGGCTGGAGCAGAAGGCCATCTTGGTGCCGGTGGCGTCGAACGAGGGCGAAACGTCGATGGAGGCGCTGTCCTCCAGCGGGCGTTCCTTCTGGAACACGTGGTTCAGCAGGAAGATGCCGGGGTTCTTGCCGGTGGAAAGGCTGACCGCCACCTTGTTGTCGGGCATGAAGGTGGGCCCGATGACCGTGTTGCCCGGAAACTTGATGCGCTGGGTCTGGCGGGTCAGGCGGTCCCACACCCCCAGGGCGTGGGTGCGGTCGTCCATGTGGCTGAACACGATGAACCGCGAATCGGGCGACCACGACGGGGACAGGGCCTCGCCCGGCAGGTTGGTGATCTGGCGCAGGTCGCGGCCGGTGGGCTTGCTGAGCCACACGTCCTTCTTGTTCTTGCCGCCGGCCTTCACGAAGGCCAGGGTGGACTTGAAGAACTCGCCCCGGCCGGTCAGGGCCTTCATGAGGTCGGAGCAGAAGCGGTCGGCCACGTCGGCCAGCTGCGCTTCCTGGATGTCGTAGTAGCCCTTGCCGAACACGAGCTTGCCCGAATACGCCTCGTACACGCGCAGTTCCACGAAGGGCTTGCCGGGGGCGTCGCCCTGGGGCCAGCCCGCCGTGACCACGAGGTCGGTGCCCGCGATCTGGAAGCGCTTGAAGTCGATGTCCGGGGCCTTGTAGCTCTGCAGCACCGAACCGCCCAGGATGGCCTTGGGGTCGGTCAGGCGCAGGAACGGCAGAAAGCTCAGGTTCTCGCGGATGATTTCGTTGAGTTTCGCGCCCTGCCCGGTCACGGGCGTGCCGGGCGTGGGGCCCAGCGGGTCGGCCAGGGCAAGGTTCAGGCTGCCCTGGCCGGGGCCGTAGATGTCGATCTGCACGGGGCCCGCCGCAAGGGCCGGGGCCGCCAGCGCGCAGCACACGATGAGGCACACTGCCGCCAGAAGGCGGTGGATGGCACGATGCTGTCTCATCTTTTTCCGATCATTTCCTGAAGGTTGAAGTTGAGCAGAAGGTCCTGGAATTCCGGGCTGGGCGGCGGCGGCAGCATGCCGGTCTTGCCCAGCGCCTTCAGGGTCGACGAATCGAAGTCGGCCCGGCCCGAGGACTGCTCCACGTTGAAATCCTGTATCTGCCCGTTGGGGGCTATCTTTACCCGCACCCGCACCTGAAGGTTCTCGCGGTTGGCCAGGGCGGGGAATTCCCAGTTGCTGCGCACGATCTGCATGACCTGCATGGTGTACACGCCAGCGATGCCGACGCCGCCGGAGCCTTCGCCCCCGCTGCCGTCCCCGCCGCCAGCCGCGCCTCCGCCGCCACCGCCCTTGACGGTGGCCTGCAGGGCGGACAGGGCGTTGGCTACGTCCTTGGCCCCTGCCGCGCCGGATGTGACGCCCGCCTTGGCCTTGCCCTGTTCGGGCGCGCCGCCGGCCTTGGTCTGCACGTCGGCCAGGGCCTGCTTCAGCACGTCCTTGGGGTTGGGCGCGGGCTTCTCGTCTTTTGCGGGCGCGGCGGGCTTGGCCGGGGCGGCCGCCGTGGCGTTCTTGGAAACGTCCTTGGGCGGTTCCGGCTTGGCCGGCTTTTCGTCCTTCTTTTCGCTGATGGCCTTGGCGTCCGGTTCAGGCTTGGGCTTGGGCTCGGGCTTCGGTTCCGGCTTGGGTTCCGGTTTCGGCTCGGGTTTGGGCTCCGGCTTGGGTTCGGCCTTGGGCGCGGGTTTTTCCTGCACCTCGGGCGTGGCCACGGGCGCGGCCTTGGGCGAGGCCGCCGTGGGCGCGGGGGCCGGGGCGGCCTGCGGCTGCGCGGGGCCTGGGGCGGGCGCGGGCGGGGCCTTGGGGCCGCCGGGCGCGCCCAGGCTCACCAGGTCCACCTGCACCACGGGCATGTCCAGACGCACCGGCGGCGACGAGGGCCAGAAAAAGACCAGCAGCACGATGGCGCAGTGCAGCGAGAGCGACAGCAGAAAGCTTGTGTAGCGCATGTCGACCCCGGCCTACCGCGCGGCCTTGCCGCGAGGGATGTGGAACCGGACCGTGCCGTCCCTTCGTGATGACGGGCTCATTTCTTCTTCGGGTCCTCGCGTTCCGCCACGACGCCGAGCTTTTCGATGCCCGCCGCCTTGATGTGCCCCATCACGTCCACCACCACGCCGTAGGGCACGGCCTTGTCGGCCTGGAGGAAGAGCAGCTTGTTCTTCTCCTTGACCAGCCGTTGCAGGTAGCCTTCCAGTTCCTCGATGGTCACCTTGTACTCGTCGAGGTACATCACCCCGTCCTTGCGCACGGTGAGCAGCAGGTGGTCGCTGTCCGCGGGCAGCACCTGCACGGTGCGCGTCTGGGGCAGGTCAACTTCGAGGCCTTCGGTCATCATGGGGGCCGTGACCATGAAGATGATGAGCAGCACCAGCATCACGTCCACGAAGGGCGTGACGTTGATCTCGGCGACGAAGCCGCCCTTGTTGCCGACGGAAGCGCCCATGGGCTAGCCCCGATCGGCGCGGCTGGCGGGCTGGGCCGCCCCGCGGTGGGCGTTGATCTCGCGCTGCACGCGGTTCAGGAACGCGCCCGCGAAGTTGACCAGCTGCACTTCGATGCCGCTGATCATGCCCAGAAAGATGTTGTAGCCCACGGTGGCCGGGATGGCCACGAACAGGCCGATGGCCGTGGCGATGAGCGCCTCGGAGATGCCGGGGGCCACGGTGGCCAGCGAGGCGCTCTTCATCTGGCCGATGGCGTGGAACGAATACATGATGCCCCACACCGTGCCGAACAGGCCGATGAACGGGGCAGTGTTGGCCGCGGTGGCCAGGAACGACAGCGAGCCGGAAAGGCGGGTCATCTCGTTGCCCACGCCCTGGCGCAGCGAACGGCGCACGTTGTCGGCCACCACGTCGCCCGAGCTGCCCGCCTCTTTCAGGCGGTTGAATTCGGCCACGCCCTGCTGGGCCACGTGGTACAGGGGCGAGGCGGCGTCGCCGCCCAGCGACTGCACGGCCTCGCGCAGGTCGCGGGCCTTCTGGAAGCGGTCCAGGCCGTCGGCGGCCTTGCGCTGCGCGGCTTTCAGGGCAAACCATTTCTGGAACATCAGCGTCCAGCTGCCGATGGACATGAGCACCAGAAGGACGAGCACGAACTTTGCCACCAGGGTGGCCTGGGCAAGAATCGAAAGAATATCCATGACGTTGGGTGTCTCCACCGTGAGTTGAGTTGTACCGTGCGGGTGGCTGGCGGCAGGGCGTCGTTGCGCCGTGCGTGGCCGGTAGGGTGGGGGCGTGCTGCGCGGTGCTGCGGGCATTGCGGCTTGCGGCACCGTGGGCGCGTCCGGCACCCCGCCCTCCATTTAGTCGTCTCGGGCCAAGGATGCAATGGGATTCCGGGCCCCGGTCGCGAAAAGGGGCGCACTTTTCGGCCAGCGGCTGCGGAGCGGCGCGCAGCGGAGCCCCGGCGGCCAGCGCCGCCGCCGTTCCGGACGTGCGCAAGCGCACCGTGCGCGGTGGGGCACGGCGGGGGCGCGGCAGGGTTCGCCCCCTGGCGTGCGGGGGTACGGGGCGGATGTGCAAGGCGCGTCCCGCGCGCGGAGCACGCATGCACATTGTTGCAAGTGCGCCCCGGCCCGGCTACACTCCGCCGCGTATCCGCTCCGGCATAATCGCAGCGGCCCCGCCCCGTTCCCGTCACGTTCAGGCGCCTTCCCGGCGCACGCCGGACACACTCCCCACTCCACGAAGCCTCCGCAAGGAGTATCCATGCATCGCACCCACGTCACTGGCCCGTCGATGACGCCATGCCGCATGCGCCGCCCTGGCCGCGCGGTCCTTCTGTCCTTGGCGCTGGGCGCGGCCCTGTCCGTGTCCGGCCTGATCGCGCCGGGCATGATTTCGCGTGGCCTGGCCGCCGACACTGCGTCCGCCATGCCGACGGAGGCCGTCGGCAGCCCCGCTTCGCCATCGGCCGGTGAGCAGCCCGCCACGACCAGGGGCGGCGAGTACGACATGCGCCGCGCCGTGGAATCGGCCCTGCGCGACAACCAGGGCGTGGTGGCCGCCCGCGCCGGGCGCGATGCGGCCGAAGAGGGCCGCAAGTCGGCGCGCGGTGCCTTTGGCCCGGCCGTGTCCACCACCTACGGGTACGACCGCCTGAACGAAAAGCCCACGTCCATGTCGCGCGAGCTGGACGACGACACCTATACCTGGACCGTGGGCGTGAGCCAGCCGCTGTTCACCGGGCTGCGGCTGCTGTCCACTTACCAGAAGGCCGCGCTGGAAACCGAGCGCCAGGCCCTGACCCTGGACAAGTCGCGCCTGGACCTTGCCGTGCAGGTGCAGGAAGCCTTCCTGGCCTACCTGAAGTCGGGCGAGAACGTGCGCAGCGCGCGCGACGCCCTGAACCGCCTGCTTGAACAGGCCAAGGTCACCCGCGCCTTCTACGACGTGGGGCTGCGCCCGCGCCTGGACGTGCTGCAGTCCGAGGTGGACGTTTCCAACGCCGAATCACTGCTGATCACCGCCGAAAGCAACCACGCCACCCAGCATGCCCGGCTGAACACCCTGCTCACCCTGCCCGTGGCCAGCAATGCGACCTACGTGGGCAGCCTGGTGCCCGTGGGCTTCGACATGACCCTGGAGCAGTGCCTGGAGCGCGCCTACCGCAACCGGCCCGACGTGCGCATTGCCGGCAAGGCCGTGGATATCGCGGGCAAGGACGTGCGCATCGCCGACAGCGGGCTGTACCCCCAGGTTTCGGCCAATTTCAACTGGGCCACGGAGGGCGACCGGCCGGAGGCGTCGGGCAGCACCCTGAGCCCCACCGGGTTCAGCCAGTGGTCCACCGGGCTGAAGGCGGAGTGGAGCGTCTTCGAGTGGGGCAAAACGTGGTATTCCGGCCAGCAGGCTCGCCAGGTGGAAACGCAGGTACGCGCCGAAGAGGCCAACCTGCGCCACGAGGTGGCCTACGAGGTGCAGTCGCGCCTGCTGACCCTGACCGACTCCTCCAAACGCATCGTGGTGGCCACCAAGGGGCTGGTCCAGGCCGAAGAGGCCTACCGCGTGGCCGTGGCCCGCTACCAGGCCCAGGTGGGCACCAACACCGACGTGCTGGACGCCCAGGCCAAGCTGACCGCCGCCGAGGCCACCCTGACCGGGGCCAAGGCCGAATACCTGGACGCGCTGTCCAAGCTGTGGGCCGCCATGGGCGAACTGAAGCCTTCGCTCGTCGACGGATAGCGCGCGCCGCGCTCGCGGAAATTCCAAGGCCGCCGGGGGTACCCCCGGCGGCCTTCGTCATGCCGTGCGCACGCATTTCACGGCTTTTTTCGGCAGGGTCTTGACATGGGGGCATCCAAACAGTAACCATTACCAATAAACTATGTGAGGTTCCACATGCCCCAGCAGTCTCCACAGACCCGGATGACCAAACAGCGGATGGTCATCCTTGAAGAACTGCGCCGCGTGCATACCCACCCCACGGCGGACGAGATCTACGGCATGGTCCGGCAGCGCCTGCCGCGCATCAGCCTTGGCACCGTGTACCGCAATCTGGATCTGCTGGCCGAATCGGGCGACATCCTGAAGCTGGAATCGGCCGGGTCGCAGAAGCGCTTCGACGGCAACGTCACCCCCCACCAGCACGTGCGCTGCACCCAGTGCGGCCGGGTGGGCGACGTGGTGGAGCCCGTGCGCGTTCCGGACATTTCAGCGGCGCGCGCCCCCGGCTTTCTGATCCTTTCCGGGCGCATCGAGTTCGAAGGGGTGTGCGAACAGTGCGCCTCGCGCAACTGAGCCTTCGGCATCGCCGAGGCCAGAACTGCATGGACGCCCTTGCGCCGGGCGGGCAGTAACGGTACGTCACGCATGGTGAGGCCGTTGCGCGGCAGAACGATGCGTGGTGGCCTTCCTACGGATTGAGCGCACGAACCGCGCGCACAGGTGGTGCTTGCGCGCCAGGCATGCTGACTTGGCCGGGCTGCCCCCGGCCAGGCAGGGCCCTGCCGGTGCGACGCCCGAATCCCGCGACAGAATCCCAGTGTTCAGGCGCACGCCCACGGGCGCGGCGCTTCATATTTCACGGCGCGCCGACCGCGAGGCCGGGCGTCTCTGGCTACCTCCCCTTTCCACCCGGAACGAAACGACAACACAAGGAGCAGTCATGAAGGCCCTGAAAGGCACCAAGACCGAACGCAACATCCTCACCGCCTTCGCCGGTGAATCGCAGGCCCGCAACCGCTACGACTATTTCGGCGCCCGCGCCAAGAAGGACGGCTTCGTCCAGATCGCGGACATCTTCGCCGAAACCGCCAGCCAGGAAAAGGAACACGCTAAGCGCCTGTTCAAGTTTCTGGAAGGCGGCGAGGTGGAGATCGTCGGGGCCTTCCCGGCCGGGGTCATCGGCGACACCCACGCCAACCTCATCAGTTCGGCGGCGGGCGAAAATCACGAGTACACCGAGATGTACCCCTCGTTCGCGCGCATTGCCCGCGAGGAAGGCTTTGACGAGATCGCCAAGGTGTTCATGAGCATCGCCGTGGCCGAGGAATTCCACGAACGCCGCTTCCTGGGCTTTGCCAAGAACGTCAAGGAAGGCCGCGTGTTCGTGCGCGAATCGTCCGTGGTGTGGCGCTGCCGCAACTGCGGGTACCTGCACGAAGGCAACGAGGCCCCGCACCTGTGTCCCGCCTGCGCCCACCCGCAGGCGCATTTCGAGCTGCTGGGCATCAACTGGTAAATCGTCGCGCGGTGGGCGCGGGCGGCCGCGAACCAGTGTGACCGGCGTGCCAGGCGCGCCGGAGTCAGTACGGGCCGAACTCCGGGGGGAAGGAGGCGCAATGGCCGATCCGAAAGACATGTGGCGCTGCCAGACCGTCAACTGCGGCTATGTCTACGACCCCGACCGGGGCGACCGGAAGGGCAAGGTGGCGCCGGGGGTCCGCTTCGAGGACCTGCCCGATGACTGGCGCTGCCCGGTGTGCGGCGGCACCAAGCGGTGCTTCCGGCCCATGGCCGGACCCGGATCAACCGCGCAGCCCGACTGCGAACTGCCCACGGACAGGTGACGTTGGCGGGCGTGGCCTGCGGCCCGCCCGTGACTGACAGGGAACAATGAAGAAAGGCCCGCCGGGAACCCGGCGGGCCTTTTGATGCGCTGTCGCCGTGGGGTGCGCGTCAAACCGGCGGGGCACCCCAGCGGTGCGGCTACTTGCCGCCCATCTGGCGGGTGGCGAATTCCAGCATCTTGCGCGCCTCGTCGAAGTCGGGCTTCAGTTGCAGCGCGGCCGAGGCGGCCTTGGCCACCTTGTCCCACTTGCCCCAGTCCACGTACAGGCGGCCGATGTTGAAGAACAGATTGGGGTCGCGCCCGGTATACTGGGCGGCCTTGAAATAGTACTTTTCCGCCACGTCGAACTTGCCCAGCTTGCGCAGGGCGATGCCGATGCGGTTGTACAGGTGGACGGATTCCGGGCTCTGGTCCAGGGCCTGGGACAGGTAGTCGAAGGCTTCTTCGTACCGCCCGGCCTTCAGGAACCGCTCGCCGATGTCGCCCTTCAGCGCCGGGTCGTCGCTGAATTCCACCACCAGTTGCCGGAACACGCCGTTGGCCGCGTCGTAGTCCTTGTCGTCCAGCAGTTGCTGGCCGCGTTCCAGTTCGGCGGCCTTGCGGGCGGCCAGCAGCCTCAGGTGCTCCTGCGCCTCGTTCACGGCGGCCTCGTTCACCGCCTTGACCAACTCGCGCACGGTGTCCAGCACCTGGCGTTCGGAGCCGGGCTTGTAGTCGATCTTGAGCGGAAAGACCTTGCGCAGTTCCGGGTCGTTGTCGAGGTAGGCGGCGGCGTCGGCCAGCATGCGCTCGAATTCCTCGCGCTCGGCCTTCATCAGCGGGTTCTTCAGCACCAGCACCAGCGCTTCGTGGAAGGACTGCGCGGCGGGCATGACCTTGCCCTGGCGCAGCAGGGTGCGCACCTGGGTAAGCAGTTGGCGTGCCTTGGTGAGATCGTTGGACATGCATCGCCCCCGGAATGGCGTCGCGTGGAAGGCACGGAGGCTGGTATGCGAAGGGGCGCGGCGTGCCTGTACCGCGCCCCCTGCGTCAGATCGTGTTTCTGGTGGCGGCAGCCCCCTAGCGGCCCACGGCCTCCCGCACCATGTTCCTGAACCGGGCGAAGAAATACCGGCTGTCGGTGGGGCCGGGGCTTGCCTCGGGGTGGTGCTGCACGGCCAGGATGGGCCTGGTCTTGTGGGCGAACCCTTCCAGCGTGCCGTCGTTCAGGTTCACATGGGTTATTTCTACGTCGGGCAGGCTTGCTATGTCCACGCAGAAGCCGTGGTTCTGCGAGGAAATTTCGATGTGCCCGGTCACCAGGTCCTTGACCGGGTGGTTGCACCCATGGTGGCCGAACTTCAGCTTGTGGGTGGTGCCGCCAAGGGCGTGGCCCAGCAGCTGGTGGCCAAGGCAGATGCCCGCCACGGGCATGCGCTCGGTCATCATGCGGATTTCGCGCACTTCATCGGTAAGGGTGGCCGGGTCGCCGGGGCCGTTGGAAAGGAACACCGCCTCCGCGCCGCTGGCCGCCACCTGCACCGCCGTGAACGACGGGGGCACCACCAGCAGGTCGAAGCCCTGCTCGACGAGCAGGCGCAGGATGTTCCACTTGATGCCGTAGTCGTAGACCACCAGGCGCGGGCCGGGGCCGGGCCAGGCATACGCGCCGTCGGCGGCCAGCTCTACCGGCCGGGGGCGCGTGCCGTCCCAGCGGTAGGGAGCGCCGGGGGCCACCTTGGTGACCAGGTTCTGGCCTTCCATGGTGGGCAGGGCGCGGGCGCGCCGCACCAGTTCCTCGCGGTCGTCCGTCTCGGTGGAGATGATGCCGCGCATGGCGCCGTTGATGCGCAGATGGCGGGTAAGCGCGCGGGTGTCGATGCCCTCGATGCCCATGACGCCGTGTTGCATCAGGTAGTCGGGCAGCGACATCTTGGCGCGCCAGTTGGAGGGCGTCTTGCAGCATTCCTTGACGATGAAGGCCTCCACATGGACCTTGCCGGACTCCATGTCCTCGGCCGTCACGCCGTAGTTGCCGATGAGAGGGTAGGTCATGCAGACCATCTGCCCGGCGTACGAGGGGTCCGTCAGGACCTCCTGGTAGCCTGTCATCCCGGTGTTGAAGATGACCTCGCCGCCCGATTCACCGCGACCGGTGAACGAGCGTCCCTCAAGCACGAAGCCGTCTTCCAGGGCCAGGAAAGCTCTCATCCTTCGTTCTCCCCAAGCAGGTTGATGATGATGCCGATGTCTTCGGGCCGGTCCACCCCGTGGGTACGGTAGGTGGTGGGCACGACCCGGATGGGAATGCCGTTTTCAAGCAGCCGCAGCTGCTCCAGTCTTTCACGCCGCTCGAGCCGCGAGGGCGGAAGCTGCGTGAAGGCGCGCAGCGCCTCCAGCCGGAAGGCGTACAGCCCCACATGGCCAAGATAGGCCGGGCCTTCGCCGTTTTCTCCGGTGTGCGCGCCGCCGTCCCGTGCGAAGGGGATGGCCGAGCGCGAAAAGTACAGCGCGTCGCCGTTGGCCGCCGTGACCACCTTCACCCGGTCGGGGCTGGCGGCCTCTGCCGCGCTGATGGCCATGGCCAGGGTGGTCACGCGCACCTGGGCGGAACCCGGCCCGGCGGCGAACGGGGCCACCAGCTGGCTGAGCATGCGCGGGTCCAGCGCGGGTTCGTCGCCCTGGATGTTCACCACCACCGCGTCGTCAGGCAAGGCCGCGTTCCCGCCCAGCAGGCAGGCCGCCTCGTACACCCGGTCGGTGCCGCTTTCGTGGTCGGGCCGGGTCATGACGAAGGGCACGTCGAGCGTGCGCGCGGCCTCCGCGATGCGTTCGTCGTCCGTGGCCAGCACCACCCTGGCGAATTCCGGGCAGCGGGCCGCGCGGTGGTACACATGCCAGAACATGGGCATGCCCGCGATGTCGGCCAGCGGCTTGCCGGGAAAACGGGACGAGGCGTAGCGTGCGGGGATGATGCCGTAACAGGTGGGGGATGCCGTCATCTCGTCGGGGGCAGCCTGCGGGTCGGCCTGCGGTTGGGGGTGCGGAGCGGTCGGGTCGGTGCTCCGGTCGCGAAACTTTCGGAGAATAACCGAAAACATCCAGCCGGGAAAGCATGTTGTGCGGATTTTCGCATCACCCCGGAATGGCTGACGAAAATGTAAAATAAGCAGTAGTGCCCGCGCGCAGTTCGCCTCACGGGCCGTCCGGCGTGGGCCGAGGAGAGGGTGGCGGGCGTGGCCTTGCGGGGCGGGGCGGTTGACCGCTCTCTTCAGGTGTAGCATAACTCCGCTTCTCGCGCGGGCAAGGCCCATCCCCCTTTTTTGTCGCGCCGCCGCCTGTTTTCGTGGGGGCGCGCCGCCCCACGACCGGCAGCCCGCCGCCCATGCCCGTGCCGCACTTGCGTCCGCCAGCCAGGCAGGACGCCTGTCCAGCCCCCGGCCGCCGGACCACCGGGCCGGACCCGCGTTGTACATTTCGGCACATTGCCGCAAGATATCCCCGACTCATCCCCAGACCCATCCGAGGACCATCGCCGTGAGCAGCAGACTGGAACGCGAGGCCGCGCGCCGCCGCACCTTCGCCATCATCAGCCACCCCGACGCGGGCAAGACCACCCTGACCGAAAAGCTGCTGCTGTTCGGCGGGGCCATCCAGATGGCCGGTTCGGTCAAGGCCCGCAAGGCTTCGCGCCACGCCACCTCGGACTGGATGGCCATGGAGCGCGAGCGCGGCATTTCCGTGACCACCTCGGTGATGCAGTTTCCCTACCGCGACCGGGTGGTGAACCTGCTGGACACCCCCGGCCACCAGGACTTTTCGGAAGACACCTACCGCGTGCTCACCGCCGTGGACTCGGCCCTCGTGGTCATCGACGCGGCCAAGGGCGTGGAAGCCCAGACCCGCAAGCTGATGGACGTGTGCCGCATGCGCGCCACCCCGGTCATGACCTTCATCAACAAGATGGACCGCGAGGCGCTGCACCCGCTGGACGTCATGGCCGACATCGAGCAGCACCTGCAGATCGAGTGCGCCCCCATGACCTGGCCCATCGGCATGGGCTCCACCTTCAAGGGCACCTACGACCTGCTGCACAAGCAGTTGCACCTCTTTTCCGCCACCCACGGCGGGCGCATCCAGTCGGGCATCGTCATCCACGGCGTGGACGATCCCCAACTGGACGAATATCTGGGCGACCAGGCCGAGCAGCTGCGCATGGATCTGGCCCTGCTGGAAGAGGCGGGCACCCCCTTCGACGAGGCGCGCTACCTGAAGGGCGAACTGACCCCGGTGTTCTTCGGCAGCGCCATCAACAACTTCGGCGTGCGCGAGATGCTGGACATGTTCGTGGAGTTCGCGCCCGGCCCGCAGCCGCGCCCGGCCGCCACCCGCGTGGTGGAACCCGGCGAGGAGGCCTTTTCCGGCGTGGTCTTCAAGATACAGGCCAACATGGACAAGGCCCACCGCGACCGCATGGCCTTTCTGCGCATCTGCTCCGGCACGTTCACGCGGGGCATGCGCCTGAAGCACCACCGCACCGGCAAGGACGTGACCGTGGCCAACGCCACCATCTTCATGGCGCAGGACCGCACCGGCGTGGAAGAGGCCTTCCCCGGCGACATCATTGGCATTCCCAACCACGGCACCATCAAGATCGGTGACACCTTCACCGAGAAGGAAGTGCTGAAGTTCGTGGGCATTCCCAACTTCGCGCCGGAGCATTTTCGCCGGGTGCGTCTGAAGAACCCGCTGAAGGCCAAGCAGTTGCAGAAGGGGCTGGAGCAACTGGCAGAAGAGGGCGCGGTGCAGCTGTTCCGCCCGCTGGTGAACAACGACTATATCCTGGGCGCGGTGGGCGTGCTGCAGTTCGACGTCATCGTGGCGCGGCTGGCCGATGAGTATGGCGTGGACGCCGTGTACGAGGGCGTGGGCACGCATACCGCGCGCTGGGTGCACTGCGACGACAAGAAGATTTTCGCGGATTTTCAGGACTACCATCGCGGCGAGCTGGCCGTGGATGCGGAGGGCGCGCTGGCCTATCTGGCGCCCAACCCGTGGCGGCTGGAATCGGCCATGGAGCGGTATCCGAAGGTGGAGTTCAGGACCACGCGCGAGATCAGCTAGAGGGTGCCGCCATGAGTGCCTTTTTGCCCTTTGCCTGCGTCAGAACAGTTTTTTATTCCGGTCGAATACCATCAAAGTATACTCCCTCCATAAAAAACTGCTCTTCCTTGGCAGAGAGCAAAAATCCTACTCATGCCGACACCCTCTGTAGAGTGTGCTGTCCGTCTGGAGAGTAAGGCCCGTGCGGGCAATGCCGCTGTGGCCTGATGCTTTTCGATCTGGAGTAAAAATTACGCTCACGCCAGCGCACGGCGCTTCGCAGGGAAAGAGAAGGCAAGCGGACAGCGGAAGCCGAATCCTTAAGGACTGTTCTGAAATTTCGCGTAGGACGCATGAAGGCCCGGCATATGCCGGGCCTTCATGCGTTCTGCGGAAATGGCGGGAGAAGAGGGCGGAAAGTTCGCGCGGTCCGTTGACGGCTACATCGTGCCCGAACCTCTACCCGGGCCGCCCCGCTTTTCGCGGTAGCGTGCCACCTGGGTTTCGATGGCCGCGAACAGGGCGTCGCGGTTTACCGGCTTGGCCACGAAGTCGTCCATGCCTTCGGCCAGGAAGCGGTCGCGGTCGCCCTGCATGGCGTGGGCGGTAAGGGCGATGACCGGCACGTCGGCCCACGCGGCCCCCTGGGCCGCCGCCTCGCGGATACGCCGGGTGGCTTCCAGCCCGCTGACCACGGGCATCTGCACGTCCATCAGCACCACGTCGAAGGGGGCGCGGCCCGCCGGGCCGTCCGCCATGGCATCGGGCGCGTCCTTCCCCATGCCGCCCACTGCGGCCTGCACCATGCCGCCTGACGCGTCCTCCCTCATGCCGCCCATTGCGGCTTGGACCGGGCAGCCCTCGCGCAGGCGGTCAAGGGCCTCCTGTCCGTCGATGGCCAGGTGCACTTCGTAGCCGCGCTCCTTCAGGAAGAAGGTAAGGAATTCGCGGTTCAGGTCGTTGTCTTCGGCCAGCAGCACGCGCAGGGGGCGGGCCTCGTCCGGGGAGGGCGCGCCATCCGCCGGGTGCGGGAAGTGCAGTTCGGTGGCGGCGGGCGCGCCCTGGGGCACGTCCTTGTCCATGGGCAGGGTGAACCAGAACCGGCTGCCCTTGCCGGGGGTGCTTTCCACCCCGATGTCCCCGCCCTGCAACCGCACGATGTGCCGCGAGATGGCGAGGCCAAGGCCGCTGCCGCTGTGCCGCCGGGTGTGCGAGCCATCGGCCTGGGCAAAGCTTTCGAACAGCAGGGGCAGCTTGTCCGCCGCGATGCCGGGGCCCGTGTCCTCCACCGTGAAGCGCAGGCAGCCGCCCGGCCGGGGGCAGGCTTCGTTGCGGCGCACGTGCAGGCGCACCCAGCCCGCGTCCGTGAACTTCACGGCGTTGCCCGCCAGGTTCACCAGTATCTGGCGCAGCCGCAACGGGTCGCCCTGCAACTGGGCGGGCACCGCGGCGTCGATGTGCACGGTGAGCGACAGGCCCTTGCGTTCGGCCTGCACGGCCAGCGGGGCCAGCGCGTCGTTCACGGCGGACCGCAGATCGTATTCCACCCGGTCCAGCCCAAGCCGCCCGGCCTCCATGCGCGAGAAGTCGAGCAGGTCGTTGATCACGTGCAAGAGTCCCTCCGACACGTTGCGGATCATGGAAAGGTAGCGGGCCTGCTCCTCGTCGTGGGCGTTGGGCGTGGCGTCGTGCAGGCGCGAGAGCGCCACGTCCGCGATGCCGAGGATGCCGGAGAGCGGCGTGCGCATCTCGTGGCTGATGTTGGCCACGAACTGGCTCTTGAGTTCGTTGGCGCCTTCGGCCTCTTCCTTGGCCCGTTGCAGGGCCTGTTCCGCCTCGTGCAGGCGGCTGATGTCCTGGAAGGCGCCGCGCGCCCGCACCGGCCTGCCGTCCGGCCCGCGCTGCACCACGGCCTTCATCAGGCCCATCATCCGCCGCCCCCTGGCCGTAAGCAGGGGGATGTTGTCCCAGAAGACGGATTCCGGCTCGTCGGCGGGTTCGGTGATCATGCGTTCAAACTGCGCGGCGTAGTCCGGCGCGTAGATGCGGCAGCCTTCCAGGGGGCGGGGCAGCGGCGTGCCGGGTTCCACTTCGAGCAGGGCGTACAGCCCCGGCGACCAGTAGGTGGCCACGTCGTTGGCGAGGTCGAAGTCGAAGCTGCCGATGCCCGCGATGAGCTGCGCCTCCAGCAGCCGGGCCTCGCTGTCGCGCAGGGCTTGTTCGGCCTCGTGCAGGCGGGTGATGTCCTGGAAGGTGCCGCGCATGCGCACGGCCGCGCCGTCCGGCCCACGCTGAACCACGGCCTGCATGTGCGCCACGCCCCGCCTGCCGGTGGCCGTTACGTAGGGCACGGTCTCGGAGTGGATGGTTTCCGGCGCGGTGTCGCGCGAGGTGCGCAGTTCATCGAACCATGCGGCGCGCTCCGGCGAGTGGACCGCGCTGCCCCGCGAGGGCGGCGGCGGGGGCAGGGTCGGGTCCAGTTCCAGCAGGGCGTACAGGCCGGGCGACCAGTAGTCGGCCCTGTCGTGCACCAGGTCGAGGTCGAAGCTGCCCATGCGCGCGATGCGTTGCGCTTCCTGCAGGCGGGTTTCGCTGGCGCGCAGGGCCTGTTCGGCCTCGTGCAGGGCGGTGATGTCCTGGAAGGTGCCCCGGATGTGCTGCGGCAGGCCGTTCGCACCGTGGCGCGCCATGAGCTGCAACCGCCCGAAGCCCCGCCGCCCCGTGGCCGTGACGTAGGGGAACGAGCGCTGGATGGTGGTTTCCGGCCGGTCGGCGGGGGTGGCCAGAAACGCCTCGAACCACGGGGCGGTTTCCGGCGCGTGGCGGCGGAAGGCCTCGCCCGGCACCAGCGGGCCGTCCTGCGGGTCCAGGTCCAGCAGCCGGAACAGCCCGGGCGACCAGAAGGCCTCGCCGTCGCGCAGGTTTACCGAATAGCTGCCCATGCGCGCGATGAACTGGGCCTCGTTGAGCCGGGCCTCGCTGTCGCGCAGGGCCAGTTCCGCCTCGCGCAGGCTGGTGATGTCCAGGAAGGTGCCCCGGGCGTGCAGGGGCAGGCGATCAGGCCCGCGCACCACCCGGCAGCGGAATTGGCCCCAGCCCTGGCGGCCGGAGACGGTGCGGTAGGGGAAGACGCGCTGCAGTTCGGTTACCGGCTCGTCCGAGACGATGGCCACGTGTTCGTGGTACCAGCCCAGTTCCTCCGGCGCGTGGATGGCGAACACCTCTGCCGGGGGCGGGGGCGGCAGTGCGGGATCGTGGCCGAGCATCTCGTACAGCCCCTCGGACCACAGGAACGTTCCGGTGTCCAGGTGCAGTTCGAAGCTGCCCATGCGGGCGATCTGTTGCGCCTCCTGCAGCCGGGCCTCGCTTTCGCGCAGGGCGTGCCGGGCTGCCTCGCGCTGGGTGACGTCCTGCAACACGGCCATGCACCGGGCGGGCATGCCGGTTTCGCACTCCTCGCGCAGGGGGCGCAGGCGCACCTCGTGGATGCGCTCGCCCACGGTCATGGTGAAGGTGGTTTCTTCGCCGTCGATGGCCGCCTGCAACTGCTCCTCGAAGGGCAGGGCCGCCTGCGGCGGCAGCACGTCGGAGGGCATGGCCCCCTCCAGCCGTTCGCGCGGGGCCACCAGCCCGGCCAGTCCCAGCCCGTCGGCCAGCAGGCAGCGCATCCGCTCGTCGAACAGCATGATGGCCCCGTCCGGGTAATTTTCGGCCAGGGTGCGGTAGCGGGCCTCGCTGCGGCGCAGGGCGGTCTCCGCCTCCAGCCGCTGTCCGCGCTGGCGGCTGGCCGACCAGACCAGCAGGGCCACGGCCGCGCACAGGGCCAGGGTCAGGCCCGCGTTGGCCACCGCCTGGCGCCGCCAGGCCGCCAGCACGAGGTCGAGCCGGGTGTGCATGGTCATGTGGAAGGGAAAGTCGCGCAACTGATACACCGCCACCAGCGCTTCCGGCGTCTCGACGATGCGCAGGCCCGACTCGATGGCGTCGTCGTCGGGCGCGTCGGCCATGGGCATGCCGTCAAGGCTCGCCTCCGGGCGCGGCGCGGCGTCTTCCCGCCCGTCCGGCGTCCGTGGCGACCCTGATGTAGGGGACGCCTGGAGTGCCTGGGGGGCGCGGCTTCCCCCGGCATGGCCGACGGCACTGGCAGCCGCCGCGGTGGAGGCGCGCACGCAGGCCGCCCCGGCGTCCAGCGGCCACGAGACCAGCGGCGCGCCGTCCTCACCGAGCAGGAGGGTGCATTCGGCCTCGTTGGGGTCGTAGTCCTGATAGCGGTCGTGGAAGGACGCGGGGGCAAGCAGGGCCACCAGCGCACCGGCAAAGCTGCCGTCGGCGTGGGAGACGCGACGGCTCAGCAGCATGCGGGGCGGGGCCGCTCCATGCAGGCCCTGGGAGGAGTCCGGCAGCCGAACCACGTGGACGTCGCGCAGCAGGTCGCGATGGGCGGCCAGCACGGAGGTGGCCGGAAACGGGGCGGGCAGTTGCCCCGTGGCGGCCACGGGACGCCCGTCCGCGCCGAACCAGGCCAGTTCCACGGCGTGGGGCCGCAACAGGTCCAGCCGTCGGCGCAGAATGGCCGCGAGGGCTTCCGGGCCGTCCTGCCGGTGCTCAGCCATGTCCGAGGCCAGGGCCGCCAGCGAAAGGTCCATGCCGTGCAACACGCCGCCCACATGTTCGCCCATCAGGCGCAACTGCCCCTGCAGGCGCAGGCTGGCCAGTTCCATATGGCGTTCACGCTCGCGCAGCACGTGGGTGGCGCTGGCCGCCACCACCGCCGCCAGCACCACCAGCAGCACCCAGCCGAGCATGCTGTCGCCGAGGTGGGGGGCGGGCACGCGTGGCCGCGCGCCCGCGTCCGAGCGGGACGGGGGGCGGACCGGCGGCGCTTCTTGGGGCGCGGGCTGGCCGGGTGGGGCGGCGGGGGCGTCAGTCATGGCCGTGGCCGCTGGCGGGGGAGGGGGGCGAAGCGGAAGGGACGGCAGGCGAGGGCGCGGCAGCGTCATCCGCAGCGGTATCCCGGCTCGGGCGGTCGGGGCTGCTGGCCCCGTCCAGCCCGGTCGGGGCTTGCGGCCCTGCGGCCAGAGGCGGGGCTTGCGGCGGTGTATCGGCGGGCAGGGCCATCAGCGCCTCGGTGTCCTCGAACAACCGTTCAAGGATGGAATTGGAAACCAGCATGCCGTTGCGGGTCAGCCGCAGGTAGCCGTCGCGGATGCGCAGCAGCCCTTCGCGGTGCAGCATGTGCACCAGCCGCTTGTGGTCGCGCAGGAAATCGCGGCCCGTCAGTTCGCGGTAGGCCTTCACCCGCAGGCCGCGCGCGGTGCGCAGCCGCAGCATGATCAGTTCCAGCACCCGCGTCTGCGGGGTCAGCCGTTCGGCCTCGGTGCCCACGCGGCCTTCGTCCACCTGGCGCGTCCAGGCGGCGTGGTCCTCCGGATTGCTCCAGCGCAGGCCGCCGATGGTGGACGCCGCCGACGGGCCAAGGCCAAGGTAGTCCTCGCCTTCCCAATACCCCAGGTTGTGGCGGCACTGGAAGCCCATGCGGGCGAAATTGGAAATTTCGTAGTGGATATACCCTTGCGATTCCAGAAATTCCGCCCCGTCCAGAAACATGGCGGCCTGGGCGCGTTCCGGCGGCAGGGAAAGCCGTTCGGCCGCGCAGTCGTCCTCCAGCGGGGTGCCCGGCTCCAGCGTCAGCCCGTAGCACGAAAGGTGGTCCGGCCGCAGCCGCACCACCTCTTTCAACTGGTTGGTCCACTGGCGCAGGGTCTGGCCCGGCAGCCCCCAGATCAGATCCATGCCCACGTTCTGGAACCCCGCCGCGCGCACGGCGCGGAACGCGTCCAGGGCCTCGCGCGCGCGGTGCGGCCTGCCCAGGGTGTGCAACAGCGCATCGTCCAGGCACTGCACGCCCATGGACAGCCGGTTCACCCCGGCGGCCAGCAGCGTGCGCAGTTCCCCCGGTTTCGTCAGCGATTCCGGGTTGCCTTCCATGCTGATTTCCGCACCCGGCTGCACCGCGAACGCCTTGCGCGCCCGGTCCAGAATGGCGCCGATGGTCCGCGCGGGCAGCAGGCTGGGCGTGCCCCCGCCAAAGAACACCGAGGTCACCGGCACGCCACCCATGCGGTCGCCCCACAGGGCCAGCTCGCGCAGCAGCGTTTCCACGTAGTCGCGCACGGCCGATGCCGCTCCCATCTCCAGCGAGTGGAAGGCGCAGTACCGGCACTTGCGGCGGCAGAAGGGCACGTGGATGTACAGCAGCATGGTGGTGTGACCAGCTCCGTCCGGGAAGAGAACCGGGGAGGGGACCCTTTGCCTCAGCCGTTAGGCGAGTCTGCGAGCCTTATGGATGAGGACCGCAGAGCGAAAAGGGTCTCCCTCCCCGGCCCCCAGCGTTGCTGTCGCTATCCGTAAGGTTCGCGCAGGCGCTCACCTAACGGCTACCGCTCCCCCTCAAACTTTTTACTTGGGTGAATAGTCACCCGAAACGGGGTCAAGGGGGCGCGGCCCCCTTGCGGGGTGCGGGGCGGAGCCCCGCTTTTCCTTCACATCCGTAACCTTGGCGAAGTCGCGGGCGAAGCGTTCGGCCTCGCTGTACAGGCAGCCGCAGTAGTTCTGGCGGTGGATGCCCCATTCCTTGGACGTGTCGATGCCTTCCTGCCAGCCGGTGCGGAAGTCGCGGTACAGGAAGGGCACGGGGCCGCTGGAGGCGATACCGTGCCCCACCTCGGCGATCATGTCGTGGCGTTGGCGGCGCGAGTAGAGCAGGCTGGTGCTGAAGGCGTCGTACCCGCCGCGTTCGGCGATGGCGCGGGTGCGTTCCAGGCGGGTGGCGTAGCACACCCGGCAGCGCACGCCGGGTTGTTCACGCCAGGCCATCTGGCGCATCCAGGCGGCGGGGTCGTACTCGGCGTCGCGCCAGATGACGGGCAGGTCAAGCCGCCGCGAAACCTCGTGCATGGCCTCGCGGCGGCGCAGGTATTCCTGCATGGGGTGGATGTTGGGATTCAGGAACAGGGCCGTGACCTCGTGTCCTTCGTCGCGCAGCATCCGCACCGTGGCGATGGAGCACGGCCCGCAGCAGACGTGCAGCAGGACGCGCATGGCGTTACCGGGCGGGCCTGATGTCGATGTGCACGCCGAACTGGCGTTCCATGTCGAGCAGGCGTTCGCGCTTGTGGTTCAGCAGATGCATGGCGAGTTCCGCCCCGGTCTCGAACATGAACACGGGCGTGCCGTGCGGCAGGGCGCGCAGCTGGCGGTGAATTTCGCGCAGGGCCTGCAACGACTGCCATTCCATGTTGCGGCGCAGGCCCGAGCCCTTGCAGCAGGGGCAGGTTTCCATGGTGATGGACAGCGCGGACGAGCCGGTGCGCTGGCGCACCACCTGCAACAGGCCGAAGCGGCTCATCTTGCCCACGTCGTGGCGGGCGCGGTCGTTTTTCATGGCGTTGCGCAGGATTTTTTCCACCTCGCGCCAGTGGTTGCGGTCGCGCATTTCGATGAAGTCGATGACCACCTGGCCGCCGATGTCGCGCAGCTTCAGTTGCTGGGCCACGGTTTCGGCCGCTTCCATGTTGGTCTTCAGCGCCATGGATTCGAAGTTGGTCTTGCCCGAGATCTTGCCCGAGTTGATGTCGATGGCCATCAGCGCCTCGGTCTGGTCGAACACCAGGCGGCCGCCGGAGGGCAGGGTGACTTCGCGCGAGTAGATCTGCTCCAGTTGGCGCTGGATGCCGAAGCGCTCCCACAGGGTGCGGGTCTGGTCCTTGTAGACCTTGACCAGGCTGCCCTTGCGCGGGAACAGCAGCGAGGAATAGTCCTCGATGAGCGTGGCGGTGTGCTCGTCGTCCACCCACACCTCGGCCACGTCGTCGCTCAGGTAGTCGCGCACCGCGCGCGAGGCGAGATCGGGCTCCTTGTAGATCAGGCAGGGTGCGGATTCTTCGGTGCCCTTCTTGCGGATGTCCTTCCACAGGCGCTTCAGGAATTGCAGGTCGCGCTGCAGGGTGGTCTTGCTGGTGCCCGCGCTGACGGTGCGCACGATGACGCCAAGGCCGGGGCCGGGGTTCAGCCCTTCCAGCATCTCGCGCAGGCGGCCGCGTTCCTCGTCGTCCTCCACCTTGCGCGAAACGCCGATCTGCTCGCGACCCGGGGTCAGCACCAGGAATCGGCCCGGCATGGAAAGGTAGGTGGTCAGGAACGCGCCCTTGCTGCCGGTGGGTTCCTTCACCACCTGCACCAGCACTTCCTGCCCGGCCTTCAGCACCTTCTGCATGAGCGGGTACTTCTTGCCCTTGGTCGCGTCGTGCGGGGTGTTGTAATATTCGGGGTGCACCTCGTCGATCTGCAGGAAGCCGTTCTTTTCGGCCCCGTAGTTGACGAAGGCGGCCTGGAGGTTGGTGTCGACGTTGTTGATGATGCCGCGGTAGATGTTGCCCTTGGTCTTGGCCTGGTGGACCATCTCCACGTAGTATTCCTTGACCTGGTTCTCTTTCGCGCCTTCCTCGGCAAGGGCGACTTCCACCTGCTCGCCGGGCAGCACGCTGATGAACATTCTCAGCTTGCTCTTTTTCGTTGTCATGCAGTCCTCTGCGGGAAAAAAGTGTAAAATTTCAAAAATTCCGAAACATGCTGCCGTGCCTGCGGCGCGTCCGCGCGATTTCTCGCGCGGTGTACGCAGCGCATCCGGGGCGGCGCGGACGCGTCATGCGCGTCTCTACCCGGAGTTCGGCGCATAGTGGCGCGTCCCCTTCCGGGTCGGGCGGTTGGTGCGCCCGTGCACTTCCGGTGCGGCGGAATGCCGTTTTTCGCGGCATCCCCCTGCGACGTCCCGTCTTGCGACACCCCGTGGCGGGGTTCCCCGTATTCGGGGCGGGGCCGTAGCGTCGCCGCGACAGCGGCCGCCCGGCGCTACCCGTTGCGGGGTGAGCGCCCGGCGTGGAAAATTTCGCCATCCGTATCGCGCGGCAGGGCCGTTTCGGCCACGGGTGCGCATGCGCCCCGCGCCGCCAGCCCGGCCAGCGCCGCGCGTACCGCATCCAGCGGGGCCCCCAGGGCCTTGGCCAGTTGCGGCGCGGTCTGCGGCCTGCGCGCTATGGAGCGCAGCACCGCCTCTTGCAGGTCATCCGGGTTTGCCACGGTGTCCGGGCGTTCCGGCTGGCGTGCGTCTCGCGCGCGGCGGGCTCCGTCGTCCGGCAGCGCCGTCGCACGCAGGTGGTCCGCCGCCGTGTGTCCGGAGCATCCGGCGGCCGCGTTCAGTTCATCGCTCCAACGGGCCAGCACGTCCCTGTCCACGGGCAGGGCGCGCGGGCTTGCGCCCGGCCGCGACAGGGTGGTCACGTCCACCCGGTGGGGGGCCAACTGGCGCACGTAGTCACGCAACAGGGCGAGGTTTTCCGCCGTGTCGTTGATGCCGCGCGCAAGCAGCACCTCCAGGAATATCCGCCCGCCGAACCCGCGCGCGAACCCCAGCAGGCCGTCGGCCACGCCGCGCGCGGTCACGCCCTTGCACGGGCGGTTCAGCACGCGGAATTCCGCTTCGACCAGCGAATCCAGCGAGGGCAGCACCACGTCCGCCCCGGCAAGGTCGGCGCGCACGTCGTCCCGGTGGAGCAGGGTGGAGTTGGTCAGCACCGCCACGGGCACGCCGGGCAGGATGGCCCGGCAGCCCGCGATGATGCGGGCAAGGTCGCTGTTCAGGCAGGGTTCGCCCGAGCCGCCCAGCGTCACGTGGTCAAGCAGGACGGAAACCGGTCGCGCGGAAGGCGTCTGGCCGTCCGGCATGGCGCCATGCTTCGCGGCCTCGGCGTCGCGCCAGCGGGCCAGTTCGTCCAGCAGCACGGGGGCCGGGACATAGGGCGCCCGTTCGCAGGTGTGCTCGTCGGTCGCGCCCACCTCGCAGTACAGACAGTCCATGGAACACACCCGCCCGCCAAGCAGGTCGAGGCCGAGCGAACGACCAAGGCGGCCTGAGGCCACCGGACCGAACACGTGGGCAAGGGGCATGCTGTCCAGAAAAACGTCCTTGTGCGAGAATGCGTGCGATGCCGGATGCACGGCGCGGCGTGGGCCGCACCTTTCACCGTGGGGTGCATCAAAACGGGTTTTCAGGAAAAAAGCAAGCGGGGGCGGGAAACCGGTGGGGTTCTCTGACCATTTTCGCCGGCTAGGGGCGCACTATCACGCGCCGGACCGGTCGTCCATTGGTAATGTTGCATGCGGCGGCGGGGCCGCTGACGGCATGATGCGCCCGCATGCCTGCCGCTGCCCCGCGCTCCGCACGCGCGTGCAGGGCGTGCGGACCCGCGCGATGGTCCGGGCCATGGTGCGGGCGATGCTGCGTGATGGCGCGCCGCCTCGTCGCCGGGCGCTTCCCCGGCCCGTTCCGCCCGGCGGGTCGGGGCCGCCTTGACACCGCACCCCCGGCCCGGTAGGCCCTTCGTTCCATAGGGCCGGGACCGGGTCTGCCATTGGCGGCAGGCGCGGCCCCGGGCGCGCGCATGGCGCGCGCCGCCCGGCTTCGCCCGCGCGATGCCGGTTGCCGACGAACCATCAGGAGGAATTCCCATGCCCGCATACGGAGATCTGGTCATTCTGCAAAGCCCGCGCGGCAAGCGCTACCTGCGCCGCGTCGAAGAGGGCAACGACCTGCACTGCCAGGAAGGCGTGCTGCCCATGGCCGACCTGGCCGCCGCCGAGTACGGCACCGAAGTGCGCACCCGGCAGGGCGTGCCCTTTCGCGTGCAGCGCCCCACCATCACCGACCTGGTCAAGGGCGTGAAGCGCCAGACCCAGATCATCTATCCCAAGGATATCGCCTACATCTGCATGCGCCTTGGCGTGGGCCCCGGCCGCACCATCATCGAGGCGGGCTCCGGTTCCGGCAGCCTGACCGTGGCGCTTTCGTGGTTCTCCGGCCCCACCGGCCGCGTGTGCACCTACGAGGCGCGCGAGGAATTCTACAAGCTCTGCCGCCGCAACCTTGAATGGGCGGGCGTGGGCCAGAACGTCACCCAGTTCAACCGCGACATCGCCGAAGGCTTCGAGCAGACCGACGCCGACGCCCTGTTCCTGGACGTGCGCACCCCGTGGGACTACCTGCACCATGTGGTCCGCGCCGTGAAGCCGGGCGCGGCCCTGGGTTTCCTGGTGCCCACCGTGGACCAGGTGTCCAAGCTGCTGCACGGCATGGAAACAGGCCCCTTCGACGACATCGAGGTCTGCGAGATCCTGGTCCGCCGCTGGAAGCCCGTGGCCGACCGCCTGCGCCCCGAAGACCGCATGATCGCCCACACCGGGTTCCTTATCTTTGCCCGGCATCAGGAACGCTCCGAGGAATGGGACTCGTTCCGCACCCTGGGCACCCGCGAACGCAAGCAGGAAGCCGCCCGCCAGGAACGCCTGGCCGCCGCGCGTGGCAATGCGGACGCCGCTGATGCCGCTGCCGACGATGACAGCTTTGAATAGTTGACTTTCGGGGGGAAGGGAGGGGGCTTTGGAAAGCCCCCTCCCTTCCCCCGAACCCCCATCCCTCCCGCAAACTTTTTAATTGTCGAACATTTGCGAGGGGGCGGGGTTTGCTGCTATACGCCCTTGCATCTCCACTATCCCTACTATTGAAAAGCTTTGAAGGGGTGGAGTTGGGGGAG
>NZ_AGFG01000055.1 GCF_000226255.1 Desulfovibrio sp. A2
AACCGCGCCTTTGCCAAGCTCGTGCAGCGGCCAGCGGGCCTATCCCCGCAGGCGCGGGGGGAACTGGCCCTTGTACCGGCCAGCCACAATGCGCATGGGCCTATCCCCGCAGGCGCGGGGGGAACACCCGACTGGCCGGACTCTGCGCCGTCGCGAAGGGCCTATCCCCGCAGGCGCGGGGGGGAACTTGACAGGGCGCTGCTTAAGCACACGGTGCCAGGGCCTATCCCCGCAGGCGCGGGGGGGAACACGCTTTACAACTTCTGCGAAGCCCACCCTGAGGGCCTATCCCCGCAGGCGCGGGGGGAACGGCAGCCGTCGTTCGCCTCGCGGCTCCCCCTCGGGCCTATCCCCGCAGGCGCGGGGGGAACGCACAGAGAAGCTACAGGCCCTGATATCGAAAAGGCCTATCCCCGCAGGCGCGGGGGGAACATTTGTACTGCGCGCATAGTCGTAGCTGGGTAGGGCCTATCCCCGCAGGCGCGGGGGGAACTTGACGGCGGCGTGCCTGCTTGCCTTGTGCTGGGGCCTATCCCCGCAGGCGCGGGGGGAACTCTTGCTATCTATTTACGCATAGGTGATAAAAATAAGTTGGACTATCAGGAGATAGTCGGTCGTGGCATCCGGCTCAGGATCACACCATCCGCGTCTACAAGCGTACGCGGAGGCTCGCCGAGAACGCGAATAGCCTGGCCGGTGTCTTCGCCCCCATCGGCATAGACCATGACGATGGAGGCGTCTTCCACCTCCGCGAACCATCCTGCCAGCACTGTCCACACCCGTTCGCGCACCGCCCGAGAGAGGCGCGGGTGGGTGTATACTCCGGGCGACACCTCTAGAAGGCAAGAGGCCAGAAAGCCCCGGAAGCGATCAGGGACGTTACGAGTCACCACCACGGTCATCGGCATCGAACAACTCCTTGATGCGGTCGATCATGGCCGGGATGGTACCCGTCTTGCGCATGCGGCTGCCGGTCAGTCGTCGCACGTGCCGCTCAAGGGCGATATCTGGTTGTTTGCGCCAGAGTTTTACTGCCTCAAAGGCGCAGGGCAGCGTCAGACTGTCACGGAACAAATCCGCGATATCCAGAACGAATGAGCGAGAGGATTCTTCGTGGATGAAGCCGAGTTGCGCGATGGTTGCAGTTGACGCAACGGCAATCTCGGCCGCCGCCTGAACGGCAGATGCGGCATGGTTCAGTGCCTGGTTCGGTGGGTCGGCTGCTTCCGGGTTCTGTCGATCATAACGGCGTCCGTTCCAATTCAGTCCGTAGCGCGCGGCGGTCAGCTTGTATGTTTCGCGCATGCGCGCTCCCTCTATGCCCCGCAGTGCGGACACATCGCGCGTGGGCAAAACCTCCCCGAGCCTCCATGCATACATACGCCGGGCAATCCGGATGCGCTCGTCGGGGTCGGCCCATGCAATGGCCTGCTTTCGTGCAAGACGGCTTTCGTCCGGACCGAATGGCGGTGCGGAATAACACCGCACCCCGTCTTCTCCCACGGCCATCAGCATTGTTCCATGGCGTGCGGCCAGTCGCAGGACGTCGTGTGTCATCGAGCATCCCGGCCCCAGCAGTATGCAGGACACTTGCTGGTAGGGAATGTCGTATTCCCCAGGCTCCAACCCCTCGCAGCCCGCTGTGGCGAAGCGCAGCGTGCCCGCCTGCACGGTAAGTTGCCCCCTGCCAAGCCACAGCAAGCCATGGCGGTCCGCATGCGGGATTCGAGCGGTTTCAAGCCCCAGGCGCCCAAACATTACTATTCCTTGCTTGGCGAGAGCAGCAGCATGCCGTAGCCGAAAGCCCGGTGACGGCCTACACCACGTTCCAGCAGGGCGGCGAACCCTGCTCCGTCCCTGACCGCCAGCGTTCCTTCCAGCACCGTTTCCGGGCGTGTCCTGATGGTGCTGGGCGGCGCACCTCGCTCCTTTCGGCGCATGGGCTGCACTAGGCGAAAGGCCCGCATGGAGGCGGACAGTAGTTCAGCGGCGTCGTTTCGGCCCAGTTCGCGACGCAGCCACGCGGTATATGCGGCTTCTCGGTCGGGCTGTTCCCCGTCTTGGGCGTGTGCCATGGCCGCAAGGTAGACATCCTTCTCTGCGCCGCCCGGAGTTCGAACGATGGGGCAGCAGCTCACGCGGAATCCGAATCGGCTGCCGGAAGGCCAAGCTTGGGGCATGTCCTTGTGCGCCATGTAATCGCCCGGCAGAGCCTCGGACAACAGCGGCTGCGCCACTTCGACCATACGCTGCGCAAGCAAGTGCTTGTCCGCCCGGCCATAGCCCAACACCGTCAGCAATTCCGGGGCACTCGCGGAACGGCTTGGCTCAAGGACCACGAAAGGCTGTGGAGCCGCCGTTCCGAATGCCTTGCGCAACGCCGCATGCACCAGATAGCCCTGATCCCGGAGTGTCATTCCGGAAAGACGCGCCCATGCATAGAGCCGAGCCGGGACTATGGCGAGTTGGATCATGCGTAGTGGCTCGGACGTTGTTTGTGTCATGATTGTACCTCCCCCTTGACGGACACTCCGCATGGATGGACCGGCCCCGAAACCGCGTATCGGGAGCCGGAATGCACGTCGTTGCGCCAGTCGCGAAGATCATGGAGTTCCACTATCCTGCCTGCGGCCATGTCCGCCGGGCGGCGTGCGCCCGGACCATCAGCGGGCCAGAGCGCGGTGAGCGGGGCGGGGTCGCTTTGTTCCCCTGGTGCGGCGCGTTCAAGAGCGTCGTATGCATCCAGGGCATCGACGACTTCGCCTCGATGCAAGGGGCCGGAAGGAGGGCAACACACCCTGCCCAGAAAGAGCGGACGGAACGGCCTGGCAAAGGCGGCGGCCAAGTCGTCCAGAGTTGGCGATTCGTCCTCCGGAACCAAAGAAAGGACGACGCAGACGCGGGAGTCGGCCCGGTAGAAGCGTTCTCGCAGGGTCGGTCCGGAAAAGCTGCCTTCGCCACCTTCCCGTCTTTCCGGGCCAAACCCGTCAGAGCGCCATAACAGGTCGTTCTTGCTCAACTGGGCGGTCTGGAAGTCCCGCAGCAGCTGTCCTTTCCGGTCAAGGCGTGCCCCGTAAACCAGACGTTCCTGAAGTCGTCCAAGGCGGTTGCCGTCCGTGAAGCATAGCCCCAAGGCATTGGCAGCAAGTCCCGTGAGCATGGATAAACCCGGCAACTCCCGAGTGCGGCGCAATTCGTCCACGGCTGCATCCCCAAAGGACATAAGCGGCCCCTCCAGGCGCAGAACGAGGAAGCGCATTACGACCTCCCCGCCGTGGCGACGGTCTGCAACAGGGCCTGCGCCAATTCAGGCAAAGGCGTGCGCACGGCACCGGGTACCTGAACGCCGGGCAGCCGACTGGCAAGCCAGCGCATCTCGCCGGGGCCGTACATGGCGTCCACATCACCCACGTAGCTGGCCAGAGAAGCGGCTGTGCGGCCCATCAGGTCAGGGGTGCCGAGCCGGACGGGATCAATAAATGCGTTGGCCAGCGTACGGGGCTGCCGCTCGCCCGCCTCTGCCAGCACAAGGGCCGCATAGTCGTAGGGCGCGGTGGAACCCAACTTGGCGCCGGGAGTGACCGTTGCCATGAGTTGAACGAGGTTAGCCGCAACCTTGCCCGCAAGGGTCCGATCCTGGTCGAGCCAGTCTTCGGGGCGGCATCCGGTCAGGTTGGAAACCAGCAGTGGCACGTCGATTACGGCGTAGGAATAGTACAGGCCGCTGGTCAGTTCCGTTGCACCCAAGTGTCCGCTGCCCCCAGCCTCTCGCGTCAGCAGATCGTCCACGGCGGTAAAGTAGTCGGTTTCCGAGGATTCCTGATGCACGGTAAAGGCATGGGCCACATGCACCGCCGCAGAAACGCGCGCGCCGGGATCACCGCTGATGAACCGGCCAAACATAGCGCCGTCCACGCCCGCACCGCAGGTGATAGCCCGGAAATTGTCCTTTTGCGTCTTCAGGTAGTCCTTGGCCAACGTGGCTGCCTTCTTGGAGTCGCCTTCGGCCTGGGCGCAGATTCCCCGTGCCTCATGCAGGAGAAAAGCGATTTCCGGTTCGCCAAGTACTACGAGTTCGCTGCGGTCCAGCGGGCTTTTGCCGTCGTCCCTGTTTTTGCCGTCCTTGCTGTCCTTGTCGTCTGTTCCATCTTTGTCCTTGCCCTCATAGAGGCTTTTGGCAAAGGCGCTCAAGACGGTTTCCGCAACCTTTTCAGGAACGCCATCACCGACAAGCGGTTCCTGTAGACGCAGTCTGAACAAGGCACGGGAACGGACGGCCAGTCCCAGTTCCGGAGAAACATTTCGCAGGCTGTGTTCGCCATCGGCCAGCCGCCAATGTCGCTTGAGGCATTGGGAACTGATCCGCGTACGCACGGAGCCGCCAAAGGGAATGCGCTTGGCCAGTCCGGAATCGTCCCGGTTCAGCAGGGCTGCGGGGTAGCTGGTCAGGGTCGATATCTGAATGAAGCGGGGCAGGGGCATGATTGTCCTCCTTTGCATTCGCGTTGTCATGAGGGGTTACGATCCGTTCTATTTCTTTCCGTAATAGTCGCGGGCAAGTCGGTGCATGGTGCGGTCTTTGGCGTCATCATTTCCGGGCAGCAACAGCCCGGCCAGAGAAACCCAGTCCACAGAAGTGCCGTTTGAGGCAAGCAGGCGGGCCATCAGGCGTATCTGGTCTTCCAACTGATCTCCCCGACAGCGCAGTAACCGCAGAAACCTGTGTTCTAGGCTTTTGCTCATGTCCGCCAGCACCGCGCCAAGGGTGCGGTTGGGGGTGTGGATGTTCGGGGCCATGATGGACATGGATTGGAATATGACGGCCCATGCGCGTTCTGCCTGGTCAGTGGCGCGCAGGCCCTCATCCACACGGTCGAGGAGCACGCGCCAGAATCCGGGCGTGGCGACAAGGGACGGGCCGCCGCGTCGTAGCGCGGCAAGATCGCCTTTGGGAAAGTTAGGGTGGGACAATGTTGCAGCCACGGACGCAACGCTCCGGGCCAAGGGGGATGTTTCCGGGGCCGTAGTCGTTTCGTGCGTCATGACCTGACGTCCTCCTTGATCTTTTTAGGAGCGAGATGTTCGCGAACTGCTCGCTGGAACTGCCCTTCAGCAAGTGCCACCGCGCGTGGCCGCATTGTCAGCGGCACGGGCAGGGCCTGCGTCGCCTCCGTGAAAATGGTCATTGCGAGTGTGCGCAATTTGTCGCGCCAGGGGGCTTGGGCCGTCGCATCTTCGCCTTCTTCCAGCAGGGGCAGACATCCCCACAGCGTGGGGAAGAAGTGCAGGTCAACCTCCTGATCTAGGCGCCTGGTCCACGTCTCTGCCCAGGCGGCGGTTTCCGGTTGTTTGAATTCTATGCGTTCGCGCGCGGCTTGCATGAAGCGGAGCAGGGCAGGCTTGAGCACTTTGTTCTGAGCCGTGGAAGCAAGCTCGACCATTGCCTGACACAAACGCGCCGCGTCCGGCGTTCTGGGCCCGAAAGCAAAGACTTCGGCAGCCTTGGGAATGGGGATGGTACGTTCATGGAAACCTTCTGTCTTGCCTTGCCCACGAATGAGCATGCGGAACCGTACGGCGAGGTCGTGCCCTTCATCGGGCGGGTGGCGCATCTGCAACAACGCAGGTGCGTATTGTTCCTTGTTCGTGTCCGATGGAAAGAGCACGGCCTGCACTGCGCGATATCCCGGAGTGCGATTGAACGCCGAGTGGTTGGACTTGAGGATCGGAGTCCAGGGGTCGGCCATGTCGCCGTTCTGTTCTTTGGCCTGGATACGGGCAACTGTTGTGCCTGCGCCACGGGCGCAAAGGGGGGCCTGCGCCTTGTGTTTCAGGCGGACCCTGCGGCATATCTCGATAAAAAGAGGATGCAATTCCCGTAATTCCAAACTGCTCTTTCCGTCCCACGGGACGAGCCAGAGAAGCCGGTGCCCCCGCACAGAATTGAAGGGCAGGCCGTGCTCTCTGAAATGGGTTGGGTTGTCGCGTAGGATACGGACATCTCTCGCCCATTGCCCCCCGGGCGTCGGTCGTGAAATAAGTTGGATGCCGGGCTTGGTAGCGAAGCCCCCGTTCATACGCGAGATCCCGTAGTTACCTTTCCCTAGGAACCCCTCGCAGGTTTGCAACGTCAGAAGAGCCAGCAACCAGTCTTCCATGCCCGCCGCGCGCATACGATTGCTTTTGAGGCCGTGGTTGCGGGCAGCAATGAGCATGTCCAGGGCGTCGGGGAAGCGCAGTGTTTTCTTGAACGCGTCCCATGTGCCTTCCGGTACCGGGGGCTGAAGGAAGGCGGGCTTGGCGAGGTCGTCCACCGCAAGGGTCCAGGGGGCATCGTCGGGGTGATCCGGCGTCAGCCGCCGGAGGCGCGCGGCCCATGCTGCTTCCGTACCTGGACCGGGTAAGTCGGCGCGGCCCGGAGTTGCAAGTGGCAGTTCTTCTCCCTCAAGTGCCATGGCTCCCAGTTGCACCAGAAATGCATGCCAGGGGTGGGCCTGATGCGGTTGCACAGCCGCGAAGCTGCCCACCTCGTCTCGTTGCAGTGCCGCCAGTACGCCCGGCAGGGTCAGGCGCACCGATGTGCCATCGGTGGTGAAAACACTGATTATGGCTTCGGTAAGCAGGTTTCCGGTCATCGTTCCTCCTTGTGCAGGCCATGCCGGTCATAGCGGAATCGGTTGCTGGCGAAATTGAAGCGGAGTGTTTCGTCCCGGGCCTCGATGTTGGTGGGAATTTCATCTGGGGCTGCGCCGGATGCCAGCCAACCGGGAATTTTTACCTGACGCACGGGGTGTCCGAAGGGGCCGGGCTGGGCATCGGAAAACACGGCAAGTCGGTCGTTCAGTCCGAGGCGGGTGAACATCCGTTCTTCCTCGTTTGCCGGTGCCGCGCTGTCCGGGCCGAAGGGCTTGTCCCACTCCACGAGGCTGAATATCCCCTGTTGGGTCTGCGCGGTAAGAACCCCCTCAATACGCACGCCGTGAGCCTCCCATTCCGGGGCAAGGGCGTGACAAGCGCGCAGTCTGTCCGGGTGCGTGGCGGATTCCACCAGCAGCCGGTTGTCGTGCGGAATGCACCACGGCTGCGTATCGTGCGCGGCCTTGTGCAACAAGTCGAGAGTCAGCTTGAGGCAGCGCAGGTCGGGGTAGGCACGTTCAATTCCGGCATTGAGCATACGTTGAACTGTGGGGGTGAGAAGGGTGTCTGTTTTACCGCCTTCGGGGGAGATGACGTGACATACGGCCTCCCGGCATTCTGCGGGTCGGGCGTCTTCGTTCCGGCTGTGACGGTGCAGACGGCCAATGCGCTGCAACAGTACGTCCATGGGGCACAAGTCGGTGAAGAGCACATCGAAATCCACGTCCAGAGACTGTTCCAGCGTTTGCGTGGCCACCAGCACGCCGGGGTGGCGGCTGCCCGCTTTGCCGAAACGGTCTTCCACGGCCGTGTCCAGCAGCCTTCTGTCCTCAGGTCCGAAGCGTCCGTGGTGCAGCGTGGCGACATCGTTGACCCGGAAGAGCAGATGCCGGGCGTCAGCGAGTTGTTCCTCCACAGCGCGGCAGGTTTCGACCGCCGTCGCTACCTTGTTGCGCACGATGAGCACGCAGGCGCCCGCCCTGGCCAGCATGGCCGCCTCGGCCGCGAGTTCGGCATCATTTCCCAGGGGGAGAATTTTGGGGAAAATGCGACGCCCCGCATCTGGTCGAGGCGGACCTGACCTGTCGTCGCTTGCTGTGGGTGTCTTTCGACCGCTCCACAGCGTGGGGTACGGAGCGGCAAGGCATGCGTCGAAGGCAGGAGCGGTGTTTGGCCACTTTGCCCCGTGCTCCCATACATCAATGTAGTGTTGGCGTACCGCCCCACCGAGAGTTGCGGACATGAGCAATACATGGCCGCCGACTTTTTGCAGGAAGCGCAGAAGGTTGCAGGTGAGAGTGGTCATGTAGGCATCGCTGGCATGTACCTCGTCCACCACCAGAAGCGAGCGGGCCAAGCCGATGGCGCGCAAATGGGCATGCCCCACCCGCATGCCTGCCAGCAGGCACTGGTCAATGGTGCCAACAGCCACTGGGGCGCACAGGTAGCGTTTGGGATGCTCGCAAGCCCAGCCCCTGTTGGCAGTCGTCCACTCGCCACCTTCACTCCACTGCACGCGAAAATCGGGAAGACGGTATCCCTCGGCTTTGTCTACGCGCAGGTATCCGGGCACGGCCAGCACGACCGGGGGCGGACTGTCATACGTGCGGGCCATGCACGACACGGCGCGTTTATGTAGTTGAGTGGCCGCAAAGCGCAGTGGGCAGGCAAAGTAGAGCGAATCGACCAGTCCCGCGTGAAAGAGACGGCTGAAGAGGCGGAATGCCGCTTCGGTCTTGCCGGAGCCGGTTTCGGCTTCAAGGATGGTAAGGCTGCCTTCGGAGAGCAAGGGAATGTCTTCGATATCCCGCTGCATCCCGCGAGGGGGGAACGGGAACTGTTGTTCAAAAGCCGGAAGGGGGGCCGCATGCAGGGTAGAGACGTCGAGTCCGGTGTCGCGCAGGGCTTTGGCGGCAGCCTGCCGGGCGTATGGCATGGGATCGTTACCCGGGCCGGGTCGGCCACCTTGGCCACAATACGGAAAGAAGCGCGTGTCTGAGCCCAGCCAATCGGCTAGCATTACCAGCCCGGCAAAGAGGTGCGTTAGGCCTGGGGTGTCGGGCAGGGGCAGCGTGTCCGGAGCGAAGGCCTTGGGAAACCAGCAGGGGAGGGCGTTGGCAAGAGCGGCGATGCCGTCGAAAGCGTCCCCGTGGTCGGTGGTCCACTGCTGTTCCCAACACTTCGACGCCCCTTGCCTGTTGAACACGAGGCCGCGCGGGGTGCCGTGGTGCGAAAATGCGGCGTCGAGCAGCCGTCCCATGGTCATCCCGCCCGTCGTGTCCCACTGCGTGAGCCACGGCATGAGGGTCGAAAGCTTGTTTACGGCCTTCTCAAGGCGGAACAGGCCGTCCAACACCTCGATGTGTCCGCATCCTTTGCCTAACTGGCGGATCTTGGCCTGGAAACAGGGCGCATACTTGCCAAGATCGTGCAAGGCCGCAATGGCCGCCAGTCGCTGGATTTGTCCGGAGCACAGCGATTGTTGAACCCCCTGCGTCAGGCGGTTTCCCAAGGTCGTTACGGTAAGGATGCACTCGGCAACGGCGCTGACATCGGCACAGTGGGCAAGAACGGTGTGGAATGATGGTTTATCGCCGGAATCGTCACGTTTTGAAAAATGGAACGCGCGGGGGGCAATGTTCATGCTCCTAACCTTGTTTAAAATCACATAGCCTATTCGCCGAGTGGGGGCGAGTGAAAATAGTGAGCAGTTCATTAGCGCAACATGCTAGAATGTGAGTGTTTTTATGCTGGATGGGATAGATCGTGAACCGCCGCTTGGGCACGGCAAAAGCGATAAGTGTGGTGCCTGAAGTCGCATGGTGAAGCTGTTGTTCCGGTGGTTTTTGCCAATGTTGAGCCGAAGGCGAATAAGCCCCCCGGAGGGGCAGGACGCGAGGGGAACCGCCGAAGGTGGGCCTACCTCACCTGTCCTGTCTTCATGACTCCAAAGAAATTAAGCGAGATTGCGAGATATGTTTTGGGGAGTGCTTATATTGCCTTATTTCTCAATTTTTCTCGTATTGTTTCCTTGTAGCGCAATAATTATTAATTTTTTTTAGAATGTTAATTTTGCATGCTATGCTCGTCGCGATAAGGTGCGGCTGGATGAGGTTGTCGTCGATGCGTGGTTGGGCCATCAAACGCAAAATTCGCAATATTCGCGAAATGACCATCCCTGTTGCTTTGGATGTCTTTTCTGCGAATATTGCGAATATTGCGCTTGAGGTGTTTGCTTGATTTGCCGCGCGATATTGTCGGAGCAAGCTTCGGAAGATTGTCGGTGATGGATGAGTTTTTTGCCTGCGGGCGGGGGGTGTATGGGGGGCGTGTTTCTTGGGTATTCGTGATTAACGATGTGTGTCGTTTTGGAATTTTATACCGTAGCTATAGCTCCATTATTTTTAAGGAAAGCTCTTCCTTGATGTGCATGATGTCTTCTAAGATTCGTCTTGTGTTGTCTTGATGTTTGTCCTCATTGAGAATCGCCAATTTCAATAGCCCGCCGAGGCGTCCTAGGTCGCCTGCGACTATGCTCAGCTCGCGGACGGCCTTTTGGCGTTCAAATGTAGGGAGTGGGCACCCGAGGCATGCCTTTCGGATATACGTAGATAGGGTAAGGCGCGTGCGCTCGGCGTTGTTGGATATTTCATTATATTCGTCTTGGGTTACGTAGCTTTTCAAGGTTTTTTTCTTCGTGGGCATGTTCAGTCCCCCTGTGTGAATTGCAAGAGATGTTCGTGTTCTTTAGGCTGCGGTGGCTAGCTGTGAATTTTGTGAGCGAGTCATTTGGAAGCGTGCTGTGGCGGGGAGACGTTTGGCCTGAGGCTGGGGTTGACGTGATAGGAGCGAGAAGGGCGGCCACGGCCACGCCCGGACTGCTGATCCAGCGCGATGAACCCCCGATCCTCCAGTTCGCTGAGGCTTGCATTTATCCTGTCCATCTTGGGCCAGCGCCCTTTCACTTTTTCAAAAGCAGAACGCGCCGTGAAACTCAGTGGCCGATCCTGGGCTAACCAGCGGAGAATTGCCTTGGCGCATTCCACGGTTTCGTCCACCCCCATAAGGGCATATGTCGCTCGCGTGTGTTCAGTCAGTTGCTCCGCAAGATCGATAACCGCTTGCATTGTCGCGGATGTGATGCGGTGTTGATGGGGCTGGGCGTGCATGGTCAGGTGGCAAAGCCCGGCAATGCGCAGGACTTGCCCCGGCAGCTTTCCGCCCCAATCCCTCATTTCAGCCAGTTGTTCTCCTTCGCGTAGGGCATATTCCGTTCGTTTCCCGAACTGTAACCAAAGCTCCTGGCTTTCATCGTCCAGCCGAATCGGATGTGGACCGAGGCCACGGTTGCCCGCTGCCGTCTCCGGGTAGTTCAGAAGTGTGCGGACAGCGAGGTGATATCGGGCGATAATTCTCGGTGGTACTGGTGTTGTGGGTTTCCTGTAGCCCACAAGGCTTTTTGGACGCAGGCATATGAAACGGGAAAGGAGTCCTCGGCCTCGGAAGGCGGAATGCTGGGCTGCGCCCGCCAGCACGTCTGGTTGAACCGAGAGGATCATGGTCAACGCTGGGTAATCAAGGCGAAGCGGGGCAGAGTTGCGACGGTCAACTCGGACAGGTTCGCCCCCCCATGCCTTGAGTACAAGGTCAAGGTTCGGCACGCCGTTGCTGTATCGCCCAAAGAGGGTGTCGATTATTCCCCCCTCTGCCTCTAAGATGGCAATGCGCTGCTTTTGCTGAGCCATTAACTCGGCGAGAGCTTCTGGCGTTGCGTCATCCGCCAGTAGACGCGGGACAACCGGAGGCTCGGCCTGCGCTTCCCATGTCTGAGCAATCTGTTTGGCCAGTTCCAACCGTGCTTCGGGTGTACCGCTGCGCTTTGCCTTTGCTGAGATGGCACGGCGGGCTTCCTCGTTAACCAACTGTGTAGCCTTGGCGAGTCGCACCTCTTTTGCGAGAAGCACTTCCTGTTCTCTCTCCCATGCCAGCAAGGGAGCCCGGCAAGTATCTTTCACTGAGCTTTTTCGTTCTCCAGGAGGCAGGATAACTACAGCGTATATGTTCATTGGTTCTGTGTATCCCTCATGAAGGGACACGCAGAATTTGCCCTGTCCAGCAGCTGCGATGGCTCCCAGGGTATTCGCTAGTGCGAGTTCATAAGGGACTTGCAGGGCGGTGGCCATTGCCGATGCGAAGTCGTCGATCACTCCGGGCAAGCGGCCCGGCAGTATTGGGGTGGGGTGCTGGGCTTCGAAAGGGATGATCGGTGCGAATCTGGGTGCGCTAGGCATGGCGACCTCGCAGGATTTCTGCGGTGTCGCGGGTTTCCACGATACGCGAGGCCGAGTAGTCGTCGAGGTCTTTGAGCTCGTAGAGGACGCGCCGTCCGAACTTTCGATAGCGTGGGCCTTTGCCAAGGCTACGCCATACTTCGAGAGTGCCACGGCTCAGGCCCAGATAGGCGGCTGCTTCTGAGGTGTTAAGGGCTTTTTGCATTGCTGACTCCCAGGGTTCGTATTCCCCCCGTTAATGGGGGTAGCGCGAGTACAGCAGAGCCCTCGGGAATGATCAGCAATAAACCGGTTTATTGTTAGCAGGTAGGGTTAGCGAAGGACTGATGGCAGCCACGGATGATCAAGAACAACGGCCCCTTGGATAGGCAGCAAGGGAGTGTTTTTCCTCGTGCCGGGCGGAATCGTTGTGGCGGCTTTCCAGAGATACCTGTCCGCGAGGCGAAGAAAGCCTTCAAATCCATCAGGCTCGCCGCGCTTGCGAAGGCCATCGCTTTGGAATTGCTGGAATGGGGCGCTCGGTGGCGTTTCCCAGTATTCATGGTGGGTAAGCAGGAAGTATGCATACGCGGCCCAATAGTGGGCAACGCATCGGAATTTTGGCCAAGTGTTGTTCAGGAAAGATTGTCGTTTGAACGTGAAAAGATCGTCTGCGATGCTAATCTGAAATTCATCCGCGCCATCAGCTAGATGGTCAAATGTCTTCTGGGGTGAAGCATTGAGGTGTAGAGCGGTCATTAGGGTTAGCCCTGTAAAATATCCTGAGGGAAACCTAGCCTGAAGCTCGTTGGCTGTGGGGTTGTGTTGTCTTGTGAATAGTGCTTTGTGGAATTCTGCGGGGCCGCCAAGAGCTTGTGACAAGGTGCCCACGTCGTCAGAGAGATGTCTGTCGTTGTAGGCGCTGTCATTCTTGGCCGTACAGGCCAACAGTCGCTGCTCCATGAGTAAGCGGACAAGCCAGGATTTCCGCTTATCCTCATCGTCTGGGTAGACCATGTAGGACAAGAGGTTCGAATACGCGGAGCCTTCGTCCCATTGGGGGAAGGTTATGAGGATATGCCCGGTACGCAATGTGGTTTGGTTGTCCACCGTCATTCGAGCATCCATCCTGCGGCGTGGGCTAGTCTCAACGCTCTGGCATCCTCTAGGGCATGGTGAACCGATGTGGGGGCGGAGGAAGGCAGGGGAAGCCAATAGCACCGTGCCGCATCTGGAAGAAGTATCGGAAAACTGCCGCACAGTTGGGTGACCAATGCTAGATCGTGGTGCGAGTCCGCCCGGAGGATGATGTCACCCTTCTGTTCGGCCAGCCAAGCCGTGAACAACCTGGCAAGGGTTGGGGGCGGGTAGCCTGGGCCTGTAAGTAACGGCAGGACGTGAACCCGTGTGAACTCGCTACAGGCAGTTATGGGTACGGGGGATACTTCTCCATAGAATTCATCTCCGCGTTCGCTGACGGCCCCAAGGGAAATCAATTGCGGGTTTTCAAAGGCAGTGAACTCTGTGTCAAAGAATATGGATGTGCTCGTCATCTCAGTCTACCGAGTGGGCAACGAGAGTAGTTCGCCCGCGCTTTCTGCTGCTTTTCGCATCGTTTCTGGCAAAAACTGCCCGTAACGCTTCGTCATTGCCGTGCTCTTGTGCGTAAGCATCTCCGCAAGCATGTCCAAGGTAAACTGCCCCGAGTTCGCAAGCGTAACCGCAAAGTGGTGCCGGAGTCCGTGGAAAATTCGGAAATGTTTGGGCAGACCGGCAGCGCCCTTGAGACGGTCTGCAGCGGTGCATTCTACCCGGCGCTCACCACTCTTGCCGGGAAAGACGTAGGGACAACCTGGCTGTTTATGATTTCTATGCGCCATTTGTTGTAGGAGGATTTCCTTGGCCGGGGGATTCATAGCGATAGCCATGGATTTACCCCCCTTCGGGGCGCGGAGTCGAATGATGCCGAACTGGAAATCCACGTCGGTATCCTGAAGTCCGAATATCTCTCCTTTGCGCATAGCTGTGAAGTAGGAAAGCTTGAGCATTCTGCATACTTCCTGATTCGGCCACTCCTGCATCACCATGAAGAATCGGCTTACTTCTTCTGGAGTCATATACTCCACGCGCTCGTTATCCCTGCGTGGCATTTCAATGGTGAAGGGGAGGGCGGGACAGTATCCGTGCTTTGCCCCGTAGTTGATGATTCGCCGGAGTAGTTCAAGGGCATTCCATTTTGTGGCGTCGGCTTTGTCGCCCATGCTCAGCTTTAGGTCTTCCATGTCCTGGCGGGTGAGGTCCGGCACCCTGCGCCGCCCAAATAGGGGGGCGATGTGTTTTTGATAGCGGTTGATGTCGGTCCTCAGCCCTTTGAGTGCGTTTCCTTTCGAGCCGAAGTAGAGGGTGCCGACTTCGCCGATGGTGCGGTTGCGTTTTTCTGCTTCTGCTTTGCGCTCCTTGGCCGTGATTAGCGGAGCGCCGAGTTGTATCTCTTGAACCCGGCGGGTTCGGTATTCATCGGCCACTTTGGCTGTGATTCCTTTGCTGCGCCAGCCAACCTTTTCCCAAACCTTTTTGCCATTCACTTTGAAGCTGACGACGAAACATTGATCTGGTTTGCCATCGAACGTTTTGTTTGTGCTCTCGTAAAAGTAGACGCCTTCCCATTTGTTGGGGCTAACCCGAAAATACTTAGTCGCCATAAAGTGGTGCCTTGCTGTTGGGGGATAGCTTGTTAGCTGTCAGCCATCATGAGGGGATTTCTTGAAATCTTCCTACCCTATTCCTACCACAACCCTTGAGCTTGCGAAGGTTTGGTTAAGCTGTGAAGGACTATACACCCGATGGAGGTTTTATCAATATGGCGCAATTAAAGGGTATGATGCACTGTCGGGTTGGGTAGGAAAAAGTAAAATCGAGAGGTTGTAGTGCTCATAACCCGAAGGTCGTCGGTTCAAATCCGGCCCCCGCAACCATATTTGAAGGCCCTGAAAGGCAACTTTCAGGGCCTTCTTGCGTGTTCTGCGCGCGGCATTGTTTTTCGCGGTATCTTTGCGGGGGCATGCGCGGCGCGGTGAATACGGCGTCAATCGCCGCAGGATGTGCGGAGATTCTCTCAACTCTTTCTGGCGACGAGGCCCCAACACCCGGCGGCATGCCTCCTGCCGCCCAGCCCCCCCCCGCACTACGCCCGGAACAGCTTCACCACGCTGGTCAGGTTGGCGTCGCCAAGGCCCTCGTCCATGCCGCGTCGGAATACCGAACGCGCGGCGGCGATGGTGGGTGCGGCATCGGGCGAACCGACGGCCTTGAGCGCGTAGCCGAAGTCCTTTTCCACCAGTTCCACCGGGAACATCACGGGGGCCTCGCCCGAAAGCAGCGTGCCAATGGCCCGCTGGGCGTAGGGGCTCCACACCGCCGTGGTGGCGATGATGCCCATGATCTTCTGCGCGTCCGCACCGTTGCGGCGCAGCATGCCGATCAGTTCGGCGATGGCCGTCACCTGGATGCCCAGCAGGGCGTTGGTGGCCAGCTTGGTCAGCGCGCCCGTGCCGATATCCCCCGTGTGGTTCACCGCGCTGCCCATGGACAACAGGACAGGCTTGGCCTTTTGGCAGGCGTCCGCGCTGCCGCCCACCAGAAAGATGAGCTGCGCGGCGTCGGCCTGCGGCAACGACCCGGAGACGGGGGTTTCCAGCAGGGTCACGCCCCGGCTGGCCGCCTCTGTGCCCAGTTTCTTGATCCAGTCCACCGACAGCGTGGAGCTGTCCATGGCGATGGCGCCGGGTTGCAGGCCCGCGAAGGCTCCGGTTTCCGCGTCCAGCCAGACCCTGGCGGATGCGGCGTCGTCGCGCACCATGGCCAGCACGAAGTCCGCCCCGGCGGCGGCATCCCTGGGGTTGGCGGCCTGCGTGGCCCCCAGGGCAACCAGCGGTTCCGCCGCCTTGGCGGTGCGATTCCAGACAACGACCTGATGCCCGGCCTTCAGCAGGTTGGCGGCCATGCGCCTGCCCATGGCTCCAAGGCCCAGTACGGCGATATGCGACATGATGGTGCTCCTTGGCTCGATGATGATTGGCCGCGCCCGTGCGGGTGGACGGCATGGACGGGGCGGGCGGACGGGAGACGATGACAAGTGCCCGTGGCGTGCCGCCGCATTGAATTGCGGCCTTCGTTCAGTATAGGACGCCTGACGCGCTTTACAATACGAAAAGGCGGACCGTGCGACCCTGTGCCCGTATGACGGGGAGGTCGGGCGGTCCGCCTTGTGTGCGTGTGTGGTCGTCGCCGGGATGGCGGTGGCGAGGGCCATGCCGTCTCGAACGGGCAGTGCGTTCTGGCTGTGGCGTGCGCCCTGTGCGATTTATGCCGTAGTCGCGCCGCGTCCGGCTGACGGGGCGTGGGCCGTCCGTCGCGCGTGCCGTTCACGGTCCCGCAGATGCTGGAGCAGGGCCAGGGCCTCCTGCGGGGGGCGCTGTTCCACGCGGCGGTACTGGCGGCCGTCCGGGGTGCGGGTGGCCATGCCCAGGTCGCACAGCCAGCGGCGCAACAGGGCATGGTCGCCGAAGTGATGGCAGGCGCGCAGGGCGTCGTCCATCTGGGTGCCGGTCAGCTCCTGCCCGGCGGGCAGGCGCGACCACACCCACCACAGGCAGAGCCGTTGCAGGCTGACCTTGCCGGGCCAGCGGGCCAGCAGCCCGTCCGGGCCGAAGTGGCGGGCGGCGCGCTCCACGCGGCGCAGGTCCACCGGTTCTTCCGGGGCGGTGGGTTCCGGCGCGGCAAGGCGTTCCAGCCGTTCCTGCGCCGCGAACTGGGCGCGATAGTGCTGGAAGTTCCGGTAGCCCACGGCGCGGACCAGCATGTTCAGCAACTGGACGTGGCTGACGTGGCCGGGGGCGCGGGGGGTGGTATGGGCCGGGCCGGACGCGCCAGATGTGGGGGGCGCATCCGGTGCGTCAGTTGCGCAATGCGCGCCAGATGCGCCTGATATGGGAGACGCACCAGGGGCATTCACGGGGGCGCACGCGGCATCGCTGGCGGGGCCGTCGGGGGTGCCCGACGCTCCGCCGGTCAGGCGGGCCGATTCCGACGACATGGCGCACGCCGCCAGTTCGCGTTGCAGCGAACGGGCCAGTGCGGAAACGTCCTTGGCGATGAAGGGAAAACGGGGTCTGGACATCACCTATCCTCTCGACGTGCCGATCCGGATGGGGTGTCGATGGTCGCTGGCTTTCGACGCGGCACGAGGCAGGTGCGTGTCGGGGTGGAGAGATGGCAGGTTTAGCTTCCCGCGCGGGGACAGCGACGCCTTGGTGAACTGCCGACCGGTTTCGGGTCTACACCGGGGCGCGGGGTTTTTCAAGATGGCCGCGTGACGCAGGCGAATTGAAGCAGAATCATCAACGCGTCTGCTGCGCACCCGCAAGTTCCCGGAAAATGGCAGGCGCATAGTTTCTGTTTTTCCGGAAGCCCGGCGGTACGTTGCGCTTCGTACCGCCGATGCGGCGCTCTTCCCCCTCGACGGGGGGGGCTGGGTTTGGCATGGTAGGGGTGCGAATTCACGTTTTCGGCAAACGGTGGGTGGCGGGTGCATGCGCCCGGTCCACCGAAAAAGCCCGGCTACCGGCGAAAAAGCCCGGCTACCGGGCGGCAGCAGGCGGCAACGAAACAGCCAGGGAGGCCACATGAGCGACCATCAGACAGCGCAGCCGGACGTCACGGCGTTTCCGGGCGCGGTGGTGCAGTGCCTCCATCCGGACGGGAGTCCGGCCGAGGTGCTGTTGGAAGAACGGGTGGAATTACCCACCCCGGCGGGCGTGCTGGTGCCCCAGTACGAGCCGGAAGACCCCCGCAGGCAGCGCGTACAGCCGGTGGAACTGCACCCCGGCGGCGGGCTGAAGGCGGTGTCGCTGCAGGAACGGGCCGTGGTGGAAACGCCCGTGGGCCCCATGACGGCAGAGCGGGTCACCTTTCACCCCGGAGGCGAACTGCGCCGGGTGTTCCCGCTGGACGGCAAGATCTCCGCCTACTGGAGCGTGGAGAACGAAACGGCCCTGGCCGGGCCGCAGCGCATGGAAACGCCCATCGGCGTGGTCAGCGCGCGGATCATCTCCGTACACTTCTTTCCGTCCGGGGCGCTGCGCAGCGTCACCCTGTGGCCCGGTGAGCGGGTGACCATCGTCACCCCGCAGGGCCCGGCCAGCGTCAGCGTGGGGTTTTCGTTCCACGAGTCGGGCGCGTTGCGCTCGTTCGAGCCGGACGCGCCCTTCGCGGCCAAGACCCCCGTGGGCGCCGTGCTGGCCTTCGACACCGACCCAGAAGGCGGCATGGCCGCCGACCTGAACTCGCTGCAATTCGACGAGGCAGGCAACGTGACGGCCCTGACCACCGCCACCGACAAGGTGGTGGTGACCTGCAAGGCCGTGGCGGAAGCGGGGCCATATGGGAATGGTGCTGGCGGGAATGGTGGGGGCGGGAAGAGCCCGAACGAAATTGGCGCTGGCGGGGCCGGTGGGGACGCCTGGCCCGCCAGCTGCGCGGACTGTGCCCGCTGGGCCGCCGCCACGGGCAAGCAGGTGTGCCAGCCCGGACGGCTGGCCCTTGGCCCCGGTTTTCGTGAAAGCCTGTGCGGCACCACGCCCACCGATCTCGTGCCCCTGCGCATGGGCTTTACCGCCGACGCCGTGAGCCTGGACGGCCACGTCTTTTCCCGCGTCGGGCACGGGTTTTCCGTGTTGCGCGGACTCATGCCCGTGGCGCGCACCACCTATTCGTGCTGAGGGAATACAGAGTGTTGGAGCGGGGCTCCGCCCCGCGCCCCGCAAGGGGGCCGCGCCCCCTTGACCCCTTTTTCAAGCCCGGTTCACACAAGGTGTGAACCGGGTTTGTCCGCGTTTGCGAACGGAGTTTTGCTATTGATGCTGCGCGGTCGAAGAGGGGATTTCTCCATCCGGTGATTCTCGAAAACCCAGGCGCAACGCGCCGCCCCGCGCGGCGCAGGCCGTGGCGCAGTCGCCGCAGTTGGTGCATTCGCTGCGCGGAGCGCGCGAGGGGATGCGCGGGTCCAGGCCCAGGGAGCAGGCCCCGGCGCAGGCCCGGTCGTTGGCGGCGCAGGTGCAGCGGCGCATGTTGCGCCGGATGGCCAGCGCGCCCGGCCACAGCCGCGCGGCCAGGGACAGCAGCACCGACTGCGGGCACAGGTATCGGCACCACAGCCGGGTGCGGGTGCGCCATTCCACCGCCAACTGCGCGGCCATGAGCACAAGGCCCGTCCACGGCCAGTCCCGCGCGTCGGGAACCGGGTAGGACAGGGCCAGCAGTTGCAGGGTGATTTCGCCGGGCAGGGACAGCTGGTTCAGCAGCGGCGCACTCGCAAGGGCCGTCAGAGCCAGCCCGGCCGCCGCCACCCCCAGGCGGATGCGCAGGCCGCCGGTGCTCGCGGTGTGGGCGGGGGATGGCCCCCCCTCGCGCCGGGCGTGCACCAGTTCCGACAACAGCCCGTAGGGGCAACCCCAGGAACAGAACACCCGGCCCAGCGCCACGGCCACGGCCAGCACCAGCAGCCCACCCAGCAGCAGGCGCGCGCCGGGCAGCGCCCCGGCCGCCAGCACCTGCACGGCGGCCAGCGGGTCGGCCAGCGGCAGGCCCCATGCCTCCAGCGAAAACAGCGTGCCGGACACCCCGTGCAGCCCCTTGCGGTTCAGCCACGGCAGCGTCGCGAACAGGAGCAGCACGGCCCATTGCGCGGGGCGTCGCCAGCGTGCGTGCCACGGTTTCATGCCGGGTTTCCTCCGCGTCCGGGCATGGCGTCGGCGTCGTCAGCCTTGCCTGCCGCCGTCCTTTGTCCGGCATTCCTATCCACGTTCGACGCGGTCCTTCGCCCGGCGTCCTTATCCACGTTCGACGCCGTCCTGCGGCCAGCGTCTGGTCGCACCACGATGGCATCCACCGGGCAGACGTGTTCGCACACCCCGCAGCCCACGCAGGCGTCGGCCACGGCGGGAATGTCGCCGCCTTCCAGCACCATGGCCGTGCCGCGCAGCGGGCACTTGTCGTAGCAGGTGCGGCACAGCACCGTGCCCACCCAGTTGTGGCAGCGGTTCTTGAGCAGCACGGCCACGCCCATGTCCGCCCGCGCCATGTCGCGCACCGGCCGCAGCGCACCAGAGGGGCACACCGTCGGGCACTTCATGCACAGCCAGCAGGGGATGGATTTGGCGTGAATGTACGGCGTGTTGCGCACCTGGCCGAAGAATCCGGCCATGCGCCCGGCGGCCATGCGGATGGACCCGTATGGGCATGCCTCCGCGCACTTGCCGCAGTGGATGCACCGGGCGCGGAATTCCGTCTCGGCTCGCGCGCCCGGAGGCCGCAGCAGGCCGGACGACATGAGGCCGGCCGCCGGGGACAACGCCCGGCCGCCGTCCAGTGGATTTTGGGATGACGGCAGCACTGCGCCGCCATCCGGCGATTTTCCGGATGCGGACACCTCAGGCGCTCCGGTGTTTGCGTTCCCACGGGGGGCATTTGATGGAGCCGCCGTCGGCCAGTTCGTCCTCGTAGGTCAGGTAGGCCAAGTCCACCGACAGCACCCCGTCCCACGCCGCCAGCCGCTTGAACTCTTGCTCCATGCGGTCGGACGCGGCCTCCAGCACCGCCACCAGCCGCCCCGGAACCTCAGCCCGGTGCACCTCGGCAATGTGCGGGTCCACCGACAGCCGGGTCCATACCGCTTCCGCCGTTTCCATATCCGTCTGCACCAGAATGCCTGCTATGGCCATGATGCTTTCTCCGTACCTGTATTGTTTTTGGGGAAAGAGGGCGGGGGAAGGGACCCTTTCAAAAGGGTCCCCTTCCCCCGGGCCCCCATCCCCCCAAACTTTTTATTTGCGGGAGTGCGCGGAGGGAGGGGCGGGTTGAAGCATGCCTCCATGAACATTGCGCCTTCTGCCCGTTATCCCCCCTGGCATTACTTTTGTTTTTGGGCTTCTACGCCTTGCGTATCCGCGCCGCGCAGATCTTGTATTCCGGCTCGCGCGAGATGGGGTCGGTCGCGTCCAGGAACAGCTTGTTGACCAGCTTTTCCTTGTCGAAGAACGGCACGGCGATGAGCCCGGTGCGGCACACGTCGCTGACGCGCGCGGGCAGGGTGAGCTTGTCGCGCCGGGTTTCCACCACACAGGCGTCGCCGTGGGCGATGCCGAGGCCCTTGGCGTCGTCGCCGTTGATCTCCACGAAGGCGGAGGGATTGGCCTTCTGCAGTTCCGGCACCTTTCCGGTCATGGTGGCGGTGTGCCAGTGGTCGATGACGCGCATGGAGGTCAGATACAGGGGGTACTCGGCATCGGGTTCCTCGGCCGCGCCCTGGTAGGGGCGCATCCACAGGGCGGCCTTGCCGTCTGGCCTGCCGTAGAAGAAGAACTTGTCCGGATGGTCGGCGGGCACGATGGGGTCTTCGCCGCGCACGTAGCGCAGCCGGGTGCCGGGGTGCTTCTCGTCCGGGCAGGGCCAGATGATGCCCGATTCCTTGCGCAGCCGTTCACGGGTCATGCCGTAGAAGTTGTAGGTGGTGCCCTTGCTGACGGTGCGCCATTCCTCCCACACGTCGGCGGCGTCGCGGAAGTTGACCAGCTTGGGGTCCACGCCCGCGCGCCTGGCGAACTCCACCAGGGTGTTCACGGTGGGGCGGCAGCCTTGCGGCGGCTCCACGGCCTTTTCGATGAGCGAGTAGCGCCGCTCGCCGCAGCCGTACACGCCGTCGCGCTCGCACCAGAAGGCGGGCGGCAGCACCAGGTCGGCGTAGCGCAGGGTGACGGCGTCGGGGAAGGCCTCGATGACCGTGATGAACGCGTCCGGGTGGCTCATGGCCTTGTGGACCTTGTTCAGGTTGGGCAGCGTGTGGGCGGGGTTGGTCTCGCAGATCAGCAGGGCCTTGATGTCGCCCTTGCCCAGCGCCTCGAACAGAGCCACGGTGTGATAGCCGGGGTCGGGGGCGATGGTGCCTTCGGGCACGCCCCACAGCTGTTCCATTTCGGCGCGGTGCTTGGGGTTGGCGATGGCGCGGCCCGCGGGCAGCAGGTGCGAGAGCGCGCCCGCGTCGCGCACGCCGCCGCAGGCGTTGGGCTGGCCGGTCAGCGAGAAGGGGGTTGCGCCGGGGCGGCAGATCTGCCCGGTGAGCAGGTGCAGGTTGTGGATGAGATTGTTGGCCCACACCCCGCGCACCCGCTGGTTGATGCCCATGCACCACAGCGACGTGGTGGCGGGCGATTCCGCGAACAGGCGCGCGGCCTGCCATATCTGCTCTTCCGGAATGTGGCACAGGGCGGCCGCCTTCTCCGGCCGGTAGTCCTCAAGAAACGCCTTGTAGTCGTCGAAGGTGCAGTCCTTGCCCTCGTTGTCCTTGAAGGCCACGTACTTGCCCCAGAAGCGGGCGTTGTCCAACTCCTCGTGGATCATGACCCAGGCCATGGAGTTCATCAGGGCCAGGTCGGTGCCGGGGCGGAAGGCGATGTGCAGGTCGGCGATGCGCGAGGTGTTGGTGCGGCGCGGGTCGGCCACGATGATCTTGACGCCGGGCGTGGCCTGCTTGCGCCGCGCGATGCGCCGGAACAGCACGGGGTGCGCTTCCGACGTGTTGGACCCGATGATGAAGAAGCACGAGGCGTGGTCGATGTCCTCGTAGGTGCCCATGGGCTCGTCCTTGCCGAACGAGGTCACGTAGCCGCCCACGGCGGATGCCATGCACAGGCGCGGGTTGCCGTCCACGTTGTTGGTGCGCAGCCCGGCCTTGAAGATCTTGCTGGCCAGGTACGATTCCTCGGTCAGGCACTGGCCCGAGCCGTAATAGGCCACGGACTTGGGGCCGTGGGTGTCGATGGCCGCGCGGAATTTCCTGGCCATCAGGTCCAGCGCCTCGTCCCAGCCGATGGGTTCCAGCGGGCCGCCCTTGGCCTTGCGCACCATGGGGCTGGTGACCCGGTCGGGCGAATTCAGCACCGGGATGAGCAGCGCGCCCTTGAGGCACAACAGGCCCTTGTTGTGGTTGTCCGGGTCGCCCTTGATGGCCACGGCCTTGCCGTTCTTCACGCCTACCAGCACGCCGCAGCCGGTGCCGCAGTAGCGGCACACGCCCTTCACCCAGGTATCGGGCTTGTCGTCCTGCTGGGCGGCCGATGCCGGCAGCGGCGCGCCGCTGACGGCGGCCAGTGCGGCGGACAGGGCCATGTAGCGCAAAAAGTCGCGTCTGGAGCATTCCATGGTGGTCTCCTTGTGCCGCCGCTAATCCAGCGAGGTTTTTGTTGTGGCCTGCCGGTTGACGTAGGCGTCGCCGTGCATGGGATTCTGGTGGTTGGGATGGCACGAGGAACAGTTGCCGCGCGTGCCGAACTTGGCCTCCATGCGCTCCATGCTGGGGGCATGGCAGCGGGCGCAGATTTCCACCCCGGGCGAACGGTTGAAGGCGATGGCCCCCTTGCCGTCGGGCTGGCCGTGGCAGGTCTGGCAGCGCACCAGGGTGATGCCGTGCTTGCCCTCGTACCAGTCCTGGGCCACCCGGGGCGTGGATTTCACGTGGCAGCCGTAGCAGTCGCCCATCTTTTCGGGCGCATCGAGGTGTTTGGCCGCCTCGCAGCGCACGCCGGGAAAGGCCAGGCGCACGTACAGGAAGAACGCGGCCACCAGCAGTGCCGCGCCCGCCAGCACGACGACCGCGCGGTTGCGCAGCAGCGGGTGGGACAGGATGGACGATGGCCGAGAGGTCGGCGTGGGTCCCGTCGGTTCGGGCGTCATGGACGTGCCTCCTTGAGCTTGGCGGCGAATTTGGCGTTGGCGGCAAGGTGCCGGTCGAAGCGCGGCAGATGCGCCATGTTGCGGTGGCAGCCCGCGCAGCCACTGCGGGAAATGCCGTTCTTGCCCTCGTAGTTCTCGTGGGCCAGGCTCCCGGTTTCGGACACCGCGCCGTCGTTCTTGGCGTTGCGGGTCAGGTCCTGGTGGCAAGCGCGGCAGTTGGCGTCATCCACGAAGCGGCGGGCCATGGGCTGCATGGCGGCGCGATCCAGGTCTTCGCCCTTGCCTTCGTAGTGCGCCCATACGTCCTTCACCCCCAGGTACGTCTTGGCGGCGACCATGCGCACCAGGCCCGCACCGGGGATGTGACACTGCGAGCACCCGATGGGGTTGCCCTTGGCGTCCTTGGCGTGGGGCGAGACGTCCAGTTCCGTCTGGTAGACCTTCATCTCGTGACAGGACATGCAGAACGCGGTGGTGGACGTGGCCTTCACGCCATAGGCGCTTGCGCCGAGGGCGACCACGGCCAGGCCCACGGCCATGATCCAGAAACTTCGGGAACGGGGTGGCATGCGCATGCCTCCGGCTGAGGTTGGGGGATTGCGAGCCCCATTGTGAAAGATTGCACAGCAAGAGATGGGCCAGATTACAGGCGCTTGATAAGCGTCCGTAAACGCGTCGGTTCATGCTGGTGGGCACGCACTGACCAGTCATGTTTTTCTGAAATGCTGTCAGCTATTTCTGAAAATTCGTGTTTTTCGTACAGAGATGGGGGAGGCGGCAGGGTGGTGATGCAGGCGACGAGCGGCCTGGCTGGATGGCTGTGCATGGCTGGCAGTGGGCGCAGGAGGGGAGCGCGTGGGGGAACGCAAGGCGCGTGCGCCAAGGCTCGGGCGCGGGGTTGCGGGGGCTCGGTGGGGAGGCCGAAGGCGGGGTGGCGGCGAAGAGCCGGGACTGGGTAGTGTGGCTGGCGGGGCCGATGGGGTCGCCGTGGACGAAGCGGTCCGTGGGGAAGGCGCGCGGTCGGCGCGCCCGCCTATTCCGTCGAGCCGCGCCGTGCCTGCATGGCGCGCAGGATGGCCCGGCGCAGCACGCCCATTTCCACGGGCTTGGAAACGTAGTCGTCCATGCCGGCTTCCAGGAAGGTTTCGCGGTCGCCCACCATGGCGTGGGCGGTCATGGCCACCACGGGGATGGCCGCGCGGGCGGCGAAGGCCGGGTCGGTGCGGATGGCGCGGGTGGCGGCAAGCCCGTCCATGACCGGCATCTGCACGTCCATGACCACGCAATCGAACTTGGCGCGGCGCAAGGCGTCCAGCGCCTGCTGGCCGTCGGTGGCCAGGGTCACGGTCATGCCCGACTTTTCCAGCATGCGCTGCACGGCCAGCTGGTTCACGGCGTCGTCCTCCACCAGCAGCACGTGCAGTTCGGTGGGCGTTTCGGCTGGGGCGTCCGCATCGCCCGCTCCTTCGGCCGGATGCTGAGCCCGCGCGGCAACAACCCGCGCAGCCTTGCGTCGGGCCGGATTCCGGCCGGGATGCGGCCCGGCGCCGGGCAGGGCCGTGGCGTCGGCGTGGCGGGCGGGCATGCCCATGTCATCTCCGCCATCACCTGCACGCCAGTCGGGCCCGTCGGACCTGTCGGGCCTGTCGTTCTTGTGGGGGGCATCGCTCCACAAGGCCTCGAAAGGCAGCGAGACGAAGACCGTGGCGCCCGCGCCTTCGACGCTTTCGAGCGAAAGTTCGCCGCCCAGCAGCGCCACCAGCCGCCGCACGATGGACAGGCCAAGCCCGGCCCCGCCGTGCCGCCGCACGTGCGAGCCGTCCAACTGGCTGAAGGGTTCGAAAATGCGTTCCTGGTGCGATTCCGGAATGCCGATGCCGGTGTCGCGCACCTCCAGCAGCAGGTGCAGGCTGGCGGGCCGGGGGCTGACCTGCGGGCTGCCGGGGCCGTTCGCGGCGGGCAGGCCCAGCGGGGTCAGCTCCACTGTCACCGAACCCGTGTCGGTGAACTTGATGGCGTTGCCCACCAGGTTGAAGGCGATCTGGCGCAGCCGGGCCTCGTCGCCCATCAGCCGCGCGGGCAGGCGCGGATCGAGCCGGATGTCCAGTTCCAGCGATTTTTCGCGTGCGGGCAGCAGGAAGATGTCGCGGATGGACGCCGCCACCCCTTCCAGTTCGAAGGGCGCGCTGCGCAGGGCCAGCCGCCCGGCCTCCACGCGCGAGAGGTCCAGCACGTCGGACAATAGCTGAGTGAGCCGCCGGGCAGAGGTGATGGCGCTGGTCAGGTAGTCCTGCTGCTCGTCGTCCAGCGCGGTGGTCTGCAGCAGTTGCAGCATGCCCAGCGCCCCGTTGAGCGGCGTGCGAATCTCATGGCTCATGTTGGCCAGGAATTCGGACTTGGCCAGGTTGGCGGTCTCGGCGGCGGCCTTTTCGCGCAGCAGCGCGGCCTGGGCCTCCTTGCGTTCGGTGACGTCCACGGCCATGCGGATCACAGCGCGGCGGCCGTCGGGCAGCGAGCCCAGCGGCGCGGAACTGAAATCCCACACCCGCGCCGCGCCGTCGGCGCAGATTACCGGGTGTTCCCCGTCTGCCCGGCGTGCGCCCAGGGCGTACAGGCTGTCGGTGTCGGAGGTGGCGTGGCCGGACGCCCTGCCCGCCATTCCGCCGGGCGGTGCCCCCCCTGCGCCCTCCATGCCATCGGACGCCCCGCCGCCAGGGGCGTGCATCGGGTCGTCGCGCATGGCCAGTGCTTCCCAACGGGCCAGGGTGGGCAGGCTTTCGGGGGGATAGCCGGAAAGTTCGCACCAACTGCGGTTCAGCGCCAGCACCGCGCCGTCCTCGTCATGGATCATCACCGGCACGGGGGCTTCCTCGATGGCGGCGCGGAACTGCCGCTCGCTGGCCAGCAGCCGCTGGCGCGCGGCGTACTGGGCGCTGACGTCGGTGAACACCAGCACCGCCCCGGTGATGTCGCCCGCCGCGTCGTGGATGGGGGCGGCGCTGTCCGCGATCTGGTACTCCGCGCCGTCGCGGGCCAGCAGCAGGGTGTCGTTGTGCAGTTCCACCACCTTACCGGAACTCACGGCGCGGGCTACCGGGTCCGCCACCGGCTCGCGGGTGCCGCCCGCGACGATGACGAACACCTCGCCGATGTGCCGCCCCCTGGCCGCGCTGAAAGGCCAGCCGGTCAGCCGCTCGGCCACCGGATTCATCAGGGTGACCCGCCCGGCGCGGTCGGTGGCCATCACCGCGTCGCCGATGGAGCGCAGGGTGACGGAAAGGTTCTCGCGGCTGACGCGCAGGGCTTCTTCGGCCTGTCTGCGGGCGGTGATGTCGGAATGGGTGCCCACGAAGCGCAGGGGCGAACCGTCTGCGGTGAAGGACATCACCTTGCCCCGCGCCAGCACCCAGATGTACGAGCCGTCCTTGCGCCGCATGCGGTATTCCGACTGGTAGGCGGGGGTGCTTCCGGAAAGGTGCAGATCGATCTCCGACTGCACGCGCTGCCTGTCGTCGGGGTGCACGCGGCCTTCCCACTCGCGCGGCGAGTTGCCGACCTCGTGTTCTTCGTGGCCCAGCAGCCCCTTCCAGCGGGGGGACACGAACAGTTCGCCGGTCTGGAGGTTCCAGTCCCACACGCCGTCGCCCGGTCCTTCCAGGGCGAACTGCCAGCGCTCCTCGCTTTCCACCAGGGCCATCTCCGCCGTGCGGCGACGGTCGGCGGCCAGCTTGAAGAGCAGGGTGAGCCCGCACAGAAAGCCCATCCACAGCACGAAGACAACCCGAGTCAGGCGGCTCTGGCGTTCGGCGTCCTCCACGAAGCGGGAAAAGACGCTGCGCTCCAGCGCGTCGCCCAGCCTGTCCAACTCCGTGAAGGCCCTTCGCTGCTCCAGGGCCAGCAGGGGATATTCCTTTTTCGGCGCGGCAAGGCGGGCGGTGGTGGCGCGGTCCAGCGCGGCGATGCCGTCGGCGTAGATGCGCAGCTGGGCCACCAGCATTTCCGGCCCGTCCCCATGCAGGCCAAGGCCGTCCAGGATGGCGTTGTCCGGGACCAGCAGTTCGTCCACCGCGTCGTACAGCCTGCCCGCGCCTTGTTCGAAATAGGCCCCATGGATGCCTGGGGGAAGGCCGGAATCGCCCGCCAGCTGGCGTTCGGCGGCCAGTTGGCCCTTCAGCAGGTCCGCGCGGGCGATGCGCAAGGCCTTCACCACCGGCAGGAAGTCGCGCAGGCTGGCGTGCCAGCCGTGATTCACCCACAGCAGCAGCATGCCGGAGCACACCAGCGCAAGGATGCCCCCGGCGATGGCGATGTTGCGGCTTTGCGAGATGGCGGGGCGTCTGGTCATGCCGTTGGGTCCTGTGGTCCCCGTGCTGCCCTTGCTGCATCTGGGGTTTGCGGGTCTGGAGGTGCGGCGGGACGTCCGGGACGGCTGGAGCGTTCGGGGCGTTTGGGCACGGGGGCGTCAGTCGCCGGGGTTGCGCTCGTCCCGAATGGCCCAGGGGGGCAGGGCGTGCTCGTCGAAGCCGAAGGGCCGCACCAGTTCGAGGTGTTGCGACGTGCCGATGAAGGAATGCAACTGCCTGTTCACCTTTGCCGCCAGCGCGGTGTCGCCCTTGCGGAAGCCGAAGGCGCACAGCCCCGTGGCGGGCTTGCCCTCAATGAGCGGCTGGGTGAAGGGGTGGGCCGCCTCCAACTCGTCCGGATGCTGCCGCGCCAGCAACGCCACCGTGGGACCGGAAAGGGCCAGCCCGTCCACCCGCCCCTTGCGCACCGCGTCCATGCCGACGTGCGCGTCGGACACCAGGAGCAGCCGGTCCGGGGGCGTGCCCAGCAGCAGCAACTGGCGGTGTTCCACCGCGCCGTCCAGCACGGCCACGGTCACGTCCGTGCGCCCGGCCAGCCCGGCGTAGTCGTGCAGGCCGCGCGGGTTGCCCCGCCGCACCAGCATGCCCTGGCCCACGACGCTGGTGGGCAGGGAAAAGGCGACGCGCGCCTCGCGCTCGGGTGTGACGAACATGCCAGCCGCGATCATGTCGATGTGCCCGGCCAGCAGGTCGGGGATCAGGGCGTTGAAGTCGCCGAGCACCCAGCGAATGCGGGTGACCCCGGCGCGGGCCAGGACCGCGCGGGCCACCTCTGGGGCTTCGCCCGTAACGGTGCCCTCGGGCGTGCGGTAGGCGTAGGGGGGTTCCAGCGCGTAGCCCACGCGCACGGTGCCCCCCCGCCATGCCGCGTCGGTGGGGGCGGGCAGTTCGACCAGCACGAAGAGCAGCGACGCCACGGCGCAGGCCAGGGCGACGAAGCCGAGCAGGGAGGGGCCGGGGCCCGGAAGTCTGGGCATGACGTTTGCCGTATCCTGTGATGGAGCGCGCCGCGCGCGGCGTCGGCTGGAGCCGGTGATGCCGCCGCTGTGCCATACGGCGCCGTGTCGGAACATTATTCTTTGCCGTAGCGGGGGGCGGCGTCAATTGGGGTTTGCCGCGTCTTTCCCCCGTATGCACCCACGGGGCGGGTAGGGATAGCCCGACATGTGGCATGGGCTTTCCCTTAATGTTGCGTAACGGCCTTGACACAAGGGGTAAGGCAATGAAGTATGCGACAACCCACTGCCCCGGGGAGGGCAGTACACCGGGCGCGCGCGGCGCGCCGCAGGGGAGAATGCGTGCACGACGAACAGTATCCGATCATACTCGGCGTCTATTCATTGCAACAGGATGCCGTGGTTGGCATAGGCGGCACCGCGTCGCAGCAGCGGCAGGTTACCTATTGGTATGCACGCAAACTGGACGTGAATACCTGTGAAGTGCAGCCGCTCAACGTGCATCACGTACCCTCGGGTATTCGCAAGGCCATGGAAGAGTTGGAGTTCTTGCGGACGTACATGCCCGAACCGCTGTACTACAAGAACCACACGGTGCCCGCGCTGGCGTCCCTGCACCGCAAGCTGGGCGAAGGGGAAGCCTGCCTTGCCGCGTTGCGCCTGGACGATGCGGAAAAGGCGTTCATCAAGGCGTTGATGATCGACGACCTGAACGTGCCCGCCAACTTCGGCCTGGGCGAGGTATACGCGGAGAAGAAGGACGCGGCCCGGCTGCGCAAGGTGCTGAACGTGCTCATGGGCAGCGACGAGGCGTTCCTGATGGAGCACCGGGTGCGCTTCAACAAGTTCGGCATCAGCCTGCGCAAGAACGGGCATTTCGACGATTCGCTGCGCTTCTACCACAAGGCGCTGGAATGCCGCGAGGACGAGCACCTGCATTTCAACATCGCGCGGGTGCACTTCGACAAGGGCGACACCGGGGCCTGCGTGGACCACCTGACCAAGGCCCTGGCCATGCGGCCCGACTTCACCGAGGCGCAGCGCTTCCTGACCTTCTGCGGCGGCCGAAACTGTTCGGGCCTGTGAGGGGCAGGGCGCGGCAGCGCGCAATTTTTTGCAGGGAACGGCGAAGGCCGCCACATGCTGTGGCGGCCTTTGTCGTGTTTGCGGGGGGGGGATCAGCCGCCGTTTTTGACGCGGATGTGCAGGTCCATATTGCCGCTTGGCCGGGCCATGGTTGCCAGTTCAAATAGCGCAGGGAAGGCGCGTACCAATCCTGCGAATTTGGTGTGCTTGTACAGACGGGTGTCGAACTGTGGATAGTTCTTCAGGATGTTCTGTGCCACGCTGGGCAGCACCGCCCAACCGTTTTCATCCGATGTAGCTTCCACAGCCTGTCGGATAAGTTGCACGGGATCGGGCAGTTCGTCTTGTTGCGAGGCGGACCCTTCTGGCAGATCTAACGCGATGGGGGAGGTGGACGCCTTTGCTCCGTGTTCCGGGCTGACGCGATTCAATGGGGCTTCCGTATCTGGCAGGGGAACCGTTTGTTGCGCGGCATCAGGGAGCAGCAATTCCGTATAGATGAACCGTGTGCAGGCTTTGACGAAAGCTTCGGGGGTATGCCGTCGGCCAAAGCCGTAGACAACCAACCCTTCTTCGCGCAGGCGCGCGGCCAGCCGAGTGAAGTCGCTGTCGCTGGACACCAGGCAGAAACCGTCGAAGCGCTTGGTGTGCATCAGGTCCATGGCATCGATTATCAGGGCGCTATCCGTGGAGTTTTTACCCGTAGTGTACTGGAACTGCTGGACGGGAAGCAAGGAGTGTGCATGCAGAAGCTTTTTCCAACCAGCCAAGTTTGGCTGTGTCCAATCTCCGTACACACGGCGCACGCAGGCAATGCCGAATCTGGCAATTTCGACCATCAGACTCGGAGTGGCGGATGGCTGGGCATTGTCGGCATCAATGAGCACTGCGAGTTTTCGTTGGGGGGCGTCTTCGGATAACGGGGTGGAGTCACAGACTGCCCGCTCCATTTGGGGGGAAGGCGTCATGCATACCTCTCCTGAGTATTGGCGTGCTGTGTATATGTCTGTCTATCATGGGGTAGGAAAGAGGAACAGGGTGCGATTGCGCGCGTCAGGTAAGGTGATCAAGCCGGGCCAGGTTGCGCCAGGCCGACCGTGCGATGCAGGTGCGTTGGACCGGGTCAGGCGGTGGCGTCCCACGGGCATTCGCCGGGCCGGGTGCCGCCCGGCGGCAAATGGCCGCGTAGGAACCGGGTGTCGATGGCCCGCTTGAGCAGGAAGGCGAGACGCCCGCCGAGGCACAGTTCCGCGCCGCCGAAAGGCCGGTGCAGCACGCCCGTGCCCGCGCCGGTGTCCAGCACCAGCAGGTAGCCGGGCCGGGGGATGTACGGGGCGAGGCCGGGCTGGCCTGAAGCCCGTGATTTCCCGGTGGTCCGCCGCGCATGGCCATCCAGGCGCGCCGCCAGGTTGGCGGCCAGCACCGGTCCCTGGCGCACGGCGTGCACGCCCACGCGGGCAAGCGGCGCGGGGGTGAAGTGGATGCAGTCGCCGCCGCCGAACAGGTCCGGGTGGTCGATGGATTGAAGGTGAGCATTCACCGCAAGCCCGCCGTCCGGCCCCACGGGCAGGCCGGATGCCGCGAACAGTGGCGGCGGGGCCACGCCGGTGGCCAGCAGGATGACGCTGGCGGGCTGGGTGCGACCGCCGTCCAGCAGCAGGCCGTCCTTTGCGACGCGCACGGCCCGCGCGCCCTCCACGATGCGCACCCCGCGCGCCGCGGCAGCGGCCCGGCACAGCAGTCGTGCCCGTTCCGGAAGTCGGGGCAGCAGGGTGCGCCCGGCGACCAGGGTCACCGAATCTCTTTCAGACACGGTGGCTGCTCCATGGCCCCTCGCCCGTCCAAGGCACACGGCGGCGTTGCAGGCCACTTCCAGCGCGGCTGGGCCGCCGCCCGCCACCACCACGTGCACCGGCCCGCGCGCGGCCAGACGCAGCAGCGCCTGCCGTGCACGGTACAGGTTCTCGATGGGTTTTACCGGCAGCACCAGTGGGGCGCCGCCCCCGCCCCCATCGCCGTCAGGCCCGCCAGGCCCGTCAGAATTGTCGGGGCCGTCATCCGCCGCCCCGTGGCCGCCGGGCAGGCGGTGCGCCACCACCGACCCCACGTTGCACGAGCACACGTCGTAGCCCAGCCGCAGGCCGGAGGCGAAATGCACCGCCCGGCCCGGCGCGTCGATGCGCACGGCGGTGTCGGCGACGAAGGTTCCCCCCGCCGCCTCCACCATGCGCCGCACCGGCAGGGCCATGGCTCGCGGCGGATACGTGCCGCCCAGCACGCCGGGGCCCATGCCGGAATAGCAGTGGCAGGGTCCGGGTCCGACCACGGTCACCGCGTGCCCGCGCGTCACCAGCGTCGGGATGGCGCGGATGGCGTCGAGGTGGGCGTGCCCCGCGCCGAGCAGCAGCAGACGGGCCATGGGAACTCCTTGGGTGGGCGTGAGAATGCCCGACCGTAGCAGCGGACGCCGGGCGCGGCAACGCGATGCATGGGGGCACGCCGCGCTGCACATGCCGCCTTTCCCCGCCGGTCCCGCATCGGCCCACGGCAACGCGACCGCCCCGCACTCCATGCGGAATGCGGGGCGGCGTGCGGGAGGGTGCGGGGATGCGTGGAGGCTACGGAAACAATGTATGCCTACGCGGCGTCGCGGTCGCGATACATGGCCCACTGTTGCAAAAAGGCCGCCTCGAAGGACCGGCTTTCGGCGTAGGCGCGGGCATCGGCGCGCATGGCGTCCAGCCGGGCCGGGTCGGCGGCCATGTCCAGCATGGCATGGGCCATGGCGGTGGCGTCGCCTTCCGGCACGATGGCCCCGGTGCGGCCGGGCAGCAGGTTCTCCTGCGGCCCGCCCTTGTCGGTGACCACCACCGGCAGGCCCGATGCCTGCGCCTCCAGCACCACGTTGCCGAAGGTGTCGGTGCCGGAGGGAAACACGAAGATGTCCGACGAGGCGTAGGCGTTGGCCAGGTCGTCGCCGGTGAGGTACCCGGTGAAGGTCACCGGCAGGCCGCGCAGGGTTTCTTCCAACTCGGCGCGGGCCGGGCCGTCGCCCACCAGCACCAGTCGCAGGTGAGGGGCGCGGGCCGCCACCAGCCGGTAGGCGTCGGCCAGCACGTGCAGGTTTTTTTCGCGCGACAGACGCCCCACGTACAGGAAGCGCACCGGCTGGGCCGCGTCGCGCGTTGCCGCCCGGCCTGGTCCTGCCGCCCTGGCCTCTTCGCTGTTCAGGAAGGTGCGCGGCAGGGTCACGGTGTTGCCGTCGTAGCGGCTGAAGAACCCGTTGCGCCGCGCCGGGGTGAAGGTTTCGGTATCGATGCCGCGCGGGTAGAAGGCGATGCGCTCGCGCGCGATGCCCCGTTCCGCCAGTTCGTCGCCGGTGGCGTGCGAGGGCACGTACACCCGGTCCATCTGGTTGTAGTACCAGATCATGTACCGCCACATGGCTTCTTCCAGCCCGGCGTCCTCGGTCAGCATCATCACGTACTGCGGGAAGGCGGTGTGGTAGGTGGCGTGGATGGGCAGGCGCAGGATGCGCGCCGCAGCCAGCGCCACCAGCCCCACCGGGCCGGGCGTGGCCGAGTGCAGGTGGGTGAAGCCCTGGCGGTAGCAATGGTCCAGCATCTTCAGCACCGGCGGGTAGTACAGGGCAAGGCCCGGGTACTCCGGCATGGCGAATGAGCCGATGGGCGAAAAGGTGAACACGTCGGAGCGGTCGGCCAGTTCCGGGTCGGCCACGCCGTCGGGCGCGCAGGTGATGACCTGAAGGCGCTTGTCGTTGCGGCGGGCGATGTCCAGTTGCATTTGCAGGGTGCGGGCCACGCCGTTGACGTCGTAGAAGGTGTCGGTGAAGTGGCCCACGTTCAGGCGGCCGGAGGCGTGCCACTCGTCCGTGTCCATGGAAAGGGGGACATGGGGGCGGCTGCCGGATGCGGCCCCGGCCTGCCCCAGCGGCCCCAGCGCCGCCTCCGCCTCGTGCGGCAGGAAGTGGTCGCGGCAGGCGCGGGCGAAGGCGCGGTCCTTGGTGAACAGGGTGTACCCCACGAAGTACGGGGCCAGGATGGCGTAGAGCGACCCGGCCGAGCCCACCACGTTGAACACGCTGAACAGGTCCGCGCCCATGGCGTTGTCCAGCAGGGTGTCGGCGAAGGTGCGCAGCACCTTTTCCGATGCCTGGTCGGCAAAGCGCATCCAGGCCTGTTCGGTGCGTTCGCCGGTGATGTCGCCGGCGGGGCCGTCCAGCAGCCCGCGCAGTTCCGGGTCGCGGCGGATGATTTCCGCCGCCTCGGTTTGCAGGTGGTCCTGCACCGTGCGTGGGGTGGACGGGGAAAAGGACAGGCGCGGGCGGCGGTACCCGATGAGCCCGTGCAGCCTGGTCAGCAGGCCGCCCTCCGGTTCCGGCGCGCCGGTCAGCACCCTGTCGGCGAAGCGCAGCACCGTGTCGCGGTTGACGTGGCGGGCCAGACCGAAGCGCTGTTTGTAGAACTGGTAGGCGATGGAATACAGGTTGTGGGCCATGGTCACCGGGGTGGCGGCGCTGCCCTGCGGCGTGCCGCGCCCTTCCATCACCCCGCGCAGGGCGTCGCGCACGCGGCCGTGCCCCACGCCGGAAACCCCTTCGATGATCGTGTGGCTGCGGGCGATGTTCAGCGAGGAATGGTCGTCCGACCCGGCCATGAGGTGCTTCACCCACGGCCGCTCCATGCGCGGGGCCATGTCCTGCCGGTCGGCCATGGCGTCCATGTCGGCCGGGGTCAGCCCCTGCACGATGGCCCGCAGGATGCCGTTCTGGAAATCGTCGCGCGAGCCGTTCAGTTCGAACACCCGAAAGAGCAGCAGCAGCCGTTCCATGTGGTCCAGCGTCAGGCGCTCGTTCAGCGAGTACATGGCGTGGGCGCAGGCGTGGGGGATGCCCGAGACGGTCAGGTAGTCCACGAGATCGTAGATGTTTTCGCGCAGGCGGGTGATGTCGGCGTGGTGCGCCTCGGTCAGGTCCCAGGCCAGCACGTGGATCTTGCAGCGGTCTTCGGGGAAATAGGCGGTGATTTCCTCGCTGACGAAGGTGTTGTCGAGGTGGGCGATTTCAAGGCTGCCCGCCAGGGTGTTGTGGTCGGTGATGGTGACCAGGTCCATGCCCCGGCGGCGGGCGATGTCGTACAGCGCCTTGGGGTCGGTGTAGCTTTCCGCGCAGCCGAGCTTTTGCAGCATCCACTGCGAGGGGCGGGTGGAGTGGCGCGAGTGCACGTGCAGGTCCACCGCCAGGGTGGAGCCGCGTGCGCCCGCGCGGAGTGTGGATGCGTCCGCGCCGGTGGATTCCGACGATTGGTCGGAGGGGGCGTTGGCTGCGGCCGTGGCGGTGCGGGACGCGGAACGGGGTGCGCCAGAGGATTTTCCGGTGGCCATGGGGGCGACCTCCTGCGGGTTCCGGGGCCGCGCGGGCGGTGCGAGCGCGCTGGCGCGGCGGCGGGTTGGGCGATTCTGGAGTTTTTCTACAGATCGCCTGTAGGTGTTGCAGGAGATTCGCGCCCCACCGATGGCGCGTGCGTGACGCTGCGGTGAATCTTGCGCACGGTTGGGTGACGTTGCGGCGGCGGGGAGGGGGCGGAAAGGGGAGCGGCGTGCCGGAGGCTGCCGGGCTACGCCGCCAGAATGTAGTCCCGGCCCTGCACGTAACCCGCGCCGTCCAGGAATTCCGTCAGTTCCTCGGCAGCGCCGTGTCCGGCCAGATAGGCCACCAGAAACCCCTTGCCCGGCGCGGGCATGGCCTCGCGCCCCAGCACGGGCAGGCCGTCCACCCGGTTGCCGATCTTACGCGGGTCGATGTCGATCCACGCGCGCACCGTGATGCCCTGTTCCATCAACTGGCGCGCCCGGCGGCGGCTGGTGCGGCCCGCGCCCACCACCCACACCTCGGGGTGGCGGGGGTTGTGCCGGGCCAGCCAGCGGGCCAGGTACAGCCCCTTCAGGGTGTAGAAGCCGTCTTCCGCGTAGTTGGGGTGGGTGCGCGAAAGGCGGCCCGGCGGGTCGTTCCACGTCAGCAGGGTGTGCGGCAGCTTGGCCATGGCCACGCCCGCGTCCATCCAGCGCAGCCACAGTTCGTAGTCTTCCGGAAAGGGGCCGTCGCTGTACGCGCCGTGCAGGCCGGGCAGTTGTGCGCGGAACATCACGGAAGGGTGCGCGAAGGGCGATTCGCGAAAACGCGCCAGTGCGATGTCCGTGGGGTTCAGCAGGGTGTTGGTCCAGTCCACGTGCCGGGCGTAGCCGCCGCAGCGCTCGCGGTCGCCGCCGAAGTCCACGCGGCAGCCCACCAGCCCGATGTGGGGGTGGGCGTCCAGATAGGCGCTTTGCAGGGCCAGGCGCTGCGGGTGGCAGGTGTCGTCGGCGTCCATGCGGGCGATGTGGCGGCCACGGGCAAGGGAAAGGCCGTGGTTCAGCGCGGCCACGATGCCGCCGTGGGGGATGCGCGCCGGGCGGATGCGGGCGTCTCGCGCGGCAAAGGCGGCGAGCAGGTCGGGGGTGGCGTCGGTGGAGCCGTCGTCCACGGCCACCACCTCGAAGTCCGCGCCGGTTTGCGCCAGCAGGCTTTCCAGCGTGGCGGGCAGGGTGGCGGCGGCGTTCCAGACGGGCAGCACGACGCTGACGGCGGGGCAGGGCTGGGGCATGGCGGCGCGGGTTGAGGTGGAGGGGGCGGCTACGGTTTGTGCAGACACGCTGCTTGCGGAATCCGCGCGTTGCGGTCGTCATCCGTAAGGCTCGCAAGCTCACCTAACGGCTGTCGCCTTTTGCCGCCGTGCGGCGTTGAATCACGTTTTTTGATGCTCACGTACATGAGTACAGCGCTGCTTTCGCCATCCGTAAGACTCGCGCGTTGCGCTCGCCTAACGGCTGCCGATCTGCGCTCAAAAAACGTGATTCGCCTTGTACGGCGGACAAAACTCGTAATTCCTTGCATCCTGTCCGCACCAGCCCCCGCGACGGAAAGACCGTCGCGGGAATAAGGAAGAAAGGCAACCGGCAAGTGGCCGGGGGTGGCGTCGTGGATTTCAGGGCTGATGGCATTAAAAAGTGGGGAAGGAGGCAGGTGCCCCTTCCCCGTGTCTTTTTTCGCTATTTCGCTTCTTCCGCCCCGTCCGCTACATCAGCCTCGTTGGCCCCATCTGCCTTGTCGCGCAGGGCGTCGCGGATGCGGCACACCCCGCACACCTCGTTGGAGGTGGGGTAGCCGCAGCGGGTGCAGCCGGTCAGGTCCACGCCGTCCTCGTTGTCGGCGCGGGCGAACACGGGGCGGCCCCGTTCCAGGAAGCCCTGGTAGAAGTCCAGCTTGCGGCCGGGCATTTCTTCCTCAAGGTCGGTCCACAGCTTCTTGTAGAAGGTGAAACTGGCCCCGCCGGAATAGGGGCAGGGGGCGTAGTGGTGCTCGATGCCCATGAGGAAGGCGTAGTTGGCGGTCTCGAATTCCGACAGTCGCCACAGGGGCTTCACCTTGCGGGCAAAGCCGCCGTCGGCGGCAAGGTCCGGGCCCTGGTCGCTCAGGTAGGCCACGTCCCAGCGCAGGGTGTTGCTGAACAGGCGGGCGATTTCGTCATCCAGATTGTGCCCGGTGGCCAGCACGGTGAAGTTTTCGTCCAGCGCGGTCTTGTTGAAGAAATAGCGTTTGATCTTGCCGCACGCCGAACACACCGGCCGGTTCAACCGGGCCTTCACGTCGGGAATGGCCAGCCCCTCGGCCCCCATTTCCTTCACGATCAGGTTCAGGCCGTGCTTTTCGCAGAAGCGCTCCACCACCCCGCGCGCGACGGGCGAGGAGCCGGGAATGGCCAGGTCGATGTGCAGGCCGGTGACGTCGTAGCCCTGCCGCGAAAGCTCCAGCATCAGGCCCAGCGAATCCTTGCCGCCGGAAAGGGCGACCAGGATGCGGTCGTCATGGGTGAACAGCTTGCGTTCCTTGATGCCGCGCTCGACCTGCCGGGTGAAGAACAGCAGGAAGCATTCGGCGCAGAAGCCGGTATGGTGGCTGGGCAGGGCGACGACGGCCGTCTCCTTGCAGCGTTTGCATTTCATGGTGTGTGATCCTTTGGGGTTGCGGTGCGTGCGGTGCCCGTTCTGAAGGGCGCCGGCCACAGTCTGGCCGCGACGAGTTTTTGCCATCTGGCGGACCGACCCGAAGGGCGCGTAGCGTGGCCGTTGGGCGAGCTTGCGAGCCCTAGGGACATTGAGAACAACGCGTCAGACTTCATTTTTTGTTCCGGTCACGCACAAGAGGAAGCATCGCAAGCGGCGGGATTTTGTTCTCTGGCAAGGAAGACGAAGTTTTTGCGGAGGGAGCGTGCGGCAGCCGTTGCACGAACAACGTGAGTGCTACGGATGGCGACCGCAGCGCGCTCTTTTGTACGTGACCGGAGCAAAAGCGAGTCTGACGAAGCCAGAGTGCAAAAGCGCGCCGGTTGCTACCCGCTGGAAGTGACAATGCGGATCAAAAGCTCATCATCCGGCAGCACTTCGCGGTCGGGGGTCAGCAGACCGCCGTCGCGCACCACGATGGCCGTGGTGGGGCGGATGCCCAGTTTGCGCAGCACCTGCAGCACGGTCTTCTCGCGCGGCATGGTCAGCAGCTGTTCCTTGGGTTGCAGGCGCACCGTGATGGTGCGCGGGGCGAACGCGCGGCGTTCGCGGGGGGCGGTTTCCGAGGTGTGTTCCATGTCCCGTCTCTTGGTGAAGGTTCGTGGGGTGGGCGCGGCCGCAACGTTTTCCACGGCGGCGCCCGGGCCGCGTACCGGAAGGGCACCATACCCGTTTGCGTCCCGATGGCAAGGCGCGGCGCGGGCTGGCGGCCCGACGGGGTCGCCGCCCGTCCCTTCCCCCGTCCGGATGTGAAGATGCCGCGCCGCCTGGGCGGATTGCTTGTCTTCATCGCGCGCGTGTACTATTCTTGGCGAAGGTCCGGGGATACCCCGCCGCCAGCGCGCGCTGTGCCCCCATGGCCATGTCGCGGTTTGGCCGGGTCCCGCAGCCTTCCGTCCCCCCAGCGCACCAGCCTTCGGAGGTGAACCATGTCGGCCAAGAAGATCCTTGTGGTGGACGATGAAAAGCACATCCGCATGCTGTACCAGGAAGAACTGGAGGCCGAAGGCTACACCGTGGCCGTGTCCGACGGGCGCGAACCCATTCTCGACGTGGTGGCGCGCGAAAAGCCCCTGGTCGTCGTCCTGGACATCAAGCTGGGGCCGGACCTCTCCGGGCTCGATCTGCTGCAGGAAATCCGCCGGGGTGACCCCAAACTGCCGGTCATCCTTTCCACCGCCTACGATTCCTTCCAGCACGACCTGAAATCCGTGGTGGCAGACTACTACGTGGTCAAGTCCGTGGATCTCACGGAACTCAAGTCCAAGGTCGCCCTGGCCATCGAAAAGCGCGCCTAGCCGCGCTCCGTTCTCTCCTTTCACGCTCCGTCCGGCCCGGCCCGCGCGGGAGCGTGGCGTTGCTCGTGCACCCGCGTTCTTCGCGCAGATGGCATGCCCCTTGCTTTTGTCGAGAGGGGGCGGGTCGTGGCTTGCGCGATATTGCGCGATAGCCTTGCGCCGCCCGGCCGTCACGCGGTTTGCGTGCCGCGTGCGCCTGCCCGCGCCGGTTGGCGTGGCTCGCCCCCCGTTTTTGCATGTCTTCCGGTGGAGGGCATCGCGCCGCCCGTTCCTTGCGCCGTCGCCCGGCGGGGCCAGCGCCAACAACGAGGTCCGCATGCAAGATTCCCTGTTCCCCGTCGGCCGCCGCGTCGCGCTGAACCGGCTCATCTACATGGGCATCCTGGTGGCGTCGGTGTTGCCGCTGGTGCTGATACTGGGGGTCATGAACCTGCACCTGGGGGTATCGTTCCGCGAGATGGTCTTTGGCCAGGTGCGCGAGATAGCCGACCGGCACAGCCAGAAGATCGACGACTTTCTGCACGAGCGGCTGGCCAGCGTGCAGATGCTGGCCGAAGCCCAGGGCGCGGGGCTGCTGGACGCGGACACCCTGAACCGCAAGCTGGCCGCGCTGCGCAACGCCTACGGCGGGGTGTACGTGGACCTCGGCATGGTGGACGATGCGGGCATCCAGCGGGTGTATGCCGGTCCCCATCGCCTTGAGGGCACGGACTATTCCCACGAAAACTGGTTCCTGCAGGCTGGCGCGCGCGACGTGTTCATCAGCGACGTGTTCCTGGGCGTGCGCAAGTCGCCCCATTTCATCGTGGCCGTGAAGCTGTACGTGGACGGCAAGGCGTGGATACTGCGCTCCACCATCGATTTTGCCAGTTTCGTCTCGCTGGTCGAGGACATTCGCGTGGGGGCCACCGGGCAGGCCTGCATCATCAATCGCGGCGGGGAATTCCAGACCTCGGGCGGCCGCCATTCCGCCGGTGACGGCACCCTGCTCGCGGAATACGCCCGGCGGGTATTCGGCGGCGGCATCGGCGGCATGGAGCAGGAGCGCGCCTTCGAGGAAGGCGAAATGATCTACGCCATGTCGCGCCTGAAGGGCGGCGACTGGGTGCTGGTGTTCCAGCAGTCCACGCGAGAGGCGCTGCAAGGGCTGCACGCCGCGCAACGCACCCTGTTCCTGGTGCTGGGGCTGGCCTCCATCGCCGTGCTGGTGCTGGGCATGTTTCTGGCGCAGCGCATCATCGAGCGCATCGACGGGCTGGAGCGCGAAATGGCCGCGCTCAACGCGCAGGTGGTGGAGGCGGGCAAATTGTCCGCCCTTGGCGAGATGGCGGCGGGCATCGCCCACGAGATCAACAACCCCGTGGCCATCATGATGGAAGAGGCGGGCTGGATAGAGGACGTGCTGGGCGAGTTGCAGGAACAGGACGCCGTGCGCGAGATAGGCGACAGCGCCCGCCAGATCCGCACCCAGGGAGTGCGCTGCCGTGACATCACCCACAAGTTGCTCAGCTTCGCCCGCCGTTCCGACCGCGAGGTGCACGCGGTGGACATCAACGCGCTGGTCATGGAAATGGTGGAGCTTTCCGGCCAGAAGGCGCGCACCGTGAGCGTGCACGTGGTGACGGCCCTGGCCGAGGGGCTGCCCCCGGTGGCGGCCTCGCCTTCCGAATTGCAGCAGGTGTTCCTGAACCTGTTCAACAACGCCTTCGACGCCATGGAAGGTTCAGGCGGCACCCTGAAGGTGGCCACCCTGATGTCCGACAGCGGCATGGTGGCCGTAAACGTGGCCGACACCGGCCCCGGCATGCCGGAGGCCATCCTGCAGCGCATCTACGACCCGTTCTTCACCACCAAGCCGGTGGGCAAGGGGACGGGGCTCGGGCTGTCCATCTGCTACGGCATCGTCAACAAGATGGGCGGCGAGATAAAGGTGAGCAGCATCGTGGGGGTGGGCACCACCTTTCAGGTGCTGCTGCCGCCGTTCGACCCTGCCGTGCACGCGGCCCATGCGGCGCAACACTCCGGCAGGCTGGCGGGCGGGGCGACGGGCATGGCCTCGTGCCCCGCGCCGCGCGCCATGCAGCCCCGCGCTGTCGAACCGGCCAAGGCCCCCGGCATGCTGGCGGGGGGCAATGATTCCGGCGCCAATCCCCCCGGCGACGGGGGCAGGGAGGATACGGCATGAGCGACGCGCACTCGACCTCTGTGCCGCCTGGTTCCCCGCCAGACGGCGGGCTTGGCGGCCCCGCGCCCGTCCGCCTGCTGCTGGTGGACGACGAGGCGGGGTTCATCCGGGTGATGCAGAAGCGCCTTGCCCGGCGCGGCTACGTGGTGGACACTGCGGGCAGCGGTGGCGAAGCGCTGCGCACCCTGCGCGGGGCCACCTATGACGCGGCGGTGTTCGACCTGAAGATGGACGACATGGACGGCTTCGAGCTGTTGCGCGTGGTGCGGCGCATGGCTCCGGAAATGGCCGTGATCATGCTGACCGGCCACGGCGGCGCGGAAGAGGCCCGCGAGGGCATGCGCCTTGGCGCGGCCGGGTACCTGCTGAAGCCGTGCGAGATGGAAGACCTGGTCTGCGCCATCGAGCGGGCGCTGGGGCGCGAGGCCGCCGGGTAGCCCCTTGCGCGGATAAGCTGGAAGCCCCCCGGTGGGGATGCCCGTCCTGCGGCCCGCCGGGGCAGCGGTCCTTCGCCTCTCCGATGGCTCGCCACGTCGGCCCGCGCCGCGTCGCGCCCGACGCGCCTCCCCACCTCCTCCCGTCTCGCCTGCCGCAAGGCCCGCCCGGCCGAGCGCCCCTTGCCCTGCCCCCGCCTTCGTGGTAGCCGCAGGGGTCATGTTTGAAACCGACATCGCCGCGAAAATAAAGCTGTTGGCCGCCGCCTTCGTGCCCATGCTGCTCGGCATGGTCTGCCACGAGGTGGCGCACGGCTGGGCCGCGTGGAAGCGCGGCGACCCCACCGCCAAGATGCTGGGCAGGCTGACCCTGAACCCCCTGCCGCATCTGGACGTGATGGGCTCGCTGCTGTTCGTGTTCACCGCCCTCACCAGTCCCTTCATCCTCGGCTGGGCCAAGCCCGTGCCCGTGAACCCCCGGTACTTCAAGTCCATCCGGCGGGACATGGCGCTGGTCTCGGTGGCCGGTCCGCTGACCAACATGCTGGTGGCCCTTGGCTTTGCGGCATGCCTGCGCCTGCTCACGCTCGCGCTGCCCGTGGAGCAGTGGGGCGGCCACGGCGCGTACGACTTTTTCCTGTACATGTTCTTCATCGGCATCAAGGTGAACTTCATGCTGGCATGGTTCAACCTTATTCCCATACCGCCCCTGGACGGCGGCAGCATCCTGGCGGGTGTCCTGCCGCGCTCCATAAGCTGGCACTACCAGAAGATGGAACGCTACGGGCTGCTTCTGCTGGTGGTGCTGCTGGCGACCGGGGTGCTGTTTCCGGTATTGTCCCCGCTGGTGCAGCATTCACAGGCGTTCGCCCTGTGGCTGGTGGGATTGGATTAGCTTTTCCGCCGTCCTGAACCGCCGCCGCCCCGCCGCTGCCCGCGCATGGCCGGGCGGCGCTGTTTCCGCCGGTTCGCGGGCGCGCCGCGCCGCCCGTCCACCCCGTATTTCGATATTCCATTCCCTCCCGGAGGAGCGATAGACCATGACCACTCCCGACAAGCGCACCGTTTCCGGCATGCGGCCCACCGGGCCGCTGCACCTTGGCCACTACTTCGGCGTGCTGAAGAACTGGGTCGAGATGCAGCATGAAATGGAGGCGTTCTTCTTCGTGGCCGACTGGCACGCCCTGACCAGCGACTACGCCGATCCTTCCCGCATCCGCGAGTTCGTGCCCGAACTGGTCACCGACTGGGTTGCCGCCGGGCTGGACCCGGAAAAGTGCGTGATGTTCCAGCAGTCCCACATCAAGGAACACGCGGAACTGCATCTCATCCTGTCCATGATCACTCCGGTGAGCTGGCTGGAACGCAACCCCACCTACAAGGAACAGAAGCAGGAAGTGGTCAACAAGGACCTCGGCAACTACGGGTTCCTCGGCTACCCGGTGCTGATGGCCTCCGACATCCTGATCTACCACCCCAAGTGGGTGCCCGTGGGCCAGGACCAGCTGCCCCACCTGGAGCTGACCCGCGAAATCGCGCGCCGCTTCAACTTCCTGTACGGCGAGTACTTCCCCGAGCCGGAAGCGCGCCTGACCCCGGCGGCCAAGTGTCCTGGCCTGGACGGCCGCAAGATGTCCAAAAGCTACGGCAACGCCATTTACCTGCGCGACACCATGGAGGAAATCACCCCCAAGGTGCGCGGCATGTTCACCGACACCAACCGCCTGCGCAAGAGCGACCCCGGCAACCCCGACGTGTGCAACCTGTTCCCCTACCACGAACTGATGGCCACGCCCGACCAGCAGGCCGAGATCCGCAAGGGGTGCACCTCTGCCTCGCTGGGCTGCGTGGACTGCAAGAAGATCTTCCTCGAAAACCTGGGAACGTTCCTTGGCCCGCTGCACGAGCGCCGCGCCGCGCTGTTGGCCAACCCCAAGGGCATTCAGGACATCCTGGATGCCGGGGACGCCCGCGCCCGCGCCGAGGCGTCGAGAATCATGGGTGGTGTCCGCGACCGACTCAACTTCTAGTTGCCGCTGCGGCCGGTCGCTTTTGCCCGATCGCTGCGTCAAACGGCATGGCCGCTCCGGTCGAGTACGGTAAGAGTACACTCCCGTCACGGCCATGCCGTTTTCCTTGCCCTCGGGGCAAAATCGCCTAGGCGGCAACGGCAACTCGGATCCCCCGGTGCCGCGTTGCGCGGACAAACGCCTTCCTTGACGTAGCGCTGCTACGCCTGCGTCGGCGTTTATCCACGCGCCTTGGCCCGAACACCGCGTCCGCCTTTCGCGTGGCGCGCGCCGCCCTCGGGCAGGCTGTGGGAGGGCGGGTCGGGTATCCTGCAAGAAGTCAAAAGGTGTTGATGCTCTTGGAGCCAGGCATCATTTTGTGAGTTTTGAATGACCGCGCCGGACATCCGACGCACTGCCAAGCGAGGCGACGATGACCGGCGAGATGAATGACTGTAGCGGGTGTGGCGGTAACGCTGCGCAGGGTGACGAAACGCAGAATTTCCTGGAAAGCCTGCCGGAATTGCATGCGGGCCAGACGTTCCGGTTCGCCTGCCATCCCGGCGTGCGCTGTTTCAACGCCTGCTGTTCCGACCTGAACATGCCGCTCACGCCCTACGACGTGCTGCGGCTGCGCCGCAACCTGGGCATGGGCAGCGAGGAATTCATCAATACCCATGCCCGTGTGGGCCAGTATCCGGACACCGGCTTTCCCGCCCTGTTCCTGCGCATGAGCGACCACCCGCTGAAGCTGTGCCCGTTCGTCAGCGACAAGGGCTGCACCGTGTACCCCGACCGTTCCGGCGCGTGCCGCACCTATCCGCTGGGCCGCGCCACCAAGGAAGACGAGCAGGGCAACGTGGTGGAACAGTTCTTCGTGGTGCGCGAGGAGCACTGCCGTGGCTTCGACGAATCCGGCGAATGGTCCAGCGCCACATGGCTGGCCGACCAGGGGCTGGAGCCGTACAACGCCTCCAACGACCGCTACATGCGGCTCATGGCGCGCTGCAAGCGCCAGGGCGCGGCCATCAGTCCCAAACAGGCCACCATGGTGCTGCTGGCGTGCTACCAGTTGGACCGCTTCGCCGATTTCATCCGGGGCGTAAGGCTGTTCGACCGGCTGGATATCGACGCGGCCCGCCAGCAGCATGTGCTGGACAACGAGGAAGCCCGGCTGGACTTCGCCTACGATTGGGCGGAACTGGTGCTGTTCGGTGATTGCGCCGCGCTGCGCATGAAGGGATAGCCCGGGCGATTACCCTCCCCGCCGGAATGGGCGCGACACGTGCCCAGGCCCAGATGGCGGGGGCTTACATCCGTTCCCCGGCCTTCAATGTTCAACAAATGTCCAATGTCCGCCCGGGCTGTTCGCCACACGCCCGGCGGTCAACCGGAGTCATCCATGGACGCGCCCCATCCTGCCCTGACCCATCCCGCCGTGGTGGCCCGCGCCGCGTTGCCCGGCCTGCTGGCTCCCCGCCGCGCCGCGGGTGCGCGGGTGGTGTTCACCAACGGCTGCTACGACATCCTGCACCCTGGACACGTGGATTTGCTGGCCCGTGCCCGTGCCGAGGGCGACCTGCTGGTGCTGGGCCTGAACTCCGACGCCTCTGTGCGCCGTCAGGGCAAGGGCGGGGACCGGCCCGTAAATCCCTTCGCGGTGCGGGCTTACGTGCTGGTCCACCTGACCAGCGTGGACTACGTGGTGGAGTTCGACGAGGATACCCCCCACGCGCTCATCGCGGAAATCCAGCCCGACGTGCTGGTGAAGGGCGGCGACTGGTCCGTGGACCGCATCGTGGGGCGCGACATCGTGCAGGCCCGTGGTGGGCGGGTGCTCAGTCTGCCGCTGTTGCCCGGTTTTTCCACAACCGGGCTCATCCAGCGCATTCGGTCGGGGGTATCCGCCTGCGCTGGCGGGGAATAATCCCGGCGTGCATTTCTTTCGGCTTTGCGCATGGCGCAAACAAGAGCCCCCTGATGTTCCAAAGGAACGTCAGGGGGTTCTTGTTTTGTGCAAGTTATTCGCGCAAGAAAGAAGTCCGCTGTCGCGTCTCGCGTTATCGCGCAAAAACATGCGCGATCCGAGCGTGCTAGTGGTAGCGGCCGTGCAGGAAATTATCCGCGAAGCGCTGCACCGCTGCCTCGTCCACCATCAGCATGTCCAACTGCCGGGTGACGATGAGCAGCCGCCCCAGTTGCACCAGTCGCTCGGCGATCTGAGGGGCGGCGAATTTCTGGAATCGGGCGGTGACCATGTCGCCGCGAACCTCCACGTGAAAGCCCAGGGCCTCCAGGATGATGCCGATGCAGCGCACCCGGCGGTTCTTGCGCGTCTCGTCCGCCGCCCCGCCCTTGAACTGGAAGGTGATGTAGTTCTTGTTCATGGTCTGGCCGCAGTAGGCGTCCAGCACCCCGTAGTGGTAGCCCACGCGCGAGCTGAAATTCAGGTACTTGTCCGAGACCAGGGCGTAGCTGCGGTCTCCGAAGCGCTGGCCGTGCATGGTGGGCGGCTCGATCAGGTGGCGGCTCATGACCGAGAGAAAGCCGCTCATGTCCACCGGGCGCGGGCCGCGCTGATGCACCGCCGGGTCCAGCATGCCTTCCAGCAGGGCCTTGAACGGCGCGGAAGACGCCTGTTCCGGCCACACATAGGGGCCGTCCACGTCCACGAGGCCGCCGCCAAGGTCGATGACGTGCAGGTCCAGCGGCACCGGGGCCTTCATTTCCACGGCCACGGCCCCGGCGTCGGACACCGTGTCCGACAGCCGGAACATGTGGGCATAGGACAGCTCGTGCACGAAGCGCATCACGTCGTGGATGGTGCGGCAGGATTCGGGCGCGAAGTCCGCGGCCTTGGGGTCGTGCAGGCTCAGCGGTGATATGCGGGCGGCCACCTGCTTGAGCAGGTTGTGGATGGGCGTGTCGCGCAGGCACACGGCGCGCTCCTCGCGCAGGGGCAGCAACTCATCCACCCGCCCCGCGTAGACCCGGCAGGAAAAGGCGTCCACGGTCACCTGTTCGCCCACGCGCAGCGCGGACATGGCCCCCGGGGCGTTGACGATGGTGGGCACCCCGAATTCCCGCGCCAGCGAGGCCATGTGCCCGGTGATGCTGCCCGCCTCGGCCACGATGGCCTGGGCGCGCTGCATGACCAGCACGTAGGACGGCGAGGAATGCGTGGCCACCAGCACGCCCCCTTCGGGGAACTGGGCCAGTTCTTCAGCGTTTTTCGGTTGCAGCACCGGCCCGCAGCCCACGCCGGGGCAGGCGGGTTCGCCGCCATGCAGCAGCAGCGGGTATCCTTCGATGAGCGGGGTGGTGCGCGCGTCGCCGCGCGGGGTGGTGGTCAGCGGCCGGGCCTGCAGCAGCAGGAGTCGTCCGTTCGTGTCCAGCGCCCATTCCACGTCCTGCGGCACGCCGTAGTGCGCTTCCACCTGCATGCCGATGCGCGCCAGTTCGGCGGCCTGGGCATCGGTCAGGCAGGGGGCGTCGCGCTGTGCCTCGGGCACGTCTTCTTCGCGCAGGCGGCCGTCGTCGCCAGGCGTCAGGCGATGGGGCTTGCACACGATGTGGCGCGACATGGGCCGGGGCGCATCCTCCCGGCTGAACAGCCAGGTGTCTGGCTCCATTTCCCCGTCCACCACGGCCGCGCCCAGCCCCCACGCGGCGTTGATGACCAGCGAATCGGACAGCAGGTCCACCGGGTGGCGGGTGAACAGCACCCCGGCGGCCACCGATTCCACCATTTCCATGCAGGCCACGGCCATGGCGCTGGCATCCAGGGTGATGCCCTGGTGCAGCCGGTACACGATGGCCTGGGGCATGAACAGGCTGGCCACTACCCGTTTCCACGCGTCCACCACGCCGTCGCGGCCCACGTTGAGCACCGAAAGGTACTGCCCGGCGAAGGACACGTGGCTGTCCTCGCTGAGGGCGCTGGAGCGCACGGCCAGCCGCAGGTGGCCTCCCGCCTCGTTCGCGCTTCCTCCATCCGCGTCCGCCGGACCGAAGGCCGCGTCGCAGGCGGCGCACAGGGCGTCCGCCAGGTCTGGCGGCACGCTGGCGGCGGCGAACAGGTCCTGGATGTCCTCGGCCACGTCCAGCACGCTTTCCGGGTCTTGCGGGTCCACTTCGCGCAAGCGTTTGCGTATTTCGCCCATGAGCCCGCCGTGCTCCATGAAGGCGTAATAAGCGCGGGTGGTTATGGCGAAGCCGCGGGGCACGGGCGCGCCCACGCGCGAGGTCAGTTCCCCCAGGTTCGCGCACTTGCCGCCCACCCAGTCCACCATGTCGCCGTTGATGTTGGCGAAGGGCAGGGCGTAGGCCTCCACCGTGGCCTGGGGGCGGCTTTCCAGCAGTTCGGTGATTTCGCCGTTGATGCGTTCGACGATGGCGGGCAGCGTCGGGTACGCATCGTTGGAGATGGCGTTGAGGCCGGTGACCATGCGCAGGGCGTGGAACACCGAGCGGGTGGCCTGGGAGCGTAGCCAGGTGGCCCCGAACAGGGTGCACCCCGCGATCTTTTCGTCGATGTCGGCAAGGATGCGCGCCAGTTCGGCGTTGGAGTCCAGCAGGTCCTTGAAATGGGCGTAGCGGGCGCGGAACACGCGCATGACCCGCTCGCGCGATTCGGCCTCCACTGCGCGCCGGCCCCCGCCGAACAGCGAGCGCAGGCGCTCCAGCAGTGATACGGGGGGAGGCGCGGCCAGCATGGCGTTACCTCCGGGACGGGGCCTGGGCGGCGCCGTCGGTCAGCACATACCGGGTGGCGGGACCCTTGCCCACCTTGCGGATGAAACCCTTGCGCACCATGTCCTGCAGGTCGTACTGCGCCGTGCGCACGGGTATCTCGTTGCCCACGATGTCCTGGTACTGGGTGCGGGTGATGCCGCCGTTGCGGCTGATGAATTCCCATGCGGCGCGCTGGCGCGGGTTCAGCGAGGACAGGGGCGGCATGGCCTCCGAGCCCGGTCGGGCATTGCGGCCGTTGGCTCCCGGCGCGCCGGAAACGTCCGACCAGTCCGGGCCGCCCGCGCCGGAGGCGGCGGACACGATGCGCCCGGTCACCGGGTCGTACACGGTGCCGCCGGGCGCACCATGCGACGCGCCGTCAACCTGGGCAGGAGGAGGCGGGGCCGACGGCCCGTAGCCCTGGCCGCCCGTGGGCAGGGGCGGCTGACCCATGCCCGGCTGCATGGCGGGGGATGGGGGCAACAGTGCGCCGTGGGACAAGGTGGGGTCCAACTCCGCGCCAAAGCGCAGATCCTCGGCATACAGGGTGTCGCCTTCGGCGAAGGCCACGGCGCGGGTGATGCAGTTTTTCACCTCGCGCACGTTGCCGGGCCAGTCGTAGGCCAGCAGTTTTTCCAGCGCCCCGCGCGAAAGGCCCATGGCCGGACGCTTCAGGGTTTGCGCGGCCTGCTTCAGAAAGTAGTCGGCCAGGGCGGGGATGTCCTCGCGCCGGTCGCGCAAGGGGGGCGTGTTGATGGTGATCACCGCCAACCGGTAGTACAGGTCTTCGCGGAAGGTGCCCTGCCGCGCGCAGTCCTTCAGGTCCACGTTGGTGGCCGCGATGATGCGCGCGTCGAAGGGGATTTCGTCATCGCTGCCCAAGGGCCGGATGCGCCGCACGGAAAGGGCGCGCAGCAGCGCCTGCTGCACCTTGGGCGAGGCGTTGCCTATCTCGTCGAGGTGCAGCGTGCCGCCGTCGGCCGCCACGAACGCGCCCTTGCGTTCGCCCCGCGCCTCGGAAAAGGCCCCCTTCACGTGCCCGAACAGGGCGTCCAGCAGCAGGTTTTCATCCAGCGCCCCACAGTTGATGGAGATGAACGGCCCGCCCGCGCGGTCACTGGTCATGTGGATGGCCTCGGCCGCCAGTTCCTTGCCGGTGCCCGTCTCGCCGATGATCAGCACGTCGGCTTCCACGCCGGATGCCTTGCGGATCAGGCCGCGCAAGCCCCGCACGGCCTCGCTGGTGCCCACGATGCCGGGCATGGTGTCTTGCGGCGAAAGCTGACTCTGCGGCTGCTGTTGCGCGATTTCCGTATCCAGGCACACCCGCTGCCGTCGCCGGGCGGTCTGGAAGTGCTCCTCGCGCTGGCGCAGGTCTTCGTTGCGCACGCGCAACGCCGCCAGCAGGTCGTTGGTGGTCTGGCGCAGGGCCTCGGCCTCGGGGTGCACCCGGCCCAGTTCTATGGGGGTCATGTCGCCCGATTCCAGTTTGCCGCTGGCTTCCTCGGCGATGTGGTGCAGGGGACCGGCGATGCCGCGCCCCAGCATGCCCAGGATGAACGCCGAAACGGCGCTGGCGCACAGCCCGAACACGAACAGCGCGCCATACAGCTTGTACGACGCGGCCATGGCCAGGAAGCTGGTGTCCGTATAGGCGATGCCCCCCACCACCACGGTGCTGGCGCCCGGCCCTTCGCTGAAGGTGACCGGCGCATAGCTGATGTAGAAGGCCCGGTTCATGGGCGAGGGGTCTTCAAGCATGGTGCCCAGGCGGCTCTGGCCGGCATTGCCGGACTGCACCTCGGTGACCATGCCCCAGTAGCGTTCCTGCTCCGGATTGGGGCGGAAGGCCGCCTCGAAGCCGGGGCGGCCGAAGTCGCCGCGCATGCCCGAGCGCACCGTGTCGGTGGAAAGTTCCAGGTTGGGATGTTCCGGCGATTCCGACTGGAACAGGATCCACCCGTGCGCGTCGAAGAAGAAGCTGCGGTGCTTTTCCGTCTCTTCCGGAAAGATGTACAGCGGCGACCTGCGCGACGCGTACACCGAGAGCACGTTGCGCAAGGCCAGCATGTCCACCGAAAGGGTGAGCAGCCCGGTCTGGTTGCCCGCGGCGTCCAGCACGGGGGTGGTCAGCCGCAGCACGTGCATGGACAGCCCCTGCACCGTGCCCGCCGTGGGCACGGAAGGGTAGACCACTTCCGTGGGCGCGGAAATGCGCACGAAGCCGGATTTCGGCTCTTGCGCGTTCTGACGGGTCAACGGGCCGAAACGGGTGGCCAGGGCCTGTTCCAGCGGCACCATCCACACGTCGCGGCCGGTGTTCAGCAGCACCATGCGGTTGTCCGGCGTGGACCCCTGGTAGGCGATCTCGCGGTACAGGGTGCCCATGGTCTCGGCGCGGGTGCGCAGGTGGTGGGCCAGGGACGCGGCGGAAATGTCGGTGCGGGCGAGGTACAGCAGTTCGCGCCGGGCCTGCTGCAGCACCTGCTCCATCTCGTGGGCCTGCGCCAGCGTGGCCAGCAGCGAACTGCGCCCCAGCGCGTCGTGCAGGAAGTTCTGGGAAATGCGGTGAGCGATGACCCCGCTGATGACCAGCAGCAGCATGAACGCGGGCAGCGCGGCGAAGAGCAATCGCTTGGCGATGCTCCATTCCGCGAAGTTGCCTTCCAGCCGAAAGAGGGTGCCGAACAGCGGTGGCCTGTAGTAGCGCATGCCATCTCCCTGCGTGGGTGGTGGCGGACGGGTGTCCGGGGTGAAAGGCGGGGTGCTGCGCGGGCGCACCGCAATCGCGTGGCTGCTTCCGCCCGCCTCGGTGGGGGGGCGAAACCGTGCGGAAATTGCGGTGGCGGGTGCGCCGACGCACGCCGCGCCTCGTTGGTGCGAGTGGGTACGGTATTGCTTATGGGCGCTTCCTCCGTCTTTCGCAACCTGTCGTCGCCAACGGCGAAGCAGGTGAAAGCGGAAGAACCCCGTTGCGGCATCGCTTGAGAAATTAGGTACAATGTTTCGCGCAATCATGCAAGCGCGACTTGCGCGAATGCAAATTATTCAAAGCAAACAAGCGTATTAAAATTAATGGCACGCGGGTTGCTATGTCCTTGTCGCGCGGCGTCTACCGCGCAACGGACAGGACCAAAACCGCACTCCAAGGGGGGGTGCGGGTGGACGGAAAGGCGGGCTCCATCGCCGGACGGGATCGCGAAAGGCGAGGACGGGCCGGAGGCGGAAGCCGAAAAGGGCGGCAGGGGCTGCCCGCAACCTGGAGGATGCACATGAGAAGGATCAAGACGCTGTTCATGTCGCTGCTGACGTTCGTGCTGGCCATTCCCGGCCTGGCGCTGGCCGCTGGCGGCGGTGGCGCACCCGTGGTCATCGTGGCCGACACCCGCAAGCTGGACGGCATCATGGCGTGGTGGGCAAACCTGTACAACGAAAGCCACGTGCAGTTCACCACGCTCACCATCATCCTTATCCCGCTGGTGGGCGTGATCTTCGGCGTACTCGCCGACATCGTGATGAACTGGATCGGCATCGACCTGAAGTCCCGCGAACTGGCCGAGCACTAGGCCGCGCCCGCACTAAAGGAGAACAACGATGGAATGGCTCTATATCCTCATGCCCATCGCGGGCGTTAAGATCTTCTGGCCCGGCCTGATCATTCTCGGCGTGGGCGTCGGCATCATCGGCGGCTTCTTCGGCATGGGCGGCGCGTGGATGGTCACCCCCGGCCTGAACATTCTCGGCTTTCCCATGGCGTTCGCCATCGGGACGGACATCGCCCACATGGCGGGCAAGTCGCTCATCTCCACCATGCGCCACGGCAAGTTCGGCAACGTGGACTACAAGCTGGGTATGATCATGCTGGTGGGCACCGTCGTGGGCTTCGAAGTGGGCGCCCAGATGGTCATGTGGCTTGAGCGGATAGGCAACGTCGAGAAGGTGGTGCGCTGGATTTACATCGCGCTGCTGGCCGCCATTGCCTGGATGGTCTTCCACGACGTGGCCAAGCGCCGTGAAAAGGAACGCCAGGCTGCCGCCAAGGGTGAAAAGCTTGAAGCTGGCGCAACCGGCGTCGAGTGGCACAAGACCCTGCACAAGATCAAGATTCCCCCCATGGTGCACCTGAAGGAAGCGGGCGTGTACTGCTCCGCGTGGCTGCCCATCTTCGTCAGCTTCGCCACCGGCTGGCTGGCCGGCATCCTGGGTATCGGCGGCGGTCTCATCCGCATGCCCGCCCTCATCTACCTCATCGGCTGCCCGACCCACGTGGCCGTCGGCACCGACCTCTTTGAAGTCATGATCTCCGGCCTCTACGGCGCCGCCACCTACACCTACAAGGGCCGCACCGAGCTCGTGGCCGCCATGATCATGCTGGTGGGCGCTTCCGTGGGCGCGCAGGTTGGCGCGGTGGCGACCAAGTACATCAAGGGTTACGGCATCCGCATCGCCTTCGGCCTGGCCGTTGTTGGCTGCGCGCTTTCGATCCTGATGAAGCTGGTGCAGCCCTGGCTGCCGCAGTTGAAGGACGTGCTGGACACCGGCGCCACCGTGCTGGTGCTCGGCCTGGTCTCCTGCATGTCGCTGTACATCTTCATCCGCATGATCCAGGGCGTGAAGATGGAACTGTCCATGAAGAAGTCCGCCTAGCCGCACCGGCGAGTGAGAAGGAGAAACCTATGAGACGTTTTCTGCTGATGCTGCTCGTCGTGGCGCTGCCCCTCGCCCTCGTGGGCTGCGGTGAATACGGCAAGGTGGACCAGGGCCGGGTGATCGCATACGACAAGAACGCGAAAACCGTCACGCTGATCCAGGACAAGGCCATGGAGCCGCTGAACCCGGACTACTCCATCCTGCCCCCGCACACCTACAAGCTGCCCGTGGACCCCGCTGAAATGGGGCCGGAGCCCAAGGCCGGGCAGCGCATGAAGCTGGACACCAAGGCCAACATCATCCGCATCTTCAACACCAAGACCCAGGCGTTCGAAGACATCGCGTTCAAGATGGTGGATCTGCAGGAGAACATCGACCGCAGCCATCCGCTGGTGTACGACAAGGCCACGGAAACCGCGAAGAAGTTCCCCATGGTGGACCGCGACAAGAAGACCGTGACCATCTACTCCGGTCGCCAGAAGATGCTGTGCACCATCTCGCTGCCTGACGAATACTTCGCCCTGCCCGATTCCACCTGGGACGCCGGCGACGAAGTGCGCGTGTACTACAAGGCCGAGGGCGTGTCCCTGCGCTTCATGAACATCACCAAGACCGACATCTTCAAGAAGTAGCCAGACGGCGGCGGGGCCGGCAACGGTCCCGCCGCTTCCCCCCCTTCCGCCCCGCCATCCCCCCCGCACGGGCAGTGATGATGGCGGGTCGGAACGGGCGGAAGAAGCCCGACGGACATCAAGACAAGGAGCGACACCGTGGAAGACCAGATGGACTTCGCAACCACCGTGGCCCACAAGCTGCTGGTGCTGACCATGAACCTGCTGGCCATCGCGGCGGTGTGCGCGGGCATGTACCGCGCCTCGTTCGCGCCGGACGAATTCACCCCGGTGTTCTTCAAGACCTTCTTCGCGGTGCTCGCGCCCTCGCTGGTGCTTGGCTGGTGCGGCAAGCGCTGGCTGCGCGCCCGGGGGCAGGCGTGACCAGATCGGTGCATCTGGCGCGCCTGCACCGGCGTTCCGGAAAGGTGGCGCTGCTGCTGCTGCTGGTTTGCGCCTTCAGCCTGGTGGACGGGCTGGTGGGCAGAATGCAGCAGGGCTTCAACAGCACCAGCGCCCTGCCCGGCGGCGAATACCCGGTGAGCGGGCCGCTGCCGCCGCAGACCGAAACCCTTGAGGACATGGTCATCGAGGGCGGCACCGATGACAGGCAGGTGCGCCTTGTCCCCTACGAAATCTATTCCGGCTACTGGCTGGGCGGCAAGATGTGGCGCGGGGCCATCAAGGTGGGGGCCAACCCGGCCTCGGGCGAATACGTCATCCGCGTGCACGACAAGTTTGGCGAAAAGCAGAACCCCACGCTGATCTTCGTGGTGCAGGTCTGGCCCGACGAGGCCACTATGAAGGCCAACGCGCCGGAACGGCTCACCCGCTGGTTCGGCATAGATCCCTTCGGCCTGGCCGTACTGGTGCTGCCGTTCGCCCTGCTGGCCGGGTTCGGCAACTTCATGCTGGGCCGGGCCTGGAGCCGGGCGCTGCTGGCCGAACGCAGCGCGGAGATCTACAAGCTGCTGCCCGCCCCCGACGGCGGCGGCCAGGACGTCACCTTCGGGCTAGGTGTGCAGCACGGGGCAAGCCCCGGCATGCGCTGCCGCATCCGCAGGCCGGACGGCGCCCCGGTGGGCGAGGCGCGGGTGGTGGAATGCACCGCGCGCGACTGCGTGGCCCGCGTGCCGCATGAACTGGACGTGCGGCCCGGCGACGTGGTGACCCTGCCCGAGCTGGCGGAGACGCCCGTGGCGACGCCCGGTGCGTGACGGGTGCGACGGCGCGGCCAGACCGGCCACCGTGGCGGCCACGATGGCTGACTGACGAGGAGGGGAGCATGGATTGCCCTGAACTGCTGAAGAGTTGCCGCATCCTGCTGGTGGACGACGAGGACGGCTTTCGCGACGCGCTGCTGCGCCGCATGCGCAAGCGCGGCGTGAGCATGGACGGCGTGGGCAGCGGCCGCGCGGCGCTGGACTGGCTGGCCCGCCAGGCCGTGGACGTGGTGATCCTGGACATCCAGCTTGGCGACATGGACGGCCGCGACGTGCTGCGCGAAATCCGCAAGTCCGGCGGCGAAGACCCGGCGGTGATCATCCTGAGCGGGCACGCCTATACCGACATCGCCCTGGACGCCATGCGCGCCGGGGCCAGCGACTACCTGCTCAAGCCCTGCCCGGTGGAGGAATTGCTGGAGCGCATCGAGACCGCGTTCGAGCAGGTGCTGGAGCGTCGCGCCGCGCAATAAAGGCAGGGGGCAGAGGGAACAGCCTCAAGGGGCAGGCACATGAATTTCGCCGGGTAACCCCGGCACGGCGGACAGCCGCCGCACGTGTTCCACGACAGCAGCATACGCCCATCCCCCCCCTCGCGGTCCGGGGCGGAACCTTCGCAGCAGACGGTTCCGCCCCGGACTCATTTTCGGGGGCGGCGTCTGGCCCGGAGTGGGGGTGGGTGGAGAGCAGTGCGGGAGGGGGGCGGGGGGATACGGATACGCGGCGCACCGTCCGTTCAAGCGCTGCGGGTGGCGAAAATACGGGGGGGCAGGGGGGCAGCCAGCGGGCATGTGGTGCTCGCGGGTCGCGCCGGGGTCAGTCGCGCAGAAGCACCCAGGTCAGCTCGTGCTTGTTGTGGGCCAGGTGCACCAGGCGCGACCCCGGCACCGCCGCGAAGGCGCGGGCCGTGGCGTGGTCCGTTTCCGCCTGGAACTTCAGGGTGCACACGAAGTTGCGGCACTGGCCCAGCTCCAGCCAGCGGCCCACGGTGGCCAGCAGCCTGTCGGGGTAGCAGATCACGTCCGAGAACAGCCAGTCCACGGCCCCGGCGTGGCGCGGGTCCAGCCCGAAGGCGCTGCCGGTGCAGAAGCTCACGTTGGGGTGGCGGGCGATGTGCGGGGCGATGTCCGCCTTGTCCACGCTGAACACCCGCGCGCCCAGTTCCGCCAGCACCCAGGTCCAGCCGCCGGGGCAACTGCCCAGGTCCAGGCACAGCTCGCCGGGGCCGGGCCGCTTTCCCAGGATGGTGAACAGTTCCCACAGCTTCAGGTAGGCGCGGGTGGGCGGCACGGTGCGGTTTTCCTCGAAGCGGGGCTCGCCGTCGGGGAAGGGGCTGGAACACCGGGCGGAGGCCAGCACAAGGTCCGGCTCCCACAGGGTCCACGAGCCCAGCGGGGCCGTGGGCGGCGCATCGCCAAAGGCCACGGGCCGGGCGGCCACCCGGGGCAGCTGCTCCTGGACCAGCGCGGCCCGGCGGTGGTGGCCGGTGGTGTGCAGGTGCCAGTTGCGCTGGATGGCCTTCAGCTTGCGGGCCGCGTCGCCGATGGAGGCCACGGGGATGGACACGGGCTCCAGCCACACGTTCTGGGCCCAGGCCGCCGGACGGGGTGGCCCTTGCGCGACGACCAGCCGCCCGTGCACCTCAAGCACCCGCGCGCCGTGCAGGCCTTCGAGTTCATGGACGAGGTCGTCCGTGAACCCGGCGGCGGCGATGTAGATGGTGCGGTCGGCGAGCGGGGTGGCGGTCATGGGTGTCCTGTGGCGTTGTGGGGTATTCGCGCGCGTGTCGGCGTGGGCGTGGCTGTAGCGCGGCGCGGCGCGTCTGGCAAGAAGGCGCGCCCGCCCGTCGCTTGCGTCCCGCCGGGCATTGCCTGTACAGGTGCGGTATCGTCGCACCTTCGCATCCGGCAACCGGAACCGCCATGCACCCACCCCCCGCCCCTTCGGCCGCTTGCCACGCCCCGCGCGGGGGCGGCAGCCCCGCCGCCATGCCGCCGGGCACGGTGCCCGCCCAGCCCCCAGGCGGCCGGAGCCCCGCGTGGCGCGGTGCCGCGCTGTGTCCCCTGCTCGTGCTGCTGCTGCCGTTTCTGGCGGGCGTGGGGCTGACGGCGGCCCAGTCCGTGGGCTGGCTGCTGCCGGTCCAGTACGGCCCAGAGCAGGCCTTGGGGGGGATTGTTTCGCCGGATGCGTGGACGGGCTGGCGGCAGCTGGCCCAGCCGCACATGTTCGGCTCGCTGCTGCTGGGGTTGCGCGTGGCCGGGGCGGCGGCCCTGCTTTCCGTGGCGGGCGGCGCGTTGCTGGCCTACGGGGTGTGGCGGCTGCCCGCGCGCATGCAACTGGCGGCGCTGGTGTTTCGCGTGCCGCTCATCCTGCCGCACATCGTGGTGGGCTTTCTGGCCATCGTGTTCTGGAGCCGTTCGGGCCTGGTTTCCGCCGCGCTGCACCACGCCGGGCTGATCGCCGGGCAGGCGGAGTTTCCGGCGCTGCTCTGGGGCGGCGACGGTCTGGGCATGGTCATCGCCTACACCTACAAGGAATTGCCCTTCGTCATGCTGCTGGCCGTGGCCTCGCTGCGGCGGCTGGACCCGCGCCTGACGGAGACGGCCCGCATGCTGGGGGCCGGGCGCTGGGCCGTGCTGCGCGACGTGGTGATCCCCCACCTTGCCCCGGTGCTGCACGCCTCGTTTCTCATCCTGTTCCTGTACGCCTTCGGCGCGGTGGAAATTCCGCTGCTGCTGGGCGAATCCACCCCGGCCATGCCGGGGGTGGCGGCCTACGACCTGTACTTTCTGCGCTCGCTGGAGGACCGCCCGGCGGCGGCCGCGTTGCTGACCCTGCTTTTGCTGTGCTGCGCCGGGTTCGTGGCGGCGTATGTGCGGCTGGTGGCCGGGCTGCGCGGCCGGGAGCGACAGCTGTGACCCCGCGCGCCGGAATGGGACGGAATGCCCGCCAGCGCGATGCGCGCACGGGCTCCCGGCTGTTCCTGGGCCTGTTGTGGCTGCTGTTCGGCCTGCCGCTGCCGGTGCTGGCCCTGTGGGCCGCCGCGCCCGGCTGGGCCTGGCCCGACCTGTGGCCCGCCGCCCTTGGCGGGCGCACGGCGGCCTTCGTGCTGGCCAACCGGCAGTCCATCGTCGGGGCGCTGGCCTCGTCCACCCTGTATTCGCTGGCCGTGGTGGCGGTGACCCTGTGCGCCTGCCTGGCCCCGGCGCGGCTGCTGGCCTTCGGCCGGTTTCGGGGACGGGGGGCGCTGGAGGGGCTGCTGCTGGCTCCGGCCCTGCTGCCCGCCATGGGCTGCGCGCTGGGGCTGTACGGAACCCTGGTCCGCCTGGGCCTTGCGGACACACCGGCGGGCGTGGTGCTGGTGCTGTCGGTGGTGTCGTACCCGTACATGCTGCGGGCGCTGGCCTCCGGCTTCGAGACCATGGGGCAGGAGTATGGCCGCTGTGCCGCCAACCTGGGCGCGGGGCCGTGGACGCGCCTCGTGGTGGTGGAACTGCCGCTGCTGCTGCCCGCCGCCGTGGCGGGCGGCTCCGTGGTGTTCCTGGTGGCGTTTTCCGACTATTTCCTGGTGCAACTGGTGGGTGGCGGCGTGGTGCCCTCGTTCACCGGGTATCTGTTCCCGGTGTTGCAGTCGCCTGACAGGGGCCTTGCGGCCATGCTGTCGCTGGTGTTCCTGCTGGTTCCGGTGGCGTTGTTCGTGCTGGCGGAGGGGCTTGTGCTGGCCGTGTACCGGCGGCGCGGCATGTAGCGGCGCGGCCGGTTGCCGGGGGCGGGACGCCATGCCCGGGTGAAGTGATGCCTTGCAGACGTCATGATGCGTGCAATCGGTTGCGTGGCATGGTATGCTGCATCATGGCCGTCTGTACCCGTAGTGCTTTGGATGCCGCCGGGCGCCACGGAAGGAGCCACTGCGCGGGCGTGGCCCGCCCGGGGCGAACATGACGGGCGCATGGCCGCATGGGCGGGACGGCCCGGCGGCAGGGGGAAGCCGGATCGGCACGCTGGTGCGCGCGAGGGGGGAATGAGCATGGACTTCATCAGCATTGGCGAACGGACACAGGCCCGCTGGCAGCAATCGCTGGACACCCTGGCGCGCGTGCTGGGCATCCGGGTGGCGGCCATCATGCGGCGGCACCCCGGCGGGCTCACCGTGCTGCTTTCCAGCAATACGGCGGGCAACCCGCTGGCTCCGGGCATGCGCATTGCCGCCACGCCGGGCGGCTCCTACTGTGACGCGGTCATCGACGCGCGCGAGCCGGTCTACGTGCAGAACGCACTGGACGACCCGCGCTGGCGCGACAGCACCATGGTGCGGGCGGGGTTCGTCTCGTATCTCGGCTACCCGCTGTTGCTGCCCGACGGGCAGGTGTACGGCACGCTGTGCCTGCTGGGCACGCGCGAATGGCCGCTGCCCGAGGTGCACCGCGCCATCGTGGACGACTTTCACAGCCAGGTCGAGGACACCCTGGCCCAGGCCTACGAGAACGCGTTGTTCGGCGCGCAGCAGGATACCCTGCCTTCCGCCGCGCTGACCGTGGACGCCAGGGGCGCGGTGGCGCGGGCCAACCGCCGCTTTCCGCAATTGTGGGGGATCGAGGCCGATGCCGCCAGCCTGGCCGGCCGCCCGCTCGAAGAGGTGCGCGGGCTGCTGGCCTCCCGCCTGCGCGACCCCGGGGACATCGACGACGCCCTGCCAGCCGGCGTCCCCGGCCATGGCGCGGAAGTGCCCGCCCAGTCGGCCCGTGGGCCGGGCAGCCGCCCGGTGCCGCTGGCCGATGGCCGGGTGCTGCGGCGCACCTATCGCACCCTGCGCGACGAGCACGGCCGACCCTGGGGCAGCGTGTGGCTGTTCGAGGACGTCACCGCCGAGGTGCGCGCCCAGGAGGCCCTGGCCCGCAGCGAGGAACGGCTGAAGCTGGCCCTGGACGCGGCCAGCGAGGCCCACTGGGACTGGAATTTCGAGACCGGCGAGCTGTATTGCAGCCCCCGCTACTACGAGATGCTGGGCTATGTGCCGGGCGAGTTCGAGTGCACCCACGAGGCCCTGCGCGACCTGATGCACCCCGAGGACATGCCCGAGGTGGCGGCCGCCCTGTGCGTGCCCGAAACCGGCCTGGCGGTGGCGGGCATGGCCACCACGGACCCTGCCATGGCGCGCGCTGTGGCTGGGGCGTGCGGGGTGGGCCAGTTCGAGGTGCAGTTTCGCCTGCGCACCAAGGACGGCGGTTGGAAGTGGATGCTGGCGCGTGGCCGCGTGCTGGCCCGGCGCGAGGACGGTTCGCCCGCGCGGGTGGTGGGCACGCACATGGACATCACCGCCGCCGTCAGCCAGCGACTCGCCCTGGGCCGCAGCGAGGAACTGTTCCGGGGCATCTTCAGCACCGCCTCGGTGGGCATCGTGCTGCTGGACCGCTTCGGCCTGCTGGTGCGAGTCAACGACGCCTGCGCGCGCATGCTGGGCTACGCCACCGAGGAAATGCGCGGCCAGCACTTCAGCCGGTTCATGCACGACGACGAAACCCCCCTGGCCGCCACCACCCTGACCAACCTGCTGGACCGCACCCAGACCACCAGCCGCCTGCAACACCGCCTGCGCGGCAAGGACGGCGGCTACCTGTGGACCGACATCAGCGCCTCGCCTCTGGAAGGACCCAACGGCGAGGTGGAAGCGGCCTTGGCCATCATCGTGGACATCAACGAGCAGCGCGCGGCCCAGCAGGCCCAGGAGGACAGCGAACGCCGCTACCGCGCCCTGTTCGAGAACGCCCAGGTGGGCATTTTCCGCACCCGCATCTCCGACGGCAAGTTCCTGGAGGCCAACGGGCGGATCATCGAAATGTATGGTTGGCCGGACCGCGCGGAATTCATGGACAAGATGCGCTCCACCGAATGGTACGTGGACCCCGAGGCGCGCGGCCGCATGGTGGCCACGCTGCTGCGCCGGGGGGAATTCCGCAACATCGAGGTGGAGATGCGCCGCCGGGACGGCGACACCGTGTGGTTCGAGTATTCCGGCAAGCTGGATGGCGACACTATCATCGGCGTGGCCCAGGACGTGACCCAGCGCAGGGCGGCGGAGGCGGCGCGCCAGCGCTCCGAGGCGCACTACCGGCTGCTGTTCGAGGCCGCCGCCGACGCCATCTTCCTGCACGAGCCCGATGGGCGCTTTCTGGACGTGAACGAGGTGGCCTGCCGCCGCCTGGGGTACACCCGCAGGGAACTGCTGGCCATGACCCCGGAAGAACTGGACGCGCCGGAGTTCGCCGAGCACGTGCCCGAGCGCATCCGGCGGTTGGGCGAGGAAGGTTCGCTGACCTTCGAATCGGCCCACCGTACCCGCAACGGCATGGTCCTGCCCGTGGAAATCCACGCCAAGATACTCGACTTCGACGGCAGGCCCGTGGTGCTCAGCATCGCCCGCGACATCACCGACCGCAAGCGGCTGGAACAGGCCCTGATGCGCGAGGCCACCACCGACCCGCTGACCGGCATCCGCAACCGGCGGCAGTTCTTCGTGGACGCGGAGCGCGAAATGGGCCGCGCCGTGCGCTACGGCCGCCCGCTGGCCGTGTTGATGCTGGATCTTGACCGGTTCAAGCGCGTCAACGACCGGTTCGGGCACCACGCGGGCGATGCCGTGCTGCTGGGGTGCGTGCAGGCCTGCCAGCAGTCGCTGCGCGACACCGACATCCTGGGGCGGCTGGGCGGCGAGGAATTCGCGGCCGTGCTGCTGGAGACGGACCTGGACGACGCCCTGGCCGCCGCCGAACGGTTGCGCCGGGCCGTGGAGGAAATGGCCGTGCCCTTCGGCGGGCAGGACCTGCGCTGTACCGTGAGCATCGGGCTTGCCCTGCACATGCCGGGCGACACGGCGTTCGACGACATCCTGCGCCGGGCGGACGCGGCGCTGTACGCGGCCAAGGAGGCGGGCCGCAACCGGGTGATGCTGGCGCGCGCCGCCAACGGCGGCGTGGAGGATCAGAACCGCCGCTGGAGCAGCGGCGGAGCGCCCCGGCAGGAGGGCTGAGCGCGGTTTCTGCTGCGCCGTGATGCAGCGGCGCGGAGGCGCGGAGGCGCGGTGGCCCGGCGGAGTTGTCGAGAGCATGCGAAGTGGGCGCTTTCCGGAGGGTTTCCGGAAAGCGCCCGTCTGTTTTGCGCAAGAGCGGGGCTGTCCGCTGTCGCCAGCGGTTGCCGGAGGCGGCTGGCAGCTGGCCGGGGTACGGGTTACGGCGCGGCCGGGGGCGGGGCGGCAGTGGCGGGGGGCGTTTCCGGGCTCGTTGGCGCCGGGGCAACGGGGACCGCCGGAAGGGCGGGCGTGGCGGTGGGTGCAGGGGGGCCAGGGATGGGGATCGCCTTGGGGGTGCCTTGCGTTTCCGGCGTGCCGCCTGTCTGGCCGGGCGCGGCCCCAGAAGTTGCGCCATCGCCGGGTTGCGCGGTCTCGCGCGGGGCGGTGGGGGCGCGGACGCCCGCGTTTGCCGCGGGGGTGGCGTCCTCCGCCTTGGACCCCGAGTTTTTCGCCTTGCGCGGCACTGGTTCTGCGGCGGGTTTCGAGCCGGGCGAGGTCTTGGCGGGCAGGGGGGTGGCCGCCGGAGCTTCCGTGCCGGAGGTTGGTGCCGCCTGTTCCGCTGGGGCGGGCTGGCCGTCCTGCGGCTGCGCCGTGGGGGCCTGTGCGTCTGGCGTGGCAGGCGCATCGCCCATGCCGGAAGCGCCACCGGTCCCTGCCTTCGCGCCTTTGTCGCGTACCCCTTCCTTGTCACCCTTGTCGGGCGCGGCGGCCTTGGCATCGGCAGCCGGGGCCGCTGGGGGCACTGGGGCAGCGGGGGCTTTCACTGCTGCGGCGTTGCCGCCAGCATCGGCGTCCGTGGCCGTTGCCGGGCGCTCGTCCTGGGCGGCGGTTGCCCCGGCCTGCGGGGCTGGCGTGGCGGCATCCGTGGGCGTGCCCTGCGCGGCCTTGGGCCGTCCGGCGCGCTGGAAGCGGTTTACCGCCCGGTTGTGTTCGTCCAGCGTGGCGCTGAACTGGTGCGAGCCGTCGTTGCGCGAGACGAAGTAGAAATAGCCGTGCTTTTCCGGCGTGGTGGCCGCGCGCAGCGATTCCATGCCCGGCGAGCAGATGGGGCCGGGGGGCAGGCCGGGGCGGCGGTAGGTGTTGTACGGGTTGGCGGCGTCCTGCAGGTGCGGGCGGCGCAGGTTGCCGTCGAAGGTTTCGCCCAGACCGTAGATGGTGGTGGGGTCCGCCTGCAACAGCATGCCGGTGCGCAGCCGGTTGGCGTACACCCCGGCCACGCGGCCGCGTTCGGCGGGCAGGCCGGTTTCCTTTTCCACGATGGAGGCCAGGGTGATCAGTCGCCGCAGTTCGTCGCGGGCGGGGCGGGCGTCGGGCCAGGCCTGCGCGGCGCGCCGCCAGAAGGTGTCCACCAGCCGTCCGGCCACGGCGCGGGCCGATTCCCGGTCGGGCATGGGCGGCTTTTTGATCAGGTAGGTGTCCGGAAACAGGAAGCCTTCCGCCGTATCGAAGGGGATGCCCCAGTGGCGCAGAAAGGCCGGGTCGGTGATCACCGCGCGGAAGTCCTCCACGGTGACGAAGCCCTCGGCCTCCAGCAGGCGGGCGGTTTCCCACCAGGTCAGCCCTTCGCGCAGGGTGATGCGCGACAGCACCGGCTGGCCGTTCACCAGTTGATCCAGCACGCGGAAGGGCGTCCAGCCGCTGTGCACCAGAAAACGTCCGGCCTTCAGCGAGTTTTCCCAGCCGTGGTAGTGGGCCAGCAGTTTGAAGCGCCAATCGCTGGCCACCGCGCCCTTGTCCACCAGTTGCTTCGTCACCCTGTCGAAGGTGGCCCCGGGTTCCACGTCCACGTAGACGTCCGCACCGGGAGAAGCAGGTGGGGCGTGCAGAAAGCGCCAGGCGTCATACCCCGCATAGCCGCCCGCCAGAAGGCCCAGCAGGGCTAGCGCCGCCAGCACGCGTAGCAGGATGCGCAGCACGGGGCGACCGGAGGGCGCAACGGCCGGGGACGGTGTGGCCGGGACAGGAGACGGCTCGGGAGACGCCACGGGAGTGGCGGCGGACGGCGCTGGGACTTCGGGAGTGGGCGGCGTGGATGGGGGCGGGGCAGCCACGGGGGCTGCTGCCGTGGAAGATGCGGGAGATGCCGGAGCGGGTGCTTCTGCTGCCGTGGCGGGTTGCGCCGGGGGCGTCTCCGTTGCGCTGGCGGCGACGTCGGACGCCGAGGCAGGGGAAGCGCTGGCCTCGTCCTTGGAGTTGGAGCCACCCGACGCGGCCACGGGCGTATCGGATGGCGCGGCGGCTTGCGCGTTCGTGGAATTTGGGGGGACGGGAGAGTCGGCGGAGCCTGCGGCGTCAGTGGAGCCCGTAGAGTCCTTGGGATCTGGGGTCTTCGGGATCGCCGCGCCTTCGGGAGCCGACGCCGCAGGGGCGACCGTTGGCGTGTCTGCCGCCTCGCCCGCCTGCGCCGTGGGGGTGGCGGCTGTGTCCGCCGAACCGGTCGTCGCGGTCACCTCGGCACTGTCGCCAGGGCCAGGCAACTGCGCGGTGTCGGCGGCGCTGGACTCATCGGTTTTGCGTTCGTCGTCCGGCTGTTGCGGGGGCACGATCGTGGACGCGTCAGAAGCCGCGCCAGAAGCAGCATCGGGGACAACGCCTTGGGCAACGCTGTGGGCAGCGTCCTGGGCCGCGTCCGGGGAGGACGCGGGCTGCGTGCCCTGCTCCTGTGGGGACGTTTTGGGGGAAATTTCCGGGGATGCTTTGGGGGTATCGCTCATGCGGTGATGCTATCCGATCAGGCGGGGGTGCGCCGGGATTCCGGCAGGTTGAGGAACGATTGCAGGATGCGCACGGCCGCCTGCTGGTCCACCACGGCCTCCAGCGCCCTGCCGGAAAGCCCGGCGTCGCGCAGGTCGTCCTCGGCCTCGTAGGAGCTCAGAAACTCCTCCATGAGGTAGACGGGCAGGGTGGTGCGGCGCTTCAGCCGCTCCACGAAGTTGCGCACCTGCCGGGTGGTCAGGGTGTCCGTGCCGTCGTGCAGCAGGGGCAGACCCACCACGTAGGCCTCGGCGCGCTCTTCCTCGGCCACGGCCAGCAGTTCGGCAAAGAACCGGTCGCGGGTGGTCATGACGATGGTGCGGCGCGGAAAGGCCATGCTGCCGCCCGTGTCACTGGCGGCAATGCCGGTGCGCCTGGTGCCGTAGTCTATGCCAAGGTACTTCATGGGTGGCCGGATGCTACGCCAGCGGGCGCGGCTGGGCAAGCCGTGGGGTGGTGGAGAGTATCGGGGGAGGGAGGAAGGAACTTTTGAAAAAGTT
>NZ_AGFG01000054.1 GCF_000226255.1 Desulfovibrio sp. A2
AGCATGTCGCGCATCTCGTCGGCCAGCGCGCGCACGTTGTGCCCGTGCGCGGCGGAAACGGGCAGCAGAGGAAAGCCCAGGGAGTGGAATTCGGCCAGCATTTCGTCTTCGCGCTCCACGCCGTCCACCTTGTTCACCACCACCAGCACGGGTTTGCCCGCGCGGCGCACGTGCGCGGCCAGGTGCTCGTCGAAGGGGGTCAGCCCGTCACGGCCGTCCACCACCAGGCAGATGCCCTCGGCCTCGGCCATGGCGGCTTCCGCCTGGCGCAGGATTTCCGCCTCGAAGCCCCGGATGCCTTCCGGCCCTTCGGCCACGGCGGCGTGGGCGTCCAGGGTGATGCCGCCGGTGTCCACGATGGCGAAGGTGCGCTTGCCGCGCGAGCGCACCTGGCCTTCCATGCGGTCGCGGGTGACGCCGGGCCGGTCGTGGGTGATGGCCCGGTTGGCGCGGATGAGCCGGTTGAACAGGGTGGATTTGCCCACGTTGGGGCGGCCCACCAGCGCGATCTTGGGCAGATGCGTGGTGACGGGCGCGGACGGGGCGGGGGGCTGGGCTATGGGCATGGCGTTCTCGAACTGTGGGATGACATGGGATGACGGGAGGGCGGCAGGGCCGCCGCTGGGGCACAGCGTAGCCCGGCGGGGCGCGTCGCGCAATGCGGCACACGGGGCCGGACGGGTGCGTGCGGAAATTTTCGATGTGCCGGTGGATGCAGCCGGGCGCGGGCCTTGTGCGGCGCCTGCGCCGCTGTCTGGCGGGCGTGTCCACGAGCGCCTGGAATGACGGGCGCGTAACGGGAGTGTGCCCATTACCCCAAGCCCGGCATGATGGCAAGGACTAGATGCGGCGCGGGTGACGGCGCGCCCTGATGCCGCATGATGCGGTGTCGCCGTGGCGGTGCCGCGCTGCACGGGATGGCTGGGGTAGCGGCGGGGCCGCAATCCGGCGCCATGCGTTGCACCGTTGGCCGAGTGCGGCTACATTGGCCGCCAAGGTGGCGCGGCTTCGAGCCCTGCCGGTAAGGTCTTGTTGGGCCGCGCATCGAACTCCCTCCGCTCCCCGTCCGCAAGCCCGCAGGAGGCGCATCCGTGAAGCAGCTGCTTTCCACCCGCGAGGTGGCCAAGGTGCTCGGCGTCAACGAGAAGATGGTCTACAGCCTGATCACCGAAAAGGGCCTTCCGGCTACCAAGGTAACCGGCAAGTGGCTGTTCCCCGCGCATCTGGTGGAGCAGTGGCTGGAAAACAACACCGTGAACCATCCGGAACGCGCGGGCGGGGCGGTGCAGCCGGGCGGCGGCGTGCTGGTGCTGGCGGGTAGCAACGACCTGCTGCTGGACAAGGCCATGGGCCTGTTCGCGGACTTGAACCCCGGCCACATCGCGGCCTTCGCCAACCTGGGCAGCCTGGGCGGCATCCGCGCCATGCGCGAGGGGCTGTGCCACATGGCGGCCAGCCACCTGATGGAGGGCGGCCCCGGCGCGGACCACGCGGCGGAGCCTGCGGCCGCGTCCGGCGACAGCCGGGGCGAGAGCCGGAGCGGCGGGGGCGGCGGCAAGTCCGCCCGCGACTACAATTTCGGCCATGCCCGGCGCGAGTTGGAAGAGGCCCCGGCGGTGGTCAACTTCTGCATTCGCGAGCAGGGCTATCTGGTGGCCCCCGGCAACCCCAACGCCGTGCGCGACGCGGGCGACATCGCGCGCAAGGGGCTGCGGGTGGTCAACCGGCCGCTGGGCACGGGCACGCGGCTCTTGTTCGACACCGAGCTTTCCCGCGTGGGGGCGGACCCCGCCCGCATTCCCGGTTACGGCACCGAGGTGCGCCGCCATCTGGACGCGGGCATCGAGGTGCTGGCGGGCCGGGCCGACGCCGCCCCCGGCATCCGCGCCGTGGCGGGGCTGCTGGGTCTGGGCTTCGTGCCGGTGCAGCGCGAGCGGTTCGACCTGCTGGTGCCGCGCGCCCGGTACTTCGACCGGGGGGTGCAGCTGTTCCTGGGCATGCTGGTGGACGCGCGCTTCCGGGCCCTGGCCGACGGCTTCGAGGGGTACGACCTGGCCAAGGCCGGGCGGGTGGTGTTTCCCGGCGACGCGCCGTAGATCCCGTCCCCGCCCCCCCCACACACTGGCGGGCACTGCCGCTTGACGAAAACAAGGGCGCTCCGGCTGGCATGCCGTGGCGCCCCTTTCCTTGGTGGGTGAACCGCGACTAGGCGTCGCGTTCGGCATCCGCCCCGTCGGCAGGCGGGGCCAACGCTTCTGGCTCGCGACCGGCATCGGCATCGGCATTCGGGACCTGCGCCCCGCGCGGACCATGCGGGCCGAACCCGTCGTGGCGTCCCCGTCCGCCCCGTCCGCCCCGTCCGCCTTGCCCGGCCTGCCCGGCCTGCCCGGCCCGGCCGTGACCTCCGTGCCCGCCGCGCCCGTGCCCGCAGCAACCTGCGTGTCCGTCTTCCGCGTCGGCGCGGCCTTCGGGGCCATGCGCCGCGTGGCGGCAGCCCTGCCCGTGCGGGCCATGTTCATGCGGGCCGTGGTGCGCATGCCCATGGGGCCCATGCCCATGCTGACCGCCGCGCCCGCCTTCGACAGCGGTGTCCTCGCCCCCGCAGCAGCCGTGGCGGCCCCTGCCGTGTCCATGTCCATGCCCGCCCATGCGGCGGCATGCGCCGTCTTCGCCGCCCCTGGCCTCCAGCGAGGCGATAAGCTTGTCCAGCAGCCCGGAAAGGGTTTCCTGCTCCTCGTCCGACAGACCGCCCAGGGTGGCCTCGGCCGCGTCCTTGCGGGCCTGGCGCACCTCGTCCACCATGGCCCGGCCCTTTTCGGTCAGGAACACGGCGCTCATGCGCTGGTCTTCCTCGTGGCGGCGGCGTTCGATGCTGCCGTCGCGCGAAAGCTTGTCCAGCAGTTCGCTGAGCGAGGGGGGCTGCACGCGCAGCAGGGCGGCCAGGTCGCGCGGGCTCTGTCCGTCCTGTTCGGCCAGCAGGGCCAGAACCCGGCCCTGCCCGCGATGCGCCCCGCCGCGACCTCCGTGTGGGCCGTGTGGGCCGTGGCCCCGGTGCAGCAGGTTCATGCAGTAGTGCAGTTGGTGGAACAACTTTTCGGTGGTGGAAATATTCATGTGCGTCTCCTTGATTGTTTTTTATTAGGTGCCTAATGAGGTAAATATAGGCACCCACTGGGTGCGGTCAAGGAGGATTTGTTAGGTGCCGAAACATTTTTGCGCGGCGCAGGGAATGCACGAAGCCCCCGGCTGTCGCAACCGGGGGCTTCGTGCAGTTTTTCAGGATGTTGCAGAAAGAGGGCTAATACCCCATCAGGCTTTCCCGCCCCGCCACCGACGGCCGCATGTCGCGCTTGCCGGGTTTCTGGCCGCCCTCGAAGCGCACCAGGATCATGCCCGCGAACTTTTCGCCCCGGTACACTTCCACCCGGTAGATGTTGCCGGACTTGTCGATGGAGAAGCGGTTCTGGAAGTCCTTCTTCTTGATGGGCACGTCGCATTCGCTGTCGTCGCGCGCGTCGGGACGGGCCACCTGCGCGCCGATGGCGTTGACGCGAAAGCCGTCCACGGGGTGCACGGTGAAGGTGTCGCGCACGGTGACCATTCGGCCGAAGGGCACGGTGAGCTTGCGGCCGTCCACGTCCAGCGAGATTGAGCCTGGGCCGTCGGTGTATTCGCGCCACTCGGGGGTGATGCGCGTCAGCGCCCGGTTGCCGTAGAACACGCGGTAGCCGTCGTCCTCGTCCACCACGGCCAGGATGGGCTTGGTGGCGGTGAACGAAATCTTTTCACCCTTCTTGAGCGGGATGTACCCCAGCGAGGCGCGCACGTCGTCCAGCGGCAGGTACAGCCGCTGGTCGAAGAAGGCCACGGCCACGTCGCTTTCCAGCGCGGCCAGCACGCCGCGCGGGGTCATGGCGAAGTCGCGTTTGAAGCCCACGCCCATCTGGCGCAGGAACGATTCCAGCACCCGCAGGTGGTAGTAGGCGCGCTGTTCGGTGGAGAAGTCCTTGCTGGCCTCTATGCCGAAGGCGGGCTTGCCGTGGCGGATGGCGAAGAAGGTCAGGGTTTTCTCCATCTCGTGGTCGCCTTCGGCCGTGCGGGTGTTCTTCAGGTGGTATTCGTGCATCGGGCTCAGCAGGCCGCCGTTGGCCTCGCGCACGGCCTTCTGGGCCATGGCGGCAAGGTCGCCGTGGCGCGCGCCGGGCAGGGATGCCTGGTCGATGATCACGCTCTGCCCCCAGCGCATGGGATTGCGCATGGGGCCTTCGTTCTTGGGCCGGTAGAAGCCGCTGCCGTCGTGCAGGTTCAGGATGATGTCCACCTGCTTGTCGAGGATGATGTCCTTGATGCGGCAGACGGTGTCGTATTCCGGGTCGTCCTTGCGCAGGGCGGCGAACTTGCGGTTCATGTCGCCGTTGGGGCCGCGCGAGCGCTTGACCATGCTGGGAAAGTTGAGGTTGGGCACCACCCACACCGAGCCATTGGTGATGGCGTAGTGGGTGACCAGCAGCGACGCGGCGGAAAATCCGCCCGGCTCATCGCCCTGGATGCCGCCCACCACCAGCACGGTGGGGCCGCTGCCGGTGCCCAGCTTGTACAGGTTGAAGTCCAGTTCGGTGTGGCGGGCCGGGGCCTTGGCGAGATCGGCGGCGGCGGTGATGACGGCGGGCATGGGGCTGGCCGAGGCCACGGCTTGCGTGGTGGCGGGCCGTTTGGCCTGGGCGGGCGAAGTCGCCAGCGCGGGCGCGGCATGCAGGCAGAGCAGCGCGGCAAAACAGTACAGCCAGGGGCGGACGCCGTGGCGGAATGCGGCCAGGCGTTGTGCGGTGCGGTGCGTCATCATGCGGTGGCGACCTTGATGTGCCAGGGTTCGAAGCGGACCCCCAGCATGTTGTCCTGCGGGTAGCGCAAGGTGATGTAGCCCAGTTCCTCCAGCCGCGCGAACACCGGCGTGGTGGTGAATGCCGAGGTGAAGTTGCGCGCGCCGTAGCCGCGCTGCCCCACGTCGAAGTCGCCTATGCCGTGGAACGAATACCCCGGCGGGGCCAGCGAGCGCGAGGCCAGCGACAGGTTGCCGCCGTTGGTGGCGGCCTTGGTGAGAAACAGGTGGAACTGCTTCATGATGCCGCGCACGCCGGATGTCAGCACCACGTCCTCGCCCAGCAGGCGGCGGATGGTTTCCCACGTGGCGCGCGGTTCGCCCTGATAGACGAAGTTGCCCATGCCGGGCACCTTGTACACCTCGCGGGCGGGGATGGTGGCCGTCAGCGAGTTCAGCGGTTTCATGCCCATGAACCCGTAGGCGGATGCGTCCGCGTGGAACAGTTCGTCGATGAGGGCCAATTCCTGCGGGCTGAAGGCCCCCACGGCCGGGTAGCCGCGCGCGATGCGCACCGCCTCGTCGAAGCCGAGCAGGTAGAAGAAGCCGTGCCCCACGGTGCGTTCCAGCCGACCCAGCCTGTCGGTGGCGGCGCGCAGCACGGGGATGCGCTGGGGCGGCAGGGTGATGTCGCTGGGGTGGGGGCTGTCGAACCGGCGCATCTTGGAAAGGTAGTCGCGCACGGCGGCGTCGAGGTTCGACGGGGTATCGGCCTCGTCGGCCCCTGGCATCTGCTGGGCGGCCAGGTCGTCGTCGAGCGGCGGGCGGGAACCTTTGGAGCCGGGCACGGGCTGGTCGGAGGGGGCATGGGAAGGCCCGGCACCCGATGCGCCCGATGCGCCCGATGCGATTGGCGGGGACGTGGCGGACCCCAGGGGGCCGCCGCCGCGCCGCAGGGCGGGGCGTACGGCTGGCCCGGCAAGGGCGGAGCCCATGGCGGCCAGGTGCAGCGCGCACGCGCACGCGGCGATGAGAAACCGTCGTCTGTTCATGTGCCCGTTGCGTGCCCTCGAAAGTATGTCCCTGATGCCCAAGGCATAACGCGGCGTTGTCCCGGCGCGGCATGGCCCGCCTGGCGACTTTGGCGACTGCGGCGTCTTCGGCGGGCGCAGTCCGGTTTGGCCCGGTCCCGTCCGGTCCCGTCTGGTCTGCGGTGACCCGCGCGCGGGGCCGTGCCCTGCCGTCGTGCGCCGGGGGAACCCTATCCGAAAACCGGGCGGAACTCAAAGGGCGGGTACGGCCTTGTATCCTGCGTCACTTGCCTGTGGGGCCTGTGAGCGCCGAAAGTTGCCAAGCCAACGGATGATGTCGCCCGTGGGCAGCACCACCGAATCGAGGGGCACGCATGGGGGCCGTGGGGGTGCATGGGGTGCGCCCCCGGCAGCGTTGCTTCCATTGCCGGAGTGGAGCCACGTGCTGGTCTCGGAGGCGATGGATAGGGAGGGCAGCCGCCAGTGTTAGCTTGGCAGTTGTTGCATGTTTCTATATATGTAGTCGAATGAGTTGCCGAATGCATTGGAATCTGAGGTGTTGCCGTGTCAGGAACTTTTGTTTGGCATTGTGTCGATGATGCAGTGAGGTGGGGGAATGAGCAAGCTATGCTTGAAAATATATGCGATGCGAATGCGCGACTGTAACTTTTAGGCTTGGAGGATGGCGTGTGGGCGCGTTCAGAAACGGTCTGGTCGGCGTGTTGTTGCTGGTTTTTGTGGCTGCTGATTATTTGATGTGGGATTTATTTGATGCCTCTTCGAGTGTGCGGAATGTATACATAATTCTAGCGCACCTGGTAAGATCGTGTATCTTTGGGTTCGCCGTGTTCGCCGCGAGGCAGGCCAGGTTTGGTGCGTTGGGGGTGAAAGTTGTTGTTTCTTATGCGGCAATACTTTTTATCATTTCGCTTTATTCGGGTGTTCCTGGAAGGATACCTGGTCTGAACATAATTCCTTTCAATATGGTATGGTTCTGGAACGACCCCCTGTGTATAGACAAGTCGTTAAAGGGGGCGATGCTGATTTTTTACTTTGTAGTTCTGTGCTGTTATGGTGCATTGTTGAAAAATGAACAGAAATGCGGCGTTCGGTAACGCCGCATTTCTGCTATTTATGGATGAACTCTCCTGAGCTCTTGTCGCGTGGATGATCAATTTCTCTCCATATTCTTTTTGCCTTTTGGAGAGCCGCGTCTACTAGTTCAGGCATGGCGAACCCCCATGAGATAGGTGAAGTTGCTTCATCAAGTACTTGAATGCTCTTCATGCTCTTGCGGAGTTCTTGCCCTTTGTCCTTGAGAATTTCTTGCACACGTCGCTTCTCTTTTGAACCATAGGGTGCCCAGAACGGGGCAACGCTAGGTACGATTCTTGTTCCCTCCAGCCCCAGCGGGTCGAAGGCGCTGACCGGGTCGTCCACGCAATAGTCGTAGGGGTCGTGGTCGCCGCCGGTGTCACCCAGCGGGTCGGGCGCGGTGAAGCGTCCGGTGCGCGGATCGTAGTCGCGAAAGCCGAAGCGCACGAGGCGGGTGTGCCGGTCCGCCAGCCCTCCGGCAAAGCCCAGCGGCAGGAAGAAGTACGGGCAGGTGTCCAGCAGCGGGTTGCCGAAGCTGTCGTATTCCATGCGCTTCACCATGCGGCCATCGGGGTCCAGCAACACTTTCGGCGTGCCCACCTGGTCGCACCCGATGCGGAAGGTGACGGAACGTTGCGGCGCGGCGGGTTCCCCGGCCTTGCGGAAGATGGACGGGTCCAGCAGGTTGCCGTCCAGGCTGTTCAGCGCGGGGCCGCGCACGGTGACCGCCTCGGGCACGCGGCCCCCGCCGTAATGAAAGGTGTAGTCCGAGCCGGTGCGGTGGTCGCGGAAGCGGGCCAGGCGCAGCGGGTCGAGCCACTGGTATTCCTCGCTGGGCGCGTGGTTGCGCAGCACCATGACGGGCATGCCGTTGTCGCCGAAGCGGTAGCGGATGATGTCGCCGCCGGGCAGCACCACCGAATCGAGGGCCACGGGGGCAAGCTGGTCATGGGGATGATGGGGGGCGTGGGGACTGTAGGGATCGGGGGAGGCATGGGGTGCGCCCCCGGCGGCGTTGCCTCTATTGCCCCCATTGCCCCCATTGCCCCCATTTGCATAGTAAAACCACGTGCTGGCGCGCCCTTCCTCCCGGCAGCGCAGCGTGCCGTCCGGGGCGTACATGTAGCGCGCCCGGCCCGCGCGCACGAGGCGGCCCGTGCCATCGTAGGCAAAGGCCCGCGCCGTCTCCAGCATCCGTAGCGCGTCGCGCGACATGCCGGGCAGCGGGTTCACCCGCGCCGTGATGCGCTGGCCCGCCGTGTTGTAAGTGTAGCGTTCCGCCATCTGGCCGTCGCGGCGCGCCTCGGTCAGGTGGCCGCGTTCGTCGTGGGTGTAGTCGTAGCTGGTTGCGCGCCCGCCGCAGCGTTCCTGCTTGGCGCGCAGCCTGCCCTGGGGCGAGAAGGTGCACTGCACGTCCAGCGCGGGCGGGATGTCGCCGGATTGGGGAGCGGCGGCAGCCCCGTCGCCCCCGCCGGGGGCACCCTCGGCGCGAGAATGGAGCGTGTGGGGTGCGGGCACGGCGGAAGCTTCGGAAGTTCCGGAAGCGGCGGGAGCCGTCGGGAATGCGCCTGCGCCGTACCCCGGCCCGGCGGGTGCCGCCCTTCCGACAGGCACAGTCCCTCCGGCGGTCGCGGGCCGTTCGTCGCGGGGCCGCTTGGCGAATACCACGGTGCGCAAAAAGTCTTCGGTGGACATGGCCTGGGGAGAACGTTGCGCAGGGGCGCGACGGGATGCGCGCCCGCGAGTGGCTGCGGACATGGCCTTTCCTTTGGTTGATGATGGAAATGCCGCATCCGTAGCATGCGGGTTTCGGCCCGGCGTTGCCGCAACAGGGGCGCAGCGGGGTGGGGAGGCCGTCCAGAGGGGGTACGGCCATGGCGCCACCCGGACGCAATCCGGATGCATCCCGCTCGTGGCTTCGGCATGGCCCGTCCGCCATCACGGTGGCACTCGCCCGCTACCGGGCAGCCACCGGGCGGCATCCCCCGGCCATCCCGGCGTCATCCGGATGTTCCCCCTTCGGACAATCGCCGCCCCCGCCCTCCCGCTCCCCCTGTCCACTCCCCTCCCGCTCCCCCGTTCCGGCCCCGTTCCACCTCGCCGCGTCTTGACCTTGCCGGGTGGCTTGATTAGCGTGGCACGTCTTCACTCCACGCGGCGCGCCGGGGGCCCGGCGCGCGAGAACCGTCACCACCAAGGCGCGGCCGTGCCGCCAACGCTGGCCGCAACGCGCCTGCCAGCGCGGCCCGCCAACATGCCCTGAAACACGCGGGGCGCATCATTCCGAGAGGTAGGAACAATGGTCCAGAAAGCGGAAACCATCTGGTTCGACGGCAAGCAGGTGCCCTGGGACGAAGCCAACGTGCACGTGCTCACCCACACCCTGCATTACGGCGTGGGCGTGTTCGAAGGCATTCGCGCGTACAAGTGCGCCGACGGCGGGTCCGCCGTGTTCCGCCTGCGCGAGCACATGCAGCGCCTGCTGAACTCGGCCAAGATCCTGCGCATGGTCATTCCCTACACCGTCGACCAGCTCGTGGACGCCGTGGAAGAAACCCTGAAGCGCAACAAGCTGGCCGAAGGCTACATCCGCCCCCTGTCGTTCGTGGGCGCGGGCGCCATGGGCGTGTACCCCGGCGACAACCCGGTGCAGACCATCATCGCCACCTGGCCGTGGGGCGCCTATCTTGGCGCAGAGGCGCTGGAACACGGCATTCGCGTCAAGACCAGTTCGTTCTGCCGCCACCACGTCAACGCCATGATGACCAAGGCCAAGGCCTGCGGCAACTACGTGAACTCGGTGCTGGCCAAGATGGAGGCCAAGGCCGACGGCTACGACGAAGGCCTGATGCTGGACACCCAGGGCTATGTTTCAGAGGCCACGGGCGAAAACATCTTCATCGTGCGCGGCAAGCTCATCAAGACCACCCCGCTCACCTCGGTGCTGGACGGCATCACCCGCAACAGCCTGATCACCCTGGCCCGCGAACTGGGCTACGAAGTGGTGGAACAGCAGTTCACCCGCGACGAGTTGTACATCGCCGACGAGGCGTTCTTCTGCGGCACCGCCGCCGAACTGACGCCCATCCGCGAGGTGGACCTGCGCGTCATCGGCCAGGGCACCGCCGGTCCGGTGACCAAGCACCTGCAGGGCGAGTACTTCAAGGCCGTGAAGGGTGAAAACCCGGCCTACGCTCACTGGCTGCACCGCTATACCATCTAGGGTCCGTCCGTGTATGATCGCCGCACGCCGGGCACCCGTCCCGGCGTGCGGCGTGCGTTACGGCCCCAGCTAGCCCGGAAAACCTGGAATCGCCCGTAGCGCCTCGATTTCGCTGCCCCACGGCACGCACCAACCCGCGCCCCGTCCGGCGTCTCGTCCTTCCGCGCGAAGGCGGGCGGGACAGGCGGCGCAGCAGGCCCGCACTTCATGAGCAACGCCCCCCTCACCGCCAGATACCGCCCGCAGACCTTCGCCGAGGTGGCCGGGCAGGAGACGGTAAAGGCCATTCTTTCCCGCGCCGCGGCGGAAGACCGCGTGGCCCCCGCCTACCTGTTCAGCGGCACGCGCGGGGTGGGCAAGACCACCATCGCCCGCATCCTGGCCAAGGCGCTGAACTGCGAAAAGGCCCCCACGGGCGAGCCGTGCAACACCTGCGAGCAGTGCCGGAAGGTGGTCATGGGCAACCACGTGGACGTGGTGGAAATCGACGGCGCGTCCAACCGGGGCATCGAGGACGCCCGCCGCCTGCGCGAGGCCATCGGCTATGCGCCCATGGAGGGCCGCTACAAGGTCTTCATCATCGACGAAGCCCACATGCTGACGCGCGAGGCGTTCAACGCCCTGCTGAAGACGCTGGAGGAACCCCCGCCGCGCGTCACCTTCGTGCTGGCCACCACGGAGCCGCACAAGTTTCCCGTGACCATCGTCAGTCGCTGCCAGCACTTCACCTTCAAGCGGCTGCCCGAGAACGAGCTGGAGGCCCACCTGACCGGGGTGCTGACCCGCGAGGGCCAGGACTTCGACCCGGCGGCGGTGCGGCTTATCGCGCGGCGTGCCGCTGGCAGCGTGCGCGATTCCATGTCGCTGCTGGGCCAGGTGCTGGCCCTTGGCGGCGACCGGCTGACCGTGGAGGGCGCGCGCGGCGTGCTGGGCTTGGCTGGGCAGGAACTGTTCTTCGAGGTCATGCAGGCCCTGGCCTCGCAGGACTGCGTGGCGGTGTCCGCCGTGGTGCGCGACCTGTTGGACAAGGGCGTGGACATCGGGTTCTTTTTGCGCGAGCTGGCCTCCACTTGGCGCAACCTGTTTATGCTGCGCCAGGCGGGCGAGGCCGCCCTGCCCGCGCTGGACCTGCCGGAAGAAGAGGCCCGCCAGTGGCTGGAATGGGCCCCGAAGTTCGAGATTTCGCACATTCACGCCTGTTGGCAGATGACCCTGGAGGGCCAGCGCCGCGTGCTGACCAGCCTGGAACCGGCCATGGCGCTGGAACTCCTGCTGTTGAACCTGGCCCTGTTGCCGCGCCTTGTCTCGCTGGAACAGCTGTCGCGCGGCGGCGGGGCAGGCCCCGCTGGCGGGCGCGGCGTGCCCGGTGGGAGCGGTGGGGCTGGAGGTCCGGCTGGCGGGCAGCCCGGTGGCGGCGCGGGGGGCTACGGTTCCATGCCGCCCCGGCAGGCTGGCGGCCAGGGCGGCCCCGGCGGGTATGGCGCCCAGTCCGGCCAGTCCCCCCAATCCGGCCAATCCGCTCAAGCTGGCGAATCGTTCCCGCAGGCCCATCCCCCGCAGGGGAGATATCCCGGTCCCGGGCAGGCGCGGCCCCTGGCTGCGTCGTCCGCGTCGGCGGCTTCCGAGTCGTCCGCAGTCGGCACGGCCTTCGGCTCGGGCGGCTTTTCCCGTCCGGAGCGTCCCGCGCCCGTGGCGGATGCCGCGCCCGCGCGCGGCGGGGCCGACACCTCGCTGCCGTGGGACGACGTGCCATATCCCGCGCCGGGCGCTGCGGCCGCCACCCCGGTGGCGGAGCCCGTGCCGGTCCCCCAGGGTCCGCAGGATGCGCCGCAGGACGGGGCCTTCCCCGTTGCGGGCGGCACCGGCACCTGGGACGGCTTCGTGCAGTATTGCGCGGAACGTAACGGCGAGGGCAGCAACAGCCTGTCCATGCTCAGGCAGACGCAGGGACATTGTGCCGATGGCAGACTGACGGTGTCCACGTGGTCCAGCACACTGTACAACCATCTGTCGGCTCCCGGTAACGAAGCACTTCTCGTTGCGCGTGCCCGCGCCTATTTCGGTACCGATGTACGGGTAGAGGTGCTTCCACCTACCACCCGCATCAAGACCCCCTCGGAACTGCGCGCCGAGGCCGAACGGCACCCCGCCGTGGGCCTGCTGCGCGAGCAGTTCGGGGCCACCATGCTGTCCTGTCGGCCGCTGGCCGACGGACGGCTCCAATAGAACCATCCGGAGGAATCCATGCGCGGTATGAACGACCTTCTGCGCCAGGCGCAGGTCATGCAGACCAAGATGAGCAAGCTCCAGGCCGAAATGGCCGAGCGCACCCTTGAAGCCACCAGCGGCGGCGGCATGGTCAAGGTCACCGTCACCGGCAAGCAGGAAGTGAAGGCCATCGTCATCGACCCCAAGGCCGTGGACCCCAACGACGTGGAAATGCTCCAGGACCTGGTGCTGACCGCCGTCAACGAAGGGCTGCGCCAGGCCAAGGACATGATGGAGAAGGAGATGGGGGCTTTGACCGGTGGGCTCAAGATGCCCGGTCTCTTCTAGCCGCGCTCCGTCCTTTCGTTCTCCGGCTTCGTCAGCCGCGCCTTTCGCTCCGGTCACGTACGAGAAGAGTACGCTCCCTGCGCGAAAGCCACGTCTTCCTCGCCAGAGAACGAAAATCCTGTCGCGCGGGGTGCCTCTGGGCGAATCGCGTGACGTTCAAGAACAAAATTGAAGAGATAGCCGTAATAAGCGATCCGGAGTGTCCGTGCAGCGACTGCCCGAACCGTTGAAGGCGCTGGTGGAGCAGCTCTCCCGGCTGCCCGGCCTTGGCCCCAAGTCGGCCCTGCGCCTTGCCATGACCCTGCTGAAGTGGCCCGCCAGCGAAACCCGCAGGCTGGGCCGCGCCGTGCATGACCTGCGCGACAACCTGCACCTGTGCGGGCGCTGCGGCGCGCTGACCGACGTGGACCCCTGCGGCATATGCACCGACCCGGCCCGCAGCGGCGAAACGCTGTGTCTGGTGTCGGAGTGGGATTCCCTGCTCACCCTGGAAGAGGGCGGCTTCTACAAGGGTCAGTACCTCATTCTGGGCGGCCTGCTGGCCCCGCTGGACAACCTGCACGCCGATTCGCTGGAACTGGAGCGGCTGACCAGGCGGCTGGCCGAGGGCAACGTGCGCGAGGTGGTGATGGCCCTTGGCACCACCGTGGAGGCGGAGAACACCGCCACCTACATCCGCAACATGATCGCCCGGCAGTACCCGCAGGTGCGCGTGACCCGGCTGGCCCAGGGCATTCCGCTGGGGTCCGAGGTCAAGTTCATGGACCGGGAGACGCTCAGGCAGTCCATGCAGTACCGCCAAGACCTCTAGCGGTACGCCCGACCGCGTCCTTTCGTCCTCCGGCATCGTCAGATTTCGCCTTTTGCTCCGGTCACGTACGAGAAGAGTACGCTCCCTTCGCAAAAAGGCTCATCTTCCTTGCCGGAGAACGAAAATCCTGCGGTCGGAGCGCACCGCTTCAAGTGCTTTTCTCCATTATTCCCGGCAACGGTTTGAGCAGTTGCCAGGGCCGATCGCAAAACAACCCCGCCCGTCTTCGCAAGGAAGGCGGGCGGGGTTCGTTTTGCACGCGATGTGGACGTTGTGGGAGCGCTTGGCCTTGTTCGTGGTGGCCGTCAACCAAGGGGGACCGGGGGAATATGTTCCCCCGGCGGGATACGGGGCGGAGTCCCGTTTTCCATTTGGCGCGGCCTTGCCTGGGGCGTAGCCGCCTATGCCGCCGTGCCCTTGGCGTCCGCGTCGGATTTGGCGTTGCCCGTGGGGGGCAGGCAGTGGGTTTCGATGCGCTGGGCCGCGCACTGGGCCAGTTCACCCACGGTGCACAGCAGCACGCGGCCGCGTTCGAAGTGTTCCACCGGGGCGTCGCAGGTGCGCAGTTCACGCAGTGCGGGCAGTGCCTCGGGCGCGGACAGCACGCCGAGCGACCAGGCCGCCGTGCCGCGCGCGGGCAGGTCGCAGTCGGCAAGGCCCGCCAGCAGGGCGGGTACGGCCGTTTCGACAAAGCCCGGCAGGTGGGGCCGTTCCTGTGCCAGGCGGCCGATGGCCCAGTACACGCCGCGTCGCAGGGGGGCGTGGTCGCAGTAGTTGTCGTCCTTGCCCGTCTCGCGCACGTACGAGACGAGGATGCGGTGGTATTCGTCGGCCAGGCGGGGGTGGCAGGCCAGTATTTCGCCGAAGGCCTCGGGGATGCCCCAGCCGATGTTTCCCGATTCCTCGTTCATGTGCCACATCAGGCGGCGCATGATGATGCGGGCGTCTTCCATGTTGGCGTCGGCGATGCGCGCCACCACCCGGCCCAGGGCCACCACGGCGCGCCATTTGGCCTCGCCGCCCAGCAGCAGGAACGACAGCAGCGGGCCCACGGCCCCCTTGCCGGGCAGGGCCACGATGTCGTCCAGGTGTTTTTCCCACTCGGCGGAAGCGAGCAGCGCGCGCAGTTGGGTCTTCAGCGATCTGAAGCGGGGCATGCTCTCCTCCTTTCCCGTTTCGTGGCGGGCGACGGCTTCGCCCACCCATGCAGCGTTCACCATAACAAGGTGAGCGCATGATGCAACCCCGGGGTGCCGCCCCCGGCCGGAGGCGCCCTTTTCTTTGCCGAGGTGGCCGTTCCTGGCCCCGGCCCCCGCGCGTGGCTGCGGGGTTCGCCTCGTTGCGCGGCCCGTGGCGATTGGCTATGCTGGCGGCAGCTGTCTGTTTCCCGGCGGCAACGCCGCCCCCAAAGACGCCGAGACGCCGCCCGAGGCTCCGCATGTCCAGCGCCGCAGCCCACCACGCCACCCCCGTCGCGCAGCGCGCGCGCCGGGCGGCGTCACGTGGCGGCGGGGCACGCATCCTTCCCTCCCGTTCCCCTTCCTTTTTCGTCCGGTCATGATCGGTCGCCTGCGCACCGCCCTTGCGCGCTGCCTGGCGTGTTTTCCCCTGCGGCATCTGCTGTCGCGCGCGGCGCCGCCCACGCCGGGTCTGCGCCTGCGCCTGGTGGGGTGGTGCTTTCTGGTCTGCCTGCTGCCGCTTGGCATCGTCAGCGCGGTGTTCGTGCAGGTGACCACGGTGCAGACCGACAGCTACCTGCACGCGCAGGGGCGCACCCTGGCGGACGCGGCCTCGTTGCAGCTCACCCGCCTGTCACGCACGGCAGAGGCCCTGGCGCGGGTGGTGGCCGGGCTGCGCGCCGAATACGACGGCGACATGCCCGGCCTGCGCCAGCGGCTGTCCGAGTTGCACGGCCTGTGGCCGCGCGCCTGCATCGAGGTGTTCGACATGGGGGCCGAACCCGTGGTGCGGTTGCTGCCCGCCGGGGGGCCGCCGGACGGTGTGACGCTGGACGGGGCGCTGGTGGTGCGGCAGGCCCTGCGGGGGCTGTCGCGGCGCGACGTGTTCCGCTCGGCGGACGGGCTGGCCATCAAGGCGGTGGTGCCGATCATCGTGTCCCAGGGGGACGGTGGCAGCGCCGGAGCGGACCGCAAGCGTCCGTCGCCGCTGCCCGCGCCCATGGGCCCGGCCGCGCTGCCGGAATCGTCCATGTCCGCCGTGCCCCAGATGTCGCAACTGTCGCCGATGGCCCCCTTCGCGCCGTTTGCCCCCTTGGCGTCGGACGTGGAGGACATGGCTGGGCGGGTGGACATGGAAGGGCTGGCGTCCCGCCAGCAGGGGCGCATCGTGGGGGCGGCGGTGGTGTCGTTCCCCATGAACAGGGCGCTGTTGCGCGGGCTGGGCGACGCCGTGCGGGCCGACGTGGCGGTGTTCGACCTGGGCGGCCAACGGCCGCGCGGCACGCTGTTTCCCGGCGACGGCACGGCAGACGTGGCCGACTGGCCGGACCGGCCCGATCTGGCCCAGGGCCTGGGCCAGGGCGCACAGCAGGCATTCTCGTGGTGGGGCACGGGCCGGAGCGGTTCCGCGCCGTCGCTTTTCCCCATGGAGTGGCCGGGTGGGCGAGCAGGGGCGTCCGGCCTGTTGCCGGGCGGCATCGGCCAGGGATCGGAACTGCCGTTCCTGCAACGCTACGAGCAGGTGGCGGGCAGGCCGTACCTGGTCAGCTACCAGCCCTTGCCGGGCGGCAGCGGCATTCCGGCGGGCGCGCTGGCGGTGTTCGTGGACGTGGAGCCGCAGCGTTCGCGGCTGCACACCGCCGTGGAATACACCCTGCTGGCGGCGGTGGTGGCCCTGGGGCTGTCCATCTGCACCGGGTTTTTCATCGCCGACCGGGTGGTGCGCCCGCTGCACGAGCTGCTGCACGCCCTGCGCCGCATTTCGCTCGGCAACTACAGCGAACGCCTGCCCCCGGCGGGCATGGCCGAAATCGGCCAGTTGGCCCAGGCCGTGAACCACATGGCCTCCACGCTGGAGGAAAACCGCACCAGCCTGCTGGGCGCGTTGCAGGAAAAGGTGGAGTCCGGCGAACGTCTGGCCCGCGCCAACCGCGAACTGGAACTGCTGAACTGGGAACTGACCCGCGCCCAGGCCAACTACCGGCGCATTTTCGAGGAATCGGCCCAGGGCATCTACCAGTCCACGCCCCAGGGGCGCTTTCTGCGGGTGAATCCGGCCATGGCGCGCATGTTCGGCTATTCCTCGCCTTACGAGATGGTATCGTCGGTGACGGATATCGGCGAACAGCTCTACGTGCGCCCCGGCGAGCGCGAGGAACTGCTGCGCCGCCTGCGCCACGAGGGGCGGGTGTCGGTGGAGACCTGCCTGCGCAGGCGCGACGCCAGCGTGGTGTACGTGGCGCTGACCGCACGCGCTGTCACCGGCGAAACCGGTGAGCAGTTGTACATGGAAGGGGCGGTGCACGACATCACCGAGCGCGTGGAACGCCACCGCGCCGAGCGCGAACGCGAGGCCGCCGAGGCGGCCAGCCGGGCCAAGACGCAGTTGCTGGCCCGCATGAGCCACGAGGTGCGCACCCCCCTCAACGCCCTGCTGGGCATGGCCGACGTGCTGGACCGCACGCCGCTGGCCCCGGAGCAGCGCGGCTACCTCGACGTGCTGCGCAACTCCGGGCATTCGCTGCTGGCCCTTTTGAACGACGTGCTGGACTTTTCCCGCCTGGAGGCGGGGCGGGTGGTGCCGGAACGGGTGGGCTTTCGGCTGGGCGAACTCATGGAGCAGGTCTGCCGCCAGATGGAGCCCGCCGCAGGCGTGGACGGAGCAGGCGGGCGCGACCTGCGCCTGAACTGGGCCGTGCTGCCCGGCGTGCCGGATGCGCTGGTGGGCGACCCGCTGCGGTTGCGCCAGATTCTCGGCAACCTGGTCTCCAATGCGGTAAAGTTTACCCCCGCCGGGCGGGTGATGGTGCTGGCACAGCCCGCCGACGGCAACGTGCCGGGCCGCGACGGCCCGCTTCCGCCAGACGGGTGCGGGCCGGGCGGGGGCTGGCCGGACGGGGGCGGTGGGCCTGCTGCCGGTACGGCCTGCGGCGATGCGGCGTGCCGTGCGCTGCAGGGCCGGAAGGTGGAGGTGCTGTTTTCCGTGGCGGACACGGGCATCGGCATTTCGCCGGAACATCAGGAAGTGGTGTTCGAAAGCTTCATGCAGGCGGATTCGTCCATCACCCGGCAGTATGGGGGCACCGGCCTTGGGCTGTCCATCTGCCGGGCGCTGGTGGAGATGCTGGGCGGGGCCATCTGGCTGGAAAGCGCCCCCGGCCGGGGCACCACCGTGTATTTCACCCTGCCCATGCAACCCGCGCAGGAGGCGGAGCGTGGGATCGCCGCCGACGTTGCCGGGGATGCGGAAACGAAGGATGCGACGGGCGCGACGGGTGCGGACGGCGGCGGGGCAATCGATGGACGCGGCACCCCCACGCGGACGGGCGTGCCCGACATTGCGGGCGATGCGCCGGATGGTCGGGCAGACGTTCGGTCGGACGCGCGGGCGGACATTCGTGAAGACGTGCGGGCCGATGTCCCCGATGCAGGAGGGGGCGGAGAATGCGCCCCTGCGGCGCGGCCCCTGTCCGTGCTGCTGGTGGAAGACAGCCCCAGCAACCGGCTGCTCTTTTCGCTGTACCTGCGCGGGCGGCCCTGCGCCATCACCGAGGCCCACAACGGCGAAGAGGGCGTGGCCGCCTATGCCGCAGCCCGGTTCGACCTGGTGTTCATGGACATCGAGATGCCGGTGATGGACGGCTACCGGGCCACGCGGGCCATCCGCGCCCTGGAGCGCGAGCGGGGGCTGCCGCCCGTGCCGGTCATCGCCCTGACGGCGCACGTGGTGGGTGAGTTCCGCGACGATTGCGCGGCGGCGGGCTGCACCAGTTTTCTGGCCAAGCCCTTCTCGCGCGGCGAACTGCTGCGCTGCATGGCCCTGTACGGGCCTACTGGCCAAGGGGATGGCGAGGGCGCCTGCGCCGGTGATGCTGGCAGGCCCGCCGGAGATGGCGGTGCGGCCGGGCTTGATGGACTGGACAGGGGGGACGATGCCGAAGCCGCCGAGACCACCGCAACTGGGGACGGCGGGGCGCACGAGGGACGCGCGACCTGATGGGGTGCGGGCGGACGCCCGGCCCCACGGGAAAGGCTTCGGTCTTTCGGGGATGCTTCTAGCGCAGCCCGGCCACGGACAGCACCAGTTCCGCCGCCATGCGTCCGCCGCCCCGGCGGGGGGCCATCCATTCCTCGAAGCGGCGGCACACCCCGTCACGCTGCAGGGGGGTGCGCAACTGTTGCAGCAGGGCCTCGGCCAGCGCGTCGCCGTCGGCCACCTCCGTCAGCAGTCCGGCCTCGGCCAGGCCGCCGCCCACCCACGCGAAGTTTTCCCGCGACGGCCCCACGCAAGGCGCCACGCCGTGCGTCAGGGGTTCCAGAAAGTTCTGGCCGCCCAGCCGCGCCAGCGAACCGCCCACGAACACGGCGGTGGCGCTGGCGTACAGCGCGGCAAGCTCGCCGAACACGTCCCACACCAGCACCGTGCCCCGCGCGGCAGGCTCGCCGCCGGGCGCGCCCGTGCGCCGCGAGCGCAGTTCCCACGGCAGGCCGGCCTGTTCCAGCGCGTTCACCCATGCGGGCACGCGGTGCATGTGGCGGGGGGCCACGGCGATGTCCGCGTCGGGCCGTTCCTGCAAGAGGCGCTGGATGACCGGCAGCAGGGCGGTTTCCTCTTCCTCGCGCACCGAGCCCAGCACCACCAGCGGGGCGGATGGGCGCAGCACCGTGCCGGTCAGGGCCGGGACCGGGGCGGGAGAGGGCGCGGGCGACGTCTGGGGTGAGGCCTGGGACGACGGTTGCCCCGCAGGCGGGGGCACGGCCCGGTCGAACTTGATGTTGGGCATGACCGAGGTCCGGTCGTGCCCGAACAGCAGGCCGAAGCGTTGGGCGTCGTCGGGCGAGATGGCGGCGATGCGCGCCGGGGCCATGGACCGCCAGAAGTCCGGCGTGAGCAGATACCCGGCCAGGGTGCGCGGGGTCATGCGGCCGTTGGCCACGGCCACGGGAATGGACCGCGCGGCGCAGGCGGACAGCAGGCCGGGCCACAGCTCCGTTTCCAGCAGGGCCACGGCGCAGGGCCGGGCCTGATCCAGCGCCCGGCGCATCAGGTGCGGCTCGTCGAAGGGAAAGTAGCGCACCTGCACGTGCAGCCCCGGCCGGTGCTCCACGGCCCAGTCGCGGGCCTTTTCCAGCACGTCCACCCCCTGCCGGGTGCACGAGGTGAGCAGCACGGACAGCTTTCCGTCAGCGGAAAAGGGCGGGCAGGACCGGGGGCAATCCCCGGCGGCGGGATCGTTTCCGGCGGATGCGGCAAGGCCGCCGTCCAGATGGCGCAGCAGTTCCCACGCCAGATACGCCTCGCCGCCCGAGGCCGCCTGCACCCACAGGTGGGCCGCCTGGGCCCATCCATCGGGCACCAGACGCTGGTCGTAGCCTTCGGCCAGGCGGGCGTTGCGGCGCAGCAGGGGGCGCGCCATGCGCCACACGCCGCCGTAGACGGCCAGCAGCGCCGCGTGCAGATGGTCGGGCTTCATGCGGGAACCTTTTTGCGGAACAGGAAGAAAGAGGTGTTCGGGGAGGGCGCGTTCAGCCCGCGTTCAGTCCGCGTTGACGGCCAGTTCGCCGTCGCGCGGCGCGGCGTCGTGCAGGGCAATGCCCAGCCGCTCGGACAGGGCGCGTTCGATGTCCACGGCCTGCTCGTGCGATTCGCGGATGCGTTCGCGGATGCGCTCGGTGCGCCCGTACCGCTCGACGAGGTCGTCGAAGCGTTCCTCCAGCGTCACCAGCCGGTCGTGCTTCACGCGCTTGTCGGCGTAGATGATGATCAGCGGCAGGAACCATTCGGTCACGGTAACGTCCACCCGCCACGGCCAGTGCACGTGGTGCATCACCCCTTGGGCGATGTGCGGGTTGCCCGTCTCGTGCAGGGTCCACGCGCCGCCGAGTTGGGCGTGGTTGCCCCCGTGGCGGATGGTGTAGTCCTTGGCGATGTCGTGCAGCAGGGCGCTGGCCAGCACCGAAGGCAGGTGCAGGTCCGCCCCGCCACTGCTGGCAAGGGCCGCTCGGGCCAGCGCCATGGCCATTTCGGCCACCATGCTGCTGTGCGCGCGGATGTGGTCGGGCATGGCGTAGCGGTCCCACAGGGCGTGGCAGGCGGCCGCGTCGGGCACGGGCCAGGCGTGCGAGGGCGCGAAGCTGATCGGCGGCAGGTCGTCCACGGTCATGCAGCGGCGCGCCGCCGCCTCGCGCGGGGTTTCCGCGTCGCCCGTGAAGGGCATTTCCACGGTGGCGGTCATGCAGTCTCCTCTGGCGGGGCGCGGGCCGGGCGGACCGCAGGATGCCGGTCCCGTGCGATGCGCCGCGCGTTCACCACATCCACAACCATAACCACTGGCCGAGCAAAAGGCAAAGCGCGGGCCGTCCTGCCTGCCCGGCCTGTCCTGCCTGCCCGTCCTGCCCGGCCAGTGGCCATGGTGGCGGGCGCTTCCGCCGCCGGACGTGGTCCCGTCTCGTTGACAGCAGCCCTTGGCACGGCGTAGCACCATCGGGACACGGTGCGGAGGGCATGGGGTTGCCCGCGCGAAACCGTGCGGGCGGCGGGCCATGCCCCAGGGGCGGTTCCGCCGTCGTGTCGCGCCGCTCCGGCATGCAGTGTCCGGCGGCGCATCATCGTCCGGCGGGCGGCCCGCAAGGTTCGGCCCACAGCGGCCATCCGGAACCATCCGGGTTCACCGCCGACGCATCGAGAGGCAGGAAGACCAACGTGAGCGTGAATTTCTCCACGGCCTTCAAGGACCCGGACCTTTCCCGCAGCCTCGTCGAGCGGCTGCACCGCGAACTGGACCGCCCCCTGCGCTTCATGGAAGTGTGCGGCACCCACACCGTGGCCATCTTTCAGAGCGGCATGCGCCCGCTGCTGCCCGCCGGGGTGAAGCACCTGTCCGGCCCCGGCTGCCCGGTGTGCGTGACCCACGAAAGCGAGGTGGCCGCCTACCTGCAACTGGCCGAAAAGCCCGGCGTGATCATCGCCACCTTCGGCGACCTGATGCGCGTGCCCGGCCCCGGCGGGGCCAACCTGAAGCTGGCGCAGGCCCAGGGCGCGCGGGTGGAGATCGTCTATTCCGCCCATGACGCGCTGAAGCTGGCCGCCGACAACCCCGGCGACACCGTGGTCTTCCTCGGCATCGGGTTCGAGACCACCGCCCCCACCGTGGCCGCCACGGTGCTCATGGCGCGCGAGCAGGGGCTGAAGAACTTCTGCGTGCTCTCGTTCCACAAGCTGGTGCCGCCCGCGCTGCGCGCCCTGCTGGCCGACCCGGACTGCGCCGTGGACGCCTTTCTGCTGCCTGGGCACGTTTCCACCATTCTCGGCGTGGAGCCCTACCGTTTCGTGGCCGACGAATTCCACACCCCCGGCATCATCGCCGGGTTCGACCCCGTGGACATCCTGCAGGCCCTGCTGATCATGGTGGAGCAGCGCAAGTCGGGCCAGTTCGCCATCGTCAATTCCTACCGCCGGGCCGTGGACGACGCGGGCAACCCCCGCGCGCGCGAGATTCTGGACACCGTGTTCCAACCTGCGGACGCCCTGTGGCGCGGCATCGGCTGCATTCCCGGCAGCGGGCTGGTGTTCCGCCCCGAATTCGCGCAGTTCGACGCCATGCCCCGCTTGGGGCTGACGCTGCCCGAGGCCAAGCCCATCGCGGGCTGCAAGTGCGGCGACGTGCTGAAGGGCAAGATGCAGCCCAGCGACTGTCCGCTCTTCGCCAAGGCCTGCACGCCCGCCAAGCCCGTGGGGCCGTGCATGGTTTCCACCGAGGGCAGCTGCGCCGCCTACTTCAAGTACCACGTGGAGGCATGACCGCATGGCCGGGGATACGCTACTTCTCGACTACGGCAGCGGCGGCAAGGCCGCGCACCGGCTCATTGGCGAACTGTTCCTGAAGCATTTCGACAATCCCGTGCTGCGCACGCTGGACGACGCCGCCCGGCTGGAACTGACCGGACCGCTGGCCATGAGCACCGACAGCTACGTGGTGGACCCGTTGTTCTTTCCCGGCGGCGACATCGGCACGCTGGCCGTGCACGGCACCGTCAACGACGTGGCCATGCTGGGCGCGCGGCCCCGCTACCTGAGCTGCGGGTTCATCCTGGAAGAAGGGCTGGACATGGAGGTGCTGGAGCGCATCGTCGCCTCCATGGGCAACGCCGCGCGCGAGGCCGGGGTGTGCATCGTCACCGGCGACACCAAGGTGGTGCCGCGCGGCATGGCCGACAAGGTGTTCATCAACACCACCGGCATCGGCGAGATCATCGTCAATCCTTCGCCCAGCGGGCATTCCGCCAGGCCGGGCGACGCCGTCATCGTCAGCGGCACCATGGGCGACCACGGGCTGACCATTCTGTCGCACCGCGAAGGGCTGAACTTCTCCGCCGACGTGCGCAGCGATTCCGCCGCGCTCAACGGGCTGACCGAACGGCTGCTGCTGGAGGTGGGCGACATCCACGTGCTGCGCGACCCCACGCGCGGCGGCCTGGCCACCACCCTCAACGAAATCGCCGGGCAGTCGGGCGCGGTGCTGCGCATCGCCGAGCGGGACATTCCCGTGCGCGACGCCGTGCGCGAGGGCTGTTCCTTCCTCGGGCTGGACCCGCTGTACCTCGCCAACGAGGGCAAGTTGATCTGCATCCTGCCGCAGGAAAAGGCCGAAGCCGCCCTTGCCGTGCTGCGCCAGAGCCCCCTTGGCGCGGACGCCGCCCGCATCGGCACCGTGCTGGCCCCCGACGGCGCGGGCCCCGGCCGGGCCGGACAGGTCATCCTGGAAACGCCCATGGGCGGCCATCGCCTGCTCTCCATGCTGGAGGGCGAGCAGTTGCCGCGCATCTGCTGACGCCGGGCGCGGCTGGCAAGAAAGAGAAAAGAGTTTGAATACGAGAGAGGGGGGCTTTGAAAAGCCCCCCTCTCTCGTGCTCTCACCCCGCAAACTTTTTGGTTGGGTGAAACGGAAAACGCCGCCGGGCTGCATGCCCGGCGGCGTTCGTCATGTTGCGGGAAGGGTGCGGATGCCTATCGCGCCCCCTTGGGGAACAGGATGACCCCCACCGTCTTGAGCACGATCTTCAGGTCGAGCAGGGGCGACATGTTCTTGATGTAGTACAGGTCGTACTCCAGCTTGTAGCGGGCGTCTTCCACCGATGCGCCGTAGGGGTAGCACACCTGCGCCCAGCCGGTGACGCCCGGCTTCACGGTGTGGCGCACGTAGAAATAGGGGATGACCTTTTCCAGTTCGCGCACGAATTCCATGCGCTCGGGGCGCGGGCCGATGAGCGACATGTCGCCGCGCAGCACGTTCCACAGCTGGGGCAGTTCGTCGATGCGCACCTTGCGGATGAACTTGCCCACCTTGGTCACGCGGGTGTCGCCCTTCTGCGCCCACACCGCGCCGTGCTTTTCCGCGTCCACGGTCATGGAGCGGAACTTCAGCACCGTGAATTCCTTTTCGTGCAGGCCCACGCGCTTCTGCCTGTAGATCACCGGGCCGGGCGATTCCAGCCGGATGACGATGGCGGCAATGGCCATGATCGGCAGGGTAAGCACCAGCAGAACGAACGACGTCAGCACGTCGAACACCCGCTTCAGGCGCTGCATGGACCCCTGCGTGTTCAGGTTGAAGCCGTCTTCCATCAGCAGCCATTCGTCGCGGATGAGGCTGACGGGAATGCGCCCCACCACGTGCTCGTACAGGGTGCGGATGTCCACCACCATCAGGCCGCCCAGCTTGGCGCGCAGCAGTTCGCGGGCGATGTCCTCGTCCAGGGGAGCGTCGGGCAGCATGATCAGCATGGTGGCGTCGTGGGCGCGGGCCACCCCCAGCGGGTCGTACGAGGGGCCAAGGCACGGCCCGGCGTCGGCGTCCATGCCGCCCTCGCCCACGTAGCCCAGGATTTCGGCGTTGGGCATGCTCTGCGCCAGCAGGCTGCGCACCTTGCCCGCGCGGTCCACGCCCACCAGCACCACCCGCTGCCGGGTGACGAACCGCTTGCCGATGCGGTGCCACACCACGCGCCAGGCAAGACACAGGGCCACCACCAGCACCAGCAGCAGCACGAAGGTGGACCGGTCGAAGCGCCAGCTTTCGAAGGAATAGAAGGTGAAGCCGGTGGCGATGACCCCCAGCACGGAGGCCACGCCCACCCGGGCCACGGAATCGCGAAAGTCTTCCTCGCCCACCGAGTAGCAGTCGAGCACGTAGAACGACAGCAGGAAGAAGAAGGTGGTGAAGAACGAGGCGCCCGTGTAGTCGATGAGCACGCTGTACTCGTCGGGCAGCATGGTTTCGCCGACCACGTACAGCGCGATGAGGATGCACAGGGCGTCCAGCAGGCGGAACAGGCTGTTGCGGATATTGTCGTTCACGCATTCCTCCCGGAATGGATGGGAAATCTTTCGTGGCGGGGGCTGTTTTCATGCCCCGTGCGGTGTGGCGTGCGTCAGGTGGTCGGCCGTGGGTGGACGAGCCCCGCTGCGGAAGCCGACCCGGCCCTTACGCCAGACGCATAACCCGCAGAATATGCTCGCTCACCTTGTCGGCGTCGAATTCCGTTTCCGCCAGCCGCCGTCCGGCCTGCCCCATGCGGGTGATCAGGGTGCGGTCCGTGATGAACCGCTCCATGGCGGCGGCCAGGGCCTTGGGGTCGCGCAGGGGCACGCGGAAGCCGTTCACCCCTTCCTCCACCACTTCGCGGCAGCCGGGGGCGTCGGTGACCACGGCGGCGCGGCCCATGCTCATGCCTTCCATCACCGAGCAGGGGGTGCCTTCGCGCCACGAGGGCAGCACCACCACGCTGGCGTTGGCCACGAACGGCCGCACGTCACGGGTCTGGCCAAGATACTCTATGACCCCCTCGCGCGACCAGCCCTCCACCTCGTCCAGCGGCACGCTGCCCGGCCCGGTTTCCGGCGGGCCCAGCACGCGGAAGCTGGCGTCGGGGTACTTGGCCTTCAGCAGGCGCGCGGCGTCGGCGTATTCGCGCAGGCCCTTGGCCTCCAGCAGGCGGCCCACCAGCAGGAACGAGGGCGGGTCCAGCACCGGTTCGGCCTGGGCGAAGTGGTCCAGCGCGACGCCGGTGCCCCGGCACATGGCCACCGAGGTGCCATGCGGGATGATGTGGTTGTCCTCGAACACCCGGCGGTCTTCCATGTTCTGGAAGAACACCGTGCGCACGCAGGAAAGGGCCATGCGGTAGAGCAGGGCGGCCACCTTGGTCAGCACGCGCTTGACCGGGGTGTCCGCCTCGAACATGTAGCCGAGCCCGGTGATCATGGCGTAGCGGGCGGGCACGCGCGCCAGCGCCGCCGCCATGGCCCCGTAGATGACCGGCTTGATGGTGAAGCAGAAGGCCACGTCGGGTCGTTCCTGCCGGAAGACGCGGTACAGCGCGGTGAAGGTGGCGGCGTCGCGCACTGGGTTCAGCCCCTTGCGGTCCAGCGGGTAGCCCGCCACGCGGGCCCCCATGGCCTCGAGCGCGGCGCGGCCCTCGGCGTCGATGTCGGCGTCGGGCACGATGCACAGCACTTCGTGGCCCAGCGAACGGAGCCTGCGGATGAGCACGCTCCAGAAATTGACCATGGCCCGGGCCTGATTGCCCAGAATGGCGACCTTCATCTGATGCCTCGCTGGCTGCGCGCCCGGTTTGGGCCGGGCGCTGGTCCCGGCAGGGCGCCGGGGGGTGGTTCGTGCCGCGCGGCGCGGAACGCCGGGGCGGAAGAACGCGCACCTTGTAACAGGACGGCAGGTTGCTGAAAAGGGGGCCGGGGGCCGCGTGTCGCCGGGGCCTTGGGGGCCTGGTCCCGGCGCGCGGCTGGGGACGTCATCATCCTGCCGTCATTGGATCATGGCGGGAATGCCATTCACGTTCCGTGCCGTGCGGCGTGGCTCCTTTCCGCCTCTTTACAGGGTGGGGCGTTGGGAGTAGAAGCGCGCACGTTGCGGTGGTGCGCGGCGGTCCCGCCCGCGAGGCCGAGACATCACCCAAGCCGCGAGGCCGAGACATCACCCAAGCCGCGAGGCCGAGACATCACCGACCCGCAAGCCGGTTCCGCCTTGCCGGACCCCGGCCCGCAGCCCGTCCTTTGACGCCGCGCCCCCGCGCACGTACAATACCCGCTCCATCAGAAACCACCACTCCCTTGGGAGGATGATCCATCATGACCCATTATACCGCCCTGCTGCAGGAACTGGAAGCCGCCCCCCGCACCTGGCTCATCACCGGGGTTGCGGGCTTCATCGGCTCGAACCTGCTGGAAACGCTGTTGCTGCATGGGCAGAAGGTGGTGGGGCTCGACAACTTCGCCACCGGCTACCAGCGCAACCTTGACATGGTGCGCGAAATCGTGGGCGCGGACCTGTGGCGCAACTTCCGCTTCAAGGAAGGCGACATCCGCAACCTGGACCACTGCCGCGAGGTGTGCGAGGGCGTGGACCACGTGCTGCACCAGGCCGCCCTGGGTTCCGTTCCGCGCTCCATCGAAGACCCCATCCTGGCCAACGAGAGCAACATTTCGGGCTTCGTGAACATGATGGTGGCCGCCCGCGACGCCAAGGTGAAGACCTTCGTCTATGCCGCGTCCAGTTCCACCTACGGCGACGAGCCCACCCTGCCCAAGGTCGAGGACAAGATCGGCAAGCCGCTGTCGCCCTACGCGGTGACCAAGTACGTCAACGAACTGTACGCCGACGTGTTCGCCACCTGCTACGGCATGAAGGCCATCGGCCTGCGCTACTTCAACGTGTTCGGCAAGCGGCAGGACCCCTTCGGCGCATACGCCGCCGTCATCCCGCAGTGGTTCGCCTCGCTGCTGCGCGGCGAGACCGTGTACATCAACGGCGACGGCGAAACCAGCCGCGACTTCTGCTACATCGACAACTGCGTGCAGGCCAACCTGCTGGCCGCCGTGGCCACCGACGAGGCGGCGCTGAACACCGTGTACAACGTGGCCTTCGGCGAACGCACCGACCTGAACCAGCTGTTCGACCTGATCCGCGAGGAAGTGAGCCGCCACAAGCCCGAAGTGGCCAACGCCAGGCCGGAGCACCGCGAATTCCGCTTCGGCGACGTGCGCCACTCGCTGGCCGACATCAGCCGCGCCCGCACCCGCCTGGGCTTCGAGCCCGCGTACAACGTGCGTCAGGGCCTGCGCCTGTCCGGCGACTGGTACGCCGCCAACCTGTAGGCCGCCGTGCGTGCGGCGGGCGTTGCCCGCGCCCGCGCCGTTCGTCTGATTTGTCCCCCTCGCCCCGCCGCAGCCCCTGCGGCGGGGCGCTTTCTTTCGTCGCGGGGCCTGTTGCCTGGGGGGGCTTGCCTAATCCGGCCCGAAGGAGTATTTGGCGAAACATGCAAATGATTGCACCGGAACAGGTCGCCGCCCATCGCAAGCTCATCGAGGCGCAGGCGGACATCTTCAAGGCGCTGGGGCACCCCAGCCGCCTGCTGATGGTCGAGGAACTGACGCGCGGCGAACGCTGCGTGTGCGAGTTGCAGGCGCTGGTGGGGTCGGACGTGTCCACCGTGTCCAAGCACCTCGGCATCCTCAAGGGCGCGGGCGTGGTGCGCGACGAGAAGCGCGGGGCCAACGTCTACTATTCGCTGGCCCTGGGGTGCGTGCGGTCGTTTCTGGATTGCACGGGGCACCACATCGACAACGCGGCCCACGATCTTGTCCGGCTGGTGGCGCTGCGGCCCAAGGGGTAGGCGGCGGTAGCGCCCGCGCCGCCCGGGCACGGCGGGGTCACGAGCTTTTTTTTTGGAAACTTGATTTGCATATTATGCCAAATGGGCAAATCAAAGAGTCCGGGGCGGCTGCCCCGCGGTAGAAGGACGAAGACATGGCTCACGAACACGACGACGGAGGATCGGGCGCGGCTGCTTCCGCAGTTCTCGAAGACATGTGGGACGGGCAGGAGGCGAACTCCGAGGCGGAGGGGGCGGTTTCCGGGGGATCGCCCGGCGGCAGGTCTTCGGGCTGCGCCTGCATGGCGGGTGCGCCGTCCATGGCCGCCGGGGGCAGTGCGGCCGGGCTGCGACCGTTGCAGCCCTTTGCCCCGCAGCCCGCGTCCGGCGGTGGCGGCTGCGGGTGTTCCGCGCCTTCCGCGCCTGCCGGGGCGTTGGGCGCGGCGGGCGCAACGCTGACGCCCCTTGCCCCGCGCGCGTCCCTGTCCGGCATCGACGCCCCGACGGGGGGCGGCTGCGGCTGCGCGGCATCCCCCGCCTCCTCCGACCTGCCCCTTGAACAGGAGCGCGCCGGGCTGGCGCGCCGTCTTGCCGCCATGGCCGTTGGCCTCGTGGCGTGGTGGGCGGTGTACCTGAATCTGCCCGCCGCCTCGCGCGCGCTGACCTACGACGTGCTGGGGCTGACGCCGTCCACGCATCTGGGCGAGGCGGTGGAGTTCTTTCTGTACGACACGCCCAAGGTGCTCATGCTGCTGGCGCTGGTGGTGTTCGGGATCGGGGTGGTGCGCTCGTTCTTCACGCCGCAGCGCACCCGGCGGTTGCTGGCCGGGCGCAACGAAGCCGTGGGCAACGTGCTGGCGGCCCTTCTGGGCGTGGTCACGCCGTTCTGCTCCTGCTCGGCGGTGCCGCTGTTCATCGGCTTCGTCTCCGCCGGGGTGCCGCTGGGGGTGACCTTCTCCTTCCTGGTGTCCGCGCCCATGATCAACGAAATCGCCGTGGTCATGCTGTATGGGCTGCTGGGCTGGAAGGTGGCCGCCCTGTACGCGGGCACCGGCCTGGCCATCGCCATCGTGTCCGGCTGGGTCATCGGGCGGATGGGCATGGAGCGCCACATCGAGAGCTGGGTGCTGCAGGTGCGGGCCGACGCCGAACAGCTTCCGTCCGTCGAGCACACCTGGTCTGGCCGCATCGACTACGGCGTGCAGGCCATGCGCGACATCGTGGGCAAGGTCTGGCCGTGGGTGGTGCTGGGCATTGCCGTGGGCGCGGGCATCCACGGCTACGTGCCCGAGGGCTTCATGGCCTCCATCATGGGCCGTGGCGCGTGGTGGGCCGTTCCGCTGGCCGTGGCCATCGGCATTCCCATGTATTCCAACGCGGCGGGGATGATTCCCGTGGTGCAGGCCCTGCTGGGCAAGGGCGCGGCGCTGGGTACGGTGCTGGCGTTCATGATGGCCGTCATCGCCCTCTCGCTGCCCGAGGCGGTGATGCTGCGCCGCGTGCTGAAGCCCCGGCTGGTGGCCGTGTTCTTCGGCGTGGTGGGGCTGGGCATCATGCTGGTGGGGTACCTGTTCAACGCACTGGTCTGATCCGTACGTTTCGCGCGGCAAGGGCCGGGCAGCGGGCGTTCACCCCTGTTCCGGCCCCTGTCCTTGCGCCACGTTCAAAAACGGTGACGGGCGCACGGCACACCCCCGGGGTGTGCCGTGCGCCCGTACTGCGTTTCCGCTCCCTCTCGCCGTCCGAGCGTTGGCAGAATGACGGCGAAAGGTGATTTTCCGGCCCCTAGCGCCAGCATCGGGGCCGGAAAATCGTATGGGGAGGGGAGTATCTTGCCGTGGCTGGCCGCGTGTGGGCGGCGTTGCCCCGGCTACCCGAGCAGGGCGTACATTTCGCGGGCGTCGGCGTGGTCGGGCGCGCGGTCGAGAATGGTCTCGAGTTCGGCCCGTGCCTCGTCCTTGCGGCCGAGGGAGATCAGGCACCCGGCCAGCGAGAAGCGCACGTTATCCTTTTCGGGGGAAAGTTCCAGGAACGCCCGCAGGTGGGCGACCACTTCGTCGATGCGGCCAAGGTGGTAGCCAAGGCGCAAGAGGCCGTTCATGGCCACCAGGTTGCCGGGGTTCATGCCCAGCGCGGCCACGAAGTGGTTGAAGGCCTCGGCGTGCGCGCCGGTTTCCATTTCCACCAGGCCCATGCCCGCCAGCGACTTGTCGTTGGCCTCGATGGCGGCCGCCTTGCGGTACAGTACCAGGGCCGAATCGAGGTTGCCGCGCTGCACGGCGATGGTGGCGAGGCCCAGGTACGGGTCCGGGTGCACGCCGTTGCTGCCGGCGGCCTTGCGGTAGTACTCCTCGGCCTTTTCAAGGTCACCCATGAAAAGGTAGCACTCGCCCAGTTCCTTGTTGATTTCGTAATCGAGATGGTTGCTCATGTTCTCCCCTCCATGCCGTAAGGCATTTCGCTTCTGTGTCGCCCCGCGCTGCGCGGGGCGGGCGCCGAGCTGGCGGCGCCGGAGCGGTTCGCAGGATGGTTTCGCGAATGCTCCCGGTAAAGCTGTGCCCATGCCCTCCGTTAAGCACGATGCGTGCCATTGCTGGCGACGGAGTTTTCGTGGGCGCTGCGAACATAGCAAGCCCCATGCCATGCCACTTTTGCAGAACCTGCGCTGCGCCGCAATATATGAATATATAAGATGTATTTTTGAAGGTTAAGATGGCCGCCGGGTCTTCGCCGTGCGGGCCGCCATGCCCGGCGGGGGCACAAACCGCCGGTTTGCCGTCTCCACCCCCGTACGATGGGGGCAAAACCTGCCGCCGCCCGGCCCGTCGCACGATGGCCGGGCGGCGTCGTCATTCCGGCGGCGGCAGGAAGGGCGAAAACCGGATTTTTGCTGGCAATACGCTGAAACAAAAAATCTTCCTTCGGCTGGAACGTCTCTTGCTCAACCGGGGGTGCATCCACGGCCTGCATCGGCGGCCACCACCCCCTGCGCGGCGCACGCCCCAGGGGCGAACGGGGAGGAATCCCGCATGAAAAGCCTGTACGAACCGCATGTGAACCTTGTCGGCAAGGTCATGAACATGCAGCTCCAGCGTCAGAATGTCGTCATGAGCAACATCGCCAACGTCCGGACGCCCGGCTACAAGCCGCGCGAACTGGAGTTCGAGAAGCAGTTGCAGGCGGCGCTGAACCTGGACGCCAAGGGCCGGATGACCCGCACCGAGGATAACCACATGCCCGCCGTGTTCGACCCGGAAGGCTTCAACGCCGATTGGGACAAGGCGGCCAAGCCGCGCATCGTGCACGGCGAAGACCGGGTCAACATCGACAAGGAAATGGCCAAGATGGCCAAGAACTCCATGCATTACACCGCCCTCTCCACCGTCATTCGCGGCAACTTCGAGGGCGTCAAGACCATCATACAGGAAGGGCAGAAGTAATGGACTTCATGACCGCCATCGATATCGGCGCCTCCGCCCTCAGTGCGGAACGCACGAACATGAACATCATTTCCATGAACCTCGCCAACGTGAAGACCACCCGCACGGAGAACGGCGGGCCTTACCGTCGCAAGACCACCATCATGGCGGCGCAGGACGTGGACGACCCCTTCTCCAAACACATGCAGGGCGCGCTGGACCGCGAGCTGAAAGGCGTGCGCGTGATGCACGTGGCCACCGACTCGCGCCCCATGAAGCGCGTGTACGAACCCGGCCACCCCGACGCGGACCAGGACGGCTTCGTGGCCTACCCGGACATCAACGTGGTGGAGGAAATGGCCAACCTGATGACCGCCCAGCGCGGTTACGAGGCCAACGTGACCACCATCGACACCGTCAAGGCCATGTACACCAAGGCCTTGGAAATCAGCCGCTAGCATCCGGATGGTTCTTTCGCCGGCTGACCGCGTCTGAGCGCGTCTGGGCGCATCTGGGCGCATCTGGGCGCGGCGCGGCACCGAGGTCACATGCGGAAAAAGCATGTTCCCTCGTGCCGATCACGCCCTCCTCGCCAGCCGACGAAACTCCGCATCCGGCAAGAACTTCAGGGAGACACGGCCATGACCATCCAGGCGGTAGGGCTGAAGGCGTACTCCAACGCCCTCGGCAACTTCACCAAGGCCGAGCAGGCCACCCGCGCCACCGCGGCCCCCACGGCATCCGGCATTCAGGCCAAGTCGTTCACCAGCACGCTTTCCGAGTCGCTGACCAAGGTCAACGACATGCAGGCCGAAAAGGCCCAGATGATCCAGTCCTTCGCCGCCGGGGAAACCCAGAACGTGCATGAGCTGATGATCACCCTGCAGAAGGCCGGCCTTGCCGTGAGCATGACCTCCGCCGTGCGGAACAAGGTCATGGAGGCGTACAAGGAACTCAGTCGCATCCAATTCTAGCGATCTGCCGACCTTCCGCCCTGCGGCGTCGTCAGGCATCGCCCTTTACTCCGGTCACGTACAAGAAGAGTACGCTCCCTTCGTAAAAGGCTCGCCTTCCTCGCCGCAGAACGGAAATCCGGCAGATCGGGGCGCCCGGCAGGCGACGGAAAGCACTGAATGCCCCGGCCGGATAGCCGCTTCCGAAGAAGACGCGGCACGCCTCGCAGCCCAGAGACCACCCGGAGGAAGAACACATGGCTCCCGCTCTCGCAGACGCCGTCCAGAAGGCCAAGGGATTCTGGTCGCGCATTTCCACCTCGCAGCGCATCTTCATCGCCGGGCTGTCCGTGGCCGTGGTGGGCGTGTTTTTCGGCTTGGTGTTCTGGATCAACCAGCCCGACTACCGCGTGCTGTACTCCAACCTGCCGCCCGAGGACGCCAGCCGCGTGGTCAAGCTGCTGCAGGCCGACAAGGTGGCCTACAAGCTGGAGAACAACGGCGCGTCCGTGCTGGTTCCCGCCGACAAGGTGTACGACCTGCGGCTGAAGGTGGCTGGTGAAGGCGGCCTGGTGGGCCAGGGCATCGGCTTCGAGATTTTCGACCAGGTCAAGGTCGGTCAGACCGACTTCGTGCAGAAGATCAACTACCAGCGCGCCCTGCAGGGCGAACTTTCGCGCACCATCTCCGAATTTCCCGGCATCGAGAGCGCGCGGGTGCATCTGGTCATTCCGCACCGCAGCCTGTTCATCGAGGAACAGCAGAAGCCGTCCGTCTCTGTGGTGCTGAAGCTGCGCGACAACAAGAAGCTGGAGCCCAAGGACGTCCAGGCCATCGTCAACCTGGTGGTCATGGCCGTGGAAGGGCTGGACAAGAACAAGGTCTCGGTCACCGACACCAGCGGCAAGATCCTGTATGCCCCCAACGAGGACGGCAGCGTCGACGGCATGACCTCGACCCAGCTCGAGCACAAGCTGCGCATGCAGCAGAACCTGGAGCGCCGCATCGAGGAGTTGCTCTACCCCGTCATCGGCGCGGGCAAGGTCATCGCCAAGGTCAACGCCGACCTCGACTTCAGCCAGCGCACCATCCGCAAGGAACTCTACGACCCCGAAAAGACCGTGGTGCGCAGCGAAAGCCGCAGCGAGGAATCGCAGCGCGGCCGCTCGAACCTCGAGGCGGGCTCGCCCGACGCCAACTTCCGGGGCGATTCGCCCACGGGCGGCGCGTCCACGCAGGAGGGCAACCGCGAAACCCGCACCACCAACTTCGAGATCAACAAGGAAGAGCAGAACATCGTGGCCCAGGTGGGCGACATCTCCCGCCTGACCGTTGCGGTGATCGTGGACGGCACGTATGAGAAGGGTGCCGACGGCCAGTGGAGCTTCGTGCCCCGCAAGGCCGAGGACATCGAGCGCATCCGCCAGCTGGTTTCCAACGCCGTGGGCTTCGACCGCGCGCGTGGCGACACCATAGAGGTCAGCAACATTTCGTTCGGCGGCCCCGACGCGCCGCAGGAATCGAGCCTTGCCCAACTGGTCATGGATTACGCCCTGCGCCTTGGCAAGCCGCTGCTCAACGCGCTGCTGGTCTTCCTGTTCCTGCTGCTGGTGGTGCGGCCGGTGGTGCTGGCCATGATCCGCCCGCGCGTGGAAGGCGAGATGATCGAGGGCCTGGAAGGCCTGCCCGCCGGCGAAGAGCGGCTTGCGCTCATCGAGGGCGACGAGGAGATGGACGCGCTGGACGCGCTGAAGAAGATCGAGGACATCAAGGCTCACGCCCTGCAGATGGCCGAACAGAACATGGACCAGGCCGTGAGCATCATCAGGAGTTGGCTGAAGCATGCCGAAGGATCCAAGGTCGGAGCAGCTTAAGGGCCCCCAGAAGACGGCGATCCTGCTTCTCGCGCTGGGTGACAAGTTCACCTCGGAAGTCTTCAAGCGCATGGAACGGCAGGAGATCGCCGCCGTCTCCAAGGCCATCGTGGAACTGGACACCGTGCCCAAGGAGCTGGTGGAGGAAGTCCTGCGCGAATTCCACACCGCCCTGGTCACCGGCCAGGACATGATCGCCGGCGGCGCGGAAGCCGTGAAGCGCATGCTCATGAAGAACCTGGACAGCGAGACCGCCAAGTACATCATGGACTCGCTGAACCTCGACTCCGGCCCCGCGCCCTTCCGCGAACTGGGCAACGTCAGCCCGCGCCTGCTGGCCCAGATCCTGCGCAACGAACACCCGCAGACGCTGGCGCTCATCCTGGGGCACATGCACCCGGACAACGCGGCGGAGCTTTTGACCAACCTGCCCGCGGGCGTGCGGCCCGAGGTGCTCATGCGCCTCGCCCGGCTGGAAGCCGTGCCCGAGGACATGCTGATGGAAGTGGACAAGGTGCTGCAAAGCCAGCTCATCGCCATGGGCGGCAAGGAAGGCAAGAAGGTGGGCGGCGTGCCCGCCGTGGCCGAGATCCTCAACGCCGTGGACCGCGCCACCGAAGAGGAAGTGCTGGCCGAAATCGAGGAAGAATCCTCGCAGATGGCCGAAGACATCCGCAACCTCATGTTCGTGTTCGAGGACGTGAAGGGGCTGGACGACCGGGGCATTCGCGAACTGCTCAAGGAAATATCCAACGAGGACCTCACCATGGCCCTGCGCGGGGCATCCGACGACCTGAAGGAGAAGTTCTTCAAGAACATGTCGGAACGCGCGGCCACCATGATCCGCGAAGACCTCGAGATCATGGGCCCCACGCGCCTGTCCGACGTGGAAGGCGCGCAGCAGAACATCGTCAAGACGGTGCGCAGGCTGGAAACCGAAGGCCGCATCATGGTGGGCCGCGGAGGCGGCGATGTCTTCGTCTGATGCCGAAAAGCCCGACCGCTGGGGCACCATCTTCATGGGGCCCGGCCCCCTTGGCGAAACCACGCTGACCGGCATGGAGGGCGCTTCCGCGCGCCCGCTGTGGGACGAGCACACCGAAGAGGAATACATGGAGCGCGTGCGCGCCAAGGCAGAGGCCAAGGCGCGCGAGATGCTGACCCAGGCCCGCATGGAGGCCGAGGTCATGCGCGCCGCGGCCCATGACGAGGGCTACAACGCGGGCATGGCCCAGGCCCACCGCGAGTTGGAGGAATTCCGCGCGGCCATGGGCGAGTCGGTGTCCGCCGTGCTTTCGGCCATCCAGGGCCAGTGCTCGTCCATCTTCGCCGGGTGGCGGGCCGACCTGGTGGGGCTGTTGCGCGCGGCGGTGGAGCGCGGCGTGGGCCTGGTGGTGGACGCAGAGCGCGCCGCCGTGCTGGAGACGCTGTTCGTGAAATCGGTGCAGGCGCTGGAACAGCGCCGTACCCTCACCGTGCGAGTGAACCCCGAGGACGAGCCCGCCGTGTCCGACATCATCGCCGCCACCAAGGAACGCTTTCCGGGCCTGGAGGCCTGGACCGTACGCGGCGACGCCGCCATCGGCCCCGGCGGCATGGTGGTGGAAAGCCGCGACGGCATGGTGGACAACACCATCGAGACCCGCCGCCGGATCGTCGAAGAAGTGCTGGCCGGGCTGACCCTGCCCGAGGACCGCCCGTGAGCCCGGCCGAAAGCGCCATGTCCGGGCTGGACCCGGCCGCCTGCCTGCGCCTGCTGGGCGAGGTGCAGGCCATGCAGACCTACGGCAAGGTCACCAAGGTGGTGGGCCTGGTTGCCGAAGGCTGCGGCATAAAGGCCCCGCTGGGCGCGGTGTGCCACATGCTGCCCGAGGGCTGCGAATCCGGCGTGGGCGGCGCGCCCGAACAGGCGGACCCCGCCTCGTGCGGGGGCATCGCCGCCGAGGTGGTGGGCTTTCGCGACGGCAACCTGCTGTTCATGCCCTATGGCGACCTGCGCGGCATTCGCCCCGGCAGCCTCATCCGCAACACCAGCCTGCCCCCCGTGTTTCCCGTGGGCGACGCGCTGCTCGGTCGCGCCTTCGACGCCTTCGGCGCGCCGCTGGACGGCGGCGCACCCGTGCCCACCGTCGACTTCGCCCCCCTGTACGCCTCGCCGCCCAACCCGCTGGCCCGGCCGCGCATTTCCGACCCGCTGGACGTGGGCGTGCGGGTCATCAACAGCCTGCTCACCCTGGGCAAGGGGCAGCGCGTGGGCATCATGGCCGGTTCGGGCGTCGGCAAGTCGACGCTCATGGGCATGATGGCCCGCTACACCGTGGCCGACGTGAACGTCATCGGCCTCATCGGCGAACGCGGCCGCGAGGTGGTGGAGTTCATGGAAAAGGACCTGGGGCCGGAGGGGCTGGCCCGCTCGGTGGTCATCGTGGCCACGTCCGACCAGTCGCCGCTGGTGCGCATGCGCGCCGCCTATGCCGCCACCGCCGTGGCCGAACATTTTCGCGACCAGGGCAAGGACGTGCTGCTGATGATGGACTCGGTGACGCGCTTCGCCATGGCCGCGCGCGAGGTGGGCCTTGCCGTCGGGGAACCGCCCACGACCAAGGGCTACACACCCACCGTGTTCGCCCAACTGCCCAAGCTGCTGGAGCGTGCGGGCCGCAGCGAGAAGGGCACCATCACCGGCGTCTACACCGTGCTGGTGGATGGCGACGACTTCAACGAACCCATCGCCGACGCGGTGCGCTCCATCCTGGACGGGCACATCGTGCTCACCCGCGACCTCGCCGACCTTGGCCATTTTCCCGCCATCGACGTGCTGCGTTCCATCAGCCGCCTGCGCAGCGACATCTGCGCCAAGAACGTGGTGGACGCGGGCCGCGTGATCACCCGGCACATGGCCACCTTCCGCAAGGCGGAGGACATGATCAACATCGGTGCCTACGCGCCGGGCAGCAACCCGGACATCGACAAGGCCATTGCCATGAACGGCCCCATCAACGCCTTTCTGCGCCAGGACGTGACCGACGCCGCGCCGCTGGCCGATTCGTTCGCGCAGATGCAGGGCTTGGCCGCCGGGTAGCCCAGGCCGCAAGGGTGTCGACAGTTTTTCGAAACGAAGCGGGCGGGGCAGCAATGCCCCGCCCGCTTCGCATGATGGCGATGTGCGTTTCTGGATGCCTCCGGCGGCCAAGGACGGCAGCCGTTTGCGAGGCTTCGAGCATTACGGATGGCGATCGCAGCGCGGCTGTCGCCCCCTTGGAACCCCGCTTCAAAGTGGCAGCCTTGCAGCGCGAAAATCTTTGTCAGGCCGAGCGGTTGTGTTGCCCCGTGGCCTTCCGCCACGCCCACACCGCCGCGCATCCGGCAAGCAGACCCACCAGCCAGCCGCCCAGCACGTCGGAAGGGTAGTGCTTGCCAAGGTACAGGCGGGAATAGCCCACCACCAGCGGCAGCAGGAAGACCAGCCATAGCGCGGGTGAGCGGCGGGGAGCGGCGCATGCCGTGGAACCGGCGGCCGGTGCGGCCGGTACGGCCGGTTGGGCCAGGGCTTCCCGCCTTCGGGCCGCGCCAAGGCCCGGCAGCATGGCGTACAGCGCCACGGCCACGGCCATGGTGTTGGCCGCGTGGGACGAGACGAAGGAATCCCCCGTCGATTTGCTTTGCGCGAAATCGACGGGGTTCTGTTTCCATGCGCCGTCGTCGCGGTGATGCACCAGCGGCAGGGCGTTCAGCGGGCGCACCCGGCCCGTGGATTTCTTGAACACGTTGCCCGCGCCGTCGGCCAGCCCGGCGGCCACGCCCACCACCAGCAGCAGGGACAACAGCGGCCGCAGCCCGGTCATGCCCGCGCGGGTAAGGTACAGCGCAGCGCAGGCGGCAATGGCCACCCACAGGAGCAGGGTGCTGGAAACCAGCGGCATCAGCAGGTCTAGCGCGGCGTTGCGCCAGTCCACGTTGACGCGCAACAGCCATTCGATGTCCCACGCAAAGGGCGCGAAGGGGGTGTCGAAGATATGCAGCATGGGGTGGGTGCGGAAAGAGGGTGGGGAGAGCGGATGGGCGGGATGCCGGGGGCTACAGGATAGAAGCCGGGCGCACGCCTAGTTGAGGATGTAGCGCATGGGATTCACGCACACCCCGTTCAGCCGCACCTCGTAGTGCAGGTGCGGGCCGGTGCTGCGCCCCGAATTGCCGATGTAGCCGATAAGGTCGCCCCGGTTCACGCTCTGGCCGTCCCTGATCACGAATCGCTGCATGTGCGCGTAGCGGGTGGAAAGCCCCCCGCCGTGTTGCAGCACCACGCAGTTGCCGTAGGCGCCGTCCACGGCGGCGAAGGTGACGGTGCCGCGCGCGGGGGCATAGATGGGCGTGCCGGGGCGGTTGATGACGTCGATGCCCTTGTGGAATTCACCCTTGCCGGTGAACGGCGAGACGCGCATGCCGAAGGTGGAGGATATGTAGCCGTCGGCGGGCCAGATGGAAGGGGTTGCGGCCAGCACTTCGCGGTTGTCGCGCAGGGCGCGCACCAGTTCCTGCTGGCGCACTTCTTCCAGCCGCACGTCGGTGGAAAGCTGCTGCAAAAAGCTGTGCATCTTGCGGGCCAGCAATTCCTGGCGGTGCAGGGGCAGGTAGCTCTTGGAGAAGTCTTCCGAGCGCGAGCCGCCCATGGAGGCTGCTTCGCCGGGGTCCTTCTCCATGTTCATCATCAGGCGCAGCTTGGAGTCGAACTGCTGCACGCGGCCAAGGTCGGCCTGAAGGCTGCGCACCTTGCCCACCATGTTCAGCATCTGCCCGTTCTGTTCCTCCACCGTGCGCTCGGCCTCGGCCAGGCGGCGTTGCAGGTTCAGGTTCTCGGTGTAGAAGCCCCATAGCCACACGTTCAGCCCGGCCAGCGCCAGCCCCAGGCAGACCACGGCGAAACCGAACCACCCGCGCATGCGCAGGTTGCGGTGGGCGCCGTCGCGTTCCTTCAGGATGACGATGTGGTACTTGCCGAGCAGCATGTGTCGCGTGTGGTCCTGCGGGTTGTGGCCGGTCAGGCCGGTCCTGTGGAACCGGTGGGCCCGGTGCGGCCGGAGAGTGCGGTCGGTGCGGAAGATGGCGGCCGGGCCGCGCGTTGCGGCTGACCCTAGAGCCTATCGCGTTGTCTAGCGTTATTGGTCCGAGGGTGTCAACCCGAGCTGCCAGCGTATTAACCCATTGAAAATATTTGCCTTTGCGAATTTGCTGCCCTTGCACAGTTCCTTCACTTCGGCGGTCACCTCGCTGCGGCGCGAATCGAAGGCCGACGGGCAGGGGTTGGACCACACGGGCAGGTTCCACTGCTTCACGGCGCGGGCGATGACCGATTTTTCCACCAGCATCATGGGGCGGATGACCGTCAGCCTGCCGCCGAAGAAGGCTTCCTTCATGGACATGCCGTCCACCCGCCCGGTCTGGACCAGGTTCATGAAAAAGGTGGTCACCAGGTCGTCGGCGTTGTGCCCGAAGGCCAGGTGGGTCAGTCCGTACTGCTTGCACAGTTCGAACAGCCGGGTGCGGCGCAGCTTGGCGCAGTAGAAGCACGGCGAATTGCGCAGGTTGGCGGGCGAATGGGCCACCGGGCCGTGGTCGGTGACCTCGATGTGCGAGGCCACGCCGTTGGCGCGCAGCCAGGGCAGCAGCGGGGCGTGGTTCTGCGGGTCGAAGCCGGGGTTCACGTGCAGGGCCATGATCTCGAACTTGAAGGGCACGATGCGCTGGCGCAGCTTCAGCACCTGCAACAGCACCCAGCTGTCCATGCCGCCGGAAACGGCCACGCCTATGCGCGCGCCGGGGTGGATCATGGCGGTCTGCTGCATCAGCTTGCCGGTGGCGGTGACACACTGCTTCTGGGCGTACGAAAGTTTTTCGCGGGGCATGGATTTCTCCGTCGGGCGGGATCGGGCCGGGGCCGGTCGGATCGGGTTCGGCGTGCATCCGCAGGGGCTGGCGGCCGGGTGACCAGGGCTGGAAGCGGACGGGCGGACCGCCGGGCCGCCCCCCGATACCCCGGCGGGCACGCGGAAGCAACCGCTGACAGGCGGAGGGCGCCACGCCCCGTGCAGGGGCAGCGCGCGTACATCAACAAACAATGTGCTTGATCTTGCCGGGCGGGGTCAGGTTGTTGCGGTTCCGGTGGCGTTCGGACGGCGCGGCCCCGGTGCGGGGCTGGTGCTGGCCAGGGGCGGGAAAGTCGCGGCGGCTGCCCGCCACGCTGGGAGACGCCTGACGCCCCCATGACGCCCCCCCCTTTGACGTCCCCTTGACGCCCCTTGACGGGACGGGTATGTTGCGCAGCTTGGCGTGGTGCGTCCGCGTGCCGCCAACGTGCCGGAAGTCGATCGCCGCCCCCGGAATCCGGGTGGGGGCTGGACAACCGGCCCTGCCGCATTACCTGAAAGAGGCGTTGCGCGCACCCGCGCCGCAGCGCCCACCATCCTTCCGCAAGGAGCTCCCATGGCCCGCATTACCGTTGAAGATTGCCAGGAACGCGTGGACAACCGCTTTCTGCTCGTGCAGATGGCCATCAAGCGCGTGCACCAGTACCGCGAAGGGTACGAGGCGCTGGTCGATTCCCGCAACAAGGAAGTCGTGACCGCCCTGCGCGAAATCGCCGCCGGCAAGGTGCTGCCCGATGAAGAGGCGCGCTACGTGGAGACCGAGGACGACTTCCGGGCCGAATAGCCAGCCATGAGCCAGCGCGACTATTACGAAGTGCTCGGTGTCGCCCGGGACGCGTCGGAGGACGAGATCAAGCGGCAGTACCGCAAGCTTGCGCTCCAGTACCACCCCGACCGCAACCCGGACAACCCCGAGGCCGAGCAGAAGTTCAAGGAAGCCGCCGAGGCCTACGACGTGTTGCGCGACGCCGACAAGCGCGCGCGGTACGACCGGTTTGGCCACGCGGGCCTCAACGGCAACGGCGGCGGCCACGGGTTCGACAACGCCGAGGACGTGTTCGCGCATTTCAGCGACATTTTCGGCGATCTCTTCGGCTTCGCCACCGGCTCCTCGCGCATGCGCGGCCCGCGTCCCCAGGCCGGGGCCGATCTGCGCTACAACCTGTCCATCACCTTCCGCCAGGCGGCCAAGGGCGACGAAGTCACCCTGCGCCTGCCCAAGAAGGTGGCCTGCGACGAATGCAACGGTTCCGGCGCGGCCCCCGGCACGCGGCCCGAGGCCTGTCGCCATTGCGGCGGCAGCGGGCAGATCCGCCAGAGCCAGGGCTTCTTCCAGATCGCCGTGCCCTGTCCCGTGTGCCGGGGCGAAGGCCAGGTCATCCCCACCCCCTGCCCCAAGTGCAAGGGGTCGGGCATCCTGCAGCAGGTGCGCGAGCTTGCCGTGCGCATTCCCGCCGGGGTGGACACCGGCAACCGCCTGCGCCTGCGCGGCGAGGGCGAGCCGGGTCTGCATGGCGGCCCCCCCGGCGACCTGTACGTGGTCGTCAGCGTGGAGCAGGACAAGACCTTCCGCCGCCAGGGCCAGGACCTCGTGATCACCCACGAGATCAGCTTCGTGCAGGCCGCCCTTGGCGATCGCATCGAGGTGCCCACCTTGGACGACCCGGTGACCCTGGACATTCCCAAGGGCACCCAGAGCGGCGAGGTGTTCCGCCTGTCCGATCAGGGCCTGCCCTACCTTGGCCACCACCAGAAGGGCGACCTGTTGGTGGAGGTTCGCGTGCTGACGCCCGTCAGCCTGACCAAGAAGCAGGAAGAACTGCTGCGCGAATTCGCCAAGCTGGAGGAAGGCAAGCCCTTCGAGAAGGTCAAGAAGGTGGCGCGCAAGATCGGCAAGGCCATGGGCATGGAATAGGGCGCAGGCGACGGGGAGATACCCCCCGGCCGGACCTTGTTCATTCTGCCGATCCGCATGTTTCATCCGCCCCCGGCGCAGTTGCGCCGGGGGCGGATGTTTTTCGGGCGGCGGATAATCCTTTGCAATTTTTAGGGTAGGGTTTTACCTACCTGTGTGTGCGGGTTGCGGGGAATTTCCCTCAGTACCCCTCCCCGAACAGTCTTGACGCCCCACAAAAGGGCATGTCAGAAAGCACTGGCGTGCACCGGGGTTGCAGCGAAATCCGGCGTTCGACGCAGAAGCGCCCGACAGCATGCGACGGCCGACGCATTCGGGCTGTTGCATTACGCCGAAGTGGCCGTTTTCGAAATACTCATTCCGCAGGGCTGCACCAGCCGGGGGGCGTTGCGCCGATGGACCATGCACGAGAGTGGTGCGACAGTTGCGTACAGTGATGACAGCCCTCTGCCGCGCGCACGACCCACGTGACGTGGAGCGCCCGCACGCGTGCGGCCATGCGCCATGCCCTTGCCGGCGGATGCGCCCACGCCGCATCGCCGCCGTGCTGCTGGCGGTGCTGCCGTGGCTTGCGCTGGCCATGGCGCGCCCGGCCATGGCGGCGGACGCGCCGCAGTCGCTCACCCTTCCCCAGTGCATCGCCATCGCCCTGCGCGACAACGCCGCACCGGCCGCCGCCCGCGAAGGGCTGGCCATCGCCGAGGCCCAGCACCGCCAGGCCCTGTCCGCCTACTGGCCGCAACTCACGCTTTCCGCCACCCAGTCGCGCCTGGACAGCGACCCGGTGTTCGTCTTTCCGGAAGAAACCTCGGACTACACCGTGGACATGGGCGGCGGCCCCATGACCACGCGCACCACCGTGCCGGAGCGGCGCATCCCGCTCATGGACCGTGACCTTGGCGAATACCGGGCGGAGCTTGGGCTGCTGCTGTACGACGGCGGCCGCCGCGAGGCCCGCGTGCGCGAGGCCGGGGCGGGGCGCGACGCGGCAACGGGCGAGGCGCGCCATGCCGCGCTGCAACTGGTGCACGACGTGACCACCCGCTACCACGGGGTGGTGCTGGCCCGGACCCTGCGCGACATCGGCCATGAAACGGCGCAACGGCTGGAGGCCACCCGCGACGTGACCGAACATTTCTACAAGGGCGGGTCGCAGCGGGTGCGCAAGACCGACTGGCTGCGCGCCAGGGTGGCCGAGCTGGGCGTGCGGACCATGCTGACGGAACTGGATTCCAACGTGGAACTGGCCGAGGCGGCCCTGGCGAATACCATGGGCCTGCCGTGGAACGCCGACGTGCGGGTGGCCGACACGGAACTGCCCGCCGCGCCGGAGCCTGGTCCGCTGGAGGATTCCGTGGCCGGGGCCTACCGCCTGAACCTCGACCTTGCGCGCTTCGACGCCGGGGTGCGCGCGGCCGAGGCGCGGCTGGACGACGCCACCGGCGAATACCTGCCGGTGGTTTCGCTGTTCGGCACCCTGTCCACGGTGACCAACACCTACGACGGCGGCTTGGTGGCGGAAGGCGAGCGCACCCACGGCGCCGCCGGGCTGACCGTGGAACTGCCGCTGTTCGAGGGCTTTCGCACCCAGGCACGGGTGGAGGAGACGCGCGCCCGGCTGCGCCAGTTGGCCCACCAGCGCGTGCTGCTGCGCGAAGGCGTGGCCCTGCGCGTGAAGGACGCGGTGCTGCGCGAGCGCCGTGCGGCTCGACAGGCCGCGTTGGGCGCGGAAGCCGTGGCCGTGGCCGCCGAAAGCCGCGCCCTGACCGAGCGCGCCTACCGAGAAGGGCTGGTGGACACCCGTGAACTGCTGGAAACGCAGGTGTACGAGGCCCTGGTGCGGGCCGCGCGCCAGCGGGCGCTGTACGAGGCGCAGGTCGCCGTGGCCGCCCGCAACCTTGTGGCCGGTACGGAGATTCTCGACCGCTTGCGGGAGGTGGGCTATGGCGCCCGCGCCCTGCCCTGACCCCGGAGCCGGCATGGTTCCCGCCCTGCCCGCGCGTGGCGCGTGGCGTACCACCGCGCGCGGGATGGCCGCCGCGCTGCTGTTGCTGCTGGCGTGCGCGTGGCTGCTGCCGGCCGCACCCGCCGTGGCCACGGAACTGCGCCTGGGTTACGTGGAGTATTTCCTGCCGGGCGTGGACCGCAAGGACGTGGCCCTGGCCGTGGAACTGTGGGCGCGCCGCTACGTGGAGACGGAGCGCGGCCTTGACGTGCGGCTGACCGCCTACCACTCGCGGAACGAGATGCGCAAGGCGCTGGCCAAGGGCCAGGTGGACGTGGTGCACCTGCCCACCGTGGATTACCTGCTGCTCGCGCGCGAAATGGACCTGAAGCCCTTCGGCGTGCCGGTGACCGACGGCGAATTCGGCGAACGCTACGTGCTGGTGGCCGCCAAGGGGTCGGGCATCACCCGCGTCAGCCAGTTGCGCGGCGCGCGCCTGCTGGTGCAGGCCATGTCCGCGGGGCCGGAAAGCCTGCCCCTGCGCTGGGTGGAGCGGCAGCTGCGCGACCAGGGGCTGCCCCCGGCCGCCAGGCATTTTTCGGGCGTGGAGTACGAGGTGCAGGCCTCGCGCGTGCTGCTGCCGGTGTTCTTCGGGCAGGCCCCGGCCTGCGTGGTCACCGAGCGTTCGCTGCGCACCATGATCGAGATGAACCCGCAGGTGGGCGCGCAGTTGGAGCGCATCGCCGTTTCCCCGCCGCTCATAGATTTCGTGATGTGCCTCGCGCCGACCGTGGACCCTTCGCTGGCTCCGCGCTACGCGGAGCTGGGCCTGGGCCTTTCCGACAACCCGTGGGGCAAGCAGATGCTGCTGTTGCTGCAACTTGACGGCATCGCGCCGTTCCGCCCCGAGGCCATCGAACCCGCGCGTCGCCTGGTGGAGCAATGAGTACCCCCCCTCCCAGCCTCTTGGAGCCCGGCGTCGTCACCGGGGCGGAACCCGCCTTTGCGGCAGGGGGGGCGGCCGCTGGCCCGGGCGCTGCCCACCGGACTGACCGGCCTGATCGGACTGACCGGCCTGATCGCGAAGACGCCTGCCCGCGCCGCCCACGTCGCCGCTTCGGCATCGCCTTCAAGGCGGGGGGGCTGGCCTTCGTGGCGGGGCTTGCCATCATCGCGGCAATCCTGGGCATGATCATTCCCTACCAGCAGGGCGTGCTGCGCCGGGGCCTGGAATCGCAGGCCGACAGGCTGGTGGCCTCGGTGGGCGAGGTGGCGGCCAGCGCCCTTGCGGCAGAGGACTACGCCGCGCTGGTGGATCATTGCACCAGCGTGCTGCGCCGCCAGCAGGGGCTGGAATATCTGGTGGTCACCCGCGCCGACGGTTCCGCCTTCGAGTTCCGCCGCGGGGGCTGGGTGTTCCGTCCCGCGCTGCCCGGCCACGCGGCCCCGCCCGATGCGGGCAACGGATTTCGCGACGGCCCGCAGGATGCCCCCCGGGGTGTCCCGCACGACGCGCCGGACCACAGCGCGCCCCTCAACGCTGCCGGTCCGGGCGTCTATCACCACACCGCCCCGGTGGAGCGGGCGGGCATTCACATCTGCACCGTGTCCGTGGGCATCGCGCTGGACGGCTACCGGGCCGAACAGCAGGCCGCGTGGTGGCACATCGCCGCGCTGACGGTCACGGCCCTGCTGGTGGCGCTGGGCACCGCGCTGCTGCTGGCGCGCACGGTGACCCGCACCGTGTTGCGCCTGTCGGGCTGGGTGCGTTCCATCGGCCCCGGCAACATGGGCCAGCGCATCCGCATCGACACCGGCGACGAACTGGAAGGGCTGGCCAACGCCTTCAACGGCATGCTCGACCTGTTGGAAGCCTCGCAGCGCGAACTGAACGAGATTCATCGCGAACTGGAACGCCGGGTGCGCGAGCGCACCGCCCAGCTGTGCGACGCCAACGCCAAGCTGCACCTGATGGGCGAGGTGTTCACCCACGCGGTGGAGGGCATCTTCATCACCGACAGCGCGGGCTCGGTGGTGGCCGTGAACCCGGCCTTCGAGCGCATCACCGGCGTGGACGCGCCGTCCATGGTGGGCCGCCCCTCACCGGTGCTGGGCATGACGCCCATGGGCGGCAGCCGCAGCGTGTGGGACGAGATGCTGGAACACGGCTCGTGGATCGGCGAGACGCGCGGGCCGCACCGCGACGGCTGGCAGATTCCGCAGTGGCTGAGCCTTGTGTCCATCCGCGACGAGGCCGGGGTGATCCTGAACTGCGTGGGGGTGTTCTCGGACATTTCCGACATCAAGCAGAAAGAGGCGCAGATCACCTACCAGGCCAACCACGACGACCTCACCGGCCTGCCCAACCGCAAGCACATCTTCGAGCTGCTGCGCGAGGCCATCGGCAAGGCCGCCGTGCGCGAACACCAGTTGGCCGTGGTGTTCATCGACATGGACGGCTTCAAGTTCATCAACGATTCCTACGACCACGCCACCGGCGACCAGCTGCTGTGCGACGTGGCCCGGCGGTTGCGCGCGGCCCTGCGGCCCGGCGACATCCTGGGGCGGCTGGGGGGCGACGAATTCGTGGCGGCGGTGGGCGGCATCACCGACAAGTCGCATCTGGACGGCATCATGCGGCGGCTGTTCGCGACCTTCGCGGAGCCGTTCGAGTACGGCGGCATGGGCTTTTCGGTCACGGCCAGCTTCGGGGTGTCGGTGTACCCGGACGACGGCCAGACGGCCAACGAACTGCTGTCGCGCGCGGACATCGCCATGTACCGCGCGAAAGACATGGGCAAGAACGCCATCGCCCTGTTCTGCGAGGAGCAGTGCCTGGAATTCACCCGGCGCTACCGCATGGACCAGGAGATCAAGGCGGCCATCGCCGGGCGGGAATTCCGGCTGGTGTACCAGCCCATCGCCGACGCGCGCGCCCTGCGGGTGCGCAAGGTGGAGGCGCTGCTGCGCTGGGAGCGCGACGGCACGGTGGTGGCTCCGCCCTCGGTCTTCATTCCCGTGGCGGAAACCTCCAACTCCATCCGCGAGATAACCAGGCTGGTGGTGGAAATGGCCTGCGCCCAGCACGCCGCGTGGCGGCTGGAGGGGCTGACCCTGCCGGTGGCGGTGAACATTTCCTCGCGCTGCCTGACCAGCGACGAGACCATCAGCCATATCGCCGCGTGCCTGAACGCCTACGACGTGCCCGCCGACGCGCTGGAAGTGGAGATTACCGAAACCTCGCTGATGCAGAACTACGAGCGCGGCAACGCCATGCTGTGCACCCTGCGCGACCTGGGGGTGCGGGTTTCTCTGGACGACTTCGGCACCGGGTATTCCTCGCTGCAATACCTTGCGCGCATGCCCATCCACGCCCTGAAGATAGACCGCACCTTCGTGCAGGAACTGCTGGACGAGGGGGGGAGCCTGGAAATCGTGGAGACCATCCTGGGCCTGGCCCGCAGCCTGCGCCTGGCCACGGTGGCCGAAGGGGTGGAGACGGCGGCCCAGCTTTCCGCCCTGCGCGGCATGGGCGTGGACTACCTGCAGGGCTACTGCCTTGGCCGCCCGCTGCCCGCCGACGACATCCTGACCCTGTGCCGCCGGGGCATGCGGCTGGTGCCCAAGGACGTGGAGAGATAATCCGCACCCGGGCCGGGCGGCTGGCCGTGGCCAGCCCGTTGTCGCCGCAGGTTCCGCAGTTTCCGGCCCTGCCGGTTTCCGCAGCCCCCGTAGTTCCTTCCGACGGACGCCGCATTGGCGTCCGTTCTGTTTTGGGCTACAGCGAGGGGGTATGGGACAGCCCGCGCGGGGCCGCGCGAGCGCCATCCCTTTGCCTTGTTTCAAGATCGGCAGGAGGTTATCCCCATGTCTTCCGATACGCCCAAAATGCCCGACTCGCCCGACTCGCCCGACGGGGGCGCGCCCACCGTCCGGCTTGACGATATGCCCGACCCCCTCGATTACGACGAAGACGGCCCCGACCTGCCCAACACCGGGTGCGGTTGTGGGTGCGGCGCGCCTTCCGCGCTGGAATGCACCGGCGGGCAGGGTCATGCGCCCCGCGAAACCGCCGAACCCGGTGCGGAAGGGACAGCCTTCAGCCACATGACCGAGGATGGCAGCGTGACCATGGTGGACGTGGGCGCGAAAGTCCCCACCCAGCGCACCGCCATCGTGCGGGCCGTGGTGGAGGTGAACGACAACACCCTGGACCTGCTCAAACGCCGTGCCCTGCCCAAGGGCGACGTGCTGACCACCGCCAAGATCGCGGGCATCATGGCCGCCAAGCGCACGGCGGACCTGATTCCCATGTGCCACCCGCTGGCCATCAGCTACGCCGACGTGCGCTTTGTGGTGCAGGACGCGCCCCCCAGCATCGAACTGGAGGCGGAAGTGCGCACCACCGGCCAGACCGGGGTGGAAATGGAAGCCATGGTCGCCGCGCAGGTGGCCGCGCTGACCATCTACGACATGTGCAAGGCCGTGCAGAAGGACATCGTGTTGCGCGACTGCCGCCTGGTGTTCAAGTCCGGCGGCAAGAGCGGCACGTTTCGGGCGGGGTAAAGGGCGGCGGGTCGTCCCTCCTTTCTGAAGACGTTCAGGTTTGCAACGCAGAGAGGCCGCGTGGGCGGCCTCTCTGCGTTCTGCGTTTTTTCTCGGGTACCTAGTCCACGAACTCGCACCCTTGTTCTTGCAGCATCTCGTCCACCCAGGTGCGGTCCCAGGTGCCGTCCGCTATGGCGGCCATGACGCGCGTTTCCTTCTCCGCCATGGCGCGGGCCTTTTCCAGCACCGCCGGGGCGTCGGATGGGCTTACCACCACGATGCCGTCGCGGTCGCCCGCCACGATGTCGCCGGGGTTCACCACCAGTCCGCCGCAGGCGATGGGAAAGTTCACCTCGCCGCCGCCATTCTTCATCGGGCCGTTGGGCGAAATGCCGGTGGCGTACACCGGAAAGTCCATGGCCTCGATTTCTTCGGCATCGCGGATGCAGCCGTCAATCACAAGCCCGGCCAGGCCGCGCTGGTGCATCCACGTGGTCATCTGTCCGCCCACGATGGAATAGAACGGCTCGTGGTGGGCGTTGACCACCAGCACGTCGCCGGGCCGGGCCATGTCCATGGCCTTGTTGAACAGCAGGTTGTCGCCCACGCGCACCCGCACCGTCAGCGCGGTGCCCAGCAGGGGGGCGCGGTTCATGGGGCGGATGCGGGCATGCATGCAGGCCATGCGGTTCATGGCGTCGCCGATGTTGGAGACGGGAATGGACCGGAATGCCTCCACAAGGGCGGCGTCGGGCCGGGTGATGGTGCTGCGGACGCGGTAATGGGGGTTGGACTGGGGGCTGGTCATGGCGGACATGGCGGTCATGGGAGTGAACTCCGGGGTGTGTGCGGCGGCGTGCTGCGCGCCCGGCCGGTGCACGATCCGGCGGGCGGGGAAACGGCGTGTCGCGGCAGCGTGAAGGACTGGTTCGGGAAATTCCTGTGGATGGGGGGGCACCCCGAAAACGGCAGGGGGCGACGTCCTGCGTCAGGCTGCGGGCCGAGTATTGCCCCGTGTTGCGGGAGCGCGGCCCGCACACGGCGCGGGCATGCGCCGAGTCACGGCAGCCTCGTGCCTGGCTTGTCTTGCATCCGGCGTTCCATCGGCAACGCGGTGCCCCTTTAGCGGCTGGCGTCCTCCAGCCGGGCGGTGATGAACCCATCCACGGCGTCGGTGTAGGTTCCGGGCAGGCCCAACTGGTGGTTGATCTCGCCGTGGGTCAGGGCTTGCGGCAGCACCGGCGTCTTGCGGCCGGAGCGCGCGGTCTTGGCCGCGAAGGCCTCGGCGGCCACGCAGGGCTTGTCGGCCCGTTTGGTGGAGCACACCAGCAGCATGGGCACGGCCTTGGGCAGCCACTGGTCCTGCGGCGAGGTCTTGGCCCAGTAAGCGGGGTTCTTGCCGAAGGCCTCGTCGTAGAAGCCCGGGTGCCGGTGCTTCATGATGGCGGGCACGTCCATGGCCGCCGAATCCAGCACCACGGCGCCCGCCACGGGGCGGTCGAGCAGGGACGGCGCGGACGCCACCAGCGCCACCAGATGCGCCCCCGCGGAATGCCCCATCAGGATGATGCGCGCCGGGTCCGCGCCCCAGCCGGGGGCGGCTTCCGCCACGCGGCGCACGGCGGCGGCCACGTCCTCGGCCTGTTCCAGGGCCATGGCATCGGGAAGCAACCGGTAATTGATGCTCACCAGCACAAACCCCTTGGGCAGCCAGCGGGCCAGCTTGTTGTCCATCAGGCCGGGGTTGGCCTTGTCGCCGATCTTCCACGCGCCGCCGTGCACCATGACGATGACGGACGCGTGCTGCGGGTTGGGCGGCAGGTATACGTCCATGACCTGGGCGGGGTGCGGGCCGTAGGACGCGGCCAGCCTGCGGCTGCCGGGCACGATGGCGGCGGGGTCCAGCGGCGTGCTGCCCCGGCGTGCGGCGGTGGAACCTTCCTGCCGGGGCGATGTGCCATTGCCCGATGCGGCAGTGCCGGTGGCGGACCGCTCGGCGCGGCGTTCGCGCAGCATGTCGAGGATCGGACCGGCCATGGCGTTGGGCGCGGGGCAGACGAGGGCGATGGTCAGCAGGGCGGCCAGCAGCAAGGGCAGGAAGAGAGATTTCGGGCGACGGGCAGGCATGGGGTGCCCTCCGGATGAGGGGCGGTGGCGGTGTTGCGGCGTGGCGGGTGGGGTACGGCCAGTCGTGGCGGGTATCGTCAGTGGCCGTGCGGCGTCCGGTAGGCTTCCGGACGCCGCACGGTGTTGCTCTGTATTTTGTCCAAATGAGGATTTTCGTCCGGTGGCAAGGAAAACAAGCCTGCCATGAGGGAGCATGCGGTAGCCGTTATGCGAGCCTTCGAGCATTACGGATGGCGACCGCTTCGCGCTCTTCTCGTATTCGACCGAGCCTTAGCCGTTAGGCGAGCGCGTAGCGCGAGTCTTACGGATAAGGACAGCAGAGCTATGGTAGGTGACGTTTGACCGCGTTGCGCACGATGCCCGTAAGGCTCGCAGGCTCGCCTAACGGGCACGCTCCGCGCCCTTCGGGTCGGTCGCCACCGGGCGAAAAGACCATTTGGACAGGCTCACCAGACCATGCGCAGCTTCGCCCCCATGTCCGAAATCTGCCGCTTCAGGTCGGGGATGGTGTACTGCCCGTAGTGCACGATGGAGGCGATGAGCGCGGCGGTCGCGCCGCCCTTGGTGATGGCGTCGTACATGTGCGCAGGGCTGCCCGCGCCGCCGGAGGCGATGACCGGAATGGACACCGCGTCGGCGATCATCCGGGTAAGGGTCAGCTCGTAGCCGTCCTTGGTGCCGTCCGCGTCGATGGAGTTGACGCACAGTTCACCGGCCCCCAGCGCCTCGCAGGTCTTGGCCCATTCTATGGCGTCCATGCCCATGAACTTGCGGCCGCCGTGGATGACGATCTCGTAGCCCGAGGGGATGGTTTCGGACTTCTCCACCTGCTTCACGTCCATGCCCACCACGATGGCCTGCGACCCGAAGGCCGCCGCGCCCTGGCTGATGATGTCCGGGTTCTTCACCGCGCCGGAGTTCACCGACACCTTCTCCGCCCCGGCCACCAGCACGGCCCGCATGTCTTCCACGGTGTTGATGCCGCCGCCCACCGAGAAGGGGATGAAGATTTCCGAGGCCACCCGCTCGACCACGTCGAGAAAGATGCCCCGGTCCTCGTGCGAGGCGGTGATGTCGTAGAACACGATTTCGTCCGCGCCCTGCTCGTAGTAGCGGCGGGCGGTTTCCACCGGGTCGCCGATGTCCACGTTGCCCTCGAACTTCACGCCCTTGGTCAGCCTGCCGTTGCGGACGTCCAGACAGGGGATGATGCGCTTGCTAAGCACGGCTGGCCTCCTTGCAGTAGGCGTAAAAGTTGCGCAGCAAGGCAAGACCGGGGCGGCCGCTCTTTTCCGGGTGAAACTGCACGGCCCACAGGCCGGGGCCGCCGTGGATGGCGCAGAATTCCTCGCCGTAGGTGCACGTGGCGATGACGTAGCTTTCCGGCGGGGCGGGGTAGTAGCTGTGCACGAAGTAGAATTCCGCCTCCGGCTCGATGCCCTTCAGCAGTTCGCAGGGGCGCTTCTGCACGATGCGGTTCCAGCCCATGTGCGGCACGCGGATGGGCCTGCCGTCCTCTTCTTCGGTCCAGGCGGGATTGAACAGGCGGCATTCGCCGGGCACGATGCCGAGGGCCTTGGTGTCGTTTTCCTGGCTGTAGTCCAGCATGATCTGGCAGCCCACGCAGATGCCCAGCAGCGGCTTGCCCGCCTGCACCTGGTCTTTGAGCACCTTGTCGAGGCCGGTGGTGACCAGTTCGTTCATGGCCTGCCCGGCCGCGCCCACGCCCGGAAAGATCACCCCGTGCGCCCCGGCGATGACCGCCGGGTCCGCCGTGATGGCGCAGGGAATGCCCAGGTGGTCCAGCGCGCGGCGCACGCTGGTCTGGTTGCCTGCCTTGTAGTCGAGGATCGCGAGCATGTTCCTGTCCCTCGTGTTGCTTGGCGGCATGGCCGCCGTCCGCGTGCAGGCCCGTTGGTCCCGTAACTGTCCGGGTGACGGAATCCGCATGACAAAATTCGGAAATTCACCCGCCGGGGCCGGATGAACGGTGCGAGACGGCGACCGGAAGTGGCGCGGGGCGCGCCCGCGCGGCCTGCCGCCCCTTTTGGCCGGGGCGTGGTGAAGGCAATGCGGTAGCATCAGCGGGCGGTGGGGCGCAAGGGGCGGCGCGCGGCGGCGCACGGTGTGGGGTTTGGCGGTGGCCCGCGCGCGGGGCGGGACGGGAAGGCGCAGGTGCTTCATAGCGTGGTGGCGCGCACTGCCGTTGGGGGCGTGCGGTGCCCTGCGGGTGCGGGACATTTCGCCTTGCCGTTTCCCATCAATGTCAAAAGGCGGGGTTCCGGCCCCTTCGCCACCCCGCGCGCGGCTTGCCAAGCGCGGGGGCGCGCGATATAAGAGCCGGATTGCTGACGGCGCGTGGGTTCAAAGACGCATGTTCCGCAACAATCGCGGGTGGATGGCCGTTCCCCCGCGCCTCGCCGCGCCGGAACGCCCCGCACATTCCTCCCGCCTTTGTCCCGGTCGACTTCCCGTCTCCCGCCCCTGCGGGGCAACCCTGTTACCAGACAGAGTCCAATGCCCAAACGCACCGATTTGAAGCGGATCATGGTCATCGGTTCCGGCCCGATCGTCATCGGGCAGGCGTGCGAATTCGACTATTCCGGCACGCAGGCCGTGAAGGCCCTGAAGGAAGAAGGCTACGAGGTGGTGCTGGTCAACTCCAACCCCGCCACCATCATGACCGACCCCGGTCTTGCCGACCGCACCTACATCGAGCCCATCGAGCCCGAGACGGTGGCCGCCATCATCCGCAAGGAGCGGCCCGACGCGCTGCTGCCCACCCTGGGCGGCCAGACCGGCCTGAACACGGCGCTGGCGCTTGCCGCCATGGGCGTGCTGGAAGAATGCGGCGTCGAACTCATCGGGGCCAACAAGCAGGTCATCGAAAAGGCCGAAAGCCGCGAACTGTTCCGCGAGGCCATGGCCAACATCGGCCTGAAGGTGCCCGCCAGCGGCATTGCCCGCACCATGGAAGACGTGCGCCGCCTTGGGGCGGAAATGCCCTTCCCGCTCATCATCCGCCCCGCCTTCACCATGGGCGGCACCGGCGGCGGCATCGCCTACAACATGGAGGACCTGGAAGAGATCGCCGCGCGCGGTCTTGCCGCCTCCATCAAGCACGAGGTGATGATCGAGCAGTCGGTGCTGGGCTGGAAGGAATTCGAGATGGAGGTGATGCGCGACAAGGCCGACAACTGCGTCATCATCTGCTCCATCGAAAACTTCGACGCCATGGGCGTGCACACGGGCGATTCCATTACCGTGGCCCCGGCCCAGACCCTGACCGACGTCGAGTACCAGATGATGCGCGACGCCTCCATCGCCATCATGCGCGAAATCGGCGTGGAAACGGGCGGCTCCAACGTGCAGTTCGGCATCAACCCGCTGAACGGCGACATGGTGGTCATTGAAATGAACCCCCGCGTGTCGCGTTCTTCCGCGCTGGCCTCGAAGGCCACCGGGTTCCCCATCGCCAAGATCGCGGCCAAGCTGGCCGTGGGCTACACGCTGGACGAGATTCCCAACGACATCACCCGCGAGACGATGGCCAGCTTCGAGCCGTCCATCGACTACTGCGTCACCAAGATTCCGCGCTTTACCTTCGAAAAGTTCCCCGGAGCCAAGGACGAGCTGACCACCTCCATGAAGAGCGTGGGCGAGGCCATGTCCATCGGCCGCACCTTCAAGGAATCGCTGCAGAAGGGCCTGCGCTCGCTGGAAGTGGGTGCGCCCGGCCTTGGGTCCGCCTTCCGCTGCAAGGGGCCCGAGCGCGAGGACATCATGCGCAAGCTGCGCACGCCCAACTCGCGCCGCATCTTCTACGTGCGCCACGCCATGCTCGACGGCATGACCGTGGAGGAAATCCACGAGGCCACCGCCATCGACCCGTGGTTCTTGCGCCAGATGAAGGACCTGATCGACATGGAGGCCGAACTGCGCGACTTCGCCCTGGGCAACGCCATGACCGTGGACAACGCGGAACTGGTGGCCCTGATGCGCCGCGCCAAGGAATACGGCTTTTCCGACCGCCAACTGGCCGAAATGTGGAAGCGCCCCGAATCGGACGTGCGCACCCTGCGCAAGGCCATGGGCATCGTGCCCACCTACTACCTGGTGGACACCTGCGCCAGCGAGTTCGAGGCGTACACCCCGTACTACTACTCCACCTACGAGACCGGCCACGAAGTCACCGTGGACGACCGCAAGAAGGTCATCATCCTGGGTGGCGGGCCCAACCGCATCGGCCAGGGCATCGAGTTCGACTACTGCTGCTGCCACGCGTCCTTCGCGCTGAAGGAAATGGGCGTGCAGGCCATCATGGTCAACTCCAACCCCGAAACGGTCTCCACCGACTACGACACCTCCGACCGCCTGTACTTCGAGCCGCTGACCTACGAGGATGTCATGAACATCATCGAGGCCGAGCGTCCGGACGGGGTCATCGTGCAGTTCGGCGGGCAGACCCCGCTGAACCTGGCCGTGCCGCTGATGCGCGCGGGCGTGCCCATTCTGGGCACCTCGCCCGACTCCATCGACCGCGCCGAAGACCGCGAACGCTTCCAGGCCCTGTTGCAGAAGCTGGGCCTGCGCCAGCCCGCCAACGCCACGGTCATGTCCCTGCCGGAGGCGCGCAGCGCCGCCGCCCGCATCGGGTACCCGACGGTGGTGCGGCCCAGCTACGTGCTGGGCGGCCGGGCCATGGAAATCGTGTACGACGAGGAACAGCTGGCCGAATACTTCGCCAACTCGGTGGGGGAAAAGCCCAAGCACCCCATCCTCATCGACAAGTTCCTGGAAAGCGCCATCGAGGTGGACGTGGACGCCCTGTCCGACGGCACCGACGTGTACGTGGCGGGCATCATGGAACACATCGAGGAAGCGGGCATCCACTCCGGCGACTCCGCCTGCGTCATTCCGCCGCACACCCTGCCCGAGGCCATCGTCAACGAGATCGCCCGGCAGACCGTGGAGCTGGCGCGCGAACTGCGCGTGGTGGGCCTGATGAACATCCAGTTCGCGGTCAAGGACGGCCTGATCTACATCCTTGAAGTGAACCCCCGCGCCTCGCGCACCGCGCCCTTCGTGTCGAAGGCCACGGCGGTGCCCCTGCCGCGCCTGGCCACCCAGATCATGCTGGGCGCCACGCTGAAGGAGCTGGACCCGTGGTCCATGCGCCGCACCGGCTACTTCTCGGTGAAGGAATCGGTGTTCCCGTTCAACCGCTTCCCGGGGGTGGACATCCTGCTCGGCCCCGAAATGCGGTCCACGGGCGAGGTGATGGGTATTGCCTCCAGCTTCGAGGAAGCCTATCTGAAGGGCCAGCTTGCCGGTGGGCAGCGCCTGCCCGAAAGCGGCAAGATCTTCATCTCCGTCAACGACCGGGACAAGCTGCTGATCACGGAAGTGGCCAGCATGTTTGCCGACCTTGGCTTCGAGGTGCTGGCCACCAGCGGCACCGCCAAGCTGCTGCGCGAAGGCGGCGTGCCCGCCACGTCGGTGCACAAGGTGTACGAGGGGCGGCCCAACATCGTGGACTTCATCAAGAACGGCGACATCGCCCTGGTGCTCAACACCGCCTCGGGCAAGCGCACCGTGCAGGATTCCAAGTCCATCCGCCAGGCCACGCTGATGTACGGGGTGCCTTACAGCACCACCGTATCCGGGGCCAAGGCCATCGCGCAGGCCATACGGGCCAGCCGCTGCTGCGGGGTGAACGTGAAGAGCTTGCAGGAATACTACGGAACCAACTAGAAGACCGACAACGGGACCGGGCCTAAGGCCCGGTCCTGCGCTTTGGGGCCACGCGCAATGTGGCGAGCGGCTGGCGCACGACATGACCACAATGGGCGCGTAACGGACCGTCTGCATCGAGGTAGAGCATGATCAAGCATTATTGCGGCATCTTCGGCATCTACAACCACGTCGAAGCGGCGCGCATGGCATACTTCGGCCTGTACGCCCTGCAACATCGCGGGCAGGAAAGCGCGGGCATCGTCACCTGGGACGGCCAGAAGCTGCGCGAACACCGGGGCATGGGCCTGGTGCCCGACGTGTTCAACGAGCGGCACCTGGGCAAGGAGCTGAAGGGCAATATCGCCGTCGGCCACATCCGCTATTCCACCACCGGGGCCTCGCTCATCCGCAACGCCCAGCCGTTTCTGGTGCGCTTCAAGGGCATGGAAATCGCCATCGCGCACAACGGCAACCTGACCAACACGGTGGAACTGCGCGACGAACTGGAGCGCAAGGGGTCCATCTTCCAGACCTCCATCGACAGCGAAGTGTTCGTGCACCTCATCGCGCACAACATGAACGGCAAGACTTTCGAGGAAGCCGTCATGGCTGCCTGCAAGCGGGTGCAGGGCGCGTATTCGCTGATCATCCTCGCCAACGACAAGCTCATCGCCCTGCGCGACCCGCACGGCATGCGCCCGCTGGCGTTGGGCCGCCTGGCTGGTTCGCCGGTGTTGGCCAGCGAAACCTGCGCCTTCGACCTGATGGAGGCGGAGTTCATCCGCCCGCTGGACCCCGGCGAAATGCTGGTCATCGAAGGCAACAGCGTGAAAAGCTACAGCCTGATGGACGAGGACAAGAAGCCGCCCACGCGCCAGTGCATCTTCGAGCTGGTCTACTTCGCCCGGCCCGACTCCATCGTGTTCGGCGAAGACGTGTACCAGTGCCGCAAGGAGATGGGCCGTCAGCTGGCCATGGAATCGGCCCCGGACGTGGACTTCATCATGCCCTTCCCCGATTCGGGCATCTACTGTGCGGTGGGCTTTGCCCAGCAGTCTGGCCTGCCGTACGAGCACGCCATGATCCGCAACCACTACGTGGGGCGCACGTTCATCCAGCCCTCGCAGGACATGCGCGACTTTGGCGTGCAGGTGAAGATCAACCCGGTCAAGAGCATGATCCGGGGCAAGCGCATCTGCATTGTGGACGATTCCATCGTGCGCGGCACCACCATCCGCACGCGCGTGAAGAAGCTGCGCGAACTGGGCGCGAAGGAAGTGCATTTCCGCGTCAGTTGCCCGCCCATCAAGCACCCGTGCTTCTATGGCATCGACTTTTCGTCCAAGGGCGAACTGATCGCGGCCAACCATTCCATTGCCGAGATCGAGCGGTTCATCGGGCTGGATTCGTTGCACTACCTGTCCATCGACGGGCTGCTGCGCTCGGTGTCGCGCCCCGAGAACTACTGCCTGGCCTGCTTCAACGGCGACTACCCCATCCCCTGCGCGGGCGGTGGGTGCAGCCGGGCGTGCCTGGAAGTGACGGATTAAGCGGCGAGTACGGAGTAAAGGCAGTCTTTTGCTGTTCGCGTATTGTCTTGCAAGGCACGCGGCGATTGCTCTTTGCTGTTAGAATGAACAACGGGGAGAAGCTCAGGCTTCTCCCCGTTGTTTTGTCAGCGCATTGCCGGGGTGTGCGTCATGATCTGCTGTGCTACAGGTTGGCAGGTGTGCATGCTATGAGTTTTGGTTTTGAGTATTTTTCTTCCGCATCAGTGTGTGTTACAGAGACGGAAAATGCTGCCTGATAATATGGATCTGCTGCAAAAGTAATTGCGCTACGCAGTAGCTGTTCAAGTATTTTTCCGTCATCAACTATGTCAGAAAATTTGATAGTTGCACCATAGCCTGATGTGACCCATAATATTCTTGTGTTTTTGACTTTAATGGATGTAAGCAGGAGAACGTCATGCGTTATTTTCCCGTCATCATTGACGAATGGACCAAGTGGTGGGGCGTGTGGGGTGTTTGTGTTGACAAGGTAATGTCCAGTTTTTGATGTTTTAGTGTACAGTGTGCCAGTGCTACTTTTAAAGTGTCGCGTAAAGGAAGAAGGCTTGGGAAGTTGATATATAATTTCGTCATGGCGTAAAAAACGGAGAGGCTGGGCGTTGAGTATGCTGGAGTAATCTCCTACGCTGGGATTGATGCTGCGACTTCCAAATAGGATTTTTGTGTCAGGTTGCCACATGAGCGTCTTTGAATCGCTATCAATGTTTCGACATCCAAATTGCAGATAATATTTTTGTATCAATGATTCTACGGTAGTAGATATGTACGGTGGAAGGCATATTTTTGTGGAGGGAGACGTAAAGGGAATATTTTGCGCATTGACCCATGTATTGATTCCGCGCTCTATCAATATTTTGTCGCTATGCATGCCAAACAAAATGGATTGTGCTTTAGCTGTGTCTTTACATATTCCCAGCAAATCTTTTGCCGCATCAGTTGCTGCCCGCGTTGCTTTGCCGATTAGGAATTTTTTTATAGGGTCGTAAAAGTCTTTGGCGACAAATAAGCCGCGTAACGAAGAGGAAATCCAAAGAAGAACGCTGGCTGGATCCATTGAGAACCTCCGGGTTAGCTGTCGGTGCGCTGGCCGTCAGATTCCAATTGATGGTCGGAAAAGTAAAGGAGCTGCCTGTGCCAATGCTGACAGGTCCCTGTTGACCCGCCCCTCGTTTCGGGGGAAGAGAAGGACGCCGCGCCCGGCGCGGCCTATCCGCAACATCCACAGGATTTCCACGGCATGAGCGATTGCACCTGCGGCGAGCGCCGCACCGACTGGATTCCCCTCGGGCGCGACGTGCTCGACATCGAAATAGAAGGCCTGACGGCGGTACGCGACAGGCTTGGCCCCTCGTTCGAGGCGGCCTTGGCGTTGCTGGCGGGCTGCCGGGGCCGCGTGGTGGTCACCGGGCTTGGCAAGTCGGGTCTGGTGGGCCGCAAGCTGGCGGCCACCCTTTCCTCCACCGGCACCCCGGCGTTCTTCCTGCACCCGGTGGAAGGCGCGCACGGCGACATGGGCAGCCTGCGGGCGGAAGACGTGGTCATCGCCATCTCCAACTCCGGCGAGACGGACGAGCTGAACGCCATCCTGCCCAGCCTGCGGGCCATCGGCACGGCCATCATCGCCCTGACCGGCAAGGCGCAGTCCACCCTGGGCCGCGCCGCCGACGTGGTGCTGGATTCCGGCGTCCCGCGCGAGGCGTGCCCCCACAACCTGGCCCCCACGGCCTCCACCACGGCGGTGCTGGCCCTTGGCGACGCCCTGGCGGTGTGCCTCATCCACTGGAAGGCATTCACCGAAAACGACTTTCTGCGCTACCACCCTGGCGGTTCGCTGGGCCAGCGGCTGCGGTTGCGGGTGCACGAACTGATGCACACCACCGGCATTCCCGTCACCCAGGACGACGTGGGCCAGGAAGAGGCCGTGCGCGTGCTGGACAAGGGTGGCTTTGGCGCGGTGGCCGTGGTGGACGGCAGCGGCAGGCTGATGGGGATACTTACCGACGGCGACGTGCGCCGCGCGGTGATCAAGGGCGATTACGCCCCGCGCACGCCGGTGACGGCCATCATGACCCGCAACCCGCGCAGCGCCCGCAGCGACCAGTCCGTGGCGGAACTGCTGGACGTGATGGAGCAGAAGGCCATCACCGTGCTGCCCATCGTGGACGACGCGCATCGCCTGGTGGGCCTCATCCACCTGCACGACCTGCTGGGCAAGGGCGGGGTGCGCTTCGCCGGGTAGGCCCGGCAGACGCCATTCCGCTCCGTCCTCCCTTTCAACCCGCCCGGAGCCAGCCGCATGAGCGCCAAGCGCGTGCACGACAGCGAAGTGGTGATGACCCACCGCCCCCTGCCCGAGGATGCCAACCCCGCGGGCAACGTGCATGGCGGGGTCATCCTGAAGCACATCGACCTTGCCGGGGCAGTGGCCGCCATGCGCCATTGCCGCACCGCCGTGGTGACGGCCTCCATCGACCGCATGGACTTTCGCGTGCCGGTGCACGTGGGCGAGCTGATGCAACTGAAGGCCAGCGTGAACCTTGCGGGCGGCACCTCCATGGAGGTGGGCGTGCGGGTGGAGGCGGAAAACCTGCTCACCGGCGAATCGCGCCACGCCGCGTCCGCCTATCTGACCTTCGTGTCCATGGGGCCGGACCGCAAGCCCACGCCCGTGCCGGAATTGCTGCTGGAAACCCCGGCCCAGCACCGCCGCAACCGCGAGGCGCAGCGCCGCCGCGAACAGCGGCGCGACGAGCGCAAGCGCGAAAAGGCCGCGCAGGAAGCGCTGGCCACGGCCACCGTGGAAGAGGTGGAACACTATTACTGACGGGCTGCCCGGCCCCCGTGGATGCAGCCACGGGGCAACGCGCCGAATCCCTTTTCCGCCGCCGCATGCGGCGGCGTTCGAACGCGACAGGACAAGCCAGGTCGCACCCGTTCACATCCGGCCCGTGGCATTGCGCCACGGGCCGTCGTGTTTCCGGCGTCCGCCTATGCCACGGGCGCGGCCTGCGCGCCGCGCATACCGTGATAACGCTGGCCTGCGGCGCGCCGGTCGGGGTATGCTGAACGGAAGTATCCGCGCCCGCGTTCGCACGCGGGGCGGCAGTCGGTATCCCCCCCCAAGGAGGCATCATGCAATACGGGCGATGGTTGGCCGCACTGGCCGCGTGGCTGTTCCTGCTTTCGGCGGGCCTGCCCGCGCACGCCGCCCCGGCGGCGGAGGACAAGGACGCGCCGCTGTTCATCAACCTGACCAGCGACGAGGGCCACCGCACGCTGATGGCCATCGGCTACGGGGCCAACCAGTTGCAGCGCGGCCACCCGCTGACGCTGTTCCTCAACGACCGGGCCGTGGTGCTGGCGGCCAGGGGCAACGAGGCCAGGTACCCGGAACAGCAGCGCATGCTGGCCAAACTGGTGGGCAGCGGGGCCAGGGTGTACGTGTGCCCCACCTGCATGAAGCAGTACGGCGTGCAACAGGCCGACCTGCTGCCGGGGCTGGCCGTGAGCACGCCGGAGCTGACCGGCGCGGCGCTGTTCCGCGAGAATACCCGTAGCCTGTCGTGGTAGGGCCGGGCTGCACGCCCGCGCGATACATGAAGACAAGGGGGATGCCGCTGGCGCGGCGTCCCCCTTATGCCGTGTGGAATGGTCTGCGGGAAGGCGGCGGGTAGCCACCTGCACGGGGTTCAGGGGCCGTGGCCGGATGTCAGGCCGTGCAGGTGGGCCGGGACTGCGCCGAATGCTGGCCCGCATGCTGGCCCGGACGCTGACCCGGACACTGGGCCGACAGGGGGCGCGGCGGGCTGTGGTCCGGCGTGGGTGCGCCATGCCGCCCTTGGCGCATGTGGTCCAGCATGACCCATGCGCCGCCCACCGCGAGGCATGCGGTCAGCAGCCACAAGGTGGCCGTGATGGAGGGCGCGTCGGTGGACAGCATGTGCACCAGCGGCCGCAGCAGATTCGCCAGGGCGGCGTCGGGCGCGCTGGCGTCTGCGGGGCTGGCGGCAAGGGCGATGGTCGGGCCGGACATAAGGCCAAGGATGAAGCCGGATATGGTGGAGGCGGACATGGAACCCCCTGCCCATCAGGCTGGATGCTGGTGGGGCTTGTCCCATATCTAGGGCTTCAAGGCGACGGATGCGTGGCGATGGGGTGACGAAGCAGTGTCGGCGCGTTCACCCGTCCGGTCCACGTGTCCGGTCCGCCCGTCCGGCCCGTCCGTCGGGTTGCGCGGGACGGGCACGAGCGGCATGGGGACGCTGCCGGATCAGGGCGTGCGTTCCAGCAACTCCAGCACCGTTTCCGCCAGCCCGGCTCCATTGGTGGCCGGGCTGGAACCCGTTTCCGCCCGGTCGCGGTAGGTGTAGCGCACCCGCAGCCATGGCCGCTCGATGCGGATCAGCCGGTCGAGCCGCACCGGCGTGCCCAGCAGCACCAGATCGCACGGGGTGGCGTTGATGGTGGCCTCCAGGTCTTCCAGCTGCCTGCGCGAATACCCCATGGCGGGCAGGGCCTTGCCCAGGTGGGGGTAGTTTTCGAAGACCTGCTTCAGCGACCCCCGGGCGTAGGGACGCGGGTCGGCCATGCGGCCCGCGCCGTGCATTTCCGCCGCCGCCTGCGCCGCGCCGAAGGGCAGCCCGCCGTGGGTCAGGGTGGGGCCGTCCTCCACCAGCAGCACCCGCGCCCGGCGGATGGCGGCGGGGTCGTCCACCTCCACCACCGAATCGGCCAGCAGCACCCGCGCCGCCGGGTTGGCGGCGGCGATGTTGGCGCGCACCGTGGCCACCTGCTCCGCCGTGGCCGTGTCCACCTTGTTGATCACCGCCACGTGGCACATGCGCAGGTTGGTTTCGCCGGGGTGGTAGGTCAGTTCGTGCCCGGAGCGCAGCGGGTCGCATACGGTCAGGTGCACGTCGGGCCGGAAGAAGGGCGTGTCGTTGTTGCCGCCGTCCCACAGCAGCACGTCGGCCTCGGCCTGCGCCGCCGCGAGGATGCGCGCGTAGTCCACGCCCGCGTACACCACGATGCCCGCGTCCACCAGGTGTTCGTATTCCTCGCGCTCCTCCACCGTGCAGTCGGCGGCGTCCATGTCCGCGTGGCTGGCGAAGCGCTGCACCGCCTGTTTCGCCAGGTCGCCGTAAGGCATGGGGTGGCGCACCACGACAGGGCGCATGCCCCGTTCGAGGACGGCCGCGCACAGGTGCCGGGTGACCGGCGACTTGCCGCAACCGGTGCGCACGGCGGTGACGGCCACCACGGGCTTGTCCGCGCGCAGCATGGTGGCGGTGGGGGACAGCAGGCGAAAGTCCGCCCCGGCGGCCAGCGCCAGCGAGGCGGCGTGCATGACCGCCTCGTGCGCAACGTCGCTGTAGGAAAAGATGACTTCGTGCACGCGGTTGTCGCGGCACAGGGCGGCCAGTTCGCGCTCGGCCAGTATGGGCACCCCGTCGGGGTAGCGCGGCCCGGCCAGCGCGGCGGGGTAGCAGCGGCCGTCGATGTCCGGAATCTGGGCGGCGGTGAAGGCCACCACGTGCACGGCCGGGTCGTCGCGCAGCAGCACGTTGAAGTTGTGGAAGTCGCGCCCGGCCGCGCCCATGATGACGACATTGCGCACCCCGGCCCCGTCGGCGGGCGCGGGCGCGCGGCAGGTGGCGGGAAGGCGCGCCGGGGAAGCCGGGGCGGATGCGGTGGCGGGCGGGGTAGAGGTGGGCGCGGCGCTGTGGGGCGTGGTCATGCGGGCGGGCCTCCTGTGGTGGCGGTGCTGCGCAGGGGGGAATGCTGACGCTGACGCGTGGTGATGCTGCGTGGTGTCCCGCATGGATTCATGGGGGATTTCCCTTATGTTATGGCAGGGTGCCGTGGCGGCGTCAACCCGGCTGCCGGGCCGGGAGGCGAACAGGCCAGACAGGTCGGGCCGTCGGATGCGCGGGGGGGGGGGGCGGCCACGCCGACCGAAACGGCGGAAGGCTTGGGGGCACGGCGTGCCCCCGCCCGAAACACGCCCGGCCCGATGCGCCCCGATGCGGCCGGACGCAGACGGAAGCGGCCGGCGTGGATGCCGGGCGGTTGTCAGGCTGTGGCGGTTATGGCCCCCCGTTCCACGGTGAACAGGGCGGCGTCCGGCGCGGCCGCGCGCAGCATGTCCACGGTATGCGGGTGACAGGTGAAGAACAGTATCTGGTGCGGTTTTGCCGCGCCGGGGGCTTCCGGGTTGTCGGGGGTGTCGGGGGCATGCGCTTCGCCGGGCTGTCCGTCGGTCCCGGTCCCGCACAGGGCGGCTAGCGCGGCGGCGGTGCGGGCCGCGCGCTCCGGATCGAAGTTCACGAGGATGTCGTCCATGATCAGGGGCAGCGGCTCGGCGTGCAGGGCATGGGTGCGCACGTAGCCCAGGCGCAGGGCTAGGTACAGTTGCTCGCGGGTGCCCCGGCTGAGGTGCTCGTGCGGCACCGGCTCGCCGTCGGCGGGCACGGCGCGGGGCACCCCGTCTTCCAGCGAGGCGGCGATGGACTGCCAGCGCCCGCCGGTGATGGTCCGGAAGATGGCGGCCGCCTCGCGGATGACGTGGGGCTGGCGTTCGCGCTCGAAGCGCCGCCGCGCCGTGTCGATGAGGTGGCGGGCCAGGGCGTTGCGACTCCATTCCAGGGCCATCTGCCGGGCCGATTCCAGCAGGGCGGCTTCCTGCCTGCGCAGGGCGGCCACCTCGTCGGCAGAGGCCACCTGCTCGCGCTGCACGCGCAAGGCGGCGGCCTTGTCCACCAGTTCCGCCTCGTGCGCGGCCAGTGCGGTGAGTTCCGTGGCCAGTTCGTCGCAGCGGGCCTGCATGGCCTCGCGGTCGGCGGCGGCCAGTTCGGCGCGCAGCACGGCCAGCGGGTCCGCCAGGCGGTCGGCGGACGCCTCGCCGGGTGTGTCGGAAACCTCGGGCAGGGCGGCGGCCAGATGGTCGGTCAGGTCGCCCTTGCGGCGCAGCAGGTCCTGCCGTTCGGCGAAGAACGCGGCGCGGCGCAGAAAGTCTTCGGCGTCGGCCGCGTCCCCGGCGGCCAGCAGTCCGGCCACGGCTGCTGCTGCGGCGGCGTGGGCGGCATCCGCCTCGCGCAGTTCCGCCAGCAGTTCTCCGCGCCGGGCGGCCAGCCTGTCCCGTTCGGCGGCCATGTCCTCGGCGGCCTTGGCGGCGGCGGCCAGCCCGTCCAGCGTGGCCACGGGGTCGCCGGAGCGGATTCCCTCGGGCAGCACGCTGGCGCAGTCTGCGGCAATGCGGGCCAGCGGACCTTCCAGCGCGGCCAGTTCCGCTTCCAGCGCGGCGCGGCGCGCGGCCAGCCCGGCGGCCTCGTTGTCCAGGCGCAGCCAGTCGTCCATCACCCCAAGGGCGTCGCGGGCTGTGGCCGGGGTAAGGTCCGGGGACAGGCCGCGTTCGGCCAGCCAGGCGCGCCATGCGGCGCGTGCGGCGTCGGATGCGGCGGCGGCGGTTTCAAGCCCCGCGTCGACCTCGGCCAGCACCGCGCGTGCCTGCTGCTCCCGCTCCCGCCGGGCGGCCAGTTCCGCCGTGGCGCGTTCTCGTTCCTGCCGCCGGGCCTCGGCGGCGCGCAGGTCGGCCAGCAGGCGGTCCACCCCGTTAAGCAGGGCGGAGGCGGCCTCGTCGGTGATGTCCTCTTTCTTGGAGCACAGCGGAGCCAGGGGGGGCACGGCGCGGGCGGCATCGGCCAGCGCGGCGACCTGGGCCGTCAGCGCCGCCACGCGGGCGGCCAGCGCGTCGGCCTGCGCCGCGCGAGTAGAGCAGGCCTCCACCCGGTCGAACAGCCCGGCCGCTGCTTCCGGGGCGAAGGTTTCCGGCAGGTCCAGCCGGGCGCAGTATGTGGACCAGTCCGCGCGGGCCGCGCGCAGTGCGTCGTCGGCCGCTTCGCGGACGTGCAGGGCCTGGAGATGGCGGGCACGCTGGGCGGCGCAGTCGGCCTCGCGGGCGGCGGCCTCGGCATCGGCCCGGTCGCGCCGGGCGCGGTCCTCGCGGGCGCGTTCCAGCGCACGCTCGGTCATGTTTACGCGGTCGGCAAGGGCGGGGCCGTCAAGGCCAGATGCGTCAGGGCCAGATACGTCAGGGGAGGCATCGGCTTCGGATATTCCCGCCTCGCGCAGCAGCCGCGCCGCGTCGGCGCGCAGGCCGTCGCGGTGGTCCGCAAGCTCGTCGCGCCGGGCGGCCAGTTGGGCGGCGCGGGCCGCGTGCGCCGCCAGCGCGGCGGCATCGCGCCGGGGCAGGCCCGCCACCAGCAGGGCAAGGCCGCACAGCGCGGCCACCGCGCACAGGTACACGGGCGCAAGGCCCAGGGCCGCGAACGGGGCCAGCCCGGCCAGGGCGGGCACTGAGGAAATGTCCAGCGCGCCCCGCAGCACCGCTAGCAGCAGCCCGGCGGACAGCGTGCCCGTTACCAGCAGCGCGCCGCCAAGAATCAACAGTGATGTTGATTTGCGGACCACGGGCGCGTTGGCGGCGTGGTCCCGCTCGGCGCGAATGGCTTCGGCCGTGCGTTCGGCCTCCAGGGTCAGCCCGTAGGTCACCCGGCGCAGGCGGCGCACGGTCTCGGCCCGTCGGTCCAGTTCCTGGCTGGCGGGAGCGGCAATGGCCCGCGCGGCCAGGATGGCCTGATCGCGGCGGGCGGAAAGGTCGTCCAGTTGCGCGGCCAGTTCGTCGACGCGGCGGGCGGCGTCGCGGGCGGCCTCGGCGGCGTCGGTGACGGTGCGGGCGCGTGCGGCCAGCGCCTCGCGGGCGCGGGGCGACGTATCGAATTGGCGCAGGGTGTCCGGGGTACAGCCAGGGGAAATGTCCGTCAGCGACCGGACCAGCGCGGCGGCCTGCACGCCCAGCTCGGCGCGCAGCCCCGGCAGCTCCGCCAGCGCGGACCCGGCCTGCGCGCGCAGGGTGCGCAGCCGTTCGGCCTGCTCCGCGTCCAGCGTGGCGGCGGGGTCCGTGCCCAGAGCATCGGCTTGGGCCTGGGCCAGTTCCGCCGCGTGGCGGGCGGCCTCGTGCTCGTTGGCGCGGCGGTCGCGCTCGGCGCGGGCCTGGCGCAGGTCGGCCCCAGCCGTTTCCATGCCCGCCTCGTGGGCGGCCATGGCCTCTCGCGTGAACAGCGAACGGTCGAATCCGCGCACCCGCTCCGGGGTCCAATCCGCGCCAAGGGCGGCCAGCAGACGTTCGCGGTCGGCGCGGTTGCGCTCCATGTCGGCCAGCAGGGTGGGCAGGGCGGCGCGGGCGTTGCGATGGCTGGCCTTGCGTTCCAGCAGCGCGCGCAGTTCGGGCGCGGCGGCCAGCAGCCGGGCGTCGGGCGCATGCCCTGCCAGCGCGGCTTCCAGCGCCGCCAGTTGGGCGCGCAGCCCCTGCGCCCGCAGCCCCCGTTCGGTGGCGCGTTCGCGCTCGCGCTCGAAGCGGAGCTTGCCGTCCTGCGGAAAGCGTTCGACCACCACCTCAAGCCGGGCAAGCTGCCCTTCCACGGCCACCAGTTCCTGCCACTGCCGCCACACGCCCAGGCGGCGTTCCAGCGCGCGGTGCTCGGCCTCGCGGGTGGCGCGGTCCGCGCGCACCCCAGCCAGCCGGGCGGACAGGTCGTCCAGTTCGGCCGACAGGGCGTCGTAGCGGGCGGTGTCCCGCTCGTGGGCGCGCAGGCTGGCGCGGAGGGTTTCCAGTTCCTTCAGCGCGTCGTTGAGCGGCGGCTTGCGGCCGTCGGGCAGAAACAGCGCGGCCATGCGGCCGGAAAGGTCGTCCAGCAGCTGGCTGGGCGGGCGCAGCCCCTGCCCTGCCCCTGCCCCCAGCAGCACGTTGCGCGCGCCTTCGGCGGAGAGCGAGGAAAATTCCTGCAATTCCGACAGGCTGAATCCGTAAATGTTACGGTAGAGGTCGGGCGTCACGCCGTGCAGCAGGGCGGAGGCCAGTTCCGCGTCCAGGGGCGCGCCCTGGGCGTCGGTGAGGGTAAGCGTGCCGCCGTGCGCGCCGGGGCGGCGGGTGAGCCGCACCACGCCGCAGCGATCGGTGTGCAGGGTGAGCGTACCGCCCGCATCCGCCGCGCGGCCCGAAAGGGGCACGCGGTGCGCGGCGCGGCTGCGGGGGTAGCCCGCCAGCATGGCCCGGAAGAAGTCGAGGCAGGTGGATTTGCCCGCCTCGTTGCTGCCCAGGAAGATGGACAGCCCCGGCGGCAGCTGCGGAATGGTCTGCCCCGCCAGAACACCGAAGCCGTCGATGTGCGCGCGCTGAATGTACATCAGTCGGCCTCCAGCATGTCGCAGCAGATGCGTTCGGCGTCGTCCAGCAGGGCGGCCAGGTCTTCGGGTGACAGGGCGTCGGTGGGGCCCAGAAAGCGGCGGCCGCGCGGCCCGTCGTACAGCGGGGCGAGCACGGCGGCGGCCAGGGCGCGCAAGGCGGCCGGAGCGGGTGCTTGCGACGTGTGCGGCGGCGGTCCGTCAGCGGGCGCGGCGGCAAGGCCCCCCGCAGGGCAGACTGTCGGGTCGCCCGCAGGCGGTTCCGGCAGGCCCCGCGCGGCGGCGGCCACGCGCAGCACCTCGCCCAGCAGGTCGTCGCGCTGGCGCAGCGCGTCCATGTCCACGTCGGGCCGGGTGCGCAGTTCGATGTCCTTGACCCAGGCAAGGGGGGCCAGCGAGGCCCCGGCCTCGCGCAGCATTTCTAGCAATCCTTCGACGACGCCGGGGCGGCGCAGGTGGCGGTCCAGCGGGCCGCGCCCGTGCAGGACGACCCGGAACAGGGTGGCTTCCACGGGTGAGAACGCGGAAGGCATGCCGGACGGCGCGCCCGCTGCCGCGTCGTCCCCGGCGGCGCGCTCCATGGCTTCAAGGATGCGGCCGTGCAGCGTTTCGAAGGAGGCAGCGCCGTTGTCCTCGTCGCCATTGCCGCCGGTTCCTATGGCCACCTCCACCACCTGCCAGCGCACCGGGGCCAGCGGCCGGAACTCCAGTTCCACCTCCCCGTCGTCGTGCACGGTGACCAACTGGCAGCCGCGCGGGCCGTCCTCGTTGATGTGCAGCCCCTGCGTGGAGCCGGGGTAGACCACGTGGGGCCGCGTGCGCAGCACCTGAGGCAGGTGGATGTGCCCCAGCGCCCAGTAGTCCAGGCCCGTGGCGGTCAGGTCGTCCAGGGTGCAGGGGGCGTAGCGGCCTGCGTCGCGGCTTCCCGGCGTGGTTCCCACGTTGCAGTGCAGCACGCCGATCTGCGGCGCGCCGGAGGGCACGTCCACGTCCTGAACCGTGCCCTGAGTCAGGGCCTGAACCGTGGCGGCGCGGGAAAAGCGTTTGGCCAGGTTGCGGCCTTCGCGGTCGGTCTCGTGGCTTACGCCGTGCACCACGGCCACCACGCGGCCATCGCGGGTCACGGGGTGCGCCTCCACCTGCGGGCCGAACACGGTGACCCCGTCCGGCCAGCGCAGCGATTTCACGCGTGATGTCAGGGGGTCGTGATTGCCGTGGGCGATGAACACCCGCACGCCCGCCTCCGCCAGCCGCGCGCAGCCGTCGCGCAGGGCCACCTGGGCGCGCAGGCTGCCGTCCTCGTGGTTGTGCACGTCGCCCGCGATGAGCAGCGCGTCGGGCAGCTCGGCAAGGCACAACTCCACCAGCCGTTCCCACGCGGTGAAGGTGGCGCGGTGCAGCCGGTCGGCCAGGCGGGTCGGAAGGTCGCGCGAGACGCCTGCGAAGGCGGCGTCGAGGTGCAGGTCTGCGGCGTGGACGAAGCGGAATGCTGGCATGGGTGACCGGTGGTTGGGGTGATGCGGCAAATCCGCGTGGCGGGTCCGTGTCCGGGGCGGCCGAAACGGTGCGGCCCCGCACCCGGCCCCGCGTGATGGCGGCGCGCGTACCTGTCTAGCACGGGGAGCGGCGGGCCGTCACCGTGTGCACGGCGGATGGTCCGGAAGGCTGGAGGGCCGTTGGGGCGGTGCGTAGCAATGGTTGCGGCGCGGCGGCTTCGTCCGTCCGCCCATTCTCGTGGTCGTCTGCCGTCCGGCGCGCCGCGCGCCGCTTTCGGCCCCGGTCCCCCTCTGCTAGAAGATGGGCATGGCGCAACGCTGGATCATGCATATCGACATGGACGCCTTTTTCGCGTCCGTGGAGCAGATGGACGACCCCTCCCTGCGGGGCAAGCCGGTGGCCGTGGGCGGCTCGCACCGGGGGGTCGTTTCCGCCGCGTCGTACGAGGCGCGGCGCTTTGGGGTGCGTTCGGCCCTGCCCATGAGCACGGCGCTGCGGCTGTGCCCGCATCTGGTCGTGGTGCCGGGGCGCATGCGCCGCTACGCCGAGCTTTCGCACCGCATCATGGACGCACTGCGCGAATTCTCGCCGCTGGTGGAGCCCGCTTCCGTGGACGAGGCCTATCTGGACGCCACGGGCCTGGAACGCTTGTTCGGCCCGGTGGATACAATGGGCATGGCGGTGAAGGCCCGCGTGCGCGACGTGACCGGCGGGCTTACCTGTTCGGTGGGCGCGGCCCCGGTGAAGTTTCTGGCCAAGATCGCCTCGGACGTGAACAAGCCGGACGGCCTGTTCATCCTGTACCCGGAAGACGTGGCGGAATTTTTGCGCACCCTGCCCGTGGGCCGCATACCGGGGGTGGGCAAGCGGTCGCTGGCCGCGCTGGAACAGCTTGGCGTGCGCTGCGCGGGCGACGTGCTGCGCTACTCGCGCGAGTTCTGGGAACGGCGCTTCGGCAAGGGCGGGGCGCACCTGCACGAGCGGGCCAGCGGCGTGGACCCGCGCGGGGTGGAGCCATATTCCGAGCCCAAGTCGGAAAGCGCGGAAAATACCTTTGCCGAGGACACGAGAGACCGCGCCGTGCTGCGGCGCTGGCTGCTGGCGCAGGCCGAGCGGGTGGGAGCATCGCTGCGGCGGCAGCGGCTGGCGGGCCGCACCATCACGCTGAAGGTGAAGTACGCGGACTTCAAGTCCATATCCCGCAGCCATAGCCTGCCGGAGCCCACGGCGTCCACAGAGACCATCTTCGACGAGGCGTGCAGGCTGCTGGACGCGCTGGAACTGGCGGACAAGGTGCGGCTGATCGGGGTGGGGGTGTCCAACTTCGGTCCGGCGCACCATGGCCCGCGCCAGCTCACCTTGCCGCTGGAGATTCCCGGCAGGGGGCCGGGCACTGGGCAGGCGGGCAGGGGCGCCGCCACGGGAGGGGGCGGAACAACCGTCGCCGGATCGGACGGGCCGCCCGTTTCCAATCCCTCCGAACTGGTCCAGCCGCTCGACGAGAACCGCCGCAAGAAGCTGGACGCCGCGCTGGATGCCCTGCGCGACCGGCATGGCCGCGAGGCCGTGGTGCGCGGCCGCCTGTTCGGGTTCGATTCCCGAAAGAAGTAGATCGCACCAGAGCGGGAAACAGAAATGACTCTGTGGGGGCAGTGCGGCTGCATCGCGGTAACATGCAAGGATTTTTTTCAGTATATCATCATTGAGAACGTTTTGGGGAAGATGGGAGGGGGTGCGGGGGAGGGAAGGAGCCCTTTTCCAAAAGGGGGTTCCTTCCCTCCCCCGCATTGTGTTCATTCCCCAAGCAACACCGGGTTGCACCGCTGACAGGTGGCGAAATCGGGCGCGAAGGCGTGGCCGCCGATGACGGTCACCGGGCGCATGCCTTGCAGCGAGTTCAGCAGGTAGGCGTGACGGAAGGAGCGCAACTCCCCGGCGCGTACGGTGCCGTCGCGCACGGGCAGCAGATCGCGCGTGGCGGCCAGGGTGGTGCTGGGCAGGCGGCAACCGCCGGTGGGGGTGCAGAAGCATTCGCCGTCGCCGAACAGCAGGGCGGCGGTGGTGGCCTCCACCACGATGCCGCCGGGCTGGGTGAGCACCGCGTCGTCCTGGCCCAGGGCGCGGGCGGCCCGGCGCTCCAGGTAGCACAGCATGTAGTTCATGGATTTGTGCACCGCCAGCGAGCCTTGCGTGGCGGGCGCGGCCAGGCGCAGGCTGTAGGTGCGGTCCGGCGCGGGCGGGTCGTAGGGGGCGGCGGTGACGATGGGCGCGACGGCGGCGTCCTCTTCCTCCACCTGGGCGAAGATGTTCACCCGGGCCTGCCGCCCGCCAAGGCCGTTGGCCTGCACCACTTCCGCGATGACGTAGTCGTAGTCCACGGGCTGCGCGAAAAGGCCGAAGTGGGCCAGGCTGGCCTCCAGCCGCGCCAGGTGCGCGGCCAGGCGGCTGGGCGCGCGCCCGTTCCACAGGATGGTCTCGAAGAACCCCGCCCCGTACCGGAAGGCCGGACTGCCGATGTCCAGCCGCACCCCGCCCTCGTGCAACGCGCCGCCTTGCCAGTGGATCATGCGCATACCTCCCGGAAGTTGGCCCCCTTGGCCCATGTCTCCTCGTATTCGCTTTCCGGGTCCGAGTCCACGACGATGCCACTGCCCGCGCAATGTTCGAAGCGGCCGGTGGCCGCGTCGTGCCAGCCGGTGCGGATGGCGATGGAGGCGTCCATGGCGCGGGCGTCGGCCATGGCCAGCAGGCTGCCGCAGTATACCTCTCGGCTGTGCGGCTCCCCGGCCTCGATGATCTCCAGCGTGCGCCGCTTGGGGCAGCCGGTCACCGAGCCGCCGGGAAAGGCGGACAGCAGCAGGTCCAGGCAGGTGCGGTCAGGCCGCAGGGTGCCGGTGACGTCGGAATACATCTGCACGAGGCCGCTGGCCGCGCCGCCCACCCGAAAGGTGGCGCAGTGGCGGGCCACGGCCACGCTGCCGTAGGCGCAGTCGGCCGAGATGTCGTTGCGCACCAGGTCCACGATCATGGACAGTTCGGCGCGTTCCTTGGGGGTGGCGGCCAGCAGGCCGGGCAAGCCGGAATGCCAGGCCGGGTGCTGGGTGCCGGGGCCGAAGGCCAGGGTGCCCTTGATGGGCTGCGAGAGCACGCGGGCCGGGCCGCCGCCCGGCGCATCCACGCGCAGGAAGCGTTCCGGCGAGGCGGAAACCACGTGGCGCTCGCCCACCCGGAACAACCCGTGGAAGGGGGCGGGCCGGGTGCGCCACAGGTGCAGCGACAGGGCCGCCGGGTCCAGCCCCGGCGCGTGCAGGCCGAAGCGGGTGGACAGGTTGCACTGGTAGTTGTCGCCCGCGCGGATGCGACGCAGCACCTCGCGCACGCCCGCCGTGTATCCGGCGCGGTCCAGCGAGGGTTGGAGGGCGATACAGCCGGTGGGGACGACAAAGGTGGGCGAGGGCGGCAGAACGGCGTAGTTGCTTGGGGTGGTGAAAGCGGCGCGGCCGGAGGGCGCGGTGAATGCGGCGGGCGCGGGGGCGTCGGCCAGCAGCCGGGCGCAGCGGGCGGCGAGGTCTGCTGGCGCGTCCGGGTGGACGGAAAGGGTCAGCGCGCCGTTGGCCGGGTTCCAGCGGGCCATGCCGTGGTAGCGGCGCAGCAGGGCATGCGGCAGCACGCGGGGCTTGGCGCTGCGGATGCCGAAGCGCGGCAGGCCGTAGGTATAGGCCAGAAAGCCGAGGGCGATGTCGTGGTCGGCGCGGGCGGGCTGCCAGGGGATGGGGGCGTCGTGGCGGCCACGGGCGGTTGCCCGGCCATCGCCGGGCGGCGAAAAGCCGAGAAAGCTGGCCAGCGCGGCGTCGGTGTGCGGGCCGGGCTCGTGGTTCTGGTGGTGGGGGCCGGATGCGGGGTCGCCAAGGCACAGTTCCTCGCGCGGGCCGATGCCGACGAGGCAGCACGGGCCTTCGCCCTCGTCGCCGGGCCACACCGTCCAGCCGGGGGGCATGGCGGTGTGGACGTGGGGGCTGTCTGGCGCGCCGGGGAACTGGGCGGAGGGGCTGACATTCGCCGCGCCGGATTCCGCGTGGCCGGGGTCGGGGTGGCACAGCAGCAGGTCCGCGCCCTGCCGGGCGCAGGCCAGGGCGAAGGCCGCGAAGGCATCGGCGTCAGCGCAGGCCGAGGGCGTGCAGCGCATGGCGTATCCACCACACCCCGTCCGGGGTGAGGAACGATTCGGGGTGAAACTGGTAGCCCAGCAGGGGCAGGCATTCGTGCCGGGCGGCCATGACCGTCCCCTGCCCGTTGCGGGCCAGCACGCGCATGCCCGCGCCCATGGCGGACAGGTGCAGCGAATGGTAGCGGGCCACGGTGCGGACCTGCCCGGCGTAGTGCAGCGTGTCCGGCTTGCCGTGCACGCAGCCCGTCAGCGGCGCGGTGACCCCGCCGAAATGGGCGTTGATGATCTGCAGCCCCAGGCAGATGCCCAGCACGGGCACCGGCACGGGACAGGGGGATGAGGGGGGCGTGGGTGCGGCGGCTGGTACGGCTGGCGGACGGGCATCCACCCCTTCGTCCGTGGCGTGGGGCGCGCGCGCCACCCGCGTGGCCTCGCCGCTCAGCAGTGGCCCGTACTGCGGATATTCCTCGGGCGTGCCGGGGCCGGGCGAGATCACCAGCAGATCCCAGCGGACGGCGGGATTCGCCTCGCCGGGGACATGGGGCCAGCCGTCCGTGATCTCTTCCAGCCGATCCACCGGCACGACCATGGGCACGCAGCCGGTGGCGGCCACCAGCAGGTGTTCGAGATTGCGCGTGAAGCTGTCGTGGTTGTCGGCAAGCAGGATGCGCATGCGGTGGTGGTGCGGCGTCCGGCGGTGACGGGCCGGGCTGTCCCTACCCCTCCATCCAGATGATGGACGCCTGCCGCCCGGTGGTGGCGGAGCGGCGGTAGGAGAAGAAGTCGTCGGACAGGGTGTGGGTGCACAGGTCCAGCCCGTAGATACGCTCCGGCAGCAGGCCCGCCTCTGCAAGCTGGTGGCGGGTCAGCGTCCACAGATCCATGGTGCGGCTGGCCGAGCGGAACCAGCGGGCGAAGTCCTGCCCCCATTCCGCGGCGAAATTGACGAATTCCGCCGCCGCAGGGCCAAGGCTGGGGCCGCGCACGGCCAGTACCTCTTGCGGGGGAAATCCGTAGCGCTCGCAAAAGGCGCGCACGCCCGACTGCGGAAAGCCGATGCGGTTGCCCCGCCACCCGGCGTGCAGCGCGGCCACGTACCTGCCGCTTTCATGCGCCAGCAGGATGGGCTGGCAGTCCGCCGTCTTGATCACCAGCCCCACGCCGGGGCGCGCGGTGGCAAGGCCGTCGGCCTGGGGCGCCGGGGTTGCGGCCAGCGCGGCGGCCAGTTGCACTGGCTCCGGGTCGATGATCATGGCATCGCCGTGCACCTGCTTGGCCTCCACCCATTCGGCCAGGTTCAGGCTGGCGGCCAGGGCGGCGCGGTTGGCGGCCACGGCGGCGGGGTCGTCGCCCACCTCGTAGGAAATGTTGCCCCCGGCCCACGGGCCGTCGGAGATGCCGCCGCGCCGGGTCTGGAAGGCGCAGTGCACCCCCGGCACGCCGGGAAAGGCGAAGCGGATGCAGCGCGGGGTGACGTCGTCAGGGGTGACGGCGGGGGAGCCGGAACGGGAAAGCGGCGGAAAGGCCAGCGACGGGGTGGTTACAGCCATATCAGTCCCTCCTCGGTGCACAGTGCGTGGACGGGGCGGTCCCATGGGGCCACGGGCAGCGCCGGTACGATCTGGAACGCGTAGGCCAGCCCCACCAAGGCGGTACGGGCCATGGCCGGGTGGGCCAGGAAACGGTCGTAGTAGCCCGCGCCGTGGCCAAGGCGGTTGCCTTGCCGGTCGAAGGCCACGCCTGGGATGACGGCAAGATCGGGCGCGAAGGAGGACGCGGAGCCGGGCGCGGCGTCCATGTCGATGGCCGGGCAGCGGTCGGGGGCTGGCTCGGCGATGCCGTAGCGCCCGGGCCGGAGGTCCGCCGCACAGGCGCAAGGGGCCAGGCACATCTCGTTGTCGTAGTTGGCGGCGGGGGCGGCGGCGTCCGCTTGGGGGGCGGAGGTCACGCAGCGCGGCAGCAGCACCTGCTTGCCATGGGCCCAGGCGGCGTCCAGCAGGCGGGCGGTGGCGGTTTCGTTGCGCACGGCCACGTACAGCAGCACCTGCCGGGCGGCCTGCCAGGCGGGGGATGCCAGCAGGGCTTCCTGCGCGGCATGGCCCAGGCGGGCGGCCTCTTCGGGGGGCAACGCGGCGCGGCGGGCCAGCATGGTGCGGCGCAGGGCCTGCCGGGCTTCGACGTCTGGCGGGGTGGAGTGCGTCATGATGGGTGCCGGGTGGTATGCCGGGCGGTGTGCCGGGTGCGTGGTGGAACCGGGTTGGGCAGTGGTCCGGAATCGCCGCCGATACGCCCCCGCGGGGTGTTTTGTCAGGTGGCGGGTGCGTGGTGTAGAGTGCGGGCGCGGGCGGTATCCGCGTTCCACATCTCCCTCCCCGTCGCGCAATCTAACAAGGAAGGCACCGCATGCAAAGCGCACCCTACTGGATAGCGTTCGGCGACATCCACGACGACGTTTCGCCCATCGCGGACATTCCCGGCCTGTCCGAGGCGGCGGGCGTGATCATTACCGGCGACATCACCGTGGTGGGCGGCGTGCGGCAGGCAGAGCGCGTGCTGGCGGCCGTTGCCGCGCGCAACCCGGCCATTCACGCCCAGATAGGCAACATGGACAAGGCCGAGGTGACCGACTGGCTGGACGGGCGCGGCTGGAACATCCACCGCGCCGCGCGCGAACTGGCCCCTGGCGTGGGCCTGCTGGGCGCGGGCCATTCCACGCCCACCCCCTTCGGCACGCCCAGCGAGGTGCCGGAAGCGCGGCTGGCCGAATGGCTGGACGCGCTGCGGGCCGAGGCGGGCCGCTGGCCCCGGCTGGTGCTTGCCATACACACCCCCCCGAAAGACAGCCTGTGCGACAGGCTGGGCAACGGCGCGCACGTGGGCAGCCCGGCGGTGCGGGCGTTCATCGAGGCGGTGCAGCCGGACGTGTGCCTGTGCGGGCACATCCACGAATCGCGGGCGGTGGACCGCATCGGGCGGACCGTGGTGGTGAACCCCGGCGCGCTGGGCGCGGGCGGCTACGCCGCGGTCACCGCTCCGGAAGACGGCCCGCTGACGGCGGAACTGAAGGTGCTGCGGGGGTAGGCGGCCGGAGGCAGGAGGGCGGCGTGGACGCGCAGATTGTTCCGTTTGCCCCTCGGCGAAACGGCAGGGCGACCGGGAGTGAATGCCCGAGCCGGTGATTGTGCCGATATGCTGGCGCTGGCGGCAGACCTTTGTGAAGATTTTTATCCTGTTGCGCCGGTGTGTTGGCGAGTATCAGCAGCCTTTTTTTGATTTCCTGTTGACACCGGGGGGCGACGGGCATACTTCTAACGACCCGACGGCAAGGCCCTGCCTACGCCGCCGGACCCGAATTCCGCAGGTGACGCGGGGTGGAGCAGCTCGGTAGCTCGTCGGGCTCATAACCCGAAGGTCGTCGGTTCAAATCCGGCCCCCGCAACCAGAAAGACAAGCCCTTATGGAAGATTTCCATAAGGGCTTTTTCTTTTTCCTACCCTATTCCTACCTTGGAAGTTTCATGCAGCTTCTTTGTCCGACAGGTATCCTTTCGGGTGGATTGTCTAGGGTTAAGAACCGGATGGGAATTCTGCTATATTCATGGACTTCTATTTGAGGACTTCGGAAGTCAAGATGAGGGCCGAAGCAGTGACTTTTTGAACGCGCTTTATCCACCGCAGGCGCGGCGGGAACCTGGGGAAAGCTCGCTCTTTTCGGCCATGTGGGGCCTATCCCCGCAAGCGCGGGGGAAACAGCGCACGACGCTACGAACGTCGGGGGCAGAGGGGGCTATCCCCGTGGCGCGGGAGAGCGATATCCTCACTGCTGGATATCCCTGCCAGCCGGGCCTATCCCCGCAGGCGCGGGGGGAATGTCCGCTGCACAACCTGGATCGGCAACGCCTGGGGCCTATCCCCGCAGGCGCGGGGGGAACCGCACCCGGATGAAGACGCCGGGGCCGCACACGGGCCTATCCCCGCAGGCGCGGGGGGAACGGCAACGACTTGCCCGCCTATGTGGCCCACAAGGGCCTATCCCCGCAGACGCGGGGGGAACTCCAGCGGGCCCCACTCCTCGAATTCTTCCAC
>NZ_AGFG01000053.1 GCF_000226255.1 Desulfovibrio sp. A2
GGGCCCGGGCGCGGAACCACACGCATGACCGGTGACGCGCGCCGGGGGCGCAGTGCGAGTGCGGCGCCGCCTGGCGGATCCGTGCCAGGAGGGCGTGCAGATACCTGCACATGCCGCAAGTCCGCATGCGCCACTGCGTCAGTGAGTACTCTGCATCATCCAGGTGACGCGGGGGGCGATCCTCCACTCCGATGTGCGCCTTGCTGCACCGCATGCAAGCGCATCCGATTGTAGTTGACCCTGAATGACGTGTTGACGTAGGTTCGAAACGAGTTTCGTGCACGCATCATGTTCATCATTCATCAAAGGAGCGGCAATGACGGATAATTATCTGAAGGAAGCGCTTGACATCGTGAAGGCCCAGGCCAGTGTCCGGACCATGACCGAAGACGAGATAACCACCATGGTCCGGCGCCTTGCGGAAGGCATCCGGACCCTGAGCGAAGGTGGTGCGCTGCCTGAAAGCGCCGATGGCGCCGCCATGGACCCCAAGAAGGCCATCAAGGAAAAGTCCATTACCTGTTGCGAGTGCGGCAAGTCGTTCAAGATACTGACCAAGAAGCATCTGGGCACGCACGGGCTGACCCCTGAGACCTACCGTGAGAAATGCGGTTACAAGAAGGGTACGCCCTTGGTCTGCAAGTCGTTGCAGCGCGAGCGGCGCAAGAAGATGCGCGACATGAAGCTGTGGGAGCGGCGCGGGGCCTAGCCCTGGCCAACCCCACGGGCTGGCAAGGACAACGCGGGCGATTTGCGGCGCCCGCGTTTTTTTGGCCAGCCTTCTGCCACGCTGCTGCTCGCGCTGCATGCGCCGCCGCCGGTCTTGCCACGTCCTGCCCCGTCCTGCCCCTGTTCCACGCCGTCGCCAGAGGGCGTCGACGTCATGCGCAACGGTCTTCGAGCACCCTCACGCCTCTTCACGCGTCATGTGAAATCCTTGGTGCCGACTAAAGTTTGTGCGGGCAACCTGCCGATAAGCACCCATGGAAACAGGCCCTTGCCGGGAGTTCGCATGAAATCTCGCTCTACGCTTGTTGACAGTGATTCCTGATAGAGCTAGGCCCGCGTGAGGCGCTCCGAAAACACCCGGCGCGCATTGTTTCGTCATCCCTGGGAGGGGCTATGTTTCGCGATCTCAGCCTGAAATGGAAAATCCTCATCGTGGCGCTTGTCGGGCCGGTCATCGTGGCCGCCATCATGGCCTGGCAGCGCGTGGACGACATCCGCACCGGGGCTGAAGAAGCGATTCTCCAGAAAAGCCGGGCCGTGGTGCTCATGGCCGAGGCCACCCGCAACGAGATGGGCCGCAAGCTCGAAATCGGGCTGATGCGTCCCTTCGAGGAACTGCCCCGCGACAAGATCATGGACGCGGTGCCCGTGGTCACCGCCATGCGCATGGCCGCGCAGAACGCCGCGCAGGCGGGGTACGAGTTCCGGGTGCCCAAGGTGCAGCCGCGCAACCCCGCCAACACCCCGACGCCGCTCGAACTTTCGGCCATGCAGGAGATGGAGCGCGACAACCTTGCGGAAAAGGTCATCCACACGCCGGACAAGATTTACTATTTCCGGCCCATCAAGCTGACCCAGGAATGCCTGTTCTGCCACGGCGACCAGGCCGGTCAGCCCGACGTGGTGGGCGGCACCAAGGAAGGCTGGAAGGTGGGGGAAACCCACGGGGCCTTCGTGGTCATCAGTTCGCTGCAAAAGGCCCACGAGCAGGTCATGCAGGCGCGCATGGCCGTGGCCGGGTGGACCCTGCTGGTGCTGGCGCTGCTGTTCGGGGCCATCTGGGTGATCCTGAACCGGGGCGTCATTGGCCCGCTGTTGCGCATCCGCCAGTTCGCGGGGCAGGTGGCCGCCGGTTCGCTGGACGCCCGCGCCGAGGGCGACTATTCGGCCGAGTTGGGCGAAGTGAAGGGTGCCATCGAAACCATGGTGGGCAACCTGAAGCAGAAGATGCACGAGGCCGACCAGCGCCGTGCCGACGCAGACGCCCACGCGGCCCGCGCAGAAACCGCCCTGGCCGAAGCCCGCGAGCAGGAAGCCAGGGTCAACGAGTTGTTGCGGCGCATGACCTCGGTGGCCGGAGAGGCATCCACCATCGCCCAGCAGGTTTCGCTGGCGGCCGAAGCCCTGTCCGCCCAGGTGGAGCAGGTTTCCGCCGGGGCCGAGCGGCAGTCTGCCCGCGCGGGCGAAACCGCCACCGCCATGGAAGAGATGAACGCCACGGTGCTTGAGGTGGCGCGCAGTTCCGGCAGTTCCGCCCACAGCGCCGAAGAGGCCAAGTCCAAGGCCCAGGAGGGCGAAAAGGTGGTCGGCGGCGCGGTGGTGGCCATCAGCCAGGTGCACGAGCAGGCCCAGACCCTGCAAGGCGAAATGTCGTCCCTGGGCAAGCAGGCCGAGGACATCGGTCGGATCATGGACGTGATTTCGGACATCGCCGACCAGACCAACCTGCTGGCGCTGAACGCGGCCATCGAAGCGGCCCGCGCTGGCGATGCGGGGCGCGGTTTTGCCGTGGTGGCCGACGAAGTGCGCAAGCTGGCCGAAAAGACCATGAACGCCACCAAGGAAGTGGGCCAGGCCATCCAGTCCATTCAGGCCGGGGCCCGCAACAACATCAAGGGTATGGAAACGGCGGCCGCCGCCGTGGACGAGGCCACCCGCATGGCCCGCCAGTCTGGCGAGGCGTTGCAGCGCATCGTGGCCCTGTCGGAGGAAAACTCCGACCAGGTGCGCTCCATCGCCACCGCCGCCGAGCAGCAGTCCGCCACCAGCGAGGAGATCAACCGCGCGGTGGAGGACATCAGCCGCATCGCGTCCGAAACGGCCGAGGGCATGAACGAGGCCGCCGGGGCCGTGCTGAAGCTGGCCGGGTTGGCCAAGGCGCTGGAAAAGCAGATCGACCAGCTGACGGCGGGCTCTGCCGACAAGGCCTGATGCCCGGCGCGCCGTGGCGGCGCGCCCTGCCGGATGCGTGAAGACATGAACACGGCCCGCGCCCTTTTGGGGGTGCGGGCCGTGTTGTGTCTAGCGTGCGGCGCGTGGCATGCGGATGCCGCGCCCGCGACGTGCGGCGCATGCGCCCGGCGGAGAATGGCGGGAAACGCCCGTCCCGTGCGCATAAACCCGTGGCGGGTGCGGGAGAAACCGTGTAGGGGAGGAGCCATGTCGCACGTGAAGACCATCCGCGCCATCCGCCGCTTCTGCCTCGACTGTCAGGGCGGTGTCGCGCGCGAGGTGCGGCTGTGCCCGGACACGGGCTGCGGCCTGTACGCGTGGCGGCTGGCCGGCATCCTTACCGGTGGCGCGGGATGCGGCAGACACGAGGCGGCCGGTGGCCATGATCTTGATGTCCCCGATGCTTCCGACGCCACCGACCCTGCGGATTCCCCCGGTGCCCTCCAGAGGGTGGGCGCGCACGCAAAGACCATGTCCCGCGCGTCCGGCGCGTCTGGCCTGTCGGGCGCATCCGGCGCATCCGGGGGACGGTCCTTGCCTGCCGACGCACAGGCCGATCCGCTGCCGGGCGCGCTGCCGCTCATCGCCCAGACCCTGCCCGACGAGCGCCCGGTGCGGGCCATCCGCCGCTATTGCGTGGCCTGCTGCGGCGGCGAGCGGAGCGAAGTGCGCACCTGCGACGCCCGCGACCGCTGCGCCCTGTGGTCCTACCGCTTCGGCGTGCTTCCCGAAACCTACCGCCGGGTCAAGGCCCGCCTTACCGGCCCCCGCGCGCTGGTGCTGCCGGGGCTGCCCACGGGCTAGGCAGGCTCCGGACCGCAGCGCCAAGGCGCATTGCCCCATTTCCTTCGGCCGGTTCGTCCGGAACGGGGCCGCCTTTTTCCCGGTTTTCCGCATGCGGGCGCGGTCTTCGCCGTCCCGCGTTCACGTGCCGCACCCCCGCCCTGCTTTGCCCGCGCCCTTCCTTGCCCGTGCTCTTCTCTGCCCGCGCGTTGCATCGCCGCGTGAAACGGGCCACAACGGCGGGAACACCGGAGGTGCCCATGCCCGCCGCCTACCTGTCCCTGCCGCCCGGAGAGTTGACCCGTCGCGCCCATGCGCTGGTGGCGCGCCTTGCCGCCTGCGACATCTGCCCGCACCGTTGCGCGGCCGACCGCCAGCACGGCGAGCACGGCCTGTGCGGGGCCGGGCGCATGGCCGAGGTGGCCGACTACTGCCTGCACCACGGCGAGGAAGCGCCGCTGGTGGGGGCCACCGGCTCCGGCACGGTGTTCTTCACCCATTGCAACCTGTCCTGCGGGTTCTGCCAGAACCGCGACATCAGCCAGCCCCCGGAAGGCTACGAACGCGAACAGCCCCCGCGCGCCCACCGCGCAACGCCCGAGCAGCTGGCCGCCGTGTTCCTGGACCTGCAACGGCAGGGGGCCGCCAACATCAATCTGGTTTCGCCCTCGCACGTGGCCCCGCAGATCATGGAGGCGCTGGCCGTGGCCGTGCCCGCCGGGCTTGCGCTGCCGCTGGTGTGGAACAGCGGGGGGTATGACGCGCTGTCCACGCTGCGCGCCTTCGACGGGGTGGTGGACATCTACATGCCCGACGTGAAGTTCTGGGATCCGGCCGTGGCCGCGCGGTGGTGCGGCGCGCACGACTACCCGGAGCGGGCGCGCGAGGCCGTGGCCGAGATGCACCGCCAGGTGGGCGATCTGGTGCTGGCCAAACAGGTCGGACAGGACGAAGGGGCCGGACAGGCCGAACTGGTCGGGCAGGACGGGCGGGGCATGGCCGTGCGTGGTCTGCTGGTGCGGCACATGGTGCTGCCGGGCGGCCTTGCGGGCACCCCGCAATGGATGCGCTTTCTGGCCGGGCTGTCCCCGCGCACCTACGTCAACGTCATGGGGCAGTACCGGCCGTGCGGCCGGGCCGTGGGGAACGCGGAAATGGGCCGCCACCCCACGGGCGCGGAACTGCGCGCGGCGCGGCAGACCGCCCTCGATGCCGGACTGACACGGCTGGACCGCCTGAACTGGTGGGAAGAGGACCTAGCCCGCCATCTGTACGAGCGGCTGACGGGGGGCGATGCCCCGGACTAGCCCTGGCGTTCAGGCCACGGGCGCGCCCCGGCGCAGCCGGGCGCGGATGTCGGAAAGCTGGTCCTCCATGGCCGCAACGTGCGCCAGCAGGCGCGCTTCTTCGGTGGTGCGGTGCAGCGCCGCGCGCACGGCCCCGTGCTCGAACACCAGCCGCCGGTCGGCGGACAGGGCCAGCACCGGGTCGTGGGTGGCGATGACCACGATCTTGTCGCTGCGCAGCAACAGGTCCAGCGCGCGCCGCTTGTCCACCCCGGCGTTTTCTATCTCGTCTATCAGCAGCACCGGCGACCAGCTGAGCAGGGCCGCGTCCGCGATCATCAGCGCACGCGACTGCCCGCCCGAAAGCTGGGTGAGCTGCGCGTCATCCCCGAACGGTTCACCCGCAAGGTCGTTGGCCGCCGCCAGCACCGCGCGCGCCGTGGCGTCCGGGTCGGGCACGGCGCGGCTTTCGGCGTGCATGCGGATGAACGGCAGCACGCGCATGTCCAGCACGAAGTTCATGTTCTGGGTCAGCTGGGCCACCAGCCGCCCTTGCAGGGCAAAGCGGCGGTCGGCGTCGGGAACCGCGTCGTCCAGCAGGATGCGCCTGCCGGAGGGGGTGTCCGCGGCGGCCAGCGATTCGATGTCGTGCAGGAAGCGGCTCTTGCCCGATCCCGTGGGGCCGAGCAGGGCCGTGACCTCGCCGGGGCGGAAGGCCACGTCCGCCTGTTCCGCGCGGCCCGACTTGTCGTGCCCGGCCAGCACGGTGAGGGTGCGCAGCACCGGTGCGTCAGTCGCCATGGGGATGCTCCCTGAACGTTGCCGTGCCCGCGCCCGCGTCGCCTTCTCCGCACGCCGCGTAGGCGGCCTCGCCCTCCGGGTCGCGCGGGGGCGTGGCGGCGAACTCGGCCTTGCGCACGTTGCCCTTCTGGTAGCGCGCGCCGATGCGCGTTTCGCTCAGGCAGTACGAGCACACGGCGGCGGGCATGGCGAAGCGCAGCCGCATGTCCGTCACCGTGGCGATGTCCGGCGCGCGGGAGAGCACCGTGGCCAGTTCCTGGCAGCCCTGCCCGGTCAGCCCGTTGATGTGGCGGATCAGCGCGCGCCCGTTCATCTGGCGGATGCGGTGGCGGTACACCTCGCGCTCGGCCTGCGAGACCAGGTCGCCCTTGGTCACCAGCACCATGTCCGCCAGGCGCAGCATGGGGCCGATCTTTTCCGGCGCGTCGATGCCCATCAGGTTGTCCACCACGCACAGGGCCAGCGCCCCGCGCAGATGGGGCGAGCAGCGGTTGCACAGCCCGGCCGTCTCGATGACGCAACACTCCGCCCCTGTCCCGGCGGCCCAGCCCCAGGCCTCTTCCAGGTTGGTGGCGAAGAAGTGGTCCGGGCACAGCCCGCCGGACAGGGCGGCCACGGCGGTGATGCCCGCCGCCGCGTAGGCGGCGGCGTCGCGGGTTTGCAGGCAGTCGAACTTGACGACCGCCGTGCGCACCCCCTGCGCGGCCAGCAGCCCGCAGGCGCGTGCAAGCACCGATGTCTTGCCGCACGAGGGCGGCCCAGCCACGGTCACGAGACGCATGCCGCGCCCCCCGTGCCCTGTTCCGCGCGTGCCTTGACCAGCAGGCGGAATTCGCCGTTCAGCCGGTCGCGCAGGGCGCTGATGTCGGTTGCGCGGATGTGGTCCCAGCCGATCCATTTGATGGCGGCCCCCGGCGGCAGGCTTTCCGGCAGCGGCCCGGTGAGCGGCAGGAACCAGCGCGCGCTTTCTATCTGGCCGAACCCGGTGGCGAAAAAGTCGATCAGCCGGTCCAGCCGGGGCCGGGCGGTGCGCTTGGCCAGCATGTACAGGGGGCTGGCCGCCGCGCCGTCTTCCGGCCAGACGGTCTGCATGTGGTCTGGCTGGCGGGTGGTTTCCGCGAAGAAATACGGCAGGATGTAAATGCCCCCGGCCTGCGGCGCGCCGCCCGACTTGGCCATGCGCGAGGAATGCATGAGCCCGCGCGTGTTGGCCGCGAACCGGGCGATGCCCTGCATGCCGAAATCCTTGTGGATGGACAGCAGCACTGCGTCGGCCATGTCGTCGCCGTCGCCGCACATGTTCACCTGCCCGGCGTAGCTAGGGTCCAGCAGGTCGGCCCAGCGGCGCGGCACGGGCAGGTCGCCCAGGCGCTTGCGGTCGATGAGGAAGATGTACGGGGTCAGCCCGTAGACCAGGTAGCGCCCGTCCGGGTCCACGATGCCCGCCGCGCGGTGCATGGGGGTGACGCCTTCGGGCTGCGGCGCGGCGAACACGCCCGCATCCACGAAGCGCTCCACGAAGCCGCGCCGGAAGAAGTCGCCGAAGCCGATGGAGGCGATGACCTGCGGCAGGTGGTCGGGGTCGGTTGCGCGGTACAGCGGGTCGTAGGGGTCCACCGAGGTGCAGCCCATGGGAATGTGCACGGCCAGCGCGTCACCGTCACCAGCGTGCGCGTCAGCCAGCGCGTCGATGGCGTCCTTCACCGCCAGCTTCACCGGGCAGGGGGCGTAGAACAGCAGGTCGGCCGGGGGCGGCGGCTGGCGGTCTTCCGCCCCCATGTGCCCAGAGTTGCTGACGGACTGGATGAGGTCGTCGAGGCTTTTCATGCTGCGGCTCCTGATGTCGGAAGCGACAAAAACGGCGCGCGGAACGCGGAATGTCGCGCCATGCGACGAAAGTGTCGCGGCGCGGGGCAAAGAAGCATGACAGCAAGGGGCATGCCGCGGGGCGACAGGGTGACAGGGCGGTGGGGCGGCGGGGCGGCGGGGCGGCGCGGCCTAGCGCCCCGTGGCCTCGCGGCGGCGGGCCAGCACCCCCACCAGCAGGGCCATCCCCAGGGCGGCCAGCCACCCCAGGCGCAGGGCGTGGAATTCCACGGCGCGCGGCGTGGGTGCGGGCTGGCCGGGTGTGTCCGGCGCGGGCGCGCCGGGCGGCGTCGCGTCCGCCGGGGCCCATGCGCCCAGCCAGTAGTCGGTGCCGGGCACGGCCAGAGTGTAGGCACGGCGCGCCTCGGTGCGGCCGTCGCCAAGGTCCGCCGTCCATTCGGTGAAGCCGCCGCCCGCCCGGGCCGTGTCCATCATGCGCCGCACGAAGGGCGCACCATGCACGTCGGTGGCCGCGCCGAAGTCCACGCCGCCCGCATCGGGCAGGGTGGGAGTGTGCACGTTCACCGTGCCGCGCGAAAGGAACACGTAGTCCCAGTGGGCGGCGCTGGTGCGCACCGGGTCCACGGCGCGCACCAGCAGCTCGCGCCGGGCGGCCTCGTCGGGCTGGGTGGCGGCCAGTTCGCCCAGCGCCTGGGCCAGCGCGGTCACCGTGGCGGCCAGGCGGCTGTCGCGGGCCTCGGCCAGCAGGGCCTGCTCGCGGGCGGCGGTGACGTTGGCCAGCGGGGCCATGGTGCACTGGGCCAGGAACAGTCCTGCGGCGGCGGGCAGCAAGGCCCGGAAAAAGGCCCGGCCCGACACGTGGCGCGCCAGAAAGCCGCTCGCCCGGCAGGCGATCCGCCCTGCTCGGGCGGCCAGCCGGTGGGCGACTTCCAGCAATTGTTCCGGAAAGGGTGGGGGAAACGACGGCGTCGGCGAAGGTTGGGGCATGGCGGGCCTCCTGTCGGCCTGCACTGTAGCCGGGATGGGCCGCAAGGTGAAGGTGCGGCGGAGAGAGAAGAGAAAACCGCCCCGCGCGGCAGGTGCGAAAACCCACATGCGGCCGGAAACGCAACCGCCCCGCACCGGTCCGGACCGTACGGGCAGTACGGGGCGGAACGGTACGGGGCGGATGAAACCGGGACCAGGGACGGTTAGGGACGGTTGCGGCAGGCTGTGCCGCGTCTTGGCGCGGGGCGTCCGCTATTCGCCTTTCTTCTTGTGCGACGAGCGAAAGCGCACCCGCATGGGCGCGTGCTCGATGCGGAACATCTTGCGCAGGGCCTTTTCCACGTAGCGGGCGTACGGCGTCTGGATACGGTCGGCATCGTTGACGAAGAACACGAACGTGGGCGGGTTGGTCTCCGCCTGGGTGAGGTAGAAGAACTTGGGCCGCAGGCGGCGCACCACCGGGGGCTGGTGGCGGGTGAGCACCTCTTCCATGGCCCGGTTGAGCTGGCCGGTGCCCACGCGCACGTGGCACTCGGCGCGGATGCGCTCGGCCATGGACAACACCGGGGCAAGCCCCTTGCCCGACTTGGCGGAAACGTACAGCAGCGGCACGTGGGAGCAGAATTCCAGCATGCCCTTGAACGACGCCTCCAGATCCGGCATCAGCTTGCGCGGCACCAAGTCGATCTTGTTCACCAGCACCATGAACGGCGTCTTGCGTTCGTCCAGCAGGTCCACCAGGCGCTTGTCCTGCTGGGTGACGCCTTGCAGCGCGTCGAGCACCAGCAGGGTGACGTGGGCCTTGGTGGTGCTTTTGAGCGAGGCGTTGACGCTGAATCGCTCCACAGAATCGGTGATGCGCGAACGGCGGCGCACCCCGGCCGTGTCCACGAAGGTGATGGTGCGGTCGCCCGACTCGAAGCTGACGTCCACGCTGTCGCGGGTGGTGCCCGCCACGTCGCTGACGATCATGCGCTGCTGGCCGGTAAGGGCGTTGACCAGCGACGACTTGCCCGCGTTGGGGCGGCCCAGCATGGCCAGGCGCAAGTGGGTGGGGTCGTAGGCGGGGCCTTTCTTTTCGGCTTCGGCGGTTTCCCCGCCGGCTTCGGCGTTTTCGCCTTCACCCACGGAAACCTCGAAGTCGTCCCCGGCGTCATCCGCCGGTTCTCCCGCGCCGTCCGCGTCGTCCTCGTCCGTTTCGGGC
>NZ_AGFG01000052.1 GCF_000226255.1 Desulfovibrio sp. A2
AGAATGGAGCCAGGGCGCGGGCTGGGGGACGGAAAGCAAAACGTCGCGCCCGGCGTGCGCGAGGCCGTCAAGCTTCCCGTCCGTCTTGACGCTGCTACGCCGCCGGTGCTAGCACCGGGCCTTACCCATTTCATTCCGCGCGACTGGCGAGAAAGTGGAGCAACACCACGAGGGAGCGCGGAATCCGTCAGCGCCGCTCGCCTGGGCCGCATCGGACACGATGCCGACATCGACCTTCCCCGTTCGGACGGGGAAGCCTGTCCGGAGGCCGCCCATGTGGTCATTCATGGCTTTTCGCGCACTTCTTTTCCTTACAGGTAGCGGCGGTGAGGCCGCAGGCGGCCGCAGCGCGCATGCGTTTGCGGCGTTCCGTGCTGGCGCGCCGTGTTGCGCTGATGGCGTCTTTGGCCGTGACGTCGCGAGCCGACTCCTTCTCCGCGTTTCCTTCGCGCATCTGTTCGCGGGCATCTTCTCTGCCCTCTCCCGTTCCATTTCCGGCTCCGAACGCAGGAGGTCCGCATGCTGAAGCGCATCCTGTCCGAATCGTCGCTCTCCGCGCTCGTGGCGGGCCTTGTGGCCGTCATCGTCTCCTACGCCGGGCCCGCCGCACTGATGTTCCAGGCCGCCGACGCGGCGCACCTGTCGCAGGGCCAGCTTTCCAGCTGGATCTGGGCCATTTCCATCGGCAGCGGCCTGACCGGCATCGGCCTCAGCCTGCGCTACCGGGTGCCGGTGATCACCGCGTGGTCCACCCCCGGCGCGGCGCTGCTGGCCGCCGGATGGACCGCCTACAGCTACCCCGAGGCCATCGGGGCGTTCATCGCCGTGGGCGTGGGCATCACCGTGTTCGGGGCCACCGGGCTGTTCGCGGCGTTCATGGATCGCATTCCCAAGCCGGTGGTGTCGGCCATGCTGGCGGGCATTCTGTTCCGGTTCTGCGTGGACGTGTTCACCCGCGCCCAGGCTGCGCCGCTGCTGGTTGGCCCCATGCTGTTGGTGTGGCTGGCGGCCCGCAGGGTGGCCCCGCGTTACGCGGTGCTACTGCCGCTGCTGGCGGGGCTGCTGGTGGCTGCGGCCTTTGGTCAGCTTTCCTTCGGCGCGGTAAGCGCCGCGCCGGCAATTCCCGTGCTGACCACGCCGCACTTCACCGTGGGGGCGTTGCTGGGGCTTGGCGTGCCGCTGTTCGTGGTGGCCATGGCCGGGCAGAACGCTACGGGGCTTGGGGTGATGCGTGCATCCGGCTACGACACTCCCGGCAGCCCGCTGGTGACGTGGACAGGTGTGATTTCCACCCTGCTTGCGCCGTTCGGTTCGCACGGGATCAACCTTGCGGCCATCACCGCCGCCATCTGCACCGGGCCGGAAGCCCACGCGGACCCTGCCCGACGCTACTGGGCGGGCATCTTCTGCGGCGGGTTCTACGTGCTGGTGGGCACCTTTGGCGCCACGCTGGTGGGACTGTTCACGGCCCTGCCGCAGGCGCTGGTGGCCGTGGTTTCCGGCCTTGCCCTGCTGGGCGCGTTTCTGGGTGGGCTGACCCAGGCCACGGAGGATCCGGTGTACCGGGAAAGCGCCATCGTCACCTTTCTGGTCACCGTGTCCGGGGTGAGCCTGCTGGGCGTGGGCTCGTCGTTCTGGGGGCTGCTGGCGGGCCTGCTGACGGCCGGGGTGCTGGTGGGGCCGCAGGCGCGGATGCAGGCGGCCATGCAGGTGGCGGCGCGCAAGTAGGCCGTGATTGAACGGGCGGGGCTGGCGGCGGAAACGCTACGCCCCTGCGTATGCCGCACAAGATGAAATGATCGGCGGCGTGGACGGGAACACCGTGCACGCCGCCGTGGTATTTGCGGGAAGGGAAAAAGCGGGGGAAGTGAGCGGGCTGCGGCTGGAGTGCGTGCGGCCTGTGGCGCGGGGCCACTCCGGCTCCGGAGCCGCGCCGCCGGTCAGGACGCCCCGTCTCCGAACAGGGCCTGCTCCATGGCCTCGGTGTCGGCCAGCACGTGCCCCACCAGCGAGGAAAACGCCGCCGGGGTCAACGGTAGCCGCTCCAGCGCGCCGAGGGCGGGCGGTCGCAGCAGTTCGTCGCCCGGCATATGGTGCCCCAGGGCCACGGCCATGAAGTCGCCCAGATGCACATGCACGGTGATGTCGCTCCAACCGGCGGAGTCTGGCCCATGGTGCAGCCCGGCGGCCTCGGCCACGGCATCGCCCAGCCTCCAGTGGTCCAGCAGGCGGCGGCCGATGTCGCAATGGTCGTAGCCCAGCAGTTCGCGCTCTGCCGTCAGGATGGGGACGCCCGCGTCTAGGGCGCGCCGCGAGACCTGGGCGGCGATGTCCGGCAGGTTGCCCATCAGCAGCAGATGGCCGATGTCGTGCAGCATGCCCGCCACGAAGGCTCGGGCCGGATCGCCCCCGCAGGCCACGGCCAGAGCGCTGGCGGCGGTGGCCGAACAGGCGGCGTGCCGCCAGAAGGTGCGCCGGGCGGCCACGTCGCGCGGGGACATCAGGCGCATCAGCGACGCGGCGGCGACCAGGCTGAGAATCTGGCGCATGCCCAGCAGCATCACGGCGCGCTGCACCGACTCCACCGGCACCAGCGGGGCGTGCAGGGGGCTGTTGGCGATGCGGAGCACGGCGGCGGTAAGGTAGGTGTCGTGCAGGATGATTTCGGCCACGTCGTCCGGCGTGGCGTCTTCGGAGCCCACCACGGCGCTCAGGCGCTGCACCACCTCTGGCGGTGTGGTCAGGGCCGGGCGGCGGGCCAGCAGCGCGGCCAGCGACGGCGTTTCCGGCAGGGGCGCCGGGGGGCGCGATGGCCGCGTGGCGGAGGGTGAGGCGGCGGTTGCACCGGCTCCCGTGGTCCCCGGCATGCCTCCCGCTGGTGGCGGCGACTGGCCCAGCCGGGCGGCAGCCTCGGCGTCGCGCAGCAGCCGGATGCGGGCCCAGGCGGCCAGTTCGGCCAGCAGCGGATGGGTGCGGTCCACCCTGGAGAAGCGATGCGCCAGCACGTCATCGGCCCATGCGCCATGGACGGACGCGCTCTCGCCCTGCGGGCCTGGCGCACCGGACGGGCTTGTCGGGCCGGTGCCGGGCCGCACGCCAGCACCCCGCCCGTCGCCGGGCGGAAGAAAGGCGGCGTCCGCCCCGGAGGCGGAAGCTGCGGTGTCGGAAGCGGAGGCGCGGGGCGCTCCGCTGCGGAAGAAACGCATGATATGGCCGGTCGTGCCGCGGGGGCGCGGGCAGAGTGTGTCCGTCAGACTGACGGATATCGCAGAGCGCGTTGCTTGAAAAGCATGTCTGAAGGGAATGGCGGGGGTCAAAACGCAGAACGGCTTGCGGACCGCCCGCAAGCCGATTTCTGCGTCATGCAAAGAAAGGAAGGATGTTCTGGTTATTGCACGCGGCGTGCCAAAGGGTGGCGAGCATGCAGAGTTGTGCGTAACATGTTGATGTGAAAGATATTTGTCGTTTCGTGCGCTCCCGACTGGGCGTGGGCTTCGCGTGCAGGAAGTTGAACCTGCCGTGCCGGGTTCCGTGGGGCGGCCAAGAAATTTGACCGCCGCTGCGGCCCGGCTCGTCTCCGCCCTGTGCCTGCCCCGCGTCTGCCTGTCTGGTCGCCTGTCTGGCCGCCTACTGCTCCACGTACAGATAGCGCTTGATCTTGTGAGTGGGCGTCTTCTCGAAGGGTTCGGTCTGCTCGATGACCTTGTGCAGCCGCGCGAAGGTGGACACCTTGGTGTTCACGTCGTTGCGCAACTCTTCCAGCAGGGCCTCCACCTTGTCGCGGGCCTTGGTGGCGGGCAGGCCGCCGAACTCTTCGTCCAGCCGCGCGTAGTCCAGGTGGATGCGCGCCGCCAGCCGCCCGTCCAGTTGGAACACCAGCGATTCCATGACGTAGGGCGACTGCTGGATGACCGCCTCCACCTCTTCGGGGTAGATGTTCTCGCCGCTGGGGCCCACGATGACGTTCTTCAGCCGACCCTTGATGTACAGGTACCCGTCGCGGTCGAACTTGCCGAGGTCGCCGGTGCGGAACCAGCCGTCCTCGGTGAAGACGGACGCGGTGATCTCCGGGGCCTTGGCGTATTCGCGCATCACGTTGGGGCCGCGCACCAGTATTTCGCCTTCGCCGGTGGCCGGGTCCGGCGCGTCGATGCGTACCTCCACCCCGGTCAGGGGCCAGCCGGTGGCGGTCAGGCGGGTGTCCGCCGGGCCGCAGCCCGCCACCAGCGGCGACGTTTCGGTCAGGCCGTAGCCGATGGCGTAGGGAAAGCCCGCCTCGCGCAGAAAGCGTTCCACGTCGGGCGCGATGGCCGCGCCGCCGATGCAGAAGATGCGCAACGCGCCGCCAAAGGTTTGCAACAGCTTCTTACCCGCCATGGCGTGCAGCTTGCGCCGCACGAAGGGCAGCGCGTACAGCCGCCGCTTCAGCCAGGTATCGGTGAACTTGGGCAGCACGGCGGACTTGAAGATCTTCTCGATGACCAGCGGCACCGACAGCATGGCCGTGGGCCGCACCTGGGCCAGCGCGGGCAGCAGGGCGCGCGCCGTGGGCGGCTTGTCCATGTAGTGCACGTGCGCGCCGTTCAGCACCGGCAGCACCAGGCCCAGGGTGCATTCGTAGGTGTGCGACAGCGGCAGGATGGACAGCATGCGGTCGCCGGGGGCCAACTGCACGATGGTCTTCACCGTGTCCGCGTCCCAAACTATGTTGCGGTGGGTAAGCACCACGCCCTTGGAATGGCCGGTGGTGCCCGACGTGTAGATGATGGCGGCCACGTCGTCCTCGCCCGGCTCTTCCGGGGCCAGGTGGGTGAGGCGCATAGCCTTGTCGCGCAGGCGGCGGAATTCTCGCAGGCCGCGTTCCTTCAGGTCGCGCAGCTTGTCGCGCGTGGCCCCCTGCTGGACGGGGTGGAAATTCTCTATCTGGATGAGCTCCAGCGGGGTATCGAACTGGCCGTCCTCCAGCTTGGTGAACAGCCGCTCGGATACGAACACCACCTTGGATTCCGAATGTCGGATGATGTGGTGCACGGCATCGGCGTGGAATTCCGGCAGGATGGGCACGGCAACCGCGCCCATGGCGGTGATGCCGAAATAGGCGATGCCCCAGTTGGGCATGCTTTCGGACAGGATGGCCACCCGGTCGCCGCGCGCCACGCCCTTTTCCGCCAGCAGGGCGGAAACCGTGGTGGCGTGTTCGAGCAGTTCGCGAAAGGTTATCGGCGTGCCGCCAATCTGCGACAGCGCGGGCTGGTCGGCGAACAGTTCGGCGCTGCGTTCCAGCACCCGCCTGAGGGTAAGCGTCTGCAACTCCATGCAAGCTCCTTCATGTGGGACTTCACGGATGTACGGCAAAGCCGGATTCGCCGCAATCCCATGCGACGCGGCAGGGGGCGCGGGGTGCGGCGTGCCGCCGAAACGTCACGCGGGCGAACGGGCAGGGGACGTTGCAGTGGCGGGCCGGGCAGGTGAGGCAGGCAGGGCTGGGTGGTGGCATGGAGAGGGGCAGACACGGGACAGGGGCAGGGCGGGGTGTCCGGTCGTGTGCGCGGGAAATGTGCGGACCGCGCTTTTGCCGGGTGCAGCGAGCGCGTCAGCCAGCGGTGAGGGGCACGCATGCCCCTGCCGGTTGACCGCGCAGCCCGTCGTGTCGCATACCGGAGGGACCATCCAAACCCCAACGCCGCACGAGGTTTCCCATGCTCAAGCACATCGTCTGGTGGACCCTGAAGGACGAGGCCGAAGGCGCTTCCGCCGCCGAGAACGCCGCCAAGATGAAGGCCATGCTCGACCCGCTCATGGGCAAGATTCCCAGCCTGAAGGGGCTGGAGGTGAGCACCACCTTCCTCGGCACCACCACCGAGCCGGTGCAGATCATCCTGGTGTCCACCCACGACGACGCCGAAGGGCTTAAGGCCTACGCCGAACACCCCGAGCACGTAAAGTGCGTGGACTTCATCAAGAAGATCGTGGCCAGCCGCAAGGCCATCGACTTCACGGTGTAGCCGCGCGGGCCGGGCGTGCCCGGCGGTGCTTTTTTCGGGGCGGAAGAGCGCAGGCTCTTCCGCCCCGTGCCGTTTCGGAAGCGGGATGGCGAACGGCGGCCCTACCGGGTGCCCGAGGCCACGAAGATGGCGATGCTGGCGCTGGCGCACCCGCAGGCGGATGTGGCGCAACACGCGCCGCCCGCGTCCTCCACGCGCACGTCGCGCAGCCCCGCCTCGCCCAGCCAGCGCGCCACGTCATCGCGCCGAAAGCCCGGCCAGCGGTCGTGGTGTTCGCGCAGCAGAAAGGCGTTGTCGTGCAGGTCCAGGTCGGTCAGCACCACCCGGCCGCCGGGCCGGACGATGCGGGCCATTTCGCGCAGGGCCGCGCCGGGGTCGTCGGCATGGTGCAGGTACATGTTGGCGAAGGCGTGGTCCACCCCGCCGTCGGCCAGGGGCAAGGCGTTACCCTCGCATACCCGGCAGTCCACCGGGGGCAGGTTCTGGCCGCCCGCCGCGAACGGCTTGCGCCGCAGCACGTCCAGCATGGCCGCGTTGGCGTCCATGGCGATGACGCCCACCCCGCGCGCCACCAGCGCCTCGGTGACGAAGCCGGTGCCCGCGCCCACGTCCGCCGCCGTCTGGCCGGGGGCCAGCGGGGCGCGCGCGCAGGCGGCCTCGCGCACGGCCTCGGAAAAGAACCCCGCGCGCAGGGTGTCCCAGTTGTCCGCCACGGCGTCGAAATAGCCCTTGCATCCCATTTGCGTCCTCCTGCATGTTTCGTGTGGCCGTCGGATGCCGGAATGTACGCCCGCCCCGACCGCGCGGCCATTCGCATGTTCCGGTGGCGGGTTCGGAAAAGCAGAAGGCGGGCTGTGGCACGGGCCAGGCCCAGGGGGATGCATGGAACTCTATCAGCTGCGCACCTTCGCCGTGGTGGCGGACACCGGCAACCTGACCCGCGCGGCGGAACGGCTGCACGCCAGCCCGCCCGCCGTCAGCGCGCACATCCGCGCGCTGGAGGACGAACTGGGGGTGGCCCTGTTCCGGCGCACCCCTCGCGGCATGGAATTGACCGACGCCGGGCGCGACCTGCGCGAACGGGCGGGGGCGGTGCTGGCCGGGGCCGAGGAACTGCGGGCGCGCGCTCTGGCCCTGCGCGGCGAGCCCGAGGGCGAGGTAACCCTTGCCCTGCACGCGGCATCGAACCTTTTGCGGGTGGACGCGGCGCACGCCCTGCTGCGCGCCTCCGCGCCCCGCGTGCGGTTGCGCCTGTCGCGCGCCATGAGCTGGGAAGTAGTGGGCGCCCTGCGGACCGGGGAACTGGACGCGGGGTTCCTGTACCTGGCGGATCAGGGGGCGAATGACGAAGGCGCGGCCGCGCCGGAAGGGCTGGTCGTGACGCCGCTGGCGCGGGTGGGGTTGCACGTCATCGGTCCGGTGGAATGGGCGGATGTGCTGCAATCGGGCACCCTGGCCGAACTGGCCGCCCTGCCGTGGCTGTGGGTGCCCTGCGAGTGCCCGTTCTGCCCGGTGATGGAGCGATTGTTCGCCGATGTGGGCGTGGAGCCCACCGTGGCCGCCGTGGCGGAGCAGGAGGACGCCCTGTGCGCCCTGGCAGCTGGCGGAGCGGGGCTGACGGTGATGGTGGAGGCCGAGGCGCGCGCCGCCGTGGCCGAAGGCCGCCTGGCCCTGCGCGAACGGCCCGTGGCGCATGTGACGCTGGCCTTCGCGGTGCCCGCCGCGCGGGCCGAGGTGCCCGCGCTGGCCGCCCTGCGCGAGGCGGTGCGCGCCGCGTGGGATGCGGGACGTGGGGACGCCGCCCCTACAGCACGCTGACGTAGGAATACATGACCACGAAGTGGCAGAAGCTGCCCGCCATCACGAACAAATGGAATATCTCGTGGAAGCCGAAGTGCCGGAATCGGTTGGGGCGCTTCAGCGCATAGATCACCGCGCCCACCGAATAGAACGCGCCGCCCGCCACCAGCCAGGCCAGCGCCCCGGCCTGCAGGTTCATGACCAGCGGGTAGATGCCCGCCAGGGCCATCCAGCCCATGCCCAGGTAGATGCCGGTGGACACCCAGCGCGGCGCGTGCAGCCAGAACACCTTGGTGAAGATGCCCGCCACGGCCACCGCCCACACGCACCCGAACAGCGACCAGCCCCACGGCCCGCGCAGCGGGATGAGGCAGATGGGCGTGTAGGTGGCCGCGATGTAGACGAAGATCATGGAATGGTCCACGCGGCGCATCAGGCGCACGCCCCGTTCCCGCAGCGGCAGCCAGTGGTACAGGGTGCTGGCCGTGTACAGCAGCACCATGGACACCCCGAAGACCGAAAAGGTCACCACGTGCCACGGCAAGAGGGGAGAGGCGGCGCGCACCACCAGCAGCACCGTGCCCAGCACGGCCAGCAGCGCGCCGATGCAGTGGGTGAGGCCGCTGACCGGGTCGCGCAGGCTGGACACCATGCGGCGCAACAACGAGGCGGTGGGGGTGGGATGCAGGGCTGCGGTCATGCGGGTGTCCTCCTGGCGGGGGCACGGGAGAAGGGGCGCGGCACGCGCCGAAACGGGCTGGACCTGACGGGCTGAAAATAGCGGGCGGACCACGCCGCCCCGTGCTGTTGGCATAGCCGGTTTCCGGTCTGCCGTCACGTGGGGCGCGCGGGGAAACGAAAGGGCGGAATGTCCGCGCCCCCGTGCGGGAGACGCGTGCATTCCGCCCGGAGATGCGTTGCGGGGGCTTCCGGCCTGTTCGGCGTCCGGCCTATTCGGTCTCCGGTCGGCCTTCCTCGCGGCCCACGCCCAGCAGGGCCAGGGCAAAGTCGCCGCCGTCGAAGGGGCGCAGGTCTTCCATCTTTTCGCCAAGGCCCACGAAGGTGATGGGAATGCCGAACTGCATGGCCACCGCCACCACGATGCCGCCCTTGGCCGTGCCGTCCAGCTTGGTCAGCACGATCTCGTCCACCCCGCAGGCCTCGTTGAACAGCTTGGTCTGCGAGAGGGCGTTCTGGCCGGTGGTGGCGTCGATGACCAGGATGGAGCGGTGCGGCGCGCCGGGGTGCTTGCGCTCCAGAATCCGGCGGATCTTGTGCAACTCTTCCATCAGGTTGACCTTGGTGTGCAGGCGGCCCGCCGTGTCCACGAACACGATGTCGTAGCCGCCCGCCAGCGCCACGTCCATGGCCTCGAAGGCCACGGCGGCCGGGTCCGACCCGGCGGACTTGGCGTGAAAGTCGGCCCCCACGCGCTTGGCCCACACTTCCAGTTGCTCGATGGCCGCCGCGCGGAAGGTGTCCGCCGCGGCGATGAGCACCTTCTTGCCCTGCATGCGGGCGCGGTGGGCCAGCTTGGCGATGGTGGTGGTCTTGCCCACGCCGTTGACGCCGATCATCAGCACCACCTCGGGTGGGGTCACGGCGGCGATGCGGCGCGGCGCGCGGAAGATGTCCTGCAATTCCTCGCGCAGCAGATCGCGGAAGGCGGCGGGGTCGTCGGTGCCCGCCTTGCGGGCGCGTTCTTTCAGCCGCGTGGTAAGCTGCGTGGCGGGCTCGAAGCCCACGTCGGCCATGATCAGGATTTCTTCCAGCTCTTCCCAGAATTTCGCGTCGATGCGGCCATGCGAGGCCAGCAGGGCGTCGATGCGGCCGGTGATCTGCTCGCGCGTGCGCGCCAAGCCCTCGGTCAGCTTCAGGAACAGGCGGTTGCGCTCGTCCTCCTCGTCTTCCAGGTCAAGGGCAAGGGCGAGGCGGTATTGCAGCTCGGAGCGAAAGTCGCGGACGTACTGGTAGTCCATGGCGGCAAGCCAGCGCCGGAAGTCGGCGATGAAGGCGTCGGCCTCGGCCTCCGGGGTTTCCAGCGCCGCGAACAGAAAGCGCAGCCGTTCCCACAGCGCGCCGCCCGCCTCGTCGACACCCTCCAGCACGTGGCCCAGCCATACCGACAGGCGCGGCTCGGACTGGCGCAGGGCGCGGGCCAGATCGGCCCGCCACGGGGCGTCCTGCGGGGCGCCGGGCGCGGCGTCTTGCGCGGGCGCGGCTTCCGGGGCCGGTGTGGCCGGGGCCTGGGCCTGGGCTGCCGGGGTTTCCGGCGTGGGCGCGCCCGTCTCGCGGGGCGTCCACAGTTTCTTGATGGCGCTGAAGAAACCCATATGTCGTCCTCCAGATGCGGGGGAAGTGGCGGTGGGGAGCGTCGGTGCCGCCGGGTCCGGCTGGCGGGGCCATGCCGGTTGCGGAGCCGCCACAACTTTGCCCAGAACCCCCGGCGAGTCAAGGTTGATGGGGCGCGCGGCGGCGTACCCGGCGGACGGGGCCGCGTCACAGCCCGGCCCCCATCACCGGTCCCATCATGTCATGCCCGGTTCAGTCCGGATCCATGCCGACCCATCCGGTCCCATCCGGGTTCGCCGGTACAGGCGCGCGCATCGCCCCACCGTGCCGTCCCCCCTTGGCCGCACGGCCCGTTTTCCGCTGCGGCGCGGGTCATCCGCATTTCCGCCCCGTCGTTGCCCTGCCGCTCTTTCCATCGCATGTCGCATCGTGTACGTTGTGGGAAACTGGAAGGCCGATGCGCCGCCGCCCGCGGTCCGGGCGGATGCGGGCGCGCGAAGGTCTGGAACAGGCGACGGGGACGTGACGCGCGCATGACCAACACCACCGCCAGCAAGGGACTTTCCGTCCCGGACATCATCAAGGGGCGTTCGCTGTCACGCGACCTCACCGTGAGCCTCGTGGTGATGGTGCTCGTGGTGGTGGCGGCGCTGTTCTCGTTCGTCTACGTGCAGATTTCGCGCGACATGCTGCACGAGGTGGACCGCAAGGCCGACGAATACATCACCCGCCTGGCGGACATCCTGTCCATTCCCATGTGGAACTTCGACGCGCGCACCATGGACCAGATAGGCTCGGTGTTCGCGCAGTACGAACTCATCAACGAAATCCACATCGAAGACGCGCAGGGCAATACCCTGTTCCGCGTGCGCAAGGGCGCGGACCCCGACGCCACCGTGTTCCGCGACCGGGTCGTGCGCTTCGAGTCAGAGACCATCGGCCGCGTGTCCATGGTGGTCACCCTGCAGGACTATCGGCGCAGCCTGGAGCGGCTGCTGAAGGCCAGCGCCCTGATCATGGGCAGCGTGCTGGTGGTGCTGCTGGCCTCCACCGGGGTGCTGTTGCGCGTGTTTCTGCGCCGCCCGCTGGAGGCGCTGCAATCGGGCATGGACCAGATAGCCCGGGGCGACTTTGCCTACGACATGCGCACCATCGCCCATGCGGAGCTGGCCCAGATCGCCGAAAACTTCACCCGCATGTGCAACCAGGTGGAGCAGCGCGAGAACGAATTGCACGCCATCAACACCCAGTTGCAGGGCGAGATACAGAACCGCCGCCAGACCGAGCTGGCCCTGCGCGCCAGCGAGGAACGCTACGCCCTGGTGGTGGCCGGCACCAGCGACGGCATCTGGGACTGGGACCTCGTGGCCAACACCGTCTATTTCTCGCCCCGCTGGAAGTCCATCATCGGCTACGACGACCACGAGGTGCCCAATCGGCTGGACGAGTGGAAGACGCGGGTGCACCCCGACGACCTCGATACCGTGCTGCACGCCCACGACGACTACCTTGCGCGCCGCGTGCCCGAATTCCAGGTGGAATACCGCATGCGCCACAAGGACGACAGCTACCGCTGGATCCTGGGGCGCGGCGCGGCCCTGTGGGACGCCGACGGCGTGCCCGTGCGCATGGCCGGGGCCCACACCGACATCACCACCCGCAAGGAAGTGGAACAGGAGCTGCGCGAGGCCAAGAACAACCTCGACAACATCCTGAACGCCATGCCCTCGCTCATCGTGGGGGTGGACCAGTCCGGCAGCATCACCCTGTGGAACCGCACGGCGGAGCGCATCACCGGCCAGTCGCGCGACGCGGTGCTGGGACGCCCCGTGGGCGAGGCCCTGCCCGACTTCGGCTTTCTGCTGGACGAAATCCGCCGGTCCATCGCCGAGGGCGGCACCATTTCGCTGGACAAGACCCCCGTGCCCGGCCCCGGCGTCACCCGCTACTTCGACATCGTCATCTATCCCGTGGTCTCGCGGGGCAGCTTCGGCGCGGTGGTGCGGCTGGACGACATCACCGGGCGCATCCGCATCGAGGAAATGATGGTGCAGACCGAGAAGATGCTCTCGGTGGGCGGCCTTGCGGCGGGCATGGCCCACGAGATCAACAACCCCCTCGGCGGCATCCTGCAGGGGGCGCAGAACATCCAGCGCAGGCTGGACCCGGACTTCGCCCCCAACGTGGTGGCGGCGGAAGAGTCGGGCTGCTCCATGGACGCCATCCGCGCCTATCTCGACAGGCGGGGCATCCTGCGGTTTCTGGACGGCATCCGCGAATCGGGCAACCGCGCGGCCAACATCGTCTCCAACATGCTGGAATTCAGCCGCCGCAGCGAATCGCGCTGGCAGCGGGTGTCGCTGCCCTATCTGGTGGACCGCACCCTGGAACTGGCCGCCAACGACTACGATTTAAAGAAGAAGTACGACTTCCGGCACATCGACATCGTGCGCGACTTCGCGGCCGACCTGCCCGACCTGCCGTGCATGCCCACCGAAATCGAGCAGGTGCTGCTGAACCTGTTCAAAAACGCCGCCCAGGCCATGCACCTGCGCGGCGAAAGGTCCGATCCGCCGCGCATCTCGGTGACGTTGCGGCGCGAGGGCGGCATGGTGCGCATCGACGTGGCCGACAACGGCCCCGGCATGGAAGAGGACGTGCGGCGCAGGGTGTTCGAGCCGTTCTTCACCACCAAGAGCGTGGGCGAGGGCACCGGTCTTGGGCTTTCGGTGTCGTACTTCATCATCACCACCAACCACGGCGGCACCTTCACCGTGGATTCGGAACCGGGCCGGGGCACGGTGTTCACCCTGCGTCTGCCCGTGGACCAGCGCCACGTGACCACCTAGGGCGTATCACCCGACGGACCTGCCCCCGGTCTTTCCGCGTCTGCCCGTTCCCGCTTCCCCCGGCCTCGCCATTTGTCGGTCACGCCGCGCCTTCCCACGCGGCGTTGTGCGTTGCGCCGCCCACCTGCCGAGCATCGGATTTTCGCTTGCCCGGCGGCCCTGCGCCTTCTCGCCCTGTCCCCGCTGCAACGCCGCGCCCGTCTAAGCCTTCTTCCTTGCCATCACGGGCAAATGTTTCTACATGTTTCCGCTCGGCACAACATGATGTGGACAGGGGCGGCGCAGGCCGCCCGCCTTCGGCGCGCGAGGGAACGCGGCCCGGTTTCGGGCGGCGTGCGCGCCGGGCTGTCGCACGGCCGTGTCCGGCCGCATTCCAAACCGGAGGCTACGTGTTCCGCGTTCTCTTGGCCGCGATGCTTTGCGTCGCGGCATGGTCGTCTATTGCCCAGGCCGCGGGCTTCGCCATGTACGAATTCAGCGCGCGGGGCAATGCGCTGGGCGGCTCCATGACCGCCCGCCGCGCCGACCCCTCTTCCATCGCCTTCAACCCCGCCCTGGTCACCCAGTTGGAAGGCACCCAGACCCTGGCCGGGGTCACGGTGGTGGCCCCGCAGGTGTCCGTGGACGTCAATGGAAGCACCACCGATGCGGAATCCAACATGTGGACCATTCCGCACGCCTACGCCACCACCCAGATCAACGACAACCTGTTTCTGGGCGTGGGCACCTTCTCGCGCTTCGGCCTGGGCACGGAATATCCCAGCGACTGGGCGGCCCGTAACGACCTGCAGTCGGTGAGCATCAAGTCCATGTCGGTGAACCCGGTGCTGGGCGTGCGCCACGGCAACTTCGCCCTGGGCATGGGCATCGAGGCCATGTGGTTCGACTACGACCAGCGCCAGGCCACCACGGTGGGGGCCACCGACATCGACGGCCGGGTCAGGGGCGACGCCACCGGCTTCGGCCTGAACGGCGGCGCGTGGTGGAAGGCCACCGACAGCGTGGCCCTGGGGGCCAGCTTCCGCACGCCCATCAAGCAGGACCTGGAAGGCCGGGCCACCTTCGACAAGAACGGCGCGGCCGTGCCGTCCACATGGTTCAACAGCACGGGCGCGGAAGGGTCCGTGACCCTGCCGGGCGAAGTGCGCGTTGGCGTGGCGTGGGAGCCGGACAACCGCTGGAGCGTGGCTGTGGACGTGACCCGCACCTTCTGGAGCAGTTACGACGAGTTGCGCATCCGCTACAATGAACCCGTGACCCCGGTAACCACCGAAAGTCTGAAGACCACCGAATGGCGCGACGTGTGGCGCTTGGGCGCGGGCGTGGAATACCGCCTGACCGACATGGTGGATCTGCGCGCGGGCTACGTCTACGACTGCGAACCCGTGAACCCCGACCGCCTGGACTTTCTGGTGCCCGCCAACGACCGCCAGTTGTACAGCCTGGGCGTGGGCGTGCACGACGGCCCGTGGCGGGTGGACGTTTCGTACACCTACCTGTGGATCAAGGGCCGCGACGGCGAGGTGGAAGGCAAGAACACCATCTACGACGTGCGCTTCCACGACGGGGATGCGCATCTCGTCGGCCTTTCCGCTGGCTGGGAATTCTAGGGGGTGCGTCACGAGCGTCCTTTTGCCCTCTGCCTGCGTCAGAACAGCTTTTTATTCCGGTCGAGTACGAGAAGAGTACACTCCCTCCATAAAAAACTGTTCTTCCTTGGCAGAGAACAAAATTCCTGCTTGTGACGCACCCCCTGCAAACAACCAGCACGACGGGGTATCCGAGTCTGGTGAAAAGTGATGTATCCCTTGGAAATGAAAAGGGGAGGAACCTCGCGGTTCCTCCCCTTTGTCGTATCGTCGGTACTAGGGGCTGATTGCAGCCCGAGCCTAGATCAATTTGTCGAAGATCAGCTTGTACGTGGAGCGGATGTGCAGGGCCAGGCGCAGGCGCAGGGCCTTGGCCTCGGCGTCGCCCAGCGAGAGCAGCGACACCAGGTGGTGCGCCGCCTCGGAGAAGTCGGCGTCGCCCTTGTGGTCCAGCATGTCCACGTAGGCGCGTACCTTTTCCACCATGGCGGCGGCGTCCTTGCGGGCGGAATCCCGCGAAGGGGTCTGCTGGTAGCGCTCCAGGAACGTCTCGAAGATAACATCGCCGTCGTCCGGGAATGACTTGCGCAGGGCCAGCCGCCACAGGGCGATGAACAGGGCCCGCAGGTCCTGCAGCGCGCGTTTGCGCCGCAGGAACTGCATGCGTCCGATGCCCATGGCGTCGATCTCCGGCGTGAAATCGAAGGAACCGAGCAGGGCGGCGAAGTTGTCCAGCACCTCGTCGATGGTGTAGGCGGGCGATGCGCTGATGCCCGGCAGTGGACCGGCGCTCATTCGGCGTCGGCCTCCGTGTCGCGCGCACCGGCGGTCTTCTCGCCCTCGGCTGCCCCGGCGGGCTTCTTGCGACGGCGGCGTCTGCGGCGCTTGGCGGGCGTGGCCTCGTTGCCGGGCGTCGCGGTGTCCCCGCCATCGGGACCGTCGAATCCGCCATCAAGGTCGTCGTCCGCGTCGTCGAAGGCGTTCAGCGCCTCGGTCAGCACGGGCTGCACGGGCTGCACGGTGGTTGCCTTGGGCTTGGCCGCCGCGCGGGACCTGGGCTGGGGCTGCGGCTTGGCCCCCGTGGGAAGCCGTTGGCCGAACACGCTGCCCACCGCCGTCGAGGACCCGCGAACGTCGTCCAGACGATCGTCGTCGTCTTCGCTCAGGTAGTCCTCCAGCAGCAGGGGCATGGCGTCGTCATCGTCCTCCACCGGCTTGCGGGCCGGGGTCTTGGACTGCGAGGGCTTGGCGGATGCGGGTCTGGCGTTTTTCCCGGCCCTGTCGCCCTTGTCCGTCTTGTCTGCCTTTTCAGCCTTGTCGGGGGCATCGGCCTTGCCGCCCCTGCCGCGCCGTCTGCCGCGCGCGGGCGCGGCTTCGGCGTCGTCATCCGGTGCGGCGGCAGCGGGCGCGGCTTCGGGGGCATCGGCAACCACTGCTTCGTCGGCCGCCACGGGGGCCTTGGCGGCGCGGCCCGTAGCCTTGCCCCTGGCCGGGCGCTTGCCCTTGCTGGGGGATTCGCTGGCCGGGGCGTCTTCGTCCTTGGGGCCCTTGGGGGCCTCGGGGGTCTCGGCAGTCTCGGGCGTCACGGACGCGGCGGCCTTCGGCGCCCTGGGGGCGGCCGGAGTCGTGTCCATGTCCGTGTCCATGCCCGGGATCATGTCGGGGGCGTCGAACTGGTCGTCGTCCGCATCTCCGGCGGATTCGCCGTCATGCAGGGCCAGTTCGGCGTCCTGCCCGGCGCGGGCTTCCGCCTCGCGGCGGCGCTTGCGGCCTCGGCCGCGCCGCGAGCGGCGGCGGCCTTCGCGCGGGGCCTGCCCGTCTTCACGCGGCTCCTGGCGCTGCTCCGCGCCGTCCGCACGAGCGGCTTCGTCAGTCGCCACGGGGGATTTGGCGGCCGGTGCCGCCGGGGCGTCCTGACGCTCGTGGCGTTCCTGACGTTCGGGGCGCGCATCGCGCTCGTCGCGGCGTTCGTCCCGGCGGTCGCGGTCCCGGCGACGTTCGTCCCGTCTCCCGTCGCGCTCGTCCCGTCGCCCGTCGCGTTCGTCGCGGCGGCCTTCCTCCCGCCGTTCGTCCCGGCGGCGGTCCGTGCGCGGGGCCGGGGCCGTGGCGGGCATGGGCGGGGCAGCGTGCAGGCTTTCCTGGTAGTACTGGTCCAGCAGCATGGCCAGCAGCGCAAGCTGCTCTTCGTCACCGGCCAGGGCGCGGGCCAGGGGCGCGAAGCGCTGCTGCCGTTCGCGTTCCAGCCCGGTGCGCGCGCGCAGGCGCGCTTCCAGCAGGGCGGTCAGCCGGTCGCCAGCGATGCGCGCCACGGTTTCGTCGTCGGGCGTGGGCCGGTGCTGGATGTCGATCTTGTAGTGCTTGGCGATGCGCTGCAATTCCAGCTTCTGGATGATGTCCACCAGCGAGATGACCGTGCCCGCCGAACCGGCGCGCCCGGTGCGGCCCGCGCGGTGGATGTACGATTCGCGGTCTTCCGGCGGCTCGTACAGGATGACGTGCGAAAGGTCGGGAATGTCGATGCCGCGCGCGGCCACGTCGGTGGCCACCAGAAAACGCACGGCCCCCTGGCGCAGCTTGCCCAGCACCTGTTCGCGCTTGACCTGGGTGAGGTCGGCCGAAAGCTCGTCGGCGTTGTAGCCGAAGCCCTGCAGCACCGCCGTCACGTAATGCACGTTGGCCTTGGTGTTGCAGAACACGATGGCCGCCGTGGGGTTCTCGGACTCGATGATGCGCACCAGGGCCCGGTCCTTGTCCATGGGCTTGGTTTCGCAATACAGGTGCTGCGTCTGGGCCACGTGCACCTGCTGGTGGCTCAGGCTGAGCATGCGCGGGTCGCTCAGGAATTCGCCCGCCAGGTTCAGCACGTGGGGCGGGTAGGTGGCCGAGAACAGGTACGCGGAAATGCGGCGCTTGGGCATGTAGCGCTGGATTTCCTTCATGTCCGGGTAGAAGCCGATGGACAGCATGCGGTCGGCTTCGTCGAACACCAGCACCCGGATGCGGTCCAGGTTCATGGTGCGGCGCAGCAGGTGGTCCAGCACGCGGCCGGGGGTGCCCACCACAAGGTGCGCGCCCTCGCGCAGGGCGTCCATCTGCTTGCCGTAGCCCACGCCGCCGTACACGGCGGCCACGTTCAGGCCCGTGCCCTCGAACAGCATGCGGGCCTCGTATTCCACCTGCAGGGCCAGTTCGCGCGTGGGCACCAGGATCAGGGCCTGCACGGCGGGCTCGTCGGGGGACAGGCGTTCGAGCAGCGGCAGCAGGAAGGCTCCGGTCTTGCCGCTGCCCGTGCGCGACTGCACCATCAGGTCGCGCTTGGCGAAGATGTACGGCAGGGCGCGGGTCTGCACCGGCATCAGGTTGGTCCATCCGGCGCGGGCGGCGGCTTCCTGCATCATGGGAGGCAGGTCGGTCAGCGCCACCGGGGGCAGCGCGTCCTCGGGCTCGTCGATGCGGGTGACCTCGGCGGCAAGGCGCAGTGCGGGGTCCTCGTCATACGCGAGGTCGGCCACGTCGTCGGGCTCGTCGGCAGACGTTGCGCCGGGCATGTCACCGGGATTGTCACTGGGCATGCCTTGGGGCGCGGAGGCGGAAATTTCGGCGGGAGAGCCTGCGGCGGGGGCGACGGTTGCGTCGGCGGTGCCGGGGGTAGCGGAAGTTTCGGGGGCGTCGGGCGCTTCGGGCGCGGCTGCGACGGCGGATGCGTCAGTGACGGCAGGGGCGGGCACGTCGGTGGCGGAGGGAGCGGCCTTGGGCGTTTCGCCCGTTTCCGCAGCCGAGTGCGCGTCGCCCTCAAGGCGTGGGTCGTGGGTCATGCAGATTCCTTGTTGGACCGGCTGTGCCGGCGCGGTGTGGCCTTCGTTCCGGCGAGGGAACGGAATGCCTGTCCGCCAGAATAGCAAATGGTGCACCGGTTGCGCAAGAACGTGAGGCGCGGCCCCCCGGACCTTTCCCCGGCGGTGCGGCGCGGCCCGTTATCCCCGCCCGCGCAAGGCAATTTCGGCCAGCGCGTTCACCGTGGCCGCCGCCAGGGGCGAGCCGCCCTTGCGGCCGCGCAGGGCCAGGCAGGGCAGCCCGTGCGGGCCAAGGTGCGTCAGCAGGGCGGCCCGTTCCAGGAACAGCGCCTTGGATTCCTCCGCGTTGACGAAACCCACGGGCATGGCCACCACCAGCGCCGGGGGCGGGCCGCCCGCCGCCAGGTGGTCCAGCAGGGCCAGCAGCGCCGTGGGCGCGTTGCCCACGGCCACGATGGCCCCGCCCAGCCGCTCCCCGGCCAGTTCCATGGCCGCGCGGGCGCGGGTGGTTGCGCGTTCCTGCGCGCGCTCCGCCGTGCCGGGCAGGGCGTGCAGGCAGGCCACGGCGCAGCCCAGCGGGGTGAGGCGGCGCAGGGGCATGCCCGCGCGGGCCATTTCCGTGTCGGTGTAGATGGCGCAGCCGCGCGCAAGGGCGGCCACCCCGGTGGCGATGGCCGCGTCCGGCAGGTGCAGGTGGGGCAGGATGTCGAAGTCGGCGCAGGTGTGCACCAGCCGCCGCGCGATTTCCCAGGCATGGCCGGTGAAGGGCTTGGGTTCGCCCGCTTCCGCGTCGATGATGGCGAAGGAGCGGGCCTCTATTTCGCCGGGGGTGAAGGCGGGTTGCAGGCGCGGGTCGGCGTCTATGGAGGGCGGGGCAGTCCCGCGGGCAGGGTCGGGGGTCAGGGGCATGCACTGTCTCCGTAAGCAGGTGCGAAAATGGGGTCCGGCGCGGCGCAGGCGGCCACGAAGGCGCGCGCCACGGCGGGGTTGGAGCCGAAATGCAGATGCACGTAGGTGCCGGACACCGACCCCGCGCACACCCCTTCCGGCCCCAGGGGCGCGCCGTTGCGGTCGCGCAGGGACCAGACGGGAAGGGCGGAAGGGGCGGGCAGTGCGGAAGGGGTGGGGCGGTCGGCCTCTGCCGCTTTTGCCGTTTCAGCCGCCCCGGCCAGCCCGGCGGTTACGGCGGGGTCCAGGTGCGAGTAATGGAATTCGTGGCCGCGCATCACCGTGCCCGCCGGGCCGAAGGGCGACGGGCGCAGGGTTTGCGCCTCGCGGTAGCCAAGGGCGCGCAGTCGGGCGTCCATGCGGCAGGCGGCGGGCAGGCAGCCGGTCATGGCATGGCGCGTGCCCTCGGCATCGGTGATGGACCGCATGAGGTACATGAACCCGCCGCATTCGCCATGCACCGGGCGGCCCAGCGCGGCGAAGGCGCGCACGGCGGCCAGCATGGGCGCGTTGGCGGCCAGGCGCGGGGCATGCAACTCCGGGTAGCCGCCGGGCAGCAGCAGCCCGCCGATGTCCGGGGGCAGGGCCGCGTCGGACAGGGGAGAGAAGAATGCCGGCTCGGCCCCGGCCGCCTCCAGCAGGAACAGGTTTTCCGGGTACAGGAACGAGAACGCCGCGTCGCGCGCGATGCCGATGCGGATGCGGCGCGGCGCGCCCTCGGACAGCCCCTTTGCGGCGGTCGCGGTCAGGTTTTCCGGCGTGGCGATCTTCGTGGCGTCCCTCGGAGCCATGGCCGCGCAGCGGGTCAGCAGGCCGTCCAGGCTCTGCCCGGCCGCGTCCAGCCCGGCCTCGAACCAGTCGGCCAGCCGGGCGGACAGTTCCGGCCAGGCGGCATGCTCGTGCGCCTGGGCCAGGCCCAGGTGGCGCGAGGGCAGGCCCAGCGTTGCGTCGCGCGGCAGAAGACCCAGCAGGGGAATGTCCGGGCAGTGGGCGTCCAGCGCCCGGCGCAGCAAGTCGCGGTGGCCGGGGCCGCCCACCCGGTTGCAGACCATCCCGGCAAAGCGCAGGGACGGGTCGAACCGGGTGTAGCCCGCCACCAGCGCCGCCGCAGAGCGCGACATGCCGCGTACGTCGGCCACCAGCAGCACCGGGGCGTCCAGCAGGGCGGCCACTTCCGCCGTGGAGCCCTGCGGCCCGTCGGCCGACGCGCCGTCATGCAGGCCCATGACGCCCTCGATGATGGCGATGTCCGGCGCGCCGTGCGGTTCGCCTGCCCGCACTGCGCGCGCGAACGAGCGGCGCACCCCTTCCGGGCCGCACATCCAGCCGTCCAGGTTCCAGCCGGGGCGGCCGGTGACGGCGGCGTGCAGGCCGGGGTCGATGTAGTCCGGCCCGGACTTCATGGGCTGCACGCGCAGGCCGCGCCGGGTCAGCGCGGCCATCAGGGCCAGCGCGGCCGTGGTCTTGCCGCAGCCGCTGTGGGTGCCCGCCACCACCAGCACGGGCAGGGGCGCGGGCCGCGCCGGGCGCGTCATGCGATGTCGGCCTCGCCGGGCAGGCGGGGGGCGAACTTGGCGGCGATGACGGCCGCGTCTTCCGGGCGGGCCGAAACCTGCAACTCCGGCGCGCCGCCGTGGCAGCGGAACGCGCCGTCCACCATGTCCACGTAGCCCGCGGAGAGCACGCGCGTGTAGGGCAGCTGTTCGCGCATGTCCGCGTGGTCCACCCGGTGCGGAAAGATGAACGGCACGGGGTGGCCGGAAAAGTCTTCGAAGATGATGTATTTCATGCGGGGCTCCCGTTGGGTTTGCCACATGGTACGGGCTTTGGCGGCGAAGGTCCACC
>NZ_AGFG01000051.1 GCF_000226255.1 Desulfovibrio sp. A2
CAGGGCGGAGCAGGGACGCGGGGAGGGGGGCGGACGAGGGGGGCGGGATGTCTGAACCGTATCTTCCCTGCCTTTCTCCCGCCTGTCGCTTTTCCCCCTGCGCGCAGCCTGCGACTAAAGCCGCGCGATGCGCCTGCCATTCGAAAGACCAACGCTGCGCGTGTCTGATGTCTGCAGATTTCCGCAGCCGATGCCAATCCACCGTACATGCCATCAATAATCCGTGAGCAGACGCACTCTGCCGCGCCAGCGCAGTGCGCCGAAGTTCGGCGCGGCGTTGAAGCCAGCAACGTCAGATTGGCGGGGATAGGGGGAAGGACCTGGTGGGACGAGAACGCTGCTGAGAGAGGCCACAGGGTGATGGCCGGAGTGCCTGCCTTTTAAGCAGAGAGTCGCAACCGTGCGTCTCGCGATGCGGGCAGACTTCGCTACGCGCGCGATTCCTTACCGGTTCTTTCTGCGCCACTCCCACGGCGGGGTGGGGTTGCGGGTCTTCCACAGGCCGATGTTGGTCTCGCGGGCTTCTCCGGCGGTGAGGTACCAGGAAAGGCACGGATAGGGCAGGCGGCAATATTCCCCATAGAACCACGCCTGCCCGGCCCGCAGCATGTCGCCGTTCACATCGGCGGAGAGGGCGCCGCCGGTGGTGGCTGCGGTGTCGCGGGGATCCTGCCGCCCCGCGGCCGGGGTTGTGGCTCCACGGGCATCGCCGTGCGGCACCCCTTTCGCCCACGGGAACGGCCTGGTGCGCACGTGAGCCACCTCACGGCCGTAGCCGTCACGGTCGATGGTCACCAGGTACACCTCTCTGGCCATGACCATGCGCAACAGTCTGTCGCGTGCCTGCTCGCCACCGCGCTGATGCAGTTCCGGCGCGTCGATGCCGTACAACCGCACGCGCACATCGTTGCCGTGCTCGTCGCGCACCACGATGGTGTCGCCGTCGGGTACGGAAACCACCCGGCCCTGCCAAGGCTCCAGCCCCGCCAGCGTCCACAGGGCAAGCGCCAGCAACAGGCCCAGCAGCGAGCCTGGCCGGGCCAGCACGCGCCATGGGATGCTCCGCGCCATGCGCGGTTTGGAAGGGCCACCGCCCCCCGTCCCTGGTAAGTGAGGGTGTCGGGGCAGCCGGGGCAGTCGGAACGGAAAGGATGTGGGCAGGCGCATGCGAATCAGTTTCCGGTGCGCAGCGCGTCCAGTTCACGCTCGACCACCGGCAGCATGCGCTGCACGATGACCTGCACCCCCTTGGCATTGGGGTGCATGCCGTCGGGCAGGTTCAGCGATCGGTCCAGCGCCACGCCATCCAGAAAGAACGGGTACAGGGTAAGCCCGTAGCGTTTGGCCAGTTCCGGATATACCGCGTCGAACCGGCGGGTGTAGTCGGGGCCGAGGTTGCGGGGGGCCTGCATGCCCGCCAGCAGCACGCGCACCCCGCGCTGGCGGCAGGCCTCGATGATGGCCGCAAGGTTCCGGCGCAGGTCGTCCACCGGCAGGCCGCGCAGGGCGTCATTGGCGCCCAGTTCAAGGATCAGCAGGTCCGGCCTGTCGTCCAGCGACCACTCCACGCGCGCGAGCCCCCCGGCGGATGTGTCGCCCGAGACCCCGGCGTTGGTGACGCGCACCGCGCGCGCCTTGGCGTTCAGCGCGGCACCCAGCGCCTCCGGAAAGGCCTCGCCCTGTCTCAGGCCATACCCCGCCACCAGACTGTCGCCCAGCACGAGGATATGGGGTATGGAGGACGTGGAGCCGCCATCCGCGGCCCGTGCCGCAGGCACGGCCAGCGCCAGCAGCACGGACAGCGCCAGGGCCAGCCATCTCGCCGGGACAAGCGCCCGGCAACTACCCCAGCAGCCAAAGGTGACTCGCGTGACATATCCGATCATTGTGCTCTCCGACATACATCTCAACCTAGTGGGCGGCTCCGGCCAGGTCAACATCCTGCGTGGAGTGAATCTTTCCGTGGACGCCGGGGAAACCGTAGCCATCGTGGGGCCGTCCGGTTCGGGCAAGACCACCACCCTGATGATCATGGCCGGGCTGGAACGGCCCAGCAGCGGCACGGTGCAGGTGGCCGGGCAGAACCTGAACGACATGGACGAGGACGCCCTGGCCCGGTTTCGCCGCGCGCATCTGGGCATCGTGTTCCAGTCGTTCCATCTGGTGCCCACCATGACCGCGCTGGAAAACGCCGCCCTGCCGCTGGAATTCTCGCACGCCCGCGACGCGCGCGATCGCGCCATGGCCGCGCTGGGCGCCGTGGGGTTGGAAGCGCGTGCCCTCCACTACCCGGCCGAACTTTCCGGCGGCGAGCAGCAGCGCGTGGCGCTGGCGCGGGCGTTTGCCTCTGCGCCCAAGGTGATTCTGGCCGACGAGCCCACCGGCAACCTGGATACCGAGACCGGACGCCGGGTGGTGGAGCATCTGTTCCGCCTGCGCGAGGAGCATGACACCACGCTGGTGCTCATCACCCACGACCGGGAGCTGGCCGCCGAGTGCGGACGGCAGGTGCGCATGGAGGACGGGCGGCTGTACGAGGCTGCCACGCCGGGCACGGCCGTTGCCTCCGGCACGCCCGACACGCCTGCGGCGTCCGTCATGCCGGGCACGCCCGGCGATTCGGGGCGCGCATGATGACCCTGCGCGACCTTGGCCTGGCCTTCCGGCTGGCCCTGCGCGAACTGCGCTCAGGCCAGCGGCGGCTGACGGTCTTTCTGGGGTGCATGTTCCTGGGGGTGTTCGCCATCGCCGCCGTGGGCTCGGTGTCCGAGGCGGTGCGGGCGGGCCTTGCGCGCGATGCGCGCGCCCTGCTGGGCGGCGACGCGTCCGTGGAATTCGCCACGCAGCAGCCCTCGGCAGAGGAACTGGCGTGGCTGACCGCGCGCGGCACGGTGAGCCAGGTGGTTTCGCTGCGCGGCATGGCCCGCGCGGCCACCCCGGCGGGGGGCGACACGGCCATGGTCGCCCTGAAGGGCGTGGATGCGGCCTATCCCCTGTACGGCGCGGTGACCCTGGACCCGCCCATGCCGCTGGCCGAGGCCCTGCGCGACGGTCCGGTGGCTGGCGGTCCGGCAGGCGACAGCCTGGCAGGTGCTGGGCAGCCCGGCGATGTCCCTTCCCTGCCCGGCGTGGTGGTGGACCCGCTGCTGCTGGAGCGCTTTGGCGTGCGCGTGGGCGACGTGCTCACCGTGGGCGCGCAGCGCTTCCGCATCGCCGCCGCCCTGCTGGGCGAGCCGGACCGGGTGGTGCAGGGCATCACCTACGGGCCGCGCGTGCTCATGTCGTTGCAGGGGCTGGACCGCACCGGCCTGCTGGTGCCCGGTACCCTGCTGCAAAGCGGCGCGCGGGTGCGCCTGCCCGGTCCGGACGGGGACGTTCCCGGCGCGGCCAACGCCCCGACCGCCGATTCCGCCGTATCGTCAGTCACGTCTCCTTCCCCCGCGCCTGCCCGCACGCCTGCCCGGCCAGCCGACGAGGCCACGGTGACGGCCTTCGTCGAATCCGCTCGCACGGCCTTTCCCGATGCCGGGTGGCGCGTGGAATCGTACAGCCGTGCCGTGCCGCGCGTCCGCAACCTGCTGGACCGGGTGGACACCGACCTCATGCTCATCGGCATCGCCGCGTTGCTGGTGGGCGGGCTTGGCATAGCCGAGGCGGTGCGCGGGTACCTTGCCAGCCGCATGGCCTCCATCGCCACGCTCAAATGCGTGGGCGGCGGGGTGGCCACGGTGCTGTGGACCTATCTTTTCCAGATCCTGCTCATCGGCGGCGCGGGCATCGCGGCCGGGTGCGCGTTGGGCGCGGCCGTGCCGCCCCTGGCCGCCGGGCTGACCGGGCAGTTCATTCCCGTGCAACTGGATGCGTCCATCCACGCCGCGCCCCTGCTGCGCGCGGCCCTGCTGGGGCTGGCCATCCTGCTGGCCTTTTCGCTGCGGCCGCTGCTGCTGGCCGGGGCGGTGCGCCCGGCCACCCTGTTCCGGGGGTACGTGGCGGGAGGCAACGATGGCCTGACCCCGGCGGGCCGGGTGCTGGTGGGGCTGGGCTTCGCCGTGCTGGCCGGGCTGGTCTGGCTGTTCACGCCCGATGCCCGGCTGGCCTGGGGGTTCATGGCCGGGTGCGCGGGATGCTTCGCGGTGTTCCGCGTGGTGGCCTGGGGCCTGCGGGCCGGGGCGCGCCGCGCCCCGGTGGCGGGCAACCCCAGCGTACGATTGGGGCTGGCCTCCATCCACCGGCCGGGCGCGCCCACGGTGAACATGGTCTTTGCGCTGGGCCTCGGCCTGACCGCGCTGGTGGGCATTGCCCAGATCGAGCGCAACCTCAGCGCGTCCCTGGCCCGCGACCTGTCGCGCGATGCCCCTGCGTTCTTCTTCATCAACGTGCTGCCCGCCCAGGTGGCGGAATTCGAGGAACTGGCCCGCGCCCCCGGCGTTACCCGCATGGAGCGCGGCCCCATGGTGCGCGGGCGCATCGTGCGCATCAAGGGCGTGCCGGTGCAAGAGGTGGCCGTGGCACCCGAAGCCCAGTGGGCCGTGCGCGGCGACCGTGGCCTGAGCCATGCCGCCACGCCCCCGCCGGACACGGAACTGACGGCGGGGGCGTGGTGGCCGCCCGACTACAGCGGGCCGCCCATCATGTCCCTGTCCGACGACCTGGCGCGCGGTTTTGGCGTGACCGTGGGCGACAGCCTGACCTTCAACATCCTGGGCCGCGAGGTGACGGCCACCATCGCCAACGTGCGCAAGGTGGACTGGATGACCTTCCAGTTGCAGTTCGCCGTGCTGTTCGCGCCCGGCCTGCTGGACCGCGCCCCGGCCACCTGGGTGGTCACGGCCTACGGCACCGGCGCGGGCATGGACGGGCTGTACCGCACGGTGACGGCTACGCACCCCAACGTCACGGCCATCAGCATGCGCGAGATACTGGGCGAGGTGCGCGTGCTCATGGAGCGCATGGGCGTGATGTTCCAGGCCATGGCCGGGGTGATGCTGGCCACGGGGCTGATGGTGGTGGCCGGGGCCATCCTGGCCGACCGGCAGCGGCGCATCTACGATGCGGTGATCTACAAGGTGTGCGGGGCCACCCGGCGCGACATACTGCTGGCGCTGGTCACGGAATTTTTGACCACGGGGCTGGTCACCGGACTGTTCAGCGCGGGCACGGGCACCCTGGCCGCATGGGCCGCCGTGCGTGGCCTGCTGAAGCTGCCCTTTGCCGTGTACCCCGGCGTGGTGGCGGGCACGGTGGCCGCCTGCGTGGCCTTTGCGCTGGTGTTCGGCCTGGCGGGCACGGCCCGCGCCCTGAAGGAGAAGCCCGCCCCGTACCTGCGGAACGAGTAGGCCGAGCGAGTAGCCCGGACGAGCAGGCCGGATGAGTAGCCGGGCGGGCAGGCGGAACGGGCGGGGGGCGTGACTAGTCGGAATTTTGCGAAAAATCAGCAAAACGAATCCGGGCAGTCATGGTGTTCGCCATAACTGCCCGGTTTCGTTTGGTGGGTCGTGCGGGTCTCGAACCTGCGACTCTCTGCTTAAAAGGCAGATACTCTACCGACTGAGTTAACGACCCGAAAGGGAACGGTCCTATACGACCTGTGGCGGCTTCGTGTCAAGGTTGCCGGGGCATCCCGCCGTGCGCCGCATGGCGCGGCCGGGCAAGGAATGGACACCGCGCCGTCGTGCCGGTCGCCTCGGCTATTCCGCCGTCACCCGCTCCATGCCGCCCATGTAAGGGCGCAGCACTTCGGGGATGACGATGCTGCCGTCTTCCTGCTGGTAGTTTTCGATGACGGCCACCAGGGCGCGGCCCACCGCGAGGCCAGAGCCGTTCAGGGTGTGCGCGAACTCGGGCTTGCCGCCACCCGCCGGGCGGAAGCGGATGCCCGCGCGGCGCGCCTGGAAGTCGCCGCAGTTGGAGCACGACGATATCTCGCGGTAGGAGTTCTGGCCGGGCAGCCAGACCTCGATGTCGTAGGTCTTGGCCGCCGAGAAGCCCATGTCGCCCGTGCACAGGGTGATCACCCGGTAGGGCAGGCCCAGGCGCTGCAACAGCACCTCGGCGTGGCCGCGCATTTTTTCCAGTTCGTCGAACGAACGCTCCGGATGGGCGAAGCGCACCATCTCCACCTTGGTGAACTGGTGCTGGCGGATCAGGCCGCGCGTGTCCTTGCCGTAGCTGCCCGCCTCGGAGCGGAAGCACGGGGTCATGGCCGCGTAGCCCATGGGCAGCTGCGCCTCATCCAGCATTTCGTCCGCGTGCAGGTTGGTCAGCGGCACCTCTGCCGTGGGAATCAGAAAGTAGTCCCAACCTTCGAGCTTGAACAGGTCTTCCTCGAACTTGGGCAACTGGCCGGTGCCGGTCATGGTCTTGCGGTTGACCATGAACGGCGGGATGATTTCCACGTAGCCGTGCTCGGTCACGTGCGTATCCAGAAAGAAGTTGGCCAGGGCGCGTTCCATGCGGGCCGCCCAGGTGCGGTACACGGCAAAGCGGCTGCCCGCCAGCTTGCCCGCCCGCTCGAAGTCCAGCCCGCCAAGGGCGGCGCCGAGCTCCCAGTGCTCCTTCGGGGTAAAGGAGAAGGCGCGGGGGGTGCCCCAGCGCAGCACCTCGGGGTTGTCGGCCTCGCTGCGGCCAAAGGGCACCGAGGCATCGGGAATATTGGGCACGGCCAGCAGCCAGTCGTTGACGGCGGCCTTCACTTCCTCGGTTTCGCGGTCCAGGTCCTTGATGCGGTCGGACAGCCCGGACAGGCGCTCCAGCAACGGGGCGGCGTCTTCGCCCGCGCGCTTCATGCGGGCCACCTCGCCCGAGGCCTTGTTGCGTTCGCCCTTCAGGGTTTCCACCTCGGCCAGCAGGGCGCGGCGGCGTTCGTCCAGGGCGGTGAATTCGGCCATGTCGAGCGACGAGCCCCGGTCGGCCAGGGCCTTGGCCACCACTTCGGGGCTGCGTTGCAGCAGCTTGAGATCGAGCATGCGGGGGTACTCCTTGTGGAAAAAAGACGCCGGAGAATACCCGCATCGCGCGAGGGGCGTCAACTCGCGCGACCTTGAGATAGGGGGATAGGGAGAAGGGAGAACGGGGGAGCGGGGCGGCCGGAGACGGACGCGCCACGAGACGGCCGGGCGACTGGTGGGACTGCGGGGGGCTGCGACCGGTCGTGCGGGAGTGGAAGCCGGGTATGTTCGGGGGCGTCGGTGCGGTCGATGCGGGCCGATGGGAACCGGCGGGGGGCGCGGGCAAGCTGTGTGGGCGGGCCGAAGGCAGGTCGGCCGGTGGATGGAAAGAGCGGAACCGTGCGGTTCTGTCCGGGGCGGCTCCTTCCGGCGCGACTGCTTCCGGGCCAACCCGACGGAGGGCGGCGAGGCCCTGCCGTCAGGCTGTCCCCGCGCGGGCGGGGGCGGACGCCGATCAGTTGTCGGACATCACCTCGGGCGCGGCGCGCATCTGTTCGGGATGCAGTTCGCGCAGGAAGTCGATGAGCGTGGGGTAGTCCTCGTCGTAGACCATCTCGTCGCTGTCGTCGCGCGCGTAGAAACCGGCCCAGGCGGGCCCGCGCAGCGAGGCGGGCAGGCCTTCGCGCGATTCGTCGGTAAGCCACACCACCACGTTCGCGCCCTTGCGGACCAGCGCACGGGTGAAGGCGGGCACGCCGCGCGGGGTCAGCGCGATGACGTAGCCGAGCGCCAGCAGGATGCGGTGGGCACGGGTGCGGGTGTCCTGGATGCGGCCGATCTTCTTCAGCCGGTTGCGGAACAGGGCCGCCTCGCTGTCCTTGCGAGGCTGGATGTCCTGCCGCGTCACGGGAATGCTGGAATGACGGGCGGGCATTGGTGAACCTCCATTGAGTGCGTATCGGGCCCGGATGGTTCCGGGCGCTGTTTGATTGAACAGCCTAGATGGTTGCGCTGTCAACCATTATCTTCACTATGGGAGTTGAGATGGGTCATGTCAATGGTGAGAGTGACAACTCAATCGGTCGCGGCAGGGGTAGAATTTTTTGAATTTCTCTGCCGTCGCAGCCCACCCGCTGGCTGGGCGCTCGCCCAATACATTGTGAAATAAGGAATTATCAGCAAGTCCGGGGTGGGCCCCTCGCGCGGCGCAGGATTGCGCGGGGGGGAGAAGGTGGGGCGAAAAAAATGTCTGAGCGAACAGTTTATATGTTGTCGCGCTGGCGAGGTACAATATTTTTTACGGCAAGAACTGCCGCCGCCACGACCGGGGTTGGCAACCGGGGCGGCAATGGCCCGGATTTCCGGGAAAAATGAAGAACACCGCCCGGTGGGGCGGTGTTGATCCGTCTTGGCACGCGGGTTGCTATATCCCGAGTACCTTCCTTTCTTTTGCAGACAGCTTTTCCTCCAGAACGGCTTGCGGGCGGTCCGCAAGCCGTTCTGCATTGTGGTGTCCGGCGGTGCCAGCAGCGCACTGCCGACGCCCGCGCGGCCGGGAATTCAGCGCGCCACGGCCTTGTTGACCATGTTGGCCACGGCCCGCGCGGCGTCCTCGTCCACGTCCACGTATTTCAGCCCCAGCAGGTAGCCCCCGCCGGAAAGATCAACCCTGGTCACCTCGGCGATGGCCTGCAGGTACTGGTCGGCGTCGTTCTCGTACACCTTGAAGAACCCCGGCGAATACTTGTTCAGCGTGGGGATGTGCACGCGCACCTGCAACTTGGCGCCAAGGTCGAACTTGCGCGGGCTCAGCACGCTGAGGCCGCCGGCGCTGATGTCGTGGCACTGCGTCTCGAACCGCGCCTGGCTGGAGGGGGGAAACCGTATCTCGCTGGCCTCGACGGGAAAGGGCTTGGGAAGCCGGGAATGCCTGCGCCGTTCGCTGTTGGTGTCTGTCATGGTCCCGAAGTCTCCTTGCGGGGGTGGAAATGAGGCCGTTGGGCGCGGCTCCTGCCGCGTCCGTCCCGGGGGGAGGGGGGCGGGACGCGGTGCGCCGTCTGGCGATGCTCCTGCGGGCCTCCGGCCCGAGCCATGGAGCAAGGGTATCACACGCTGGGGTGCCGCGCCACCCCATGTCGTCAATACGCGGCCTAGGAGCATGAACGGCGGCAAGGGCGCGCGCCGCATGCCCGCCGGAAGGCGTGCGATCGTGGGCATGGGCACGTGCGAGACCGCACGAGGCGGGCGGAACGGGACGGGAAGCCCCCTGGCGGGCATGCCGTCCGTCGCCCCGTTGCGCGTCGCACGACCGCCGTATGCCTTGGGGATGACGCAGTTGCGACGGCGGCGCGGCGTTTCACGCACGGCCCCCTGCCGTTCGCCTTCTGTCCCGTTTCGCGCCCGTCCGCCCGCCCGTGTGCCGTGCGCGCGCACCCGCGTTTCCGCAAGTAAGTGGTCATTGACTTTCCGGGGCAAAGGATTATCAGGTGCGGAACGCACACCCGCTACGGAGGATATCCCACATGCTCAAGATTGCCCTGCCCTCGCGAGACGGCATCATTGACGAACATTTCGGCCACTGCGAGTATTATACCCTGCTGACGGTGGACGAGACCCGCAACATTGTGAAAGAAGAGCGCCTGACGCCGCCCCCCGGCTGCGGGTGCAAGTCGAACATCGTGCCCATTCTGGTGGACCTTGGCGTCAGCGTTCTGGTGGGCGGCAACATGGGCGAAGGCGCCGTGATGACGCTGCGCCGCCACGGCATCGACGTGGTGCGCGGCGCGTCCGGCCCGGTGCAGGACGCCGCCCGGAGCTGGCTGGACGGCCGCCTGGCCGACCGGCAGGAACTGTGCACTTCCCACGGCCATCACGGCTGCGGTAACCATTAGCGGAACGCCGACGGGCTTCGCGGGGCGAAGCGTCGGGCGGCGGGCCGAAGGATCGACCCTCATGTCCGAGACCACGCTTTGCCCCTGCGGCTCCGGCCTTGCGCTGGACGCCTGCTGCGGCCCCTACGTGCGCGGCGAAAAGCCCGTGCCCACGGCGGAAGCGCTGATGCGTTCGCGTTATTCCGCCCATTGCCTGCACGCCTTCGACTATCTGGACACCTCCACCCACCCGGCCATGCGCGAGGACGTCAGCGTGGACGAGATGCGCGCCTGGTCCGAGGCCGTGGAGTGGAAGGGCCTGGAAGTCCTTTCCGTGAAGGGCGGCCAGCCCGGCGACGAGACCGGCGAAGTCTCGTTCGTGGCCCACTACGTGCTGGGCGGCGTGCCGCAGGAACTGCGCGAAGACAGCTTCTTCCGGTGCGAGGACGGCGTGTGGTACTACGCCGACGGCCTGGTGCACGGGCAGGAGCCCTTCCGCCGCGAGGCCCCCAAGGTGGGCCGCAACGAACCCTGCCCCTGCGGCAGCGGCAAGAAGTTCAAGAAGTGCTGCGCCAAGTAGGCTGACAGCCCGCCGATTTCGAGCGCCGGGGATGGAGGGAGTGCCTTCCGTCCCCGGCGTTTGCGTTGCGGCGCGGCGGATGCGGCAGCCTTCGCGCCTGCCCGTGCCCTGCCCGCCCCCGTTCGCGCCCGCTCGCCCCTCTTGCCCTCCGCCCCGGTATCTGCTTTGCTGCCCGCAATCACGGAGCATCGCCCATGCGCACCTTCCTCTTCGTTCCGCCCCTGCCCCGCATGACCGGGGGCCTTGCCGTGCTGTACCGCATGGCCGGGCATCTGCACGCCGCGGGCTACCCGGTGTTTCTCATCCCGCGCGAAGGGGGCGCGCCCGGGCTCGACCCGGTCAATCCCCCCGCGCCGGTCATGGGCTGGGAGGAGGCGGCCGCCGCCGTGACCCCGCGCGACGTGTGGCTTGCGCCGGAGGGCTGGGTCAACGCGCTGGCCCCCGGCCTGCGTGCGGGCGCGCGCTGCGTGGTGTACGTGCAGAACTGGGCGTACCTGCTGTCCGCGCTGCCGCCCGGCGTGGCCTGGCCGCAACTGGACGTGTCGTTTCTGGCCGTGTCCGACCCGGTGGCCTGGTACACCCGCGAGGTGACCGGGCGCGAGGCCCCGGTGCTGCGCCCCGGCATCGACCTTGAACTGTTCCGTCCGGCGTGGGCAGAGGGCGCGGGCGGGGATGGCGACGGCGCATCCGCCGCCCCCGCGCAAGGCCCGGTGCGCATCGCCTGGATGCCGCGCAAGAACCGCGCGCTGGCCCAGCAGGTGCGCGAGATGCTGTCCGCCCGGCTGGCCCTTGCCGCATCGCGCGGTGAACGGGCCATCGAGGTGGAGTGGCGCGAGATTCACGGCCGCACCCATGCCGAGGTGGCGGAACTGCTGCGCGCCTCGCAGGTGTTCCTGGCCACGGGCTTTCCCGAAGGCTGCCCGTTGCCCCCGCTGGAGGCATTGGCCAGCGGCTGTCTGCTGGTGGGCTTTGCCGGGTTCGGCGGGTGGGACTACATGCGCCAGGCCCTGCCCGGCGGGATGACCCCGTGGTGGCCGACGCCCGCAGGCAGCACTGATGCTGACGGCGCGGCCCTGCCCCCCAACGGCTACATTGCCGCCGACGCCGACGTGGTGGCCGCCGGATTGGCCCTGGAACGGGCCGTGCGCCTCGCGGCCACGGGCGGGCCGGAACTGGCCGCGCTGCGCCGGGCTGGCCTGGCCACGGCGCGGGCCTATTCGCTGGACCGCCAGCGCGAGACGGTGCTGGCGCTGTGGGCGCGGGTCGCCGGGGGCGAGTTGTTTCCCCCGGCCCGCGCCTAGCAGAATCTTTCGCCAGGCCCGCCGCTAGCGTCTGTCCACTGGACAGGCAGCCCGGCAGGGCGCATCTATCCCGTGCATCCCATGAACATTTCGTGACGCCCCGTGCCGCCTGCCCGGAAGCGGCGCAGCCGCGTGCGTCATTCACATAAGGGCAGACAAGGAATCCGCATCATGTCCAAGAAGAAACCGGAACGCCCCGCGCCGGAGAGCCTGGGGCTGCCCGCCACCGGCGTGGAATCGCACGCCCATCTCGACGGCAGCGAGTTCGACGCCGACCGCGAGGCCGTGCTGGACCGCGCCCGCGCCGCCGGGGTGGCCCGGTTCGGCAACGTGTTCCTGGGGCCGGAACGATGGGCGGCTAACCGCCATCTGTTCGCGCACCGGCCCGAGGTGTTCTTCCTGCTCGGCATCCACCCGTGCGAGGCGCAGGCATGCGACGAAGCCGCCCTGGCCGCCATGCGCGCGGCATTCGCACAAGACGACCGCCTGCGCGCCGTGGGCGAGATCGGCCTGGACTTCTACTGGGACGACTGCCCGCCCGACGTGCAGCGCGCGGCCTTTCGCGCCCAGTTGGCCATGGCCCGCGAGGTGGGGCGGCCGGTGGTCATCCATTCGCGCGACGCCTTCGACGACACCCTGCGGCTGCTGGAGGAGCAAGGCTTTTCCGGCTATCCGCTGCTGTGGCACTGCTTTGGCGGCGACGCGGCCCAGGCCGCTCGCATCGTGGCGCACGGCTGGCACGTCTCGCTGCCCGGCCCGGTCAGCTACCCGGCCAACGAAGCCCTGCGCGAGGCCGCGCGCAGCCTGCCGCTGGACCGGCTGCTGCTGGAAACCGACTGCCCGTACCTGTCGCCGGTGCCGTATCGCGGCAAGCGCAACGAACCCGCGTACATGGTGTTCACCGCGCAGGCCGTGGCCCAGGCGCGGGGCATGGACGTGGCCGAACTGTGGACGGTGGCCGGGGAGAACGCCCGGCGGTTCTTCGGGCTGTAGCGACGCTGGCGGCGACATGCCGGGAAGGGAAATGTCCAAACCGTCGTGACGGTGAATCGCCGCCGGGGGGGCTGCATGCCTGACGACAAGATACCAGGCGATCAAGCTGCCATGCCGCCGCAAGCTGGCGATGGCGGGAGTTCCCCGGTCAGCCATATGCCGGACAGCCGTACCTCGGAAGAGCGTGCGTTGGACGGGCGCACGCCTGACGAAATCCGCCGCTTCGATCGGGCGCTGGCCCTGTTCGCGGCCGGGGCATGGTTCACCTGCCACGAGGTGCTGGAACATCTGTGGCTGGACGAAACCCGGCCCGAGCGCGACGTGTACAAGGGCATCCTGCAGATTGCCGTGGGCCTGCTGCACGAGGAAAACGGCAACCGCACCGGGGCGCTGCGCCTGCTGGAACGCGGGGCCGGGCACCTGGCCCCGTTCCTGCCGGTGACGTTCGGGGTGGATCTGGCGGCCCTGCGGGACGAGGCCCTGCGCCTGCGCGCGATGTTGGCGGATCTGCCACCTGACCAGCGGCTGGACGCGGAGCGATGGAAGACGCTGTTGCCGCGTGTGCGCCAGACGGGTTGAGCGACGGAAAAGAAGACGCCGGACACGCGAGTGCCCGGCGTCGGTTATTTTCGAAAGGGAGTAACGCGATGTCGCGTTCAGTGCCGTGCTTCTCCCCGGTGCGTTCAGGCCGTGGCCCACGCCGCATCGCCGAACCCTTCCAGCAATCGCCCGATGAACCGGTCCACCAGCGCGTGCTCCGGCAGGCCGGTGACGCAGGCGTTGTCCAGCATGCGCGCGGCAAGGCCGGGCAGGGCGGGCGCGCCCACCCGCGCGGCGGGCAGCCCGCCCAATTCCGGGCTGTCAGGCAGCTTGGGCAATTGGGGAAGGTACTCGTCTTCAGCGCAGGCCACGCACGGCCCTGCAAGCCGGTTCAGGGCCAGCACCTGGCGGTGCAGGCCAAGGCCGTGCGCCAGACGGGCGATGTCCGCCGCCGTTTCCAGGCTGCGCAGCCCCGGCTCGCTGACCACCGCCAGACCGTCCACTGCCGCCACGGTGCCCCGGCCAAGGTGTTCCACCCCGGCCTCCAGATCCACCAGCACCCATTCGCGTCGGTCGTGCACCAGATGGGCCAGCAAGGCCTTCAGCAGGGCGTTGGCCTCGCACGCGCAGCCGCCCCCGGCCCCGGCCACCGAGCCCATGACCAGCAGCCGCTTGCGCCCCGGCGCGACACCGGGCGTCGGGCTTCCCCCAAGGGGAACGTCCACCGCCAGCGCCTCGGGCAGGTCGCCCACCTCGGGCGTCAGGCTGATCATGCCCGTGCCGATGCGCTGCATGATCAGGTCGTGCCGCTCCACCAGCGGCACCGGCAGCCCGTCGCGGGCCAGGCCGGAGGCCCTTCCTAATGACAGGGCCGTGTCCGCGTCGATCATCCACACGTCGTGCCCGTGCCGGGCCAGATAGTCCGCCGTCCAGGCCGCCAGCGTGGTCTTGCCCGCGCCGCCCTTGCCCGCGAATGCCAGTTTCATGCGTGCCTCCTGCGTGGCGCCGTGTTGGAGCAGAGAGAACCGGGGGCGGGGAAGGGACCCTTTCGGGAAAGGGTCTCCTTCCCCGCCCCCGGACCCCCACCCCATCCCCCCAAAGCTTTCGAAAGGGGGGTGGCGCGTCCGGATAGTACGAAGATGCCCCGTCAGCGTGTTCCGTGTTTGCCCGCGTGGCCCGGTCAGGGCCGGAGCGCCGGTGCAGGGCCGGAGCAGCACTGTCTGCCCCGGCCCTTCCCGGTGCGGGAAGGCGCGGCCACGGGCCGGTGACCGCGCCGCCGGGTGATGCGCAAGGCGCGCTCCGGGATGGTGCCCGATGGTCCGGACGCTCGCCTGTATGTCGTACGCGATGCGTGATTTCAAATTAGGATTTTCGTTCGTTGGCAAGGAAAACGAGCCTGCCATGAGGGAGTATACTCTTCTCGTATTCGACCGACATGGCAGGCGAAGTTTGACGTAGCCAACGGGCGAAAAGACAATTTGAGCGCCTACGCGGAAAGCCCCAGCTTTTGGCGGCGATCAACAATATGCGCTTCCAGCAGGTCCGCCGCCTTCATCGGGTCCGCCTCCACCATGAACGCCGCGCCGACGAGGCCGTTCAGGCCGTCCACGGCCATGCCGGTCACCACGTCGCTGCCCAGGATGTTGGGCGGCAGGCCGAGGTGGGTGGGAATGCCGCTGGCCACGGCGTACAGGCCGATGGCCGCAGCCTTTTCCGAATACCATTCCGGCGACGACGCCCCCACGGGCAGGTCGCTGATGTCCACGCCCAGTTCGTCGGCCAAAAGGCCGCACAGTTGCAGGATGCGCGAGTTGTCCACGCAGCTGCCCATGTGCAGCACCGGCGGCACGCCCAGCGCCTTGCATACGGCGGCAAGCCCCGGCCCGGCCATGTCGGCGGCCTCTGGCATCAGCAGCCCGGCCTTGCCCGCCGCCGTGGTCACGCAGCCGGTGGCCAGCACCATGATGTCGCGGCGGATGAGTTCCCTGGCCAGGCCCACGTTGCCCGAGTCCTGCTTGATCTTGGGGTTGTTGCACCCCACGATGCCCACGAACCCGCGAATCTGCCCGGCCTTCACGGCGTCCAGCAGCGGGGCCGGGGTGCCGCCCAGCGCGGTCAGGATGGCCTCGTTGGAAAAGCCGGTGGTGATGGGCACCGGCTGCGCGGGAATGCTCACCCGCGCCGGGTCGCGCTTGGTGAACGCCGCTATGGCCAGCCGCACGATGTCGCGGCACTTTTCCTGCGCGTTGTGGGGGTGTACCTCGATGTGCGTGGCCCCGGTGAACCGCCCCTTGGGCGAGGTGGTCACGAAGCGGGTGTGGTAGCAGGCGGCGATGCGCACGAGGCTGGGCATGATGCACTGGTAGTCGGCCACGATGGCGTCGGCCGCGCCGGTGACGATGGCCAGTTCCGTCATCAGGTGGTTGCCCGCCATGGGAATGCCCTGGCGCATCAGCAGCTCGTTGCCGGTACAGCACAGCCCGGCCACGTTGACCGTGGCGGCCCCGGCGTCGCGGGCGGCCTGCTGCACGGCGGGTTCGCGCGCGGCGGCCAGGATCATTTCCGACACCACGGGGTTGTGCCCGTGCACCAGGATGTTCACGGCGTCTTCGCGCAGCACGCCAAGGTTCACGGTGGACTGGCGGGGCATGGGCGTGCCGAACAGGATGTCCGAAAGTTCCGTGCCGATCATGGACCCGCCCCAGCCGTCGGCCAGCGCGGTGCGCGCGGCGTGGGTCAGCAGGCTGGCGGGATCGTTGTCGCAGCCCATGTGGGTGCGGTGCATCATCTCGGCGATTTCGCGGTCCACGCCGCGCGGGGTCATGCCCAGGCGTTCCCACAGTTCGCGGCGGGCCTTGGGCGCGCGCTTCAGAAAGGCCAGTTCGGTGCGGCGGCTGCCGAAGTCGGCGTAGCAGACCTCGACCAGATCGCGGGCCACGTCCAGGGTGGGGCGGGTGTCCGCGTCGGCCACGCCCAGTTCACCGGCGATGCGGCGCAGCTTGGCCTCGTCGCGGATGGTGTAGCCGGGGGCATGGCCTTCCACCACGGCTTCCAGGGTTTCGATGAGGTCGCGGCCATGGTCGGAGTGCCCCGCTGCCCCGCCCGCGATGAACCGGCCGAAGTTGCGGGCCACGATGACGTCGGCGTCGGCCCCGCACACGCCGAAGCGCATCTTGCCGTCCTTGCGGTTGGCGATGCGGCAGGGCCCCATGACGCAGTTGCGGCAGGTGGTGCCCAGTTCGCAGAATTTGCAGTGGGGCGTCTGCTCTCGCGCGCGGTCCCAGGCGGTGTCGATGCCTTCGGCCTCTGCCTTGCGCAGCATCTGCCGCGCGTCGTCCCACAGGGTTTTTTCGGAGGTGGGAATTCGGGGGTTCATGTTGCCCTCCCTGGGCTTGGGCCCCGCACGGGCCCGCTGCGGTTGCACCACGTCCGCTGCCGTTTCCCGCGACGCGTGCGGACGCATCCGCCGCCCCCGCACGTCCTCTCTTGCGCACGGGCGGCACTGTATGGCGCAAACGTAGCGCGGCAGCGCGGTGACGTATGTCGGCTGGCCGACAGAAGGCGCGAAGGTGCGGAAAAAAGCGGGATGGGTGGGCAGGCGTCCGCGCGCAGCAATGCGGGCCGCTCCCGAAAGGCGGGTGAGAGCAGCCGGGGAAGTTTGGGGGGGCGAAAAGGCGGCAGGCTGCGCCCCGCAGGGGCGATGGGCAAGGGAGCGGGCTACGCGCTGGCCAGTTCGCGCAGGCGGTCCATGTCGCGCACGCGGTAGACCCCGCGCCCCACCCGTTCGAGGATGCCGGAGCGGATCATGTCGTTGAGCAGGGTGGAGACGGTCTGGCGGGTGGCCCCCACCATGCCGGCCAGCTGTTCCGTGGTCAGGTCCAGCCGGATGATCTGGCCGCTGCCGGGCTGCACCGGCCGGGCGGGCATGGCGTGCCGCCTGGCGGCGGCGGTGGAAGGCACGTCCTGTGGGTCTTCCGCGTCCGCCGTATCGGGGGCGTCGGGTGTCGCTTCCGCGTCGGCGGCCCCGGCAGGCCCGGCGGGGGCAATCCGTTCCGCCAGTTCCGCCTGCTCCAGCAGCAGGGAGGCCAGGCGGGTGTTGCTGTCGCGAAACACCAGCCCCTCGATGAGGAAGAAGGTGGAGCGCAGCATCTGCCCCAGCACCCGCACCATGATGGCCGAAACCTCTGGCAGGTCGGTCATGCGGCGGCGAAAGACGCGGGTGTCGGCCAGCAGCACCTCGCCGTCGGCCAGGGCCTGCACGTGCGCCCCGGTGTGGCTGCTGTAGATGTCGCCCCGTTGCAGGATGGCCAGGGTGAACTCCTTGCCCCCGTAGGAAAGGTACACCCGGAACCGGCCAGACTTCACCACCAGCACCAGGTCCTCCTGCTCGTCGGGCCAGAAGATGCCCTGCCCGCGCGTGACCCGGCGCGCGGCGAACATCTCGCGCAGTGGCGCGCATTCGGGGCGCTCCAGCGCTTCCAGCAGGTCGACGTCGGAAAGTTTCATCATCATGCGGGGGCTCCTGGGCGCGGATTCCTGAAGGAATATCCGGGAAGGGGCGTGGTGGCTGGCGCGGAACGCATTTTCCAACATGGCACAGCCGCCAGCCCGGAGCAACGCATCACCTGCGCGGCGTGGATGCGTGCGCGCGCGGGCCGTCCGTGCGGGGCAAAACCGCGCATCCCCGTGCCCTCGCCACGCGGCGACGGCACGGGGATGCGAAAAAAGCGCGGCGGGAACAGGTTGTCGTCTGCACCGTCCGGGGGCGTCCGCTATTCCAGCCCCGCCTTGCGAAATGCCTCGGCTATGCTCTCGGTGTATGGGGCGCGCAGCACGCCCACCTCGGTGACGATGCCCGCGATGAGCGCGGCGGGTGTCACGTCGAAGGCGAAATTGTACACCGGCACCCCGTCGGGGGTGATCTGGGTGTCGCCCACGTGGGTGACCTCGCGCGGGGTGCGGTCCTCGATGGGAATGTGGTCGCCGTCGGGGGTGTTCCTGTCGATGGTGGACAGCGGCGCGGCCACGTAGAACGGCACGCCGTGTTCGCGGGCCAGCAGGGCCACGGAATAAGTGCCGATCTTGTTGGCGGCGTCGCCGTTGGCGGCAATGCGGTCGGCCCCCACCACCACCTTCTGCACCATGCCCTTGCGCATCAGGTGGCCGCATGCGTTGTCGCAGGCCACGGTGACGGGGATGTTGTCCTCGTGCAGTTCATACGCGGTCAGCCGCGCGCCCTGCAGGAAGGGGCGCGTCTCGTTGGCGATGACCGAAATCTTCTTGTCCGCGTCCACGGCCCCGCGAATGACCCCCAGCGCCGTGCCGTACCCGGCGGTGGCCAGCGCGCCCGCGTTGCAGTGGGTCATCACCGTGTCGCCCTCGTCGATCAGCGCCGCGCCGTGGCGGCCCATGGCGCGGTTGATCTCGATGTCGTCGCGGTGGATGCGCCGCGCCTCCGATTCCCACAGCGAGATCAGCGTGGCGAAGGGCGCATGCCCGGCGGTCTTCCATACCTTGCGCATGCGGTCCACGGCCCAGCGCAGGTTCACAGCCGTGGGCCGCGCCCCGGCGATGCGCTCCAGCAGGCCGTCCAGCACCGGATGCCAGTGGTCGCCCGCTTCGGCGGCCTCGTAGGCGGCCAGCACGCAGCCCCACGCGGCGGTGACGCCGATGGCCGGGGCTCCGCGCACCACCATCACCTGCAGGGCGGTGACGATGTCTTCCGTGGTCCGGCACACGAAATCCTCCTGCCGGGTGGGCAGCAGGCGCTGGTCGAGCAGGATGAGGGCGCGCTGGGCGGCGTCGTAGCGGATATGATGTTCCATGGGGGCCTCCGTGGAATGGGAACGTGGTGTGGGACGGGGCGCGCTGGTGCGCCGGGCCGATCGGTCTGGCGCGGCCGTGCGTGTGCCCTGCGGGCATGCGCGGCGAAAGCCTTCTCCCCGCCGGGTGTATCGTCCCGGCCCCGACTCGGCAAGGGTTCGGCAGGGGAGCGGCCCCGACTCGGCCCCGACTCGGCAAAGACACGGCGGCGGGCCGCGCGTGAAACGGGCGGAAACCCCGGTGCGCCCAGCCCCGGCGGCAGGGCTACACGGCCAGGTCAGCCGCGTCGATCACCTCGGCGAACACCCCGCGCAGCGCGGCCAGAAAGGTGGCGCGCACCGTGTCCGCATCCATCGTCCGCCCGCCGTACGTCAACGCCGGGGAGGCCGTGGCGTCGCCCGCCACCCGGCAGCGGAAACCCAGGTCGAAGGCGGCGCGCACCGTGGTGTCGATGCACATGTGGGTCATCATGCCCGCGACGATCAGGTCCGTGACGCCCATGTCCCGCAGCAGGTCCGGCAGGCTGGTGTCGCGAAACGAGTTGGGGAAGTTCTTGGTCACCACGGGTTCGCCGGGCAGGGGGGCCACCAACGGGTGGATGTCCGCCCCTTCCGTGCCGGGCAGGAAAAAGGTGGAGCCGGGGCGGATGCTTTCGTGCCGCACGTGGATGACCGGCATGGACGCCGCGCGGCAACGGGCCAGCAAGTCGGCGGCGCGGCGGCCCGCGTTTTCGGCGTCGGGCAGGGCCATGCGCCCGCCGGGAAAGTAGTCGCGCTGGATGTCCACGAGAACGAGTGCGGTGACGGGGGCAGCGGCCGTGGCTGAAGCGGGGGCGGTTGCGGCAGAAGACGACATGGCGGCTCCATGAAGTTGTTCGGGTTGCGTTGGGGATTCCGGTGCGGATGGGACGCACGGACGGGACGCACGGACGGGATGCACGGACGGGCGTGCCGGGTGTGCACGCCCATATATTGATAGCATTCCCCGGCCAGGCAGGCGAGGGCAGACGAGGCCGGATTGCCGGGATGTCCTGTTTTGCCGGCGGATTGTCCTGCCGCGTCGGTACGGCTTCTGTCTTTCGCATACTGTATACAATTCTTGACAGCAGGTCCGGTTCGCGGCATGAGCATTTCATGCGCACCGCAATATCCCCGTCTGCGGCCCTGTGCCCGCCCGCGCTCCCGCTGCCTGCGGGACCGCGCCGTTGCGCGCATCCGGTCCACCGGTGGTGGCGGCCCTGACCCCAGGGCCGTGGAGGTTCGCGCACGCCGTCGCCACCAGGCGCGGCATCCGCTGAAAAACCCACGCGGCCGGAACTCCGGGCGCGCCGCCGAACCCCGCGTATTGGCCGCCGCATCAAGGCCGGAGTCCCGCTGCGAACAGCACGAGGAGCTTCGACCATGTCCACCATTCCCCGCATGTTCCCCGCCGGTGTCACCTATGGCGGCACCCTGCCCACCGATGGCGGCTGCGCCTGCACCGCCGCCGCACGCGCGGCCAGCCTGGCCACGCCCCCCGCGCCGCCCGCCCCCCCTGCGCGGGACGGCCTGTTCGGCCCCTACGGCGGGCAGTACGTGCCCGAGCACATCAAGCCCGTGCTGGACGAGCTGGCCGCCACCTTCGAGCGCTACCATTCCGACCCGGACTTCCTGGCCGAGCTGGAATACTATCTGACCCGCTATTCCGGCCGCCAGACGCCGCTGTTCCTGTGCGCCAACCTCACCGCGCGCCTTGGCGGGGCGAAAATCTACCTCAAGCGCGAAGACCTGAACCACCTTGGCGCGCACAAGGTGAATAACACCATCGGCCAGATATTGCTGGCGAAACGCATGGGCAAGAAGAAGGTCATCGCGGAGACGGGCGCGGGCCAGCACGGCGTGGCCACCGCCGCCACCGCCGCGCTCATGGGCATGCAGTGCACCATCCACATGGGCGCGGAGGACATGGAGCGCCAGAAGCTGAACGTGTTTCGCATGCGCATGATGGGCGCGGAAGTGGTGCCCGCCATGAGCGGCCAGCGCACCCTGAAGGAAGCCGTGGACGAGGCCCTGGCCGCCTGGCTGGGCGACGCGGAGAACACCTTCTACCTGCTGGGGTCGGCCGTGGGGCCGCACCCGTACCCGCGCATCGTGCGGCACTTCCAGTCGGTGATCGGGCGCGAGGCCCGCGCCCAGGTGCTGGAGGCGGAAGGCCGCCTGCCCGACTGCTGCGTTGCCTGCGTGGGCGGCGGTTCCAACGCCATCGGCCTGTTCGCGGACTTCATCGCGGATGAAGGCGTGCGGCTCATCGGCGTGGAGCCTGCCGGGCGCGGCCTGAGTTACGGCGACCATGCGGCCACCCTGTGCATGGGCTCGCCCGGCGTCATGCACGGGTTCCATTCCTACATGCTGAAGGACGAGGCGGGCGAACCGGCCGCCGTGTATTCCATCTCCGCCGGGCTGGACTACCCCGGCGTGGGGCCGGAGCACAGCCACCTCAAGGATCTTGGCCGCGCCGAATACGCCAGCGTGACCGACGCGGAGGCGCTGGACGCCTTCTTCGTCCTGTCGCGGGCCGAAGGCATCATACCCGCGCTGGAATCGTCGCACGCCCTGGCCCACGCCATGAAGCTGGCCCCCGCCATGGGCAGGGACGCCATCATCGTGGTGAACCTGTCCGGCCGGGGCGACAAGGACGTGGCCCAGGTGGAGGAAATGGTCAGCGCCGGGCTGGTCACGCCCCCCACGCTCTAGATATTGCCGGATGCCGGGCGGGACGCCTTCCGCCCGGCATCCGCAGGCAAGTTTTTATCCTTTGGAATTCGGGTTGTTATCGGAAAAATGCGCAAAGCGCGGAAAAAGGTTGTTGACCTTGCCGGGCGATACGCATAGATACCCGCTTCCGCGCCGACGACTGGCGGCAACGCGAAAAGCGTGCGCCGTCATTCGCATTTCGGCGGGCGTGCTCTTTCTACCTTCAGTACCCGCCGCATCCGGCTGCCCGAAACGGCAAAACGGACCGGCCACGAGAAAAAGTGAAAAAGGGTATTGACAGCAGATGGCGGATACGGCAAAAGGTCCGTCCGCGCTGCGACAAGGTCGACGGCACGGCGGGGCGATGGCCCCGACGGTTTTCGGACCGGGTTCTTTGACAAGTAAATAGCGAGTCGGGAAGGAATCAGCCTTTACGATT
>NZ_AGFG01000050.1 GCF_000226255.1 Desulfovibrio sp. A2
ATGCGGCGCGGCTGGGGCTTGCGGTTCCCGCCGTGGCCCGCGCTTCCGCAATGCACCCCCCGTTCGCGGCCGATGTCTGCCGCACCATCCTCATCGATGCCCCCTGTTCCGGCCTCGGCACCGTGTCGCGACGGCCTGACATCAAGCTGCGCCGGGCCCCGGCCGATCTCGGCGCGCTGGCCGCGCTGCAAGCGCGCATTCTGGATGCCGCCGCCGGCGCGCTTCCGTCCGGGGGGCGCATCGCCTACATCACCTGCACGCTGAACCCCCAGGAAAACGAGGCCCAGGTGGAACGGCTGCTGGCCGCCCGCGGCGCAACCGGCGGCCCGCTGTTCACGGTTGAAGCACACCACGTCACCCCGGTGGAGTCACCCGCCCGCGAATTCTTTTTCGGCGTGCTGCTGCGCAAGGCATAGCCGCCTTGGCCGCGCACGCGCAAAGGGCCGCCCGGCGACGCCGGGCGGCCCTTTTTCCTGCTGTCCTGCCCCGCTCTCCGGCCCCATGCGCGATGTCGCGCTTGGCGGCCAACATCCGCCGTGCTTCCGCACAGCCTGCGGCTTTCGCTTGCGGCCGGGCTGTTCGAGCGTTGAGCGGACCGGAGGTTTACTTCTCCCCAACTCCTTCGTTATCGGCCTGCCCCGCAACGCGCACGCGATTGACCATGCGCCTGTAATACGCTTCGTACTCCTCGAAGTTCAGGGGCTTGTGGCGGCAGGCCCCCACCTTGCGCAACAGCAGGTTCAGCTTCTGCATCTGGCGATATTTTTCGCGCTCGTCCGCGCAGTTTTCCAGCAGGTCCATCACCGTCTGGATCTCGCGCGCCGTTTCCAACTGAGGCGGCAGGTAGCCCGCGTTGCGCAGCACCTTGTAGGCCATGCGCAGGTCTTCGGGCACCATGGAGTCGTCCTCCAGCTCCAGCGGGCGGCCCGCACCCGGCAGGTTATCGAACGCGCCCTCTTCCTGCGCCTCGGCGATGCGCCGTTCGGCGATCAGCGAAATGGCGTCCATCATGCCTCCTGCGAATGGGTCCGGGCGCGCTGCGTGCGCCCGGGCAATGTCGAATCCGGCATCCCCGGCGTGACGGGCTCGGATGTGCGAAGGTTCTTCGCGCTGCCTACGCGCATCCCCGGCCTGCGGCAATGCACCACGCGCTGAAGTGCTTGCCGCCGCTCCTCGCCCTTTGCAGCTGCGTCTCCTTTGGCATCCGAAAATCCACCAAATCGTATTACGATTTCGACTGCGTTTACGCTTCGTGTTTCACGTGAAATCGTACTCCGTCCTTGCAAACGCACAAGGCTCCCTTGCGGGAGCCTTGTCGAAATCCAGAGTGCCGCACGCCCATCAGGCCCAGCGGTCAACGCTCGGCACCGGCAGGGTCGCAATGGCTTCACGCAGCTCATCCGGCCGCACCGAAGCCGCCCCCACCTGTCCCACAACGATTCCGGCAGCATAATTGGCCAGCACGCAGCTTTCCAGCAGTCCGATTCCGGCCGCCAGCGCCAGGGCCACGGTGGCGATCACCGTGTCGCCCGCGCCGGTCACATCGAACACGCTGCGCGCCGTGGTGGGAATGTGCCACACCCTCTCGCGCGCCTCGAACAACGCCATGCCCTTGGGGCCAAGGGTGGTCAGCAGGTGTTCGCAGTGCAGCTTGTCCAAGATGGCCCGCCCGGCTGCCAGGATTTCCTCGCGGGTACCCGTGGGCAGGTGCGCGCCTTCGCTGGTTTCCTTGGCGTTGGGCGTGGGCATGAACACGTTACGATACAGATGAAAGTTGGGCGTCTTGGGGTCCACCAGCACGGCGGGGCGGCGAGCCCGCCTGGTCCACAGCGTCTCCAGGCCGTCCATGAACGCGCCGGTCACCACACCCTTGCCGTAGTCGGACACGATGACCACGTCGCAATCGGCGCTGGCCGTATCCACCAGCGCCAGCAGCGCGGCAAGGTGCTCGCCGCCGATGGGGCTGGTTTCCTCTCGGTCTATGCGCAGCATCTGCTGCTGGCGGGCGATGACGCGAGTCTTCAGGGTGGTGGGCCTGCCGGGAATTTCCACGAAGTCGGCGGCAACGCCCTCCTCGCGCAGCACCCGGCGCAGCAGCGCGGCGCGGGGGCCGTTGCCGCACACGCTGACCAGGCGAGGCACGCCCCCCAGGGTGCGGATGTTCTTGGCCACGTTGCCCGCGCCGCCCACCAGGTGGCGGTCCTCGCTCACGCTGATGACGGGCACGGGCGCTTCGGGCGAAATGCGCTGGGCGTCGCCCACAAGGTACTCGTCGATCATCACGTCGCCCACCACGCACACGCGCGCGCCCGACAGGCGGGTCACCAGCGCGGCAAGGACGGCGCCATCGATGTTGTAGCTGACCATCAAACCTTCCTGCAAAGTGTAATACGCTACGTTAACGCGGCTCCAGACCAAGCCGCGACAGGATGTGCGCAAGCTGGTCCGGTGATTCGAAATTCAGAGTGATCTTGCCCTTTTCCTCCGTGCCGCTCACGGACACACGCAGACTGAGCGCCTCGTGCAGGCGGCCTTGCAGGCTGCGCATGGACGGCGCGACGCGCTGCGGCGGACGGGCGGGGCGGGCGTCTTCTCGCTTGGGGGGCACGGCCAACGGCTCCGGCAACGCGCCCCGGTCGCGCCAATGCGCGGCGGCGGCCTCCGCCTCGCGCACGGAAAGCCTGTCGGACAGGATGCGCCGACGCAGGGTGTCTTGCGGTTCCGGGTCGGTCACCGTCAGCAGCGCGCGGGCATGCCCGGCGGACAGCCGCGCCTCGCGCAGATCATCGCGGGCCGCTTCCGGCAGGTGCAGCAACCGCAGGGTGTTGGCAACGGCCGGGCGGCTCTTGCCCAACTTTTGGGCCAGGTCTTCCTGGCTCAGGCCGAACTGCTCACGCAACTCCTGCATGGCCAGCGCCTCTTCCATGGGGTTCAGGTCTTCGCGTTGCAGGTTTTCGATGAGCGCCACGGCCAGGGTTTCCTGGTCGGTCAGTTCGCGGATGAGCACGGGCACTTCGCGCAGCCCGGCCATCTGGCTGGCGCGCCAGCGGCGCTCCCCGGCCACGATCTCGTAGGCCTGCCGCGCGTCCTCGCCCTGTCCTTCCGTGCCGGGAATGGGCCGCACCAGCAGGGGCTGCAACACGCCCTGGCTGCGGATGGACGCGGCCAGTTCCTCCAGCGCAGCCTCGGTAAACATCTTGCGGGGCTGGTTGGGGTTGGGGTGCAGCGCGCGTATGGGCAGCGTGCGGATGTCCGAGGGCTTCGGCTGTTCCTGGTATCCCTTGAACAGGGCGTCGAGTCCCCTGCCTAGTCCGCGCGAAGGTCCTGCCATCGTGTTCTCCTTGACTTTGGGCCGCGTTGCCCTAACTCTTTGGCCTAACTCTCTGCCCTGCCGAACAAACACACCCTTATGGAGTGAAGTCCGAATGACTGAACGCGAAGCGCACGTGGTGCACCTGCACGACCGCCACGGCGAACTCTACGGCGTGCTGCTGAGCCCGCAGATGTGGGCCGCCGTGCAGCACAAGGTGGCGCCGCTGCTGGAGCAGGCCCTGGAAAAAATGTACCCGACCATGCGTCCCGAGCCCCTTGAGGACTGGCAAACTTTCAAGGACTACTGGGACTTCAAGTATCCCTTCTGCGCCGACGTGCACTGCGACTGCTGCGGCGCGGCGACGGAAGACTGGGAGCACGACCCCTTCCACCCGTTCCGGCTGCGCAACGCAACCCTGAGCGGCATGCTGGTCTTCGACTGCGTGAAGTGTGGCGCATCAGTGCGCAAGAAGCACTTCAAGGACCACATCTGTTTCGAATTCACGCCCGCCAGCCCCAAATGAACACGGTTCGCCGCGCTGGCGCGCGGCGAACCGCCTTCGAAACCCTGCCTACCCGCCCTGCCCTTCGCGGCGCTGGGGACGCCTGAGCACCACCTCTTTGGCCAGTGCCAGGTACGCCTCGGCGCCCTTCGACTTTATGTCGTAATGGATGATGGACTTGCCGTGGCTTGGGGCCTCGGACAGGCGCACGTTGCGCGGGATCACCGTTTCGAACAGGTGGTCCGGGAAGCACTTGCGCACTTCGTTCTTCACCTGCCGCGACAGCTTGTTGCGCACGTCGTACATGGTCAGCACCACCCCCAGCAGCGCAAGGCCTGGGTTCAACCGCTTCTTCACCTGCTCATAGGTCTGGAGCAGCTTCACGATGCCTTCCAGTGCGAAAAACTCGCACTGCAGGGGGATGAGCAGCTCTCGCGCCGCGCACAGGGCGTTGAGGGTGATCAGCCCCAGCGACGGCGGGCAGTCGAGGATGATGTAGTCGAACCTGGCATCCAGCGGCTTCAGCAGATCCGCCAGAAAATATTCGCGGGCCATCTTGTCCACCAGTTCCAGCTCCAGCGCCACGAGGTCCGTGGTGGACGGCAGGATGGAAAGGTACGGCGTCTGGGTTGGGTAGATGGCCTCGACAACCTCTTCGGGCTGGAAGAACACCGAGTAAAGATTGTGGCGTACCTCTTCCTGGTCGATGCCGAGCCCGCTGGTGGAGTTGGCCTGCGGGTCGCAATCGACCAGCAAAACCTTCTTTTCCATGATGGCGAGGGAAGCTGCGAGGTTGAGCGAAGACGTGGTCTTGCCCACGCCGCCCTTCTGGTTGGCGACTGCGATGATTCGTGCCACGGCTGCCTATCCTGTTGGGGTAAGAGGCAAAATTCATGTTTCACATGAAACGTGCGCGCGCCGGAGGGTGAAAACGGCGGAGTCTGGCCCCGCCGGGCTCGCCAAGCACTCGGCTATAGCTAGTTGAGGGCGGATAGCGTGTCAACACGCAAAACGACATGGCAGCCCGCCGAGAACACGCATTTCGCTATTATTATGGGATGATGCAGTCAGTGCGCAACGGCAAGGGGCGCGCGTGGCCTTAGCCATCATACCCTGGCCAGCCAGACGGAAAACGCCATCGGCTGAATAGCCCCTGACCACGCACAGAAACCATGAACGCTCGTCTGCCCTCCCGTATCACCGCGCGGGGAGACGCCCGCCACCGGCAGCGAAAAGGGGCCAAGCCCAACGCATTGCGGAAAATTGCCGCGCACAAACACCACTGAAGTCAACTCAGAGCCATTACAGGTAGATGTGAAGCTTCACATGAAACAACCGGCCATCATTCTTGCGGATGATGGCCGGTTGAGAAGAAAGCAATGCGGGCTCGCCGCATGAATGCAGGCTAAGCGAACGCTGACAGCGCGAGGCTATACCTTGTAATAATCGCGGAACCAGCGCACGAACTCGCCAACGCCCGTCTCAAGGGGGGTATGCGGCTTGAAGCCGGTGTCGCGGATCAGGTCGTCCACGTCGGCGTAGGTGGCCTCCACGTCGCCCGGCTGCATGGGCATCAGATTGCGCACCGCCTTGCGGCCCAGGGCGTCTTCCAGAATTTCTATGAACCGGCCAAGCTCGACGGCATTGTTGTTGCCGATGTTGTAGATGCGGTACGGGGCCGGGCTGGTGGACGGGTCCGGTGCATCGCCGCGCCATTCCGGATTGGGCTGCGGGGTGCGCTCGGTCACGCGCACAACGCCCTCCACGATGTCGTCGATGTACGTGAAGTCGCGGCGCATGTGCCCTTCGTTGAACACGTTGATGGGCTTGCCTTCCAGAATGGCCTTGGTGAACAGGTACAGGGCCATGTCAGGCCTGCCCCACGGGCCGTACACGGTAAAGAAGCGCAAGCCGGTGGTGGGCAGCCGGTACAGATGGCTGTAGGTATGGGCCATCAGCTCATTGGCCTTCTTGGAAGCGGCATACAGGCTGATGGGGTGATCCACGTTGTGGTGCACGCTGAACGGCATGGCCGTGTTCAGCCCGTAGACCGAGCTGGACGAAGCGTAGACCAGGTGCTGCACGCCGTTGTGGCGGCAGCCTTCCAGAATGTTGCCGAAGCCCACCAGGTTGGACTGGATGTACGAACGGGGATTCTTGAGCGAGTAGCGCACGCCCGCCTGTGCGGCCAGATTGACCACGTGGGTGAAGCGCTGCTTCTCGAACAAGGCGTCCATGGCCGCGTCGTCGGCCATGTCCATGTGCGCGAAGGTGAAACCGGCGTAAGGCTCAAGCTCCTTCAGGCGATCCTTCTTGAGCTGCACATCGTAGTAGTCGTTCAGGCAATCCAGGCCGACCACGGTGTGCCCGGCTTCCAGAAAACGCCGGGAAAGGTGAAAGCCGATGAACCCGGCCGCGCCGGTGACGAGAATATGCATGCTGGGGGTCCTGTGCTGGCGTTATGTAGTGGGTGCGAAACGGGGGCGCGACGGCTAAAGGCGACGCGTGTAACCGCGTGCGACACGTTGCCTCGGGCGCGCCGCTGGCGACACTAGCGGAAGACGGCGACAAGGAAAAGACGGGCGGTGCGGAACCAGACCAAGGCACGGCCAGCCCGCCCTGCCCGTCCTGTCTCTTGGGAACCGGCCATTCGGTCGGCCTACCCCTTGCCAGCGTCACGCGGCAGCAGCCCCCGCAGCAGGTCCAGGGGAACCGGCAGCACGGTGGACGAACTTTCCGCCGCCATCTCGCGGATGGTCTGCAGGTAGCGCAGTTGCAGCGCTTCCGGATGAGCGGCGATGATGGCCGCCGCCTGGGCCAGCTTGTCCGCCGCCTGGAATTCGCCCTCGGCGCTGATGACCTTGGCGCGGCGTTCACGCTCGGCCTCGGCCTGCTTGGCCATGGCACGCTGCATTTCCTGTGGCAGGTCAATGTGCTTCAGCTCCACCGACTGCACGGCAATGCCCCACCCCTCGGTCTGGGTGTCCAGCAGGCCTTTGATGTCCTCGTTGACCTTATCGCGGTGGGCCAGCAGGTCGTCCAGTTCCACGCCGCCGCATACGCTGCGCAAGGTGGTCTGGGCCAGCTGCGAGGTGGCGTACAGGTAGTCTTCCACCTCGTTGATGGCCTTCACCGGATCCACCACGCGAAAATAGACCACGGCATTGACCTGGATGGACACGTTGTCGCGGGTGATGACGTCCTGATTGGGAACATCCATGGTCAGCACGCGCATGCCCACCCGCACCATGCGGTCGATGACCGGTATGACGATGATCAGGCCGGGGCCCTTGGGGCGGATGATGCGCCCTAGGCGAAAGATGACCGCCCGCTCATACTCGTTGAGCACCTTGAGCGACGCCACCACCAGCAGCACAACGACGGCAACGACCGGAATGAACTCGAACATGGGACCTCCCCTGGCGTGACGGGCCTGGACAACGGCGGAGCATCCACCGGCCTGAAGCCTGTCGCGAGCCATATGCCGAAAACATAACACAGGACGGTGGGAAAGGAACGGGGAAGCGCCACGGTGGGCAGAAACACCGTCAGCACGTCAAGAACACCACGCACGCAAGGTGGCGTGAAGGGCGCAGCAAACGGTGCTGTTACCGCGATGCGGGCTTGAGGGCCGTGCGCAGGTAGGCGATGACCGCCTCCACCGTGGCCGGTGCGGAGATCAGGTTGTCCATGTCCGGAAGGACGATGAGCAGCCTGGCCCGCCACGGTATCTGCTGATAGGGCCGGGCGCGAAGGTCGGGCGCGAAGGCGCGCAGCGCCTTGGACCCCATGACCACCACCAGACGCGGCGCAATGCGCTCCAGCCCGGCCAGAAAGAGCGCGGTGTCCGCGACAACGTCAGGGTCGGCATTCGGGCCGACATTCGGGCCGACACTTGAAACACCAGGGGGAGATTCGGCGGCGGCTGGCGAGGTGACCCCAGGCGCATCGGGCATGGCCACGGGCCAGAAGGCATTGCTGCCCTTGGGCTGTTGCAGCGCCCCCAGAATGCGGCGCAGGGTGTCGCGTCGGGCCGCGTCCGCGCAGCCTGAAAGGTCCAGCCCCAGCGCCCAGTACGTCCACAGGACAGGCGCAGGGTGCGGTGTTCTGGCGAACAGGTCGCGCCATGGCGCGGGCCATTGCTGCGGCGGCAAGGGGCTGGCCGAAGGGCCCGTGGGAGCTGGCGGGGCCGATTCCGGCAATGCGGCGGCCGGGCGCTGCTCCACGCGGGCAGGGGGCCGTGACCCGAAACTCGGCTTCCCGCTGCCCGGCACGCCGAGACGCGCCGCCGAAGCAGGGTACCCGCCAGCCTGTGCCTCGTCGTGCATGAGGTCTGGCGGAATATCGTAGGCATCGGGATCGAAGGAAGGATCGGCGCCGGACTCGTAGCCGGCCCGATCGACGGCTCCGGCATGCCCGGCATTTCGGGCGGGCAGGCCGTCGCGCAGCCCGTCGGGCGCATCGCACGCGGCGGGAAACCCGCGCATGTCGGGCACATCAGCAATATCGTGACCGACAGTCGATTGCGCCCCCTCGGCACCAGGGACAGCAACTGGAGCATCGGGCGCGCGCTGCCCTTCGGGCAGCAGCACGTGCAGCAGCCCGGCCCCGTGCCAGGGGCGCAGGGTTTCCAGCAGGCCTAAAGGCGGACGAGCCAATCCACGATCCTCCATGCCACGTCGGGCTTGGGCAGCACGGGCCATTCCTCCACGTTGCCGCCCGCTGCCAGCACTGAAACACGGTTGGTGGCCGTGCCGAACCCGGCGTCCGCGCCGCCAACCAGATTGCCCACGATCATGTCCGCGTTCTTGGCGACCAGTTTGCGGGCCATGCTCTGCGCAAGGCCGGACGTTTCGGCGGCAAAGCCCACCACCTTCTGCCCGGCGCGCTTGCGCTGGCCCAGTGTGGCCAGAATGTCAGGGTTGGGCATGAAGTCCACGCTGAACCCTGCCTGGGCGTCTGCCTTCTTGAATTTTTCCGGACCACGGGGCACCGGGCTGAAATCGGCCACGGCGGCGGTAAACACGCCCGCGTCCATGGTATCCCACAGGCCGTCGGCGGTCTCGAACATCTGGCGGGCGCTGGTGACGTCGTGCCGGGTAATGGCGGCGGGCAGCCACGGCGTGCCGGGGCCGCACACGGCGTGCACAGCGGCTCCGCGCAGCCACAGGGCCACGGCCACGGACGCGCCCATCACACCGCTGGAAGGGTTGGTCCAGTAGCGAACGCCGTCCCATTGTTCGCGCGTGGGCCCAAGGGTGACCAGCACGCGCCTGCCCTGCATGTCCTGCGGGGATGCGGCACGCAGTCCGTGCAGGTAGATGTCGCGCGGGTCGGCCAGCCTGCCCTGCCCTTCCTCCATGCACGCGGTGCGCCCGCAGCCGGGCTCAACCATCACGTGACCACGGCGGCGCAGCACGTCCACGTTGTCCTGCGTGGCGGGGTTGGACCACATCTTGGGGTTCATGGCCGGGGCGATGACCAGCGGGCCGGGAAACGCCAGCGCCTGGGCCGACAGCATGTCGTCGGCAAGGCCGTGCGCCAGCCTGGCCAGAGTGGATGCGCTGGCCGGGGCGATGACGAAGGCGTGGGCCGACTGGCCGGGCATGAGGTGCCCGAACACGTCGTCATCGGGTGAGGGGGGAGATGCGCCGTCACCCGGCTGCCCGGCCGCGAACATGGTGGTGAACACCGGCGATGCCCCCAGCGCCGCGAAGGTCAGCGGGGCGATGAACCGGCGGGCGGCATCGGTAAGGGTGACGCCCACATCCATGCCCGCGTCGCTCCACATGCGCACGAAGTCGGGGGCCTTGTAGGCCGCGATGGAGCCGCAGACCCCAAGGTGGAGCCTGCGGCCGGTGAAGCGGGTAAAGGCGAGATGGGCGTCCATGCTTACTCCATGCATACCCCCGGCGTACCCCGGACGACTCAAGGGGTGAAGCTCCGGGCGGATGGTCGGAAAACGGCGAGCCGTCTGCTCAAGCCAAAGGACCGATGTCCGGCGCGTTGTCGGACACTCTTGGGGCCTGGCGCACAGCGCCACTGGACAGCGGACGCCGGACGGACTACTGCGAAAGCCCCTGTTCCTTCACGCCGCCGCCGGAGCCCGAGGGAACCGGCGCATTGGGCGCGACCGAGAAATTGCCGCTGGGGTAGGTGCCTTCAGACGCGGTGCCCGCGCCGGACGACACGCCCGCGCCATCGGCCAGACGCTGGGTGACCCATACTTCCATGGTGGAATACGCCTGCCCGTCGGTGATGCCGATGATGGCGTTGCGGTCGCCCTTCTCGAACAGCAACACGCTGCGCTGGCCACGGAACACCGACCGCAGGGCCCAGCCCTGGCGGGTCATGTTGTGGATCATGGCGTTGACCAGCGACTGCCGGTCGATGCGCCCCTCGAACACCTGGGTGCCGCTCTTGGAGCCGTCGGCGTTCTGCGAAACGGCCGTATACTTGGTCTGTTCGCTCATGTCGCTGGGCACGGGCACGTCGCGGAACTCGCCGAAGTACACCTCGTTCACGTTGGCGGGCGGGGCAGGCTCGAAGGGGTTCGGGATGGACGTGGAGGAGCAGCCCTGCACGGTGAGCAGGGTGGCGGAAAGGGCGGCGGCCATGACGAGCTTGCGCATGGGATTCTCCTGTGCTGATGGTGCGGACGGGCGGCGCGCGCCGCATGGCGGGCCTGCGCTGCGTCCGGCCGGGATCCTGGCGTACGGTGTTTACTGGCGGCCCGCGCGCGGGCCCTGCGGGGGCATGCGCCCACCGCGAAAACTGCGCCGACACTAGCGGATGTCGTGCCGGACTGCAAACTGCGCGCGCCGCACCGATAACGCCCCACGGGCACTATATGGGTATGGATGAGACGATGGGCAACACCGGACACGAATCGAAACACACCACGCAAGCCCCCACGGACGAGGCTGGCTCCGTCCCCGAGGACGACCGGCTGGAATCCTACCGCTTCCACCTGCCGGAAGGGCAGATCGCCCAGCACCCGTCGCCCGAACGGGGCGGTTCGCGCCTGCTGGTGCTGGACCGCCGGGCCGTGGAAAAAGGCGGCGCGGGCACGCTGACCCACGCCCGTTTCGCGGACCTGTGCGACCACCTGCCGGAAGGCTGCCTGCTGGTGGCCAACAATTCCAAGGTGTTGCCCGCGCGCCTGCTGGGGCTGCGCCCCACAGGCGGCAAGGTGGAATTCCTGCTGCTGACCCCCCTGCCCCTGCTGGAGGAACTGCCGCACGCCTCCGGCAGCCGCGACGGCCTGCGCGATGACGCGGACGGCTGGCGCTCCGTGCCCGCCGAAGGCCTGTTGCGCGCCTCCAAGAAAATCCGCCCCGGCGACGTCATGGACTTCGGGCCCCACATCAGGGTCGAGGTGGTCCAGTCTGGCGATTTCGGCCGCAGCGCGGTGCGCCTGCACTGGCGGGGCGACCTGCGCCAGCTGTTCCTGCGGCAGGGCCACCTGCCCCTGCCGCCGTATATCCGGCGCGAGAACGGCGCGCAGACGGAGGACGCCCCGGAAGACCGAGACCGCTACCAGACCGTGTACGCCGACGACGCCCGCCTGGGGTCCGTGGCCGCACCCACCGCCGGGCTGCACTTCACCGACGAACTGCGCGCACGCCTTGCCGCCACGGACAGGCAATGGGCGGAAGTTACCCTGTACGTGGGCTATGGCACCTTCAGCCCGGTGCGCTGCGCGGACATACGCCAGCACGCCATGCACCGCGAGTACATCGAGGTGGGCGAGGCCACCGCCGCCGCCATCCGCAAGGCCAAGGCGGAAGGTCGGCCGGTGGTCACCGTGGGCACCACCTCCACCCGCACCCTGGAGGGCACGGTGCGGGCCTGCGGCGAGGTGCGCGCCTTCACCGGCTGGACGGACATCTTCATCAAGCCCGGCTACCGGTTCACCGTGGCGGACCACATCATCACCAATTTCCACCTGCCGGAATCATCGCTGCTGATGCTGGTTTCCGCCTTCGCCGGTCGCAGGCGCGTGCTGGCCGCCTACGAAGAGGCGGTGGCGCGGGGCTACCGGTTCTTTTCCTACGGCGACGCCATGTTGCTGTTGTGACGGCGGGTTGTGGCGCGACAGCCCCGGAAGGAAAATGGATCGGCCCCGTCTGACGGGCACTGCCCATGCTTTGAAAAGCAGCGGAACTTGTCCTATAGGTAGAAGCCGCCGCGCGGTGCCCCTGCACCTGCCGGAAACAGCGCGCACGGCAACGCACACGATAGCAGCACGATGACCGCCCGATGGCAGCCCGTCAGCGCGGGCCATCGAACGAACACCGCCGCCACCGGCATGCAGGTCCGGCAACGGCGGGCACTCGGCTGCCGCCGGGCGCGCACCACATCCACACGCCTTACGAACCTCCATCCCAAAGGAAGGTTTCATGTCACGGGTCGTATTTCTGGACGAGCGCTGCAAGGGGTGCCTGTTGTGCACCACGGTGTGCCCCAAGGGCATCATCGTGCAGTCCTCGCGCTTCAACAGGCAGGGCTACAAGGTCGCCGAGGTTCCGGCGGATGCCATGAAGGACTGTACGGGCTGCGCCTCGTGCGCGCTGATCTGCCCGGACGTCGCCATCCGCGTCATCAAGTCGCGCAAGGCCAAGAAGGCCGGGAAGGAGTAGCCCCATGCCGCACAACACAACCGACACGGGCACGCCGGAACGCATCTTCATAAAAGGCAACGAGGCCATCGCCCACGGCGCGCTGGCCGCTGGCTGCCGCTGCTACTTCGGCTACCCCATCACCCCGCAGAACGACATTCCGGAAATGATGTCCTACGCCCTGCCTGACGCGGGCGGCGAATTCGTGCAGGCGGAAAGCGAGGTGGCCTCGGCCAACATGCTGCTGGGCGCAGCGGCCGCGGGCATCCGCGCGCTGACCTCGTCGTCCAGCCCCGGCATCTCGCTGATGCAGGAAGCCATTTCGTACATGGCGGGCAGCGAACTGCCCGGCGTCATCGTGAACATGAACCGGGGCGGCCCCGGCCTTGGCGACATCGGCCCCTCGCAGGGCGACTACTTTCAGTCGGTGAAGGGCGGCGGCCACGGCGACTACAAGCTGCTGGTGCTGGCCCCGGCCACCTGCCAGGAATGCTACGACATGATGGTGCAGGCCTTCGACCTGGCCTTCAAGTACCGCAACCCGGTCATGGTGCTGGGCGATGCCATCGTGGGCCAGATGAAGGAACCGGTCACCCCGTGGAAACCCGCCGCCGTGCCCGCCACCGAGGCCGCAGACTGGCGGCTGGAAGGGGCCAAGGGGCGCAAGCCGCGCCTGCTGAAGTCGCTGTTCCTCGAAGACGGCGCGCTGGCGGGCCAGAACCGCCACCTGCAGGCCAAGTACGCGGCCATGCAGGCCGAGGCCAAGGCCGAAAGCTTCCTGACCGAAGACGCCGAACTCATCGTGGTGGCCTACGGGTCCATCGGGCGCATCGCCAAGTCCGCCATCCGCAAGCTGCGCGCCCAGGGCCACAAGGTGGGCCTGGTGCGGCCGCAGACCCTGTTCCCCTTCCCCGGCCCGCTGCTGCGCGGCCTGGCGGAACAGGGAAAGCGGTTCCTGACCATCGAGCACAACTGCGGCCAGATGGTGGAGGACGTGCGGCTTTCCATTCGCGGCATCGTGGATTCGGCCTTCTACGGGCACATGCCGGGCGAGATGCCCGGTTCGGACGATTTCCTCGCGCCCATTCTGGACGCCATGGGGGGCAAGTGATGCAGGCTGACGAAAGACTGGCGCTCGCCGACGACGAGCAGATGGCCTTCGAGGTTCCCGACGTGCTGGTGGACCGCGCCACCCACTACTGCCCCGGCTGCCACCACGGCATCGCCCACCGCCTGGTGGCCGAAGTGCTGGAGGAAATGGGCGTGGTGGACGACACCATCTGCGTGGCCTCCATCGGCTGCTCGGTGTTCATCTACAACTACCTGGCCGTGGATTCGGTGGAGGCCCCGCACGGGCGCGCCCCTGCCGTTGCCACCGGCGTAAAGCGGGGCCGCACGGACAAGATCGTGTTCACCTACCAGGGTGACGGCGACCTTGCGTCCATCGGGCTGGCCGAAGTGATGCACGCCGCCAACCGTGGCGAGCGCATCACCATCGTGTTCGTGAACAACACCGTGTACGGCATGACCGGCGGCCAGATGGCCCCCACCACCCTCATCGGGCAGAAGACCACCACCTGCCCCGGCGGCCGCTGCCGCGACCGCGAGGGCATGCCCATTCGCATGGCCGAGATCATCGCCGGGCTTGGCGGGGTGGCCTATTCCGCCCGCGCCTCGCTGGACAGCGTGAAGAACATCCGCGCCGCCAAAAAGGCCGTGCGCAAGGCCTTCGACGTGCAGCAGCAGGGGCTGGGCTTCGGCTTCGTGGAACTGCTGTCCGGCTGCCCCACCAACTGGCGCATGGACGCGGTGAAGGCCAACACCCGCATCCGCGAAGAGATGATCCCCTACTTTCCGCTGGGGGTGTACAAGGACGTGACCGAAGGCGAGGGGGTGTGCTGATGGCGCTCTACCAAGACGTGATCATGGCCGGTTTCGGCGGCCAGGGCGTGATGCTGATCGGCAACCTGCTGGCCTACGCGGGCATGAACGCCGGGCTGAACGTGACGTACATACCCGTGTACGGGCCGGAAATGCGCGGCGGCACCGCCAACTGCACGGTGGTGGTGTCGGACGAGGACATCGGCTCGCCCATCATCCAGCGGCCCAAGAGCCTGATCGTCATGAACCAGCCCTCGCTGGACAAGTTCCAGCCCCGGCTGGAGGACGGCGGGGTGCAGGTGCTGAACAGCTCGCTGGTGGACGCATCGCAGGCCGAGGCGCGCGTGCGCACCGTGGCCGTGCCCGCCAACGACATCGCCGACAAGCTGGGCAACACCAAGATGGCCAACATGGTGGCCCTTGGGGCCTACGTGCGGGCCACCGGCGTGGTGGACCTGGAGGTGGTGAAGAAGAGCCTGACCAGCGTCATCTCCGCCCACTACAGCCATCTGATCCCGAAAAACGCGGAGGCGTTGCAGGCTGGCTTCGACCACGCCGGGTAACATGCCGGAACGGCAGGCAAACATCTGCCAGTAACGGCAAACCGCATCGCGCTGCCCCACCCCGCCCGCAACCGGAGCGCAACGGCAACGCGGAGCATGAAGCACCCCGTTTCCCATGTCCCGCAAGGGCTGCGGGGAAAATGACAAAAATCGACCGCCCGTCGTGAGCATTCGCGGCGGGCGGTTTTGCCATGGTAGGTCAAACGAAACATATCGCTGGCCATTACGGCGGGATGCGGAAGGTGCATTCCGACCTTTCGCCCGCCCCGGTCTGGACGCGGCCCGCGCCGATGCCTACCTGTATGGGTGAAAGCGCGGCATGGGGCCGCGCGGATGCCGGACATTCCGGCCCCCCCCAACCTCCAGCCACGGGAGTGCAGACCATGCCCAACACCAGGGAAGAGTACATCCGCACCCTTCGCGACAAGCTCGAACTGTGGAAGGCCCAGCTCGAGAAGCTGGAAGTGCAGGCCGCGCTGGCCAAGGCGGAAGCGAAGGTGGAATACCACGAGCAGATCACCGACCTGCGCCACAAGCGCGAAGAGGCCAAGCGCAAGCTGGACGAATTGCAGCACGCTGGCGAACACGCCTGGAAGGACATGAAGGCCGGGCTCGAACTGGCATGGGATGCCGTGGAGGCAGCCTTCAGCTCGGCGCGCTCGCGCTTCAAGTAGCCTTGCCGCCCATGGCGCGGCCAGCGTGCCGGGCAGGCGGCCACGCGCCGGATGCCTGACGGGACATGCCTGGCCCGACATGCCCGACGCGACCACACATGTTTGCCTGCAATTGCAAGCGGGGGGTACGACCAGACGTACCCCCCGCTCTTCTTGTTGTTCAAGCAGCCCGGCCTTGCGGCGGGCTTCCGCACGCAGCCTGGCGAAGCGCCGCGCCTAGCCGCCCGACTTCATCTTGTCGATCAGGGCGCGCAGGTTCTGCGTCTGTATGGCAAGTTCCGCCACGGCCCGTGCCGACTGCTGCATGGCGTTGGCGGTATCGGCGCTGATGCGGTTGACCTCTTCCACCGACCGGTTGATCTGCTCGCTGGTGGCGGACTGTTCCTCGCTGGCGGTGGCGATGCTGTGCACCTGGTCGGCGGCGGTGCCGATAAGCTGCACGATCTCCGCAAGGGCGTCGCCGGAACGGTTCGCCAGGGTCGTGGCCTCTTCCACCGTGGTCACGGCGCGCTCGACGTTCTCCAGGTTCTTGCGGGTGCCGCGCTGGATGCCGCCCACGGCATCGCCCACCTCGCGGGTGGCGTTCATCGTTTTTTCCGCCAGCTTGCGCACCTCGTCGGCCACCACGGCGAATCCGCGCCCGGCATCACCGGCCCGTGCCGCCTCGATGGCCGCGTTCAGCGCCAGCAGGTTGGTCTGGTCGGCAATATCGCTGATCACGTTCATGATCTGGCCAATGCCTTCGGCCTGCGTGCCAAGGGCCTGCATGTCCGTCTTCATTGCAACGGAAACCTGCTGCATGGTCCCTATCCCGGCCACCACCTGATCGACGATCCGGCGGCCTTCCTCGGCCTTCTTGCTGGCTCCGGCGGCAGAATCGGAAGCACGACCGGCGTTGCGGGCCACCTCCAGCACCGAAGAATTCATTTCTTCCATGGCCGTGGCCGTTTCGCCCACGCGCACCGCCTGGCGCTCGGCCCCGCTGCTGGACTGCGCCACCTGCGCGGAAAGCTGGTCGCTGGCGCTGCTGACGACCTCGACGACCTGCTCCAACTGCACGGCGGCCTGCATCATGCCCTCGGCCCTGGCGTTCTCGGCCCTGGCCTTGGCCTCGTGGGCTTCCTCCATGGCCTTGCGCGCGTTCTCCGTTTCACGGCGGGCTTCCTCGCCCTTGGCCTGCGCCTCGCCGATCATGGTTTGCAGGTTCTGCACCATGGTCCGCAAGGCATCCGCCAGCGTGCCTATTTCGTCATGCTGCCGGATGTCGAGTTGGCGGCTGAAATCGCCCGAGGCCACCTGGCCCGCATAGTCCGCGGCCATACGCAAAGGCCGTGTGAGCGACCCGGAGAAGAACCACAGAAAGACTATGCCCAGCAGGGCAATGCCTGCGCCCACGCCCACCTGCTGCATGGCTCCGCTGGCGGCCCTGGCGGCAAGTTCCTTGTCCAGGGCGTTGGCGTCGGCCAGCACCACGTCGCTGGGCAGGCGGATAAGCACCGACCAGGGCCGCCCCGTGCGCCCCAGCTTGATGGGCGCGTAGGCAACCATCAGCTTGCCGCCGTCGGCTTCGCCGACATAGGTCTTGCCCGCCTGGATGTTGGCGACGATCTCGTCCGCATCCTTCAGCACGGTCTTCAGCGGCTGGCCCACGGTCTGCGCATCCTTGCTGTTGGCCACGACCAGGCCGTCAAAGCTGAGGATGAACACCTCTCCCTGACCGGAATACAACCCCTTGTTCACCCGCACGGCCATTTCCTGCAGAAAGCCGAGGCGCAGGTCCGTACCGGACACACCCAGGAACTTGCCGTTCTGCTTCACGGGCACCGACAGGGTGGTCAGCCAGTCCTTCTGCCCCTGCACGATGTACGGAAACGGGTCGAGCACGCTTTCCTTGCCGGATTCCCTGGGGCCAAGATACCAGCCGCCCTTGCGCACGCCGTTGGGGTGCTTTTCCTGGCTTTCGTATTCCACAAGGGCCTGCCGGGCGATCTTGCCCGACGGGTCGCGGTTCCAGTAGGGGATGAAGCGACCGGAGGCGTCGTGCCCTTCCGTGCCCGCATGCCGCGCATCGTTGCCGTCAAGGGCATTGGGTTCCCACGCGGAATACGACCCAAGATAGGTGGGGTTGTTCTCCAGGTTGGCCAGCAGGAGGGCGTTGAAGGTGTCGCGCAGCGAATCCTTGTCCAGCCGCGCCCGCAGCACCTCGAAGACCTTGCCCGTGGTGCGCGCCGTGTCCAGGTTGTCCTGCAGGGCGCTTTCCACCACGGCGGCCTGGCTCGCCGCAAGGGATTCCAGGTTCGCCGCCGCGCTGCGGTGCATCAGCGTGCCCACGCGCGCGGACACCATCTGCTGGGTCTGCCCCGCGGAATACACCCCGTACGCAACCAGAATGCCCGCCGTCACCAGCAGGCACACCCCAGCCATGAACGCAATTTTCTGCTTGATGGAACGCAACCGCATACTACCCCCGCCTTTGGTGACAACACTTCAGCCATACGACCATGGCCGGAACACGTCACACCCTTGTCACTGATTACTCAATCAGCAAACGACACGCATATTTCCCTGTCTCGCAATGCAAAAATGACCAGTTCATATGTTACAGCACCGCTCCATGAACTGTCTATCGGCGAAGCAGTATTTTACAATAGTCCCTTCGCCACACGACGAACACGAGACACGTTGCATCCCTGGGCGGCAGACTTCCGGCACGGCCCGGATGCGTGACGGCGTCCATCCATGCGGGCAAGAAAAGAAAGCGCCCACACCGGGACCAGGCTGCCTGGCGCATGGCTGCAGACGCCGCCTCGCGGGGGGCGGGGCGCGGCAGTACCGGCATGCATCAGGATCACCCGCATGGTGGGCGGCTCTCCGTTACCGTCGCTTCGCGCCCGCAACTGGCTGACGCCGCAAAACAAAAGGGGGGCGTGCAGCCCCCCTTCGCATTGCGCAATGTCGAAACCCCGCCGAAAACCGGCGGGGTTCGCGCTGCCCGCCACAGCGGGCAGCCCCTTCAATCCAGACTGCCCACCATCAGGCCGTCGCGCATGACCAGGGTTCGGTGGGCGCGGCGGGCGTAGTCCGGATTGTGTGTGACCATCACCGTGGTCAGGCCGTCACGGCCAAGTTCGGCCAGCAATTCCATGATGGCCTCGCCAGTGGCGGTGTCCAGGCTGCCGGTGGGCTCGTCGGCGAACAGCACGCGAGCGTCGCGTACCAGGGCGCGGGCAATGGCCACGCGCTGCTGCTCGCCTCCGGAAAGCGCGTCGGGCAGCGAGCCTTCCTTGCCGGAAAGGCCCACCCTGCCCAGCACTTCGCGGCCTTTGGCGGCCATGGCGGCGGGCACCGGGGCAAGGCCGTTCATGAACGGCAGCAGCACGTTTTCGAGCGCGGTCAGGTAGGGCATCAGGTGGTGGGCCTGAAAGATCACGGCAAAGTCGCTGTGGCGCAGGCGGTTGCGCCGGGCCTCGGGCACGCGGGTGATGTCCTGCCCGTCGAACAGTACCGTGCCCGCGTCGGGCAGGGTCAGCGAGGCCAGCACGTTGAGCAGGGTGGACTTGCCCGAGCCGGAACGGCCCGCCACGGCCACGAATTCGCCGGGGGCCACGCGCAGCGAAACGCCGCGCAGCACGGGCGCGGGCGCGCCGCCGTCGGTGGCGGGATAGCTCTTGTACAGGTCGCGCGCCTCGATGATGGCCGGGGCGCTGGCGGTATGGTCTGTGGTCATGCGGTGCCCTTCTTCAACAAACAGAACGAGGCAGGAAAGGAAACAGGACGGCTCTTCGTGGTCATGGCCTGCCGCCGCCATGAGGATTCAAGGGCCATAGCGGTAGCTGACTACAAAGAGACCAGCGCGGCGGCCGGCTCCACACGCGACGCCTTCCACGCCGGGAAGGCCGCGGCCAGCACGGACACGGCGGCGATTCCGCCTGTCGTCAGTGCCAGCGCGGCGGGGCTGAACACGGGCGGGGCCACGTCGGCCATGTGCAAGAGGTCCAGCACCTTCAGGGCCAGGCCGTGCCCGGCCAGATGCCCCACAAGCCCGGCGGCCACGCCCACCAGCAGCGCCTCTGACGCGAACACGGTGAACACCCCGAAGCGCGAGAAACCTACCGAACGCAGGATGCCGATCTCGCGTCGCCGCTCGTTGACGGCGGACAGCATGGACATGACCACCATGGCGCAGGCCGTCAGCAGAATGACCAGACTGACCACCAGCGCCAGGTGCTGGGCGAAGTGCACGGAATACATGCGCTGCTCCACCACGTGACGCAGGGCCTTGATGTCCTGCCCCGGCAGCGCGGCGCGCAACTGGGCCACGATGTCGTCGATGGGGCAGCCCGCGCACAGGGCCGCCACTTCCACGAAGCTGGCCTTGTCCGGCAGGTTGAAGGCCCGCTGCACGAAGCCGATGTCGGCCAGCAGCACGTTGTCGTCGTCGCTGCCGGTGGACCCGATGACCCCGGTGATGGTCACCGCGTGGCCGTTGACGTGCACCACGCTGCCCGACGCAAGGCCCAGCCGCGCGGCCACGGTGTGGCCCGCCAGCGCCCCTTCCGGGGTTTTGGGGGTGGTTCCGTCTATGGCCCAGTACCCCTTCAGCGAAAGCTCCTCGGGCCAGTCCACGCCCACCACCGCCACCGGCAGCGGGGCCACGGGCACGGCCGCGCCCACGGGCGAGCCGACACGGGCCATGGTCACCAGCTTGGGGGCCACGGCCGCGATGTTGGCGTTGAATTCGATGGACCGGATGCGCCGGGCGGTGTCCGCGTGGGGCAGATGGCCCTCGTCCAGCAGCAGGTCGCCCAGGGGCAGGCCGCCGTAGCTCACGGTAAGCGTTTCGCGCGCCGGGGAGACCATGATGTTGGCGCCAAAGCTGGTCAGCTTGCGTTCCAGGCTTTCGCCCACCACGGCGGACACCTCGCGCAGGGCCACGATGGAGGCCACCCCCAGGGTGAAGATGCAGAACAGCGAGAGCGTGCGCAGCCACTTCTTGCGGGCGCAGCGCAGCGGAATGGTCAGGATGTTCATGATGTGCTCGCGGGCGGTGTCCGGTGACCGGGCGGCTCGGATCGGGCAGACGAGGTCTGCCGAACCGGATGAAGGCCGGGTGAGGGCCAGACAAGGGCTGGATGACGCCCGCATCGGGCATCGCCGGGTCGGCCGGGCGCCCCGGCCGCAGGGCTGTCCCTGCGGTGTGGGTTATTTCTTCGCGGTGGCGAAATATTTGGCCCCGGCCTTCAGTTCCGCCACGCGCAGCAGCAGGTCGCCCCCCGCGTCCACGGTGCGCTCCAGCGGATGCGGGTTGCAGCCGCCGCGCACCTCGTTGATGCGCGCGGTGTTGAAGGCCATGCCGCAATTCTCGCAGATCATGTTGGGGCCCTGCTGGCGATAGCCCTTGCCCTCGCGCCAGCACACGTCGCAAGCGTCCAGCGCGGCGCGAACCGCGCCGTCCGGGCCCTTCACCACGAAGAAGCGTATTTCGGCGCCGCCATCCTTGAAGGCGTAGAACCGGGCCGTGTCCGAGATGTCGGCGGCCTTGATGCGAACCGTGTCGCCCTGGGGCTGCACGGTTTCGTACTTGCCGCCGAAGCCCAGAAAGGCGTTGGCGACGGTGGACAGGGCCAGCACCATGAGCGCGGCCGGAAAGATCAGACGGAAAAGCTTCATGCACTGCTCCTGAAAAAAGGGGACGTACCGCCTCACATAGACATGCCCGCCAAGGCGAGCAACCGCTGACCGAAGAAAGAAGTTGCAAGGGGCAGAGGAATCTAAAAGACAATGTATAGATTATTATATATCGATATTCCCAAAAGACACCCCGTCCGGGGCGTGCGCCCTCAAAGGCAGGAGGTTACCGTCATGCCGACGCCCGCTGGCTTCGAAATCCTTGTGGACAAGACTCCGTTGCTGATCAAGCTGCTGGAATCCCAAAACGCGGAAGTACGGACGGGCACGCTGGCCCTGATGGCCTCGTGCCTTGGCTGCGCCCCGACCTTGGAGGCCGTAAGGGATGCCGTTCAATCCACAGGTGAGGCTGGGATAGCCAGGCTTTCCGCCTGCGAGAAGGAGCAAATGCCATCATTGCTGAACTGGCTGGGTGTCTGCATGCCGAGTGCAAACTTCACTCACTCCGTGGTGGACAGGCTCACCACATCCAAATACCCGCTGGCGACGCACATTCTGGCCATAGTCGTGGTGGCGAGCTTCATCTGGATCATACGCGAGGCCCTCAAAGGCGAGCCCTTCAACAACGACGCGGCCCTGTTGCTCGGCGCGCTCGCTACGGCCTTCGGAGCCATCATCAACTACTATTTCGACTCCAGCGGCATGAACAAGACGCCGCCGCAGGGACCCAACGCTCCCAAGTAGCCCGCCCCTCCCCCTCCCGCGTTTCCCCCACCCCCGTTGCGCGCCGGGCGCAACGGGGGTAAGCGCGGTGTCGGAACCCGTTCGGTCCGCCTGCCGAGCCTGATCTGCCTGATCTGCCCGACAAGGCACGGCCCGAATCGCCCGACCGCAGGCCCGTCCAGAAGGGAGGAAGCATGACCCCGGCCATAGACCGCGCCAAAAAGGCCAAGATACCCTACACCATCCACGAATACGCGCACGACCCGGCGGCGGAATCCTACGGCCGCGAGGCGGCGGACAAGCTGGGCGTGGACCCGGCCCGGGTGTTCAAGACCCTGGTGGTGGCCGCTGGCGACGGGCTGGTGGTGGCCGTGGTGCCCGTGCTGCACCAACTGGACCTGAAGCAGCTGGCCCGCGTGGTGGGGGCCAAGAAGGCCGCCATGGCCGACGTGGCCGTGGCCGAGCGAGTGACGGGCTACGTGGTGGGCGGGGTAAGCCCGCTGGGGCAGAAGAAGCGCCTGCCCACGGTCATCGACGCCTCCGCGCAGGGGTACCCCACCATCTATGTCAGCGCCGGGCGGCGGGGCGTGGAAATAGAACTTGCGCCAGCCGACCTCGCCGCGCTGACCGGGGCCGCCTTCGCCGACGTGGCGGCCTGAGCCCTTCCCTGCATCCTGCCCGCAACAAAAGCGCAACGCGGGGCGGCCATCCGCCCCGCGTTTTGATTTGCCATCCAGCCCGGCCTTACCGGACGACCCGATGCTACGCCTTGGGCCGCAGCAGGCGCAGGCCGTTCATGATCACCAGGAACGAGCCGCCGATGTCGGCCACGATGGCCATCCACAGGCTGGCCACCTGAAACACGGCAAGGATCAGGAACAGCGCCTTCAGCCCAAGGGCAAAGCCGATGTTCTGGCGGATGACGCCCAGGGTGCGGCGCGAATGGCGCACCAGCCACGGCAGTTTGCCGAGGTCGTCGGACATAAGGGTGATGTCGGCGGTTTCGATGGCCGCATCGCTGCCGATGCCGCCCATGGCGATGCCCAGATGCGCGGTGGCCAGCGCGGGCGCGTCGTTGATGCCGTCGCCCACCATGGCCACCCGTTCGCCTTCGGCCACCAGCGCGGCCACGGCGGCGGTCTTGTCAGCGGGCAAAAGGTCGGCCCGAATATCCGTGACGCCGCAGGCGGCGGCCACGCGGGCGGCGGTGGCCGCGTTGTCGCCGGTCAGCATGACCACCCGGCGCAGCCCGGCCGCGCGCAGGTCGTCCAATACGCGGCATGCGTCGGGGCGCAGGTCGTCCTCCAGTTCCATGACGGCGGCAAGGCCCGCGTCGTTCCACAGCAGCACCGAGGAACCGGCGGCGTCAGCCTGGTCCGCCCCGTCTGCCCCGGTGCCATCCGTGGGCAACAGCGCGCCCCCGGCATCACCGGTCGGGCCGTCCTGTTCGTAGAACCGCCGGTTGCCGATGCGCCAGCGTTCCCCGTCCACCACGCCCTCGGCCCCCAGCCCGGGCAGGGTGCGGTGGTTTTCGGCCACGGTTCCGGCGTCCATTCCGGCCCCGAGCGCCTGGCGGGCATGGTGCACGATGGCTCGCGCCAGCGGATGGCTGCTGGGGCCTTCCAGCGCGGCGGCAATGCGCAATGCGGACGCCTCGTCCCGCATTTGCGGGTGGGCGTCCACGGGCAGCACGCGGGCCACGCGCGGGCGGCCCAGGGTCAGGGTGCCGGTCTTGTCAAAGGCGATGGCGGTGAGGCTGGCGGGCAGTTCGAGAAACGAGCCGCCCTTGACCAGCACCCCGTTGCGGGCCGCGCTGGTGAGACCGGCCACGATGGACACGGGCGTGGAGATGACCAGCGCGCATGGGCAGGCGATGACCAGCACCACCAGCGCCTCGTACACCCAGGCCGACCACGCCCCGCCGAAGAACAGCGGCGGCGCCACGGCCACCAGCGCGGCCACGGCCAGCATGGCCGGGGTGTACACGGCGGCGAAGCGGTCCACCCACTGCACGGCGCGGGCACGGCGCGACTGGGCCGCCTCCACCATGTGCAGGATGCGCGCGAGGGTGGTGTCCGACGCGGCGCGGGTGGTCAGCACCTCCAGCACGCCGCCGCCGTTGATGGTGCCCGCGTACACGGCCTCGCCGGGGCGCTTGGGCACGGGCATGGATTCGCCGGTGATGGGCGACTGGTCGATGTCCGAAGACCCGGCAGCCACCTCGCCGTCCAGCGGCACCCGGTCGCCCGCGCGGATGAGGATGCGCGAACCCACGGGCACGTTTTCGACAGAAACCTCACTGGGGGCGTCTCCACGGGAAGGGCTGGGCAGGCCGCCGGGCAGCGCCAGAAGCAGCGCGCGCGAGGGCGAAATGTCCAGCAAGGCCGCAATGGCCGAGCGGGCCCGGTCAACGCTCCACGATTCCAACTGGTTGGCCACGGCGAACAGGAAGGCCACGGAGGCCCCCTCGAAAAACTGGCCGATGGCCGCCGCGCCGATGACCGCCGTGACCATCAGCAGGTTCATGTCCGGCCGCAGCGTGCGCACCGAATGCAGCGCGCGCGGCAGTACCCGCCACGCGCCCGCCACCGCCGCCGCCAGCCACAGGGCCAGCGTGGCCGCGTGGGGCACGCCCGATTCCGCGAACACGGCCAGCAGCGACCCGGTGCGTGCCCATTCCACGCCGATGCCCGCCGCAAGGGCCACGCCGCTCGCCGCGCACAGCAGCAGCGAGGCCTGGCGGGTCCACAGTTCCACCAGCCAGCGCGGCAGCAGGGCCGACAGGCCGTCGGGCGCGTCGCCGGGCGCGGGCGTGGCGCACGCGCCGCCGCAGCACGAGCATCCGGCCAGGGCCGGAATCTGGGCGGGGCGGGGGGCGATGCCGGACACATGCACCTGTTCGTGCGCGTGGTCATGTGTGTGGGCATGTGTGTGGGCAGGGCTGCCCAAAGGGACCGGGCGGGGCATTGCTCCGGCGCGGACGGGGGCCTCGGGCGCGGCGCGCATGCCGGTGCGTGCCACGGCGGCCACCACGTCTTCGGCGCGCACGGCAAGGCCATCCAGATTCACGCGCATGCGGCGCGCCAGCACGTCAAACTCCAGCCGGTCGGGGTTGCCCACCAGCGGGGCCAGTTCGCGCCGCAAAATGCCTACCTCGTTGGCGCAGTCCATTTCTTCAATGCGGAAGGCGGTCATGCTCGTGTCTCCGTGGGAAAACGGCGGAACGCGCGTGCGCGCTGCCCGGCCGGGGACTCTGTCTGCACATATGAACACGTGTTCATATGTGCAGAGTATGCGGCGCGGACTCCGGTGTCAACCGCCCGGCAGGGCTGGACCGATGAAAAACGCGACGCTCACCCACCCCGCGGCACGGAGGCATGGAAAACGCAGCAAGCCCGGCCTGTTCCAGGTGGGGACAGCCGGGACTGAAGAAGGAAAATGGAAGGAAGAAACGGCACCGCCGCACGCGCCAAAAGACCGACACCCGGCAAAGGTGATCGGAATGCCATGATGGATGCGCGAAAAAACCGCGCGCGGTGACGAGGTCGCGGGATGCTGCGGACGTGGCTGACGCCGCCACGCCGGGCCAGACCGGACAGGCAGGGCCAGGCCGGATCGGCCCCGCGCGGGCCGAAGAAGCCGCGCCTACGCCCGGTTCTTGCCGTCGGTCATGGCCAGGGCCAGCTTCATCTCGCGGTCAAGGCGGTTCTGCACGGCCGCCTGCACCCGCTCGGACGAGGAGCCAAACTGGCCGGAGCGCACCGCGTACACCTCGCGGATGAGCTGCTTCTCGAAGTTGCGGCCCGCCTTGGCGGTGCCCGCCTGCACGCTGGCTTCGCCCTGCCCGTTACCCTGACCGGCGGCCTGCTGCTCGGCGATGTTGTCCAGCGCGCGGGCGAAGATGCGGGTGGCACCCGCCGGGCCGTGCTGCACGGCGGTGCTCCACAGCACCTCACGCAGCGCGGGCGACAGCGCCCCCTTGTCCAGCCCCGCCGACCGGCTCACGGCCTGGAGCGCGGGCGTATAGTGGCTTTCGTGGATGAACCGTTCCTGCAGGGCCTCGAACCGCGCCGGATCCTCTTCGGCGATTTCGCGCCACACGCGGGGCATTTCGCCGGTCTTGCCGCCGGTGTTGGCGGGCCCGGCCCCCTCCAGGCGCGAGGCTATGTCGGGCGCGGTCTGCCGCGCGAAGTCCAGGAAGCGGTCCATGGTCCCGGCCCGCGAGGAAATCTGGTACTTGCCGTAAGAGGTGCCGCCGTGACGGTCGTAGCCGATGGCTGCGATGCCTTCCTCGCCCGACTCGAACTGCGCCGAAAGCCCGCCAAGCTCGTCGGCGGACGTTGCGGCCGCGCCGCCCTCGGCCCGCCGCCCGGCCCTGTCGGTCTTGTCGGCCCGCTCCTGCCCGCGCCGCGCGGACTTGCCCGCGCCGGGCAACGCACCGCCGCGCCCCGGACCGCCCCCGATGGCAACCGTCGGCGCGCCGCCACCCGCGCCGCCCATGCCAGAGGTCGCCATGTCCAGGTTGCCGGAAAGGGCCATCAGGTTGCGCGAGGTCATGGCCCCGCGCAGCGAATCAAGCCCCCCCGTCCCGCCTTCCATGACCTTGGCCAGGGTGGCCAGCGCCCGGGAATTGACGATGTCCATGGCCGCGCGCGAGGCGCGCTCGTCGCTGGCAAGGCCCCCTTCGGTCTCGCCGCCCGCGGCCGTCAGGCCGGGCAGGGCGGCCAGCTGGGGCGAGGCCCCGGCCCCGCCACCCACGCCGCCGGTGAGAATGCCCGCAAGAGGGGATGCGCCCGCCCCCGCGCCGCCCTTGGCGAGCAGCGCGGCGAAGCGCGGATCGGCGGCGGACCGCTGGCCCGCCCTCGGGGCGGAACCGGCGCGCCGGGTTCCTTCGGCGGAACGCCCTTCGACCAGGGTCTGCAGGGCGTCCATGGACATGCTTTTGCCGTAGGCCATGTGCAATCCTCCTGCCGCCGTGCGAACGGAATGGCGGCGCAAGGGATAGAGCAAGGGGGATGCCAGAGCGTACAATACCCGTTGCATGACGGCCTGTTGCGGGTGCGGGCGGCAAGCGCGACGGGGATGGCGCGCAGACGCGCGTCAAGCCTACGACGGAAGCATGACGACGCCCCGACCGGGAAGCCGGAAAAAGGCCGCCCGCAGCGCGGACGCAAGAAGGCCCCGCGCGGGTGCGCGGGGCCGGAATGCGCGGGCGTGTCCGCGCGGCGGACGCCCCGGGTCGAACTATTTCGCGGCGGGGTGCTTCGCGGGGCGAGGCTGCCCCGTGGCGGCCTTGTCCCCGTCCTGCCCGTCGGCCTTGCCGTCATCCCCGTCTCCGGCTTGGGCGGAATGCGCGGCGGCCTTGTCGTCGTCGCGCGGACGGTAGTAGCGCATGGCTTCGGGCAGCATGCCCCGCAGCGCGTCGATGCGCTTGGCCTCGGTGGGGTGGGTGGACATGAAGTCCGACTTGCGGCCGCCAGACTGCTTGAGCATCTTCTGCCAGAATTCGATGGCCGCATGCGGATCGTACCCGGCCTTGGCCATGAGCAGCAGCCCGATGTGGTCGGCCTCGTATTCCATCTCGCGGCTGTTGGGCAGCATGACGGCCATGTTCATGGCCCCGGCGTAGCCGTCGCCCACGGCCTGGGCCGCCTGCGACGAACCGCTGGCGGCGGCCACGCCCACCATGGCGGCCAATTGGCCCACCTGCACCATGCGCGCCCGGCTCATCTTCTCGTTGCTGTGCCGGGCCAGGGCGTGGGCCACCTCGTGCCCCACCACGGCGGCCAGTTCGGCGTCGGTTTCGGCGATGTCCAGCAGGCCGGTGTACACGGCCACCTTGCCGCCGGGCAGGCAGAAGGCGTTCACCGCGTCCTTCTCTATGGTGTGGAATTCCCAGCGGTACTGGGGTCGTTCGGCCACGGCGGCGATGCGTCGTCCCACCCGCTCCACGCGGGCGGATTCCGGCGTGCCGGTGACCTCCTTTTCCTTCTTCAGCACCTGCTGCATGGCGGCAAGGCCCATTTTGACCTCGTCCGCGTCGGAATACATGATCAGCTGGCTGCGCCCGGTATAGGGGGCCTTGGCGCACCCGGCCAGACCCAGCAGCAGCACGCACAGCGCAAGGGCCGCCAGGCAGCGGATGCGGCGCGCGGCGCCATGCGGGTTCTGGTCCATACCCCGGCTCATGTCCCGTTCCATATCCCGGATCATATCCCCGTCATTGCCGAACGATTGCATGTGGTTCCACCTCGTGGACCCGCCGTCCGCCGCTGCGGGGCGAACCCGCGCGGCTTGACGGAATCGTCGATTGCCGTATTTTCCCCTACCTGACGGGGCCGAACGCGGCCCCCCTTCCGGCGGGGCTTCCGGCTCCCTGCCGGAAACGCGCCCCCAATAGCGTATTTTCCCGGAAAGGAACAGTCATGGGCAAGGACCTGATCATCGTCGAATCCCCCGCCAAGGTGAAGACCATCAAGAAATTTCTTGGCGGCAACTACACCGTGCATGCCAGCGTGGGCCACGTGCGCGACCTGCCCACCAGCGAACTGGGCGTCGACGAGGCCAACGGCTTTGCCCCCCGCTACCAGGTCATCGACGGCAAGCAGAAGGTGGTTTCCGCGCTCAAGGAAGCCGCCGCCAAGGCCGACAACGTCTACCTCGCGCCCGACCCCGACCGCGAGGGAGAGGCCATCGCCTGGCACGTGGCGGAACTGATCCGCGACAAGAACCAGAACATCCGGCGCATCCAGTTCAACGAAATCACCGCCCGCGCGGTGAAGGAAGCGCTGGACAACCCGCGCGAACTGAACCGCAACCTGTTCGACGCCCAGCAGGCCCGCCGCGTGCTGGACCGCCTGGTGGGCTACAAGCTTTCCCCCCTGCTGTGGAAGAAGGTGAAGCGCGGCATTTCCGCAGGGCGCGTGCAGTCCGTGGCCCTGCGCCTGATCGTGGACCGCGAGAACGAGCGCCGCGCCTTCAACCCGGAAGAATACTGGCTGTTCCGCGCGCGCCTGGCCGGGGCCACCCCGCCCCCCTTCCGGGCCGACCTGCACAAGCTGCACGGCAAGAAACCCGCCATCGGCAGCGCGGCCGACGCCGCCGCCGTGGAAGCCTCGATGCAGGGCCAGCCCTTCGTCATCACCGCCATCGACGAAAAGGAACGCCAGCGCCAGCCGCAGCCCCCGTTCATCACCTCCACCCTGCAGCAATCGGCCAGCCAGCGGCTGGGGTATTCGGCCAAGCGCACCATGAACATCGCCCAGCGCCTGTACGAAGGCGTGGAACTGGGCGAGGCGGGCACCGTGGCCCTGATCACCTACATGCGTACCGACTCCGTCCGCATTGCGGACGAGGCGCGCGACGCGGCGCGCGAGTTCATCGCCGCCACCTGGGGGGGCGACCACCTGCCCGCCAAGGCCCGCCAGTTCAAGACCAAGGGCGGCGCGCAAGACGCGCACGAAGCCATCCGGCCCGTTGACGTCACCGTCACGCCAGATTCGGTGCGCCACCTGCTGCCGCCGGATCAGTACCAGTTGTACCGGCTGGTGTGGCAGCGCTTTGTCGCCTCGCAGATGGCGGCGGCGCGCTTTCACGACACCACGGTGACCATCGCCTGCGGCCCCGTCGAATGGCGCGCCAAGGGCGAACGGCTGCTGTTCCCCGGCTTTCTGGCCGCATCGCCCCAGAAGGACGCGGCGGCCGAAGGCGAGGAAGCGGCCGAAGGCGACCTGCCCAAGCTTTCCGTGGGCGAAGAGTTGACCGCCCTTTCCGTGGAAAAGGAACAAAAGTTCACCCAGCCCCCGGCCCGCTACACCGAAGCATCCCTGGTGCGCGAACTGGAAGAGCGCGGCATCGGCCGTCCGTCCACCTACGCGGCCATCATCTCCACCCTCATCGACCGCGACTACGCCCGGCTGGAGGAAAAGCACTTCGCCCCCACCGACCTTGGGGCCGTGGTGTGCGACCTTCTGGCCAGCCACTTCACCACCCTGATGGACGTGGACTTCACCGCGCAGATGGAAGGATCGCTCGACAAGGTGGCCGAAGGTGATCTGGACTGGGTGAAGCTGCTGGAAGACTTCACCGGCGGATTCAACCCGGTGCTGGAACGCGCCGCCCAGGCCATGGACACCGTGAAGGGCGGCCTGCCCAGCGGCATCGACTGCGAGCAGTGCGGCAAGCCCATGGTCATCAAGTTCGGCAAGGCGGGCACCTTCCTGGCCTGTTCCGGCTACCCGGCCTGCCGCAACACCAAGAACTTCACCCGCGACGAGAAGGGCAACATCCAGGTGGAGACGAAGCTGCGCGAGGAGCCGGAAAAGGTCGGCACCTGTCCGCAATGCGGCGGCGACCTGGTGCTGAAGAAGGCCCGCACCGGCAGCCGGTTCATCGCCTGCACCAAGTACCCGGACTGCACCTATACCGCGCCCTTCTCCACCGGCGTGCCCTGCCCGCGCGAAGGCTGCGACGGCGTGCTGGTGGAAAAAAGCTCCAAGCGCGGCAAGATCTTCTATTCGTGCAGCACCTACCCCAAGTGCGACTACGCCCTGTGGGACTGGCCCGTGCCCGGCCCCTGCCCGGACTGCAATTCGCCCCTGCTGGTGGAAAAGACCACCCGCGCCCGGGGCCGCCACATCGCCTGCCCGGAAAAGACCTGCAAGTATTCCCGTGACCTCGATGAGGACGGCGGCGGCGAGGAATAGCCCGCCGGGACGATTGCGAAACGAATCGGGAAGAACGCTTTGAGGAAGAAACGGGAAGGAGCGGGGCGCTGCCCCGCACCCCGCAAGGGGGCCGCGCCCCCTTGCCCCCTTTATGGGGAGCGTTTTGAGTTTTCCATCAGCAAAATCCCCCGCCACGGCATGTGGCGGGGGATTTTGCGTTGCCTGCCACGCCGGGGAAGACATTCGAAGCGAAGCGGCCCAGCCATGGGAAGCGCCGGGCACGGCAGACGGGGGGTCGCCTCACGTCAAGCTCACGTCTTGGTCCATCATGGCCGCCCCCCCTCCGGACGGCCTTCCCATCCCTTTCCCGCCCCCTCGCGGTCTGCATGACCGGAAAACCGTAACGTAGCCTGCCGGTGCACAGGCGCGCGCCGCCGCCCGGATGCGCCGGGTGCACCTGCCGGGCACCCCGGCCGGAGCGGACGCGCCGCGTTGACACCATTAGAGGGGAATGCATATGTGGAACAACGGGTTGCAAGGCAACGGCGAGACGTACGAGGACAAGCGGCGCGGGCTGTACCGGCAGGTGCGCGGCACATCGCGCGAGGCCATGGGCGCGACCACCATGCGGGACTGGTATCGCCTGTTCGATGGCGGGCTGCGTTCCATCCGGGGTTTCGAGCACAAGGGCGGCAAACTGCCCGACGATGAATCCGACGCGCTGCGGCAGGGCTTTCTGCGCGACATGTTCGAGGAGGCCCGGCCCGACCGGCTTGACGACTTCTGGAGCTTCCCCCGGCAGGAGGGCGCCAGCGGGCTGGAACTGGAGACGAAACGGCTCGGCATGTCCGTATACGGCAAGACCCTGGGCCCCGAACTGCAACGCGGGCAGGCCAGCCCGGCCCGGTCGACGCTGCTGGATTTACCGGAGGATGGGCGGCTGGTGTTCATGCCCCGCGAACAGGAAAAGGATGACGACCCGCTGCTGGCCCAGTCCAGCATGCATGTGGTGAACCCGGAGGACGCCGCCAAGGCTGCGCGTAACAGGCAAAACGGCGAAGGCGCAAACGCCGCGCGCACCGGCACGGCGGGGGGCGGCGCGGGCAACGCGCCGGAAAAACCGCAAACGCCCGTCCAATCGACGCCAGCCCCCGCGCCCGTGGCCGACGTCAAGGCCACGGGCAGCGGCACGGGCCTTCCCGGCGGACGCCGCAGTACGCTGGCCGCCCCCGACAAGGCCGAGGAGATTCAACAGACCACAGCTGGCACGCTGCACAAGATGGAAGGCAACACCCTGTACGCCTATATCCCCGAGAAGGAGGGCAAGCCCATGGACAAGAGCAGCGCCACCATCGGGGCGGGCATTGATCTGGGGCAGTGGAGTGCCAAGGCTTTGCGGGAGGTTGGGGTGGATGAGGACGTCATCAATCGCTTGAGCCCCCTGCTTGGCAAGAACGCCACGGAAGCCCAGAGCGCCATGGATAAACTCAAAAAACAAAAACGCAGTGTAGAACTCACCCCCGAGCAGGCCCACCACCTCAACGAAAAGATGTTCCTCCATTTCGGCGAACAGGCGCGGCAGCGGTACAACAGCGCCCCGGGCAACAAGGACGCCCAGGGAAAGCCCCTCCGCAGGTTCGAGGAGTTGCCCAAGGAAATGCAGGCGGTCGTCACCTCCGTGCTCTACCAGCACGGCAGCACGGGAAAGTTCCCCAAATTCTGGGAACATTCCACCAAAGGCGATTGGGAAGGGGCCATCAAGGAACTGCGCAACTTCAGTCCCGACCCGGACTACAAGTACCACCCCCGCCGCAACAAGGAGGCCGACCTCATGCAACAGGGCCTGGACAGGCTGCGCCAATGACGCGCCACGCAAGCTTTCGGCACAGCATCTTCCGGGGGGCCGCACGGGCCCCCCGCCCGCTGCTCGCAGTATTGGTCCTTGCTCTATGGCTGATCTGCGTTACAGCATGGTCCCCAGCAGATGCCGCACCACTATCCGCCATGCGGCGCCTGCCTGTGGTGGCTCCGGAACCTGAGCTATTTCGAGACATCACCAAGCTAGATCATGAACTCTTTCTCCGAGCGGGCGCCATTGACGCAACGGGCAATTATCCAGAAGCCAAGATCATTCCTGTCGGGGAATATATTCCCCTATCCTTTGCCCGCGAATTTTACGAACGCGCGGACCACACAGCGTTTCCTTCAATGTTTCTGCCTGTGGCAAAGGGCAAACCAACCTTTGCCTCCTTGGGTATTCCGTACGAAACCATAGAGCCCTATCTCTTGCTGATCGAAGACAGACCGCTGGGCCATAACCCGCAAGTCAGCCTCACGATTGACCACCTCGGCTCACTGGATTGGGACGGCAACGGCATCCGGGATTGGCTCTTCGGTTGCCGCATCCTGCTCTACAAGCAAAACGTGGATCTCGGCTGCTTCCTGCTGGTGCTCAACCCGCAGCCCACGGGCCTTCTTGACGTCAGGGTACTCAGCGTTTCCTTCTCGCCCCCAGACGACGTCCTGAATTTTACAATATACTACGGCACCGCTGCGCGGGATTACCTGTTCACCGTCATGCGGGACAAACTACCCGCCATCTATCCCCGCTGGACCCCGCCCGCGCGGGCTGAAGACCTGCCCTGGCGCGACGCCCCCGGCATGGAGGGCGTGGGTTACGTCGAGCACGTGAACGAGGGAAAAAAATGACGCGCACCGTCCCCGGCGCGTCGTCATGATCCGGCAGGGCATCCGGCCTGCCCACCCGCGCCCTGCCACTCGCCGGGCTTGCCGGCAGCCCGCCTGGCGGGGCAGCCCGGCATCCCCAAGCGCCCCATCCCTCGTGAAACGAAACAGGGCGGCAGGCATTGCGCCTCCGCCCCGTGCAGTTGCAATGCAACCGCTCAACCGGCTCAACTGGCAGCCCGGAATATCGTCAGGCCTTGGGTGCGACTCCGGTCACGCGTCTCCCGTTCCGCAGCCCGCACACCCTGCGATGATCCCCTCTCCAGTCCTCCCGCCCCTACTCGCCCCTATTCACCTTTGATGATGATGGATTCGCCGGTGGAAAGCACCACCGAGCGCACCGTGGACCGACCGGTAAGGCGTTCAGCGTTCAACAGGGGCACGTCGTGGGGTTCGCCCTCGTCCAGGTCGATGACCCACGATTCGGAAAACGCCTCGCCCGGGCGCAATTGGCTGGTACGCACCAGCTTCAGCGTGCGCAGCACCCGTCCGGCCTCGTCCTGCACCGTGCAGTCCACCACCACCCGTCCCAGCGTTTGCCCGCCAAGGTTCACGCCGCTCACCTGCACCACCAGCGTCTTGAAGTTGCCGCCGCCGGACAGGGTGTCGACGCCCACAAGGGTACGCTCCAGGCGCACCAGCCCGGCCAGCCGTTCGGCGATGCGGGCGTTTTCCTCCGCCGCTGCCGCGCGTTCGCGGGCGCGGATGCGTTCCAGCGCGGCGGCGTGCTCGGCCAGTTGACCGTCCGGGTCCGCAAGGCCGGTCACCTTCCAGCCGTCCTTGCCGTCCGTCAGTTGCACCCGCAGCTCGAAGGTTGTTTCCAGCGCCTCGTTCTTCACGGGCAGGACCGCCACGGCCTTGTCGCCCGCACGCTGCGCAATGGAGGGCAGGGATGCTCCCACCTGTTCGCGGAAATCGGGCGGCAGCAGATCCTCGCGCTTGCGTTCGCCCGCCGCGCCCACGGGCAGGGCCAGCAACGCCTGGCGCAACACGTCGCGCAACTGGCCCGTTTCGCGCGCGTCGGGGGCCGATGCGCCCTTGACGCCCGATGCCCGCAACTGCACGGCCAGCAACTGGTCCACCACCGCGTCAACGTCCACGCGACGCTCGAAGGCCGCCGCATCGCCATTGCGGAAGGCCAACACCAGCTGCTCCACGGCATGTTCCGGGCTTGTGGTCTTGTACCACCACCAGCCGCCGCCGCCAGCGGCCCCCAGCACCACCAGCCCGGCCGCCGCCAACAGCGCGAGGCGCAGGATGCGCCTGGACAGCCCCTTCTTCTTGCCGGGGGGGTTCTCCGCCCCGTCAGCGGCAGGCAAGACGGATGCACCCGTCGACGCGGCAGGCTTCGCCCCGGGGGAACCGGCGGATGCTTCGGAAGGCGCGCCATCCAGCGATTCCGGCGCGGCGATGAGCAGGTCGCCCCTGGCGGGCTTCTTCTTGCGGGAAAGAAACGGCAACTTGAACGAAAATCCCATGGAGTCTCCTGTGGCGGCCTTGCGGGGCTGCGGAGATGCCCCGTCCGGTCACGATCCGGTCCTTGTCCGATCCTTGTCCGATCCGGGCCCGGCCCGCACGGTGAGTGTTCTGCGATACGCGCGGCAGGGGCTGACGCCGGGAAGGAATCAGGCCAGCACCTCGCCAAGGCCGCCGCACACCGCCGTCAGCTCGTCGGTCCCCACGGCGAAGGACAGCGCGGCGGCAAGGTCGAAGGGGGGCGCGGCGGCAAGGTCGGTGGGCAGCGGGGCATGCCCCAGCTCCGCAAGGTCCGCGCACAGGGCCGTGCACAGTTGCGGCCACGGGGCCAGGAAGGCCGCCGCCGCATGGCGCAGGGCGCCGGTGGCCCCCGCCGCCCCGTGCGCGCCGCCCGCGCCTGGGCGCTCGGCCGCGTGGGCCACGGTGTCGAACAGGGCGTGCAGGGCGTAGAGCAGATCGAAATAGAGCAGGCGCGGGTCTGCCGCGCGCGAACGCAGCATGCGTTCGCGAAGCGAGTACAGCACCACGTTCAGCACCTCGTCCAGCGGGCGACCCTCGTCCAGCGCGGCCTTCATGTGGTGGCCCTGCCAGCGCCAGCCCCGGCGCACCATCTGCAACCGGCCGATGCGCCGCACCTCGAAGGCCTCCACCCCGTCCACGGCCCACAGCAGGTAGCCGTTCTCGCGCAAGCGACGCGAAAGGTAGGCGTCCTGTCCGAAGCGTTCCGCGTAGCCGGAAAAACCACCCACGGCCTCGAAGGCGTCGCGCCGGGCCAGCCACGCCCCGCCGGGCAGGAACGGCACGGATCCAGACGCCCCCCGGTTGAGCGTGTAGGTAAGCTCCAGGTAGCGCGAGAGCAGATCGTCGCCGGTGCGGGGGCGGATGGCCGTGCCCGCCATGCCCACGCCGGGGCGGGCCGCTGCGGGCAGGCACACCGCCAGCCAGTGCGCGGGAAAGCGGATGTCCGCATCCACCGAAAGGATGAACCGGGTGGTGGCGCGCGCCGCGCCTAGGGCGCGGGCGTGGGTGTTGCCCCGGTTTTCCGGCACGCGCACCACCTCTATGGGGGGCAGGCGCTCGGCCACCTCGTCGGGCAGGTCGGGCGTGAAGGGTTCCGCCGAGCCGTCGTCGATGACCACGATGGCCGAGGGCATGGCCGTCCATCCGGTGACGGACGACAGCAGGCCGCGAACCAGTTCGTGGTCGTCGTAGGTGTAGGTGACGAGGGTGACGGATACCGCGCGCATGGATGCCTCGTTGCGGGCGTTTTACCGGTGTACGGGCCGCACGGCCGGTCGGGCCGCGCTGACGACAGGCCCGGCGTGTGGGCCGGGCTGGGCTACCGTGCCGCCGCGCCCTGCGCGTGGGGTAAACGGTGCAACTGTATGTATTGAAGCAAATGCGGCCGTTTCCGCAAGCGGAAACCGCGCCGACGGGGGAAATACGCACCGCGCCGGGGCAAGGCGCGTACGGGCCGGGCCGCGCCCCGCCCGCGAAACCGCAATGCGCTTGTGCTGACGACACCCCGCCGCCGTCCGGCTGGACAGCGCCGCGCGCGGGGCGCTAGGGTGCATGCTGCGGGGCCGGCGGGCCTGCCGCCGCCCGACGCACGTGCTGCTCCGCCCACAGGAGGTTGCCCATGTCCGATCTGCCCGACCACACCCGCCAAACGCCCCTGTCCGCAACACCCGCGCCCACCTCGCCCGCTACTCCCCCAGCGGGCCACGGCGACGCCATTGCCGCCCCCCGGCCCGGCCACCGCCTGGAACGGGACAGCATGGGCCCGGTGGAGGTTCCGCGGGACCGCCTGTGGGGCGCGCAGACCCAGCGTTCGCTGGACAATTTCCGCATCGGGGCGGACCGCATGCCCCTGGCCGTGGTGCATGCGCTGGCGCGCATCAAGAAGGCCGCCGCGCTGGTCAACCGCGACCTGGGGCTGCTGCCGCAGCCCCTGCCTGAGCAATCGGGCCAATCCGGCCAATCCGGCCAATCGGGCCAGTCGGGGCTGCCAGCCCCCCCGCACATGGCCGAGGCCATCGCCCGCGCCGCCGACGAGGTGCTGGCGGGCCTGCACGACGACCATTTTCCGCTCTCCGTCTGGCAGACCGGCAGCGGCACCCAGACCAACATGAACGTCAACGAGGTGCTGGCCAACCGGGCAACGCAACTGCTGGCGGAAGCAACGGATACCGCCGCCGCGCCCGGCGGACAGTCACCCGTTCATCCCCTCCGAATTCATCCGAACGACCACGTGAACCGCTGCCAGTCGTCCAACGACGCCTTTCCGGCGGCCATGCACCTTGCCGCCGCGCTGACCCTGCGCGACGACCTGCTGCCCGCCGTGCGCCACCTGCGCGACGCGCTGCGGGCCAAGGCCGCCGCGTGCGCGAACATCGTGAAGATAGGCCGCACCCACCTGCAGGACGCCGTGCCCCTGACCCTGGGCGACGAAATGTCCGGCTGGGCCGCCCAACTGGATGCCTGCCTGGAAGGGCTGGACGCGGCCATGCCCCATCTGTGCCGCCTGGCCCTTGGCGGCACCGCCGTGGGCACCGGGCTGAACGCGCACCCCGCCTTTGCGCCGCGCGCCATCGCCCTGCTGGCCGACATGACCGGGCTGCCGCTTACGCCCGCGCCCAACCCCTTTGCCGCGCTGGCCGCCCACGACGGGCTGGTGCTGACCAGCGGCGCGCTGCGCGCGCTGGCCACGGCCCTGCTGAAGATCGCCAACGACGTGCGCTGGCTGGCCTCCGGCCCGCGCTGCGGCATCGGTGAGCTGCGCCTGCCCGAGAACGAGCCCGGCTCGTCCATAATGCCCGGCAAGGTCAACCCCACCCAGTGCGAGGCGCTGACCATGGTGGCCGTGCAGGTCATGGGGCTGGACGCGGCCGTGGGCATGGCCGGGTCGCAGGGCAACTTCGAGCTTAACGTGTTCAAGCCGCTGATCATCCACGACGTGCTCACGTCCATGCGCCTGCTGGCCGACGGGTGCCGCTCGTTCGCGGACCATGCCGTGGCGGGCATGCAGCCCGACCACGCGGGCATTGCCGCGCACGTGGGCCGATCGCTGATGCTGGTCACGGCCCTTGCGCCCGTGGTGGGCTACGACCGGGCGGCGCAGGCGGCGCATCTGGCCCATGTGCGGGGCATCACCCTGCGCGAGGCCTGTCTGGAACTAGGCCTGCTTGACGGAGCGGCCTTCGACGCCGCCGTGGACCCGCTGCGCATGGCCCGGCCGCACGAGGGGCAGGAGGCACAGGAGGGGAAGCCTTGAACGGTGGGGCGAAAATTGGCGGGCAGCACCATGACTCGTGAAAGCGCACACTCCCGCGCATCTTGCGCGCTTGTCCGCATCCGGGCATAAGCGCGCCATAGCCCCTCGCAGGGTCCGGCCAGGCAGCCGGACCACGCGGCCCCTCAGGGGGCGGACCGCCAACCCGCCATCCCCGGCCGCGCCACGCCACATCGCATCGTCGTTCCACCGGTACAGGTTCGCCGCCCGCACCGCCGCGCCATCCCGCATCCATTCGGAGCAGGGGGCAGGCGGGCATTCCTTGCGTCGGCGTTCCGTCATGGTGCGCGCCAGCACGCCGCCTTGCCCGCCACACCGGCGTCCGCAAGGCCCGGCACACGCGGCGCACCCCGGCACGCCCGATGCGCCCACCCCAGCCGCAGCAACGAGGAAGACAATGGAGACCAAACTGGCCAACCCGGCCCCGCTCGGGCTCATGGGCTTCGGGATGACCACCATCCTGCTCAACATCCACAACGCGGGCTTCTTTCCCATCAGCTCGATGATCCTCGCCATGGGCATCTTCTACGGCGGCATCGCGCAGGTCATCGCGGGCATCATGGAATTCAAGAAGGGCAACACCTTCGGCACCACCGCCTTCACCTCGTACGGCCTGTTCTGGCTGACCCTGGTGGCGCTGCTCGTCATGCCCAAGCTGGGCTGGGCGGAACCCACCCCGCACGCCTACATGGGCTTCTACCTGGCCATGTGGGGGCTGTTCACCTTCTTCATGTTCCTGGGCACGCTGAAGGGCAAGACCACGCTGAAGTTCATCTTCCTGTCGCTGACCGTGCTGTTCGCCCTGCTGGCCATCCGCGACTTCACCGGCAGCGAACTGATCGGCACCATCGCCGGGTGGGAAGGCATCGTGTGCGGCGCCAGCGCGTGTTACCTGGCCATGGCCGAAGTGCTGCACGAGCAGTATGGGAAGGTGGTACTGCCGTACTAGGTGGGATATCGCGCTGGTGAGTCCGGCTTCTACGCAGACACGCCAGCCCTGTTGACCACGCTTGATTTCGTTATGCCTCCGGCGGGGAGTGGAGAGGGGTCACGCCTTGATGGGCGCGGCCTCTACGAAGACAGTCCCGCGTGATTGATCCCCGTCGATGGGATAGTGCGCGATTGCACCCGGCTTCTACGAAGACACTCCCGCGCGATTGAGAACCCTCGATTTCGTTATGCCTCCGGCGGGCAGGGGGCCGTGTAACGACGGCCCCCTGCACCCCCGCGTTCCGGTGGCTCCGCCCCCTGGACCCCCGACGTATCCTGCACCGCATTCCCTGCCGGGCAGCTTCCCTCGGCCGAAGCGCCTTCGGGCGATCTGCCCGGCGGAATGCGATGTGCGCCAATCTCCCGCGGCCCCTCCAACACTTGGGGCGCTATCCCGCCACCCTCGTTGCGACGCATGTGCCGCCGTCAAAGCCCGGTGTCACACGCTTCTTCGCACGTCACTTTTCTCCTGGACCGCCTGAACTCCGACAGCGCTGCCGGTATTGAAACCAATTGGCGTGGAAAACCCAATGCTCCCATGAATACTGTTTGCTTCACGGGGCGCGGGTCACCTGCGCGCGGCGATACGCGGCCGCAGCCGAAGATTACCGCCAAGGCTTTGCAAGGCGGAAGCTCCGGTGTCGCGGATGCGCGCCGCAGACAACGTGGGGAAAGGGCTCCCTTGCTTGGTCTAGCCTGCGAGAGCACCACGCCGAACGGCTTAACACGGCCACCTTCAAAGAAATCGTGAGATGCGAAAAAGCGTGTGACGCCGGGCTTCGACGGCGGCACATGCGTCGCAACGAGGGCGGAGGTTAGGGCACCCGAGTGGTGGAGGGGCTACAGGAGCACTGCGCACATACGCATTCCGCCGGGCAGATCGCCCGAAGGCGCTTCGGCCGAGGGAAGCTGCCCGGCAGGGAATGCGATGCAGGATACGTGCGGGAAAGGCGCCCATGTGCCATGGAGGCAATGGGAGATTCGTGCGCATTGGCGTCACCGGCGGCAGATCACCCGAAGGCGCTTTGCGCCGGAGGGAAGCTGCCGCCGAAGGGACGCCGCGCATGAAAACCTGGGGGGACCAGGGGGGCAGCGCCCCCCGGAACGCGGGGGTGCAGGGGGCCGTCGTTACACGGCCCCCTGCCCGTCGGAGACATAACGAAATCGAGGGTTCTCAATCGCGCGGGAGTGTCTTCGTAGAAGCCGGGTGCAACCACGCACTACCCCCTCCACTCCCCGCCGGAGGCATAACGAAATCGGGCGTGGTCAACAGCGCACTACTGTCTTCGTAGAGGCTGGCTGCAACCGCGCACTACCCCTCCCCCTCATCCCCCTCCTACTCCCCCTTCTTCTTCCAGTACGGATTCTGGGTATCCTCGAACGCGGCCAGGGCCGCCGTGGCCCCGCTGCCCACGGCGGTGACGATCTGGCGCACGCCGCCGGTCACGTCGCCCGCCGCGTAGATGCGCGGGATGTTGGTGCGCATGTGGCGGTCCACCTTGATGGAGCCGTCCTTTTCCAGCACCACGCCAAGCTCGGCCGCCTGTTCGGAATTGGGGATGTGCCCGATGGCCACGAACACCCCGTCGAAGGGAAGCTCGCTGACCTCGCCGGTCTTCACGTTGCGCGCGCGGATGCCGCGCACCACGCCGGTATCCTCGCCCGACGGCACCGTCCCGGCGGCCTTCCCCTCCTTGCCATCCCCCACCGCGCCTTCAACCGGGGCCACGGAATCGCCCAACACCTCTTCGACCACGGTATCCCAGATCACCGCAATGCCTTCCCGCGCCAGCGAATCCTGCAGGGCCTTCTCGGCCCGGAAGCTGTCGCGGCGATGGATGACGGTCACCTCCGCGCCCAGGTTCTTCAGGTGCAGGGCGTCGGTAAGGGCGGAATTGCCCCCGCCGATCATGGCCACCCGCTTGCCCCGGTACATGAACCCGTCGCACGAGGCGCAGTACGACACGCCCCGGCCGTAGAAGCGGGCCTCGCCCGGCGCGTCCAGCTTGCGCCACTGCGCGCCGGTGGCGAACACCAGCGCCTTGCACAGGTACACGGCGCGGCTGGTGTACACCTCGATGAGCTTGCCGATCTTGATCTCGTGCACGGCCTCGTTCTCACGCACGGTGGCGTACTGCCGGGCGTGGGCGGAAAGCACCTCCACCAGCTTCAGCCCGGCGATGTCGGTGAAGCCGGGGTAGTTCTCCACCACCGGGGTCACGGTCACCTGTCCGCCCACCACGGCCTTGTCCAGCACCACGGTCTTCATGCCGCTGCGCTCGGCGTAGATGGCGGCGGAAAGGCCCGCCGGGCCCGCGCCCAGCACCACCATGTCGGTTTCCACCACGTCCAGCCCCTCGGGGTCCATGCCGTGGGCCCCGTGAGCATGATCATGCCCTTCGTGACCAGGGTCCATGCCGTGTTCGCGCATCAGCTCTTCCGCGCTCTTCAGGGTGACCATCTCCAGCACGAAGCGCTCCTCGGGCAGCAGCCCGATGGCCTTGTGGGTGTCGTCGTACTGGGTGTGCGGCACCGATCCCACCCTGAACCGCTTGGAGAGGTCGGGGAACTCGTCGGAATTGACGCACTCCGCCTCCACCAGGCCCGGCCGCTCGATGGCGCATTTCGCCGCGTGCATGAACTGGCCGGGGCAGTACGGGCACCCCGGCGAGGTGAACACCCGGGGTTTGCGCGGCTCCTTCAGCTCGGACAGGATGCGGCGCGAGGTTTCCGTAAGGCCCGACTGGCGCAGGGACACCAGAAAGATCGATTCCACCAGCGCCCGGCCTTCCTCGCCCAACGGCGCGCCGGTGAAGCGGATGCGGTAGTCCAGGGCCGGGTCCGACTCGCCGGTGCCCACGAACATGGTGGGCGACAGGGTCACGTCGCGGCGCTTCGCTTCCTCGGAATCCAGCGCGTGATGGTTCATGGAAATCTTGTCCACGATGAGCGATATGTCCTCGGCGAAGCGCAGCGTGTAGCCGTTGAAGGCGTTCTTATCGTCCCCGTCGGTGAACACGTCGAGCACCACTGGGTTCGGCAGTTTGGCGAACAGCTGGGTCAGCTGCTTGCGCCCGTCCTCAGGGATGAACCAGTCGCGGTCGGCGGTGGCCTTGCCGGAAGAGCCAGATGCGCCGGTCGAACCAGACGAATTGGACGAGCTGGATACGCTGAGTTTCATGGGGAACTCCTTTGGGTGCTGCGTTGCGGGGCGTGGGCTGCCGGGGAGGGACAAGGGTCCGCCGCATGCCTGGCGGCGGCGTCACGGAGTGCGGGGCGCGATGCCCGGCCGCGAAGAAAAGGGGGAACAACCCGCCACGCCGGGTGCTGCCTACACCATACCATGGTGTAGGCATGCGGAACAACACAGGCAAGTGAGACGGCGCAACCCGGTCGCGCGCAGCTAGCCTGCGTATGGCGGTGCCGCGCCGCGCATGTTCCCCCTCCAGCGCCCATCCCGGCGCGCCAGACAGCCCCTTTGGCGCAGCCGCCCGGCCCTTGCGTTTCGCGCGGCTTCCCGGCAAAGAGGGGGCAACATTTCCCGTCAGGAGACACCCATGAGCAATCCCGTCATTCTGCTGGAGACCTCTTCCGGCGATATCCTCATCGAACTCGACGCCGAAAAGGCCCCCGCCACCGTCGCCAACTTCCTGGGCTACGTGGATTCGGGCTTCTACAAGAACACCATCTTCCACCGGGTCATCAAGGACTTCATGATCCAGGGCGGCGGCCTTTCCGTGCGCATGGAAGAAAAGCCCACCAACGCCCCGGTGCGCAACGAGGCGAACAACGGCCTCAAGAACCTGCGCGGCACCATCGCCATGGCCCGCACCGCCGACCCGCACAGCGCCGCGGCCCAGTTCTTCATCAACACCGTGGACAACGCGGACCTCGATCACACCGAGGAAACGGACGAAGGCTGGGGCTACTGCGTGTTCGGCCAGGTCATCGAGGGCATGGACACCGTGGACAAGATCCAGAAGCTGAAGACCAAGCCCCAGGGCATCCACACCGACGCCCCGGCGGACATGGTGGTCATCACCGGCGTGAGCCGCTTCGAATAGCCGCGCCGCGCCTACGCGCCGCACAGCGCACGCATCCGCAAGGGAGGGAACGCCACGGGCGTTTCCTCCCTTTTCGATTTCCGGCACGCGGCACCGTCGCGCACGCGTCGGCAGGGCAATGCAGCGCCCGCTTCGTGGCTTTGACAGGCTGGACAGGCTACGGCACCATGGGGGCAGACCCAGAAAACCCCGCCAGCCATCCGCAAGGATCCTCCATGGCCGCACACGCCGTTCCCTCCACCACCACGCCCCATCCGAACATCGCGGCAACATCGCCCGGCAACGCCGGGGGCGGTCAGCCCGATCCGGAACTTGCCGACGCCGCGCATCCTTCCCCATCCCGCGTGCGGGGCACGGTGCTCGTTACCGGGGCCACGGGCTACGTGGGCGGCCGTCTGGCCCCCATGCTGCTGGAACGCGGTTGGAACGTGCGCGCGCTGGCCCGCAACCCGGCCAAGCTGGCGGGACGTCCGTGGGCAGCCCACCCCGGCTGCACCATCGTGCCCGGCGACGTGCTGGACGAGGCATCCCTGCGCGAGGCCCTGCGCGGGTGCGACGCCGTGTTCTACCTGGTGCACTCCATGAACCTCGCCGTGGCCGCCTTTGCCGATGCCGACCGCAAGGCCGCGTACTGCATGGTGCGCGCCCTGCAAGCCCTGCGCAACGGGCGGCACGCCCCGCCCAGAGTCATCTACCTGAGCGGCCTGCTGCCCCCGGAAACAGACACGCACGGACACGGGGCCAGCCGGGTGTCCGAACACCTGCGCTCGCGCGCGGAGGTGGGCGAGATACTGGCGCTGGCCGACGCGCCGCTCACCGTGCTGCGCGCGGCGCAGATTATCGGATCCGGCAGCGCCTCGTTCGAGATCATCCGCTATCTGGTGGACAGGCTGCCGGTGATGATCACCCCGCGCTGGGTCCACATGCAGTGCCAGCCCATAGCCATCAGCAACGTGCTGGAATACCTGGCGGGCTGCCTCGACCACCCCGAAACGGCGGGGCAGTCCTACGACATCGGCGGGCCGGACGTGCTGAGCTACCGGGAACTGTTCGACATCTACGCCCGCGAGGCGGGTCTGCGGCGACGGCTGATCATCCCCGTGCCGTTGCTGACGCCGGAACTTTCCGCCCACTGGCTGCACCTGGTCACCCCGGTGCCGGTGGCGCTGGCGCGGCCGCTCATCCACGGGCTGCGCCAACGCGTGGTGTGCGGCGAAACGCGCATCCGCGACATCATCCCGCAGGACCTGCTGCCCTGCGCGGAGGCCATCCGCCGCGCCCTGGACCGACTGCGCACCCACGCCGTGCCCACCCGCTGGACCGACGCGGGCAGCCCCGCCGTACCGGAATGGGTGGCCTGCGGCGACGCGGACTACGCGGGCGGGCATCTGCTGGGGGATGGCTGGGGAGTGTGCCTGGCGGCCACGCCCGATGACGTGTGGAAACCCGTGGAACGCATCGGCGGCGACACCGGCTGGTATCAGGACGACGCCCTGTGGCGGCTGCGCGGCCTGGTGGACACCCTGGCCGGGGGACCGGGGCTGCGGCGCGGCCGACGCGACCCGGAAACCCTGCGCACCGGCGACGCGTTGGACTTCTGGCGGGTGCTGGACGTGCAGCCCGGCAAGCGCCTGCTGCTGCTGGCCGAAATGAAGGTGCCGGGCGACGCGCTGCTGGAATTCATGATCCGCCCGGTTGCCGAAGCGACGCACGCACCCGCTGACGGGGCGACATCTGCCGACGGTCCGGCCACGGAACTGTGGATGCAGTCATGGTTCCTGCCGCGCGGCCTGGCCGGGCTGGCCTACTGGTATGCCCTGCTTCCCGTGCATGGACGCATCTTCCGGGGCATGCTGGCGGCCATCGCCGCCGCAACGGGCAGGCCGGTGCTGCGCCCGCCCTTCCGCCTGGCCGCGCAACGCAACTTCGCCTGCGCGCTGCCCGGGGTGCCCCCCGCTAAATCCTCCCCAGCATCCTGAATCCCACCCGCCCCGGCATGGCCGCTGGGTCCGCGCGCTGACGGGCCAGCAGCCCCGCGTGCCGGATCCCCGGCCGCAGCCATGCCTTCCCTTGCCCGATGTTCGGAAAATACATCCATCATTCCGGCGTGGTGACACACTTGCGCACACGGGATGTCACCATTCGCCCTGGCAACGGCCTCGCGCTACGCCGCCCGCCCATGCCATCGGCAACGGCGATCACCGCCCTGAGTGTTCGCAATTTACCTTGTTTTTACAACATGTTTCACGCGAAACGCACATTAGGAACAGCCTTTTGCCGTGCCCACTCCAATCCGGCACGCATCGATCACTTACCCTCCCGACGGTCCAAAATACTCAAACTATCCACCACCAAAGAGGAACAAGGCCTGCCCATCCTCCTCCTGGCAACCGGTTGCTTGCCGATGGCTTTCCCGTGCCCATACACAAAAACGCGCCGCCCCTTCGTGGGGCGGCGCGCCATGTGCGTAACTATGTGCCGTGAAATCTAGATGTTGGGCAGTTTTTGCACATCCAGCGTGGCCATATCCCCCTCACCGTCCAGATACGGGCGGATGGCATCCATCTGGCGGCGAAAATCCGGCAGCAGCTTGCGGGCCACCGGCTCGGACCGGGGACTGATGTTCTTGGTGGGGTTGATGAACTTGCCGTCCTTCTTCAGGCGGAAGTCCAGGTGCGGCCCAGTGGCCCAGCCCGTGGCGCCCACGTAGCCGATGACGTCGCCCTGCTTCACCGTGGTCCCCTTGCGCACCCCGCGCGCGAAACCGGAAAGGTGGCCGTAGTAGCTTTCGTAGCCGTTGGAATGGCGCAGGATGATCAGGTTGCCGTACCCGTTGCCCCACCCGGCGGAAGCCACCACCCCGTTGCCCACGGCCTTGACCGGGGTGCCGGTGGGCGCGGCGTAGTCCACGCCCTGGTGCGGCCGCACGTCGCTGAATATGGGGTGCTTGCGGGTCATGGTGTACCCGCTGGAAATGCGCGTGAACGACAGCGGGGCCTTCAGGAACGAGCGCCGCATGGAGGCCCCGTCGGGCGCGTAGTACTGCGGAAAGCCCAGGTCGTCGTGGAACAGGTAGGCGCGGTGGGTCTGGTCCTGGTTGGTGAAGATGGCGGCCAGTACGCGCCCGTAGCCCTTGAACTCGCCCTCGCGGAAGCGCTTTTCCACCAGCACGGTGAAGCTGTCGCCCTCGCGGATGTCGCGGATGAAGTCCACCTCCCAGCCGAAGATGTCCGCCAGGCGGATGGCCAGGGTGGGCGATTCGCCCGCGTCGGCCACGGACTGGAACAGGTTGGATTCGATGGTGCCTTCCACGCGGATGATCTCGACGTCGTAGTGGATGGGTTCCACCCGCGCGGCAAAGGAATCGTCGGTCTTGCTGACGATGAGCTTCTGCGAATTGTCGATCTCGTATTCAAAGCGTTCGATGCCGCCCACGCTGGCGTTGGCCACCACGGTGTAGGGCTGCCCGGCCCGCAGCTTGGCCAGCGAATAGACCTTCTCGCAGGCAGCGACCATGGTGTGCACGTCCACCGAAGACAGCCACTCTTGCAGGATCTTGGCCGCGGTGTCGCCGGAAGACACGACCCCCTGCACCACCTCCGGTTCACCGGTGGCGTCACCGGCGGCGCCTTGTTCGGCCCGCAGTTCCGGGGGCAGCTGGCCGCCCGGCGCGGTGGCGTTGCAGTCGGCCGCGGGGGGGGTGGCAGGTGTTTCGGTGGCATGCTGTCCGCGCCGCAACATGAACGGCGCGGCAATGAGCAGCAGGATGACCAGCAAGACGATTCCGGAACGCTTGGCGGAAGGCAACTGCATGAAACCTCGTGCGATGGGGCAGGCCCGCGAGCCGACCGGGGACGGCGGCGGAGCGTGGGGTCGGGGCGGACTGCGCTTTCGGTGATGGGGAGGCCCCGTGCCGTACCGGCCCGGTCGCATGGAAGAGGAATGACCGGGAGAAGGGCGGCGCGCGCCGGGTGAAACCCGGGCGGCCATGGGGCGGCCGCCTCGCGCATGGCCCGCGCATGCCGCGGGAAACACTGGAGGCACACCCAAGAGGGGTCGGACGGGACCTGCCGCAAGGAACCGCCCAACCCTAGCCGCGCCGTGGGCAATTGTCCAGACGGCCGACGGATTCTGCACATCGTTGCACAAATGGCCCCAGAGGCGCGAAACCGGACCGGGCCGGACCGAGATGCGGAACCGCGCGCAAACGCGTTCAGCAAGGCCGTACGGGCGCAAATCCGACATGCCCGCCAAGACTTCCCCGCCCCTGCCTTGCGGATTCCCGCATCGGGCAGGCCTTCGCCCGCTTCGGCGGACCGGCGCACGGCCGCCGGGGCTGGGCACATCCGTCCGTGCGGTAGCCCCACCACCCTCCCGCGCGAAAGCGCACGGCGGATCCGGAAGGGCGACCCCCCCCAGCCACGTGGGACGCGGCCCAAACCTGCCCGCCACGTCCGGTCCGGCGGCCGTGCTTGTTCCGGTTCGATGAATATGATAATGATGCGTGCTTGGGCCACGGTCATCCGCACCTGCCCCGTTCGCCTGCCGCCACCCCGCGACGGGCGCCGACGGAAGGGGCCGGAAACGACTCCGAAGGCCCGCTCCCCGTACCCTCAATGCCCGGCCGCCGGGCTTCATACAGGACCTGTCCACCGCCCGTGCTGAAAAAAGCCCTGCGCCAACACCTTCAGCAGACCTGCCAGGAGCAGGATCTGCGCCAGTGGTACGACCCGCTGGCCATCACCCTGAGCAAGGACGACAAGCGGCTGGACGTCCAGTTTCCGCACCCGTTCTTTGCCCAGTGGTTTTCGGCCACGGCGCAGGTGACCTTTGAATCGCGGCTGCGCGAATTCCTGGGCGACGGCTACGCGCTGCGCTACACCTCGGGCAACGGCGGCTCTCCCCAGGCAGCCCCGGCGCGGGCGGCCGCCGCGCGCCAGTTGGACTACCCCTTCGGTCCCCGGTTCACCTTCGACACCTTCCTGCACAACCGCAAGAACCAGTTTCCCGTGGCCTCGGCCAAGGAAGTGGCCCGCGACGGCCGCGACCCGCACGACAGGGTCTACAACCCCTTCGTGGTCTGCGGCGGCAGCGGCAACGGCAAGACACACCTTCTTCGCGCCATCGCCAACGAACTGAGCCGCTCTCGCGACGACAACGCCATATTCTGCGGCGCGGTGGACGAACTGGGCACCCGCTTTTCCGGGCTTTCCGCATCCGGCGCGGGCGCGGCGCAGGAACGCCAGCAGGCCCGCAGCCGCCTGTGCGCGCAAGAGGTGCTGGTGGTCGACGACCTGCAGCGCCTGCGCGACCTGCCCTTTCTGCAGGATGAGCTGACCTTCGCCTTCGACCATTTTCACGACAACGGCAAGCAGATGGTTTTCGCTTGCTCCGGCAAGCTGGCCGACCTGGACTTTCTGTCGCCCAAGCTGCGCTCGCGCCTGGAATGGGGGCTCATCGTCGAACTGCGCGAACCGGACCTGGACGTGCGGGTGAAATTCATCCAGCAGCAGAGCCGTTCGCGCAACATCCAGCTTTCCAAGGAACACGTCCTCACCCTGGCCCAGCGCTTTCGCGAATTCCGCCATCTCCAGGGCATTCTGGTAAAGGTCGGGGCATACCGCCAACTGGTCAACCGCGACATCCAGGACCGCGAGCTGGAGCAGATCCTGCGGCACACAGACAGCGGCAAGACCACCAGCCTGACGCCGGAGACGGTCATCGCCGCCACGGCCGAGCAGTTCGGCATCCCGGCCCGCGACATCGTGGGCGACAAGCGCCAGCAAAGCATCGTGCAGGCCCGCCAGGTGGCCATGTTCCTGTGCCGCGAACTACTGGGCAGTTCCTTCCCGGCCCTGGGCCGGGTGTTCGGGGGCAAGGACCATTCCACGGCCATGTATGCCGTGCGAAAAATCAAACAATTACAGCAAAGTGACAAAGATATGCAACTTCTGGTGACCGACCTCAAACGAAAGTGCCTAACTCGGGCCGAATGAGCGCGCACCCCCTTTCGGCTGTTCCTTCGGTTCCCACGCGGTGCATTGTGATGTTACCTGGAATTCCAATTCATTTTCGTATGTTATGCCAGTTCCGCACCTGGAAACAGGCCCTGCTACTACAACAGGAGATCCAGATATGTTTCTGAGAATCCAGAAGGAAGATGTCATCGAAGGCCTGCAGAAGGCCGCCAGCATCATTCCCGCCAAGACGGGCGCGGCCTACCTGCGCTCCATCTGGCTGAAAGCCGAGAACGGTTCGCTCAGCGTGCTGGCCACCGACTCGAACATCGAGTTCCGGGGCTCGTACGCGGCCGACATCGAACAGCCCGGCCTGGCGGGCGTGCAGGGCCGCGCCTTCGTGGACCTGCTCCGCAAGCTGCCCGGCGGCCAGATTGCCCTCAAGCTGGACGGCGAAAGCGGCAACCTGCTCATCGAGCAGGGCCGCCGCAAGTACAAGCTGCCCGTCAACGACCCGGTGTGGTTCCAGAACTTCTCCGAGTTCCCCGCCGACGGTTCGGTGATGTGGTCCGGCGACTACCTGCAGGAGCTCATCGACCGCATCGCCTTCTGCATCAGCGACGAGGACGCGGTGGAGGCCATCGCCTGCCTGTCGCTGAAGCCCGGCGCGCAGAATTCCATCGAGGCCTGCGGCCTGAACGGCCACCAGTTCGCCATGCTGCGCTTCGCCCATGACGAGCTGATGTCCATGCTGCCGCCCGAAGGCATCCTGATCCAGAAGAAGTACCTGGGCGAGCTGAAGAAGTGGCTGGGCACCGACGAGGTGGAACTGAACATCTCCGAAAAGCGCCTGCACTTCCGTACCGGCGACGGCAAGGAAACCTTCAGTCTGCCCCTGTCGTACTACCAGTACCCCGACTACATGAACTTCCTGGCTAAGCTGTCGGCCGATTCCGTGTCCAGGCTGGAACTGCCCCGCAAGGACGCCATGGACGCGCTGGACCGCCTGCTGATCTTCAATACCGACTCCAACCGCTGCACCTACTTCGACCTGGACGGCAACGGTGGCGGCGGCGACGTGGTGCTCTCCGCGCAGGGCCAGGACGTGGGATCGGCCACCGAAACCCTGGAAGCCACCTACAGCGGCGACATCAAGAAAATCGCCTTCCCCACCCGCAATCTCATCGAGATCATGGGCCACTACCGCTCCGAACAGCTGGGCCTGACCCTGACCGGCAGCGAAGGCCCCTGCGGCATCACCGGCGCCGACGACAGCGAGTACACCGTGATCATCATGCCCATGAAAATAGTCGAGGAAACCTACTATAGCGAAGAAGAAGTGTAGCCTTCTTCTCGTATGGGGCGCGTCCTGTCGGACGGTACGGTTTTTTTGTGCCTCCGGCGGGCAAGGACGGCAGCCGTTAGGTAAGCGCGAAGCGCGAACCTTACGGATGGCGATAGCAGAGCTGGCAAAGCCCCCTGCACCCCCCTTCAATGGGGAAGTTTTGGTTTTATTGATTCCCCCTGTGCGGGGTGCTGGGGCGGCAGCCCCTGCCCGCCGGAGGCGTAAAAGAAGCCTCACCCCCAAGCCTTGAACGCTGAAAATTCGTAAGTTGGAGACGATCCCAAAGATGACCACTCCCACGGGACAGACCTATACCGCAGACAGCATCACGATCCTCGAGGGTCTGGCTGCCGTCCGCAAGCGCCCCGCCATGTACATCGGCTCCACCGATGCGCGGGGCCTGCACCACCTTGTGTACGAGGTGGTGGACAACTCCATCGACGAGGCCATGGCGGGCTACTGCTCGCGCATCGTGGTCAAGCTGCACCTCGACAACAGCGTCACCGTCAGCGACAACGGCCGCGGCATCCCGGTCGACCTGCACCCCAAGGAGGGCAAGCCCGCGGTCGAGGTCGTCATGACCAAGCTGCACGCGGGCGGCAAGTTCGACAACGACGCCTACAAAGTGTCGGGTGGCCTGCACGGCGTGGGCGTGAGCTGCGTCAACGCGCTGTCCGAGTGGCTGGAAGTGACCGTGCGCCGCGACGGCAAGCGCCATCGCATGCGCTTCGCGCGCGGCGCGGTGCAGGGACCGCTGGAGTTCCTGGGCGAATCGGCCAACCACGGCACCACGGTGCACTTCAAGCCCGACGAGGAAATCTTCGAGACGGTGCAGTACTCGTACGAGACGCTGCGCAAGCGGTTCGAGGAACTTTCGTACCTCAACAAGGGGCTGGAGATAGAATTCACCGACGAGCGCAGCGCAGAAACCCACGTGTTCCGCGCCGACGGCGGCATCCGCCAGTTCGTCAAGGACCTGAATTCGGGTGAAAGCGGCATCCACCCCATCATCGACGGGGAAGGGGTGACCGACGGGGTGACCGTGGACTTCGCGTTGCAGTACAACGCGGGTTATAAGGAAAACGTGCTCACCTTCGCCAACAACATCCGCACCAAGGAAGGCGGCACCCACCTTGCCGGGTTCAAGACGGCGCTCACCCGCGCCATCAACGGCTACATCAAGAGTCAGCCCGACCTGGTCAAGAAGATGAAGGGCACCGTGCTGTCCGGCGACGACGTGCGAGAAGGCCTGACCTCGGTGGTCTCCGTCAAGCTGCCGCAGCCCCAGTTCGAGGGCCAGACCAAGACCAAGCTGGGCAACAGCGAGATCGCGGGGCTTGTGGCCGGCATCGTGTACGACAAGCTGAACGTGCACTTCGGCGAAAACCCCAAGGACGCGCGGCTGATCATCGACAAGGCCGTGGACGCCGCCCGGGCGCGAGACGCAGCCCGCCGCGCCAAGGAACTGGTGCGCCGCAAGGGCGCGCTGTCCGACAACTCGCTGCCCGGCAAGCTGGCCGACTGCCAGTCCAAGGATCCGGCGGAATCGGAACTGTTCATCGTGGAAGGCGACTCCGCAGGCGGTTCGGCCAAGCAGGGCCGCGACCCCTCCACCCAGGCCATCCTGCCGCTGCGCGGCAAGATCCTGAACACCGAGCGCACCCGCTTCGACAAGATGCTGGCCAACAAGGAAGTGAAGGCCCTCATCACCGCCATGGGCGCGGGCATCGGCGAGGACGACACCGACTACGACAAGCTGCGCTACCACAAGGTCGTCATCATGACCGACGCCGACGTGGACGGCGCGCACATCCGTACCCTGCTGCTGACCTTCTTCTTCCGGCAGTATCAGGAACTCATCGACCGGGGCCACCTGTACATCGCCCAGCCGCCCCTGTACCGGGTGCACAGCAGCCGCTTCGAAAAGTTCATCAAGGACGATCCGGAGCTGAACGCCTTTTTGCTGGAACGCATCAGCAACGACATCATCATCCGCACCGAATCGGGCTGCGCCTTCACCGGGCCGGACATCGTCTCGCTCATGAAGGCCATCGAACTGGTGTCCGGCAAGGTGCGCGACGTGGAGAACATCGGCATCGCCCGCGAACTGTTCCTGGCCTTCATTGAGTACGAAACCCGCATCGAGCCCCAGTGGTTCACCGGCGACGACCCCAACGGCCTGCGCCAGTGGCTGGCCGACCGGGGCTACTCCGTGTCCGCCGAGCATGAGGACACCGACGAGGACAGTCGCACCTTCGTGGTCTTCGAGGACGCCAACGGGCACCGCACCCGCGTGGGGGCCGAGTTCTTCCACTCCAAGATGTACCGGCAGGCCTGGGACGCCCTGGCCGACATCCGCACCCGCTGCGGCAGCCTGCGCTGCACCGTGGACCGCAAGGGCGAAACCAGCGAGGCCGAAGACATCTTCGACCTGTTCCGCATGGTGCTGGACGAGGCCCGCAAGGGCATCAACATCCAGCGCTACAAGGGCCTGGGCGAAATGAACCCGGAACAGCTCTGGGTGACCACCATGAACCCGGAAAACCGCACCCTGCTCCGCGTCAACGTGGACGACGCCGAAGAAGCTAGCGAAGCCTTCGAACAACTCATGGGCGACCGGGTGGAACCCCGCCGCGAGTTCATCGAACGTAACGCCCTGTCCGTGCAGGATTTGGATATCTAAAAGAGTTTGGCGAGTGCCGGGGAGGGGACCCTTTGGAAAGGGTCTCCCTCCCCGGACCCCTCCCCCCCAAACTTTTTATAGGGGCGGTTATTCTCCCTATTCAGGGGGTGCAGGGGGCGCAGCCCCTTGCCCGCCGGAGGCGTAAAAAAGATCTCCCCTCCATGGTCGTCGTCAGACCGCCGGAGGCGTATAAAAAATCTGTTCTCTCCGGGCGTAGTCGTAACAGCGACAGCCCATCGAGAAGCGAGGCAAACCAGTGTCGCAACAGGTCAGCATAGAAAAGGAGCTCAGGAAGTCGTACCTCGAGTACTCCCTGAGCGTGATCATCGGCCGCGCCATCCCGGATGCGCGCGACGGCCTGAAGCCGGTGCACCGGCGCATCATGTTCGCCCAGCACGAGTTGGGCAACGGCTACACCCGCCCGCCCAAGAAATCGGCGCGCGTGGTCGGTGACGTCATCGGTAAGTACCACCCGCACGGCGATTCCGCCGTGTACGACGCCTTGGTCCGCATGGCGCAGGATTTCTCCATGCGCGATCCCCTGGTGGACGGGCAGGGCAACTTCGGCTCCATCGACGGCGACGCCGCGGCGGCCATGCGATACACCGAAGTGCGCATGTCCCGCTTGGCGGGCGAATTCCTTGCCGACATCGACAAGGAGACGGTGGATTTCCGCCCCAACTACGACAACACCCTGCTCGAACCTTCGGTGCTGCCCACCAAGGTGCCGAACCTGCTGCTGAACGGTTCGTCGGGCATCGCGGTGGGCATGGCCACCAACATCCCGCCCCACAACCTGGGCGAGCTGTGCGGCGCGCTGCTGCACATCGTGGACGAGCCGGGCTGCACCGTGGAAGACCTGATGGACCATGTGAAGGGTCCGGACTTCCCCACGGCGGGCTTCGTCTACGCCGGGCAGGGCCTGTACGACGCCTACACCACTGGGCGCGGCACCGTGAAGGTGCGCGGCAAGGTGGAGATAGAAGAGCGCAAGAAGGGCCTGCAGGCCATCGTCATCCGCGAGATTCCCTTCGCGCTCAACAAGTCGAGCCTGGTGGAGAAGATCGCGGCGCTGGTGAACGAGCGCAAGATCGACGGCGTGGCCGACCTGCGCGACGAATCGGACCGCAAGGGCATCCGCGTGGTCATCGACCTCAAGCGCGGCACCATCCCCGACATCGTGGTCAACGCCCTGTACAAGTACACGCCGCTGGAAAGCTCGTTCGGCATCAATATGCTGGCCGTGGTGGGCAACCGCCCGCAGCTGCTGAACCTGAAGCAGGCGCTGGAAATCTTCCTCGAGCACCGGCGCGAGGTGATCATTCGCCGCACCCGGTACGACCTGCGCAAGGCCGAGGCGCGCGCCCACATCCTGGAAGGCCTGCGCATCGCCCTCGACAACATCGACGAGGTGGTCGCCCTGATCCGCGCGTCCAAGACGCCGCAGGACGCCAAGGACGCGTTGATGGGCCGCTTCAGCCTGTCCGAAGCCCAGGCCCAGGCCATCCTGGACATGCGTCTGCAGCGCCTGACCAACCTCGAACACGAGAAGTTGATCGAGGAATACAACGAGCTGCTCAAGAAGATCGAGTTCTTCAAGTCCGTGCTGGAAAACCCCGAGGTGCTGCGCTCGGTCATCCGCGAGGAGATCAACGAACTGCGCGACACCTTCGCCACCAAGCGCCGTACCGAGGTGCTGGAAGAAGAGCTGGACGGCATCGACATCGAAGACCTGATCCCCGACGAGGACGTGGTCATCACCCTGTCGCGCCGCGGCTACATCAAGCGCACCACGCTGGACAACTACCAGCAGCAGCGCCGTGGCGGTAAGGGCATTGCCGGGGTGCACACGTCCGAAGACGACTTCGTGCAGGACTTTTTGACCACCACCAACCACCAGTACCTGCTGCTGTTCACCAATCACGGCCGCATGCACCAGATCAAGGTGCACCGCGTGCCCGAGGGCAGCCGCACGGCCAAGGGCGTGCACATCGCCAACCTGGTGCAGTTGGACAAGGACGAACTGGTCACCAACGTGCTCACCGTGCGCGAGTTCGCCGAGGACCGGTACTTCCTGTTCGTGACCCGGCGCGGCATGGTCAAGCGCTCCAGCGCCTCGCTGTACGCCAAGTGCCGCAAGACCGGCCTCATCGCCGTGGGCCTGCGCCCCGAGGATGAACTGATCATGGTGCGCGAGGTGGATGAGAACTGCCACATCGTGCTCACCACGGGCGACGGCATGGCCATCCGCTTCCAGTGCGAGGATGTCCGTCCCATGGGCCGCAGCGCCACCGGGGTGAAGGGCATTGCCCTGCGCGGCAAGGACCGCGTGGTCGCCTGCGTCATCCTGGCCGAGGAAGACACCACCTCCATGATCATGTCCGTGTCCGCCAACGGCTTCGGCAAGCGCACCAACGCCGATCTGTACCGCGTGCAGTCGCGCGGCGGCGTGGGGGTGAAGAACTTCAAGGTCACCCCCAAGACCGGCGACGTCATTGGCGCCATGCCCGTGCGCGACGACGACGCCCTGGTCCTGCTTACCTCCACCAACAAGATCCTGCGCATGGGCCTCGACGACGTGCGCAGCGTGGGCCGCGCCACCCAGGGCGTGCGCCTAGTGCGCCTGGACGAAGGCGCCCTCGTGGTCGGCTTTGACCGCATCGACGAACGCGAAGTGGTCGAGGGCGAAGAGTAAATGGAGTTAACGCGGGGGAGGCGAGGGAAACTTTTGCGGTAGCCGTTAGGTGAGCGCGTAGCGCGAACCTTACGGATAGCGACCGCAGAGCGAAAAGTTTCCCTCGCCTCCTCCGCACCCCCTCCACTCCCTTCAAAACGTTTTGTTTGGTTTAGCGCAGCCTCGATGCAAGGTGCCGCCCATGGCGAATGCCCATGAAAACCAACCTGCCTTCCTGGTTAATCCCCAAGTAAAAAAGTTTGGGAGAGGGAGGGGTACGGGGAGGGAGAACCTTTTTCAAGCGGCAGCCGTTACACGAGCGCATAGCGCGAGTGTTACGGATGGCGACCGCAGCGCGAAGGTTCTCCCTCCCCGTGCTTCTGTCTTTTCTCATAGTTTTCCTTTTCATTCTTACTGGCTGCGAGAAGGCGGCACCGCCGGATGACATGGCGGACGCACGCAAGGCGGCGGGGGCGCGGCGCTACGGCGAGGCGGAGAAGTTGCTGGAGCGGTACTTGCGCCTGAACCCGGAAGGTGAGGAGCGGTGGGAGGCGTGGCAGCGCCTGCTGCAGATCACCCTGGACGTGCGGGGCGACGACAAGGCGGGCATGGAGCTCTTGGAGGCCATGTACCTTGAGTTCGGCATGGACGGGGACAAGGCGCGCGAGGTGCTGGTGCGGCTGGGCGGGCTGCTGGAGACGGCGCGGCGCTGGGACCGGGCGGCGGATGCCTGGCGCAAGCTGATAGAGGTGCCGGACCTGCCGGGCGATGAGAACGCCCGTGCACACCGGCGGCTGGCGCGCATCCACACCTCGCGGCGCGAGTTCGGCATTGCGGAGGACGTGCTGCACCAGTGCCTGCAACTGAAGGCCACGGACGCGCGACGGGCGGAATGCCTGTACGACCTGGCGGACGTGCAGATGTCCATGGAGCATTTTGCGCGCGGGGCGGACCTTGCGCGGCAGATACTGGTCATGCCGGGCGCGGAGAGGGACCTGAAGGCGCTGGCCGGGTTCATGCTGGGCGACGCGCTGGAGCAGCAGGGCAAGACGGCCGAGGCGCTGGCCGCGTTCGAATCGGTGCGCGAGACATATCCCAACGAACTGGTGGTGGAAACGCGCATTCGCCAGCTGCGCAAGGGGCGCTGAGCCGGGGGGACGTGAAGGCGCGGCCCGGCGCGCTTGTTCGCAGACGCAAGGGGTGCCGTAATGGCGGATTGATGGAACGGATGCGGGGTGGCCGCACACGGCGCGACCGCCGCTCCCTTGGGGGAGCGGCGGTCGCGCTGTTTTCGTGGCTATTCGGAAAGAAGGGCGGTGCGGATCAGGCCGCCACCATCACGGTGCAGGGTGCTGCCCGCACCACGTGCTCGGCGGTCCTGCCCACGGGCAGTTCCTCGGTGTCGCCGGTGCCGTGGCGGCCCATGACGATGAGGTCGCACCGTTCGCGCAGGGCCATGCCCAGGATGGTTTCCGCCGCCGGCCCTTCCACGGTGTGCTCCATGTACCGAACATGACTGTCTTGCAGGATGTCGCGCGCAGGTCCCAGTCGTTCGCTGGTGGAGGGCAGCGCGGGGGAACGTGCGAACCCCGGCGGCAGCCCGGCCCCGCCCGCCGGAAAGGGCAGGGACAGCGAGGGATGCGGATCGGCGCAATGCAGAAGAATGACCTCCGCTCCGGTGAGGTTGGCGATGAGGGCGGCGTGGTGCGCCGCGCGGTAGGAACCCTGTGTTCCGTCGATGGCCAGCAGAATGCGTGAAGGCTTGGTCATGTATTCCCCCAGTCCGGAGCACGGCGGCGGGTCGCGCGGCAACGCGGCGGCCCGCGGGCCGGTCAGACGGACATGGCTTCACCATACCCCGGCGGCGCGGGCACGGCAATGGGGCTATGGAAAAAACGGTGCTATTGCTTGCTTTCCGGCTATCCTGCAGGGCGTGGAAAACGAAAAGGCGGCGCGGGGTTGCCCCCGCGCCGCGCCTGCATGAGATTTTTTGGAAGAAGTTTAGAATTCGAGATTTCCAGGCGTGCGCGGAAAGGGCACCACATCGCGGATGTTGGCGATGCCGGTCAGCAGCATCAGCAACCGCTCGAACCCCAGGCCGAAACCCGCGTGCGGCACGGAGCCGAAGCGGCGCAGGTCCAGGTACCACCAGTAGTCGTCCGGGTTCTGGCCCATTTCGCGGATGCGCGCTTCCAGCACGTCCAGGCGTTCCTCGCGCTGGCTGCCGCCGATCAGCTCACCGATGCGCGGCACCAGCACGTCCATGGCTGCCACGGTCTCGTTGTTGTCGTTGAGCCGCATGTAGAACGCCTTGATGGATTTCGGGTAGTTGTAGACGATGACGGGCTTGCCGAAGTGTTCCTCGGCCAGGAAGCGCTCGTGCTCGGTCTGCAGGTCCAGCCCGAAGGAAACGGGGTAGTCGAACTTCTTGCCCGAGGCTTTCAGCAGTTCGATGGCCTCGCGGTAGGACACCCGGGCAAAGGGCTGGTCGGCGATGGTGCGCAGCCGGTCCACAAGGCCGTTGTCCACGAAGCGGTCGAACAGTTCGATGTCGGCGGCGCAGCGCTCCAGCACGCGGGCGACCACGGTGCGGGTCATGGCCTCGGCCAGTTCCATGTCGTCGGTCAGGTCCGCGAAGGCGAATTCCGGCTCGATCATCCAGAATTCGGCGGCGTGCCGGGCGGTGTTGGAGTTTTCGGCGCGGAAGGTGGGGCCGAAGGTGTACACCTTGCCCAGGCCCATGGCCAGCGCCTCTGCCTCCAACTGGCCGGACACGGTGAGGTTGCATTCCTTGCCGAAGAAATCGGCCTCGAAGCGGTTGCCGGAAGGCGGTACCGCGCTGCCCGAGGCGGGCAGGGTGGTGACCCGGAACATCTCGCCCGCGCCCTCGCAGTCCGAGCCGGTGAGAATGGGCGTGTGCACGTGGAAGAAGCCGCGCTCGCGGAAGAATTCGTGGATGGCGTAGGCGGCTTCCGAGCGGATGCGGAAGGCCGCGCCGAACTTGTTGGTGCGGGCGCGCAGGTGCGCGATGGTGCGCAGAAATTCGTCGGAATGGCGCTTCTTCTGCAGCGGGTAGGTTTCCGCGTCGGCCCCGCCCAGCAGGGTCAGGGTGGCGGCGCGCAGTTCCCACTTCTGGCCCTTGCCGGGTGATTCCACCAGTGCGCCGCGCACTTCCACGGCCGCGCCGGTGTTCACGTCCTTGATCACGGCGTAGGCGGGCAGGGTTTCGTCCACGATGCACTGGATGTTGGCGAGGCACGAGCCATCGTTGATTTCCAGAAACGAGAAGCCCTTGGCGTCGCGCCGGGTGCGCACCCAGCCGCAGATGCGGATGTCGGCCACGGGGGCCTGGGCGGTAAGGGCATCGGCCACGGGGGTGCGAGCCATGGAGTTGGCGGAAGCGGTCATGCGGCGTCTCCTTGGTGGTCGGTGTGACGGCCCGGCGTGTGGTGCGGCGGGCGGTGTATGCGCAGCGCGCGGTGGGCGCGGGGTAACGCGCGGCGGGCGCGGCGCATGTGGAAAGGGTGTACGGTGCAAGGGGGAGGGTGGTCAACGGGGGATGGGTGCGGGATATGGGGAGGGGAAAAGAGGAAGAGACGGTGTGCATTGTTGGGCAGGGCTTCTACGAAGACAGTTCTACCCCGCTGATTACGCTCGATTTCATTATGCCTCCGGCGGGCAGGGGGTGTTGTAACGAACACCCCCTGCACCCCCGCGTTCCAGGGGGGCTTAGCCTCCCCTGGACCCCCGGCGTATCCTGCACCGAATTCCATGCCGTGCAGCTTCCCTCGGCCAAAGCGCCTTCGGGCGATCTACCCGGCGGAATGCGTATGTGCGCAAAGCTCTCACCGCCACCGTATAGCGAGGATGTCTTCATCCATACCCTCGTTGCGACGCATGTGCCGCCGCCAAAGCCTGGCGCACACGCTTCTACGCACGGAACGTTGTCGTTGGGCAGCGCTTCAAAGGCAGAGTGGCTGGCGATGGTGTCGGAAAGGGTATCACGAAGGGCAGTGTAACTGGGGGCACCGGGCGAGCATGCGTGGCAAAGCCGTGGAACGCGCGTCGGGGCCGTGCTAGGGTGGCGGCAAGGTTTGCTGTGCGAAAAGATGGAGCGATGGCGGCTGAAATGGTTGACGAGCGGCGGCCGTTTCATTATTAGGAATTATTACTGATTAAATTACAAAGGAGCACACCCATGGAAGATCAGGTTCTGAAAGCCATGAAGGAAGCGGGCAAGCCCGTGCGCCCCGGTGACATCGCCAAGGCCCTCGCCGTGGATTCCAAGGACGTTTCCAAGGCCATCGACGCCCTGAAGAAGGCCGGCAAGATCCACTCGCCCAAGCGCTGCTTTTACGAGCCGGTGGCGTAGCGCTCTGGGGAGGGCACCATGAACGGATGGTAATCGCGCCAAGGTCGTAGGCTGCCCGGCAATCGCCGGGCCAGCACGCCTGTCCGTTTCAAAACCCCCGCCGCGCCCGCAAGGGCAGGGTGGGGGTTTTTCCTTGTGGGCGGCCAAGCTGCCGGGGGGATGCGCAGTGCCCACGACCGTGCCCGCGACCATGCCGTGACGGGGGGTACGGCACGGTCGCGGGGGCACCGCCGTTGGTCGTGCCACCGGGCCGATGCGCGTATGATGCGGGCGTTGCAGCCAGGATGCGCCCCACCGCGCGATTTTCCACCCTGATTGTTGACAAACACGGTGCGCTGGGGCAATGTCTGCTCCGCGCCCGGCCAAGCCGGGCGTACCCAACGTGCCTGGGGCTGTAGCTCAGTTGGGAGAGCGCTTGAATGGCATTCAAGAGGTCAGGAGTTCAATTCTCCTCAGCTCCACCAGAAAGGATAAGGGTTCCACATCACTGTGGAACCCTTTTTCCATTTCCGGGACCGTGGACATTCCTTCCCGCGCCTGCCGCTGACGGGTTTTCTTACGGTGATCGCTCTGGGCGCGAACCCGATCAACTGTTCCGGCAATCCGCTCAGTACGCCGTAAAGGTGTCCTTGGGCCGGAAGCAGATCGGACACTTCTCGAAGTCCTCGCCCTTGTGGATGTACCCGCAGATGGAGCACAGGTGGAACTTGTCGTCGTCCGGCGCGTCCAGATCGTTGTAGGCCGCCAGGTAGCGCTCGGCGTGCACCGATTCGGCCAGCTTCGCCCGCGTGAACACGTGGACGGCCTTGGCGTTGCCTTCTTCCTGAGCCTTCTTGATGAAGGCCGGGTACATGTCGCACGTCTCGTAGATTTCGCCGTTGGCCCCGGAAATGAGGTTGAGGTCGCACGCCTTGGCGGCGGGGGCGGCCACCGTGGGCTTCACGTAGCCGGGGTCCATTTCGGCCACCAGGGCGTACTCCAGGCCGATGTGAATCAGCTCGGCGGCCGCCGTGGCCTCGAACAGGCGGGCGATCTGCGTGTAGCCCTGCTCCCTCGCGGCCTTGGCAAAGGCCGTGTACTTGGCGTGCGCGCCGGTTTCACCGGCGATGGCGGCCTTGAGGTTCTCGAGGGTGCTCCCCACGGCGGTCTTGCTGTCCGCCACCAGGTTGAAGTTGGTTGCATTCTTGACGGTGGGTATCTGCGCGCGGACTTTCATGGATGCATGCTCCTTCCTGTTGGGATGGCGAGCGGCGGCGTCCGGGGAGATGCGGAAAACCGGCATCCCCTGGGGCTTGATGCAATGCCAGTTAGCGCATTGTCTGCCCCCGATTGCCGCACGCGTCAAGGTCAGCGCCACGGCCAAAGACACATGGGCGGGCGCCGCCCGGTCATGGTGCGCGACGGGTCGCCCCTTGCAGCATGCGGGCCTATGCCAGGGCCTTTTTCAGCGCGCGTACGGCCATTTTCGCGAAGGAATAGTCGTAATATTCCAGGGCAAGCGATGCGGAAAGGGCGATCTGCGCATCCGAAGCCGTGCCCGCCAGCGTGGCCTGCCGGATGAACGGCAGCGCTTCCGGGCCGATTCCGGCCTTTGCGGTGCACCGGATGATGGCGTCCAGCGCTTCACCTGTCGGTTTCGCGGCAAAGGCGAGCAGGGCGTAGTCCAGCGCGTAGTCCGGAAAGCGCTCCGGTTCCTGCCGGAAGAAGCCCAGGTGGTAGTTCCTGTCCGTATCGCGCAGGATTTCGCAGGCCAGCATGCAGCAGTTGTAGCGGGGTTCCCGGCCGTCCTTGAGGGCGTTCAGGTACGGCAGGTACCGCTTTCTGATGCGCCCGGCGCGCAGCAGGGTGGTTGTCAGCCGCCCCAGGCAGGCCAGCCGCCGATCGTCTTCGGCAAAGAGCAGCAGCAGTTTCAGCAGGGCCGTCAGCCCCAGCGCTACCTCGTGCTCTACCGCTGCTGCGGCAACCCGCTCCAGCAGGGCCACGCCCGCCTCGGTCCTGCCCTGGCGCAGGCGGATGCTGCCAAGCAGGTCCGCCGCGCGCACGGTGTCCCCGTCGGCCCCGATGGAACTGCCTGACCTGCTTCCGTTGCCCCTGTCCGTCCTGTCCGCATCGTCCGCGACCTGCTCCAGAAAGGCCACGGATTCGTCGAAATGCCCGCCAAAGCGCAGGGCGTGGTGATACTTGGCTTCCGCCTCGTCCAGCCGCCTCGTGCGCAGCATGCCGCCTGCCCGTGTTGCGGCGGCTCTCCCCGCGCCCGATTCGGCCATGTCCCGCAGCACGTCACGCGCCCTGTGCGCGCTGGTGTGGCGGCGCGCGCATTCCTCCTGCCCGCGCGCCGCGATGCGCGCCGCGTCCTTGCGCCCCTCTTGCACGGAACGGATCACCGACACCACGTCGCCGGGCGAGTAGCCCAGGTAGTGCCGCCCTTCGCGAAAGTGGCGCGCCACGCCGTATCCGCGCCTCTCGGTGAGCAGCAGCGCGCCGGAGGCCAGCGCGTGGAAGAAGCGCAGGTTCAGGCCCGAGAAAAAGTTCTCGTTCAGCACCATCTGCGAGGCCGCGAACACGTCGAGCATCCCGGCCGTGGAAACGTCCTGCACCACATTGACGGGAAAATGCTCGCGCAGGTGGCGCAGCAGGTTGCCGCGCTTGGTGCGGTGCGGCGTCACGCGCCCCACGAAGGAAATCAGGTGCCGCTTTTCGGCCGGTGCGCGGAAATCGCCCTCATTGGCGCACAGGGGCAGCCACCGGGCGTCCACCCCGCCCGCGCGGAACCTGGGCACCGAGGACAGCTGGTCCACGTAGACGTGGTCGAACAGCCGCGCCAGCGGGGTGAGCCAGAACTCGTTGATCGGGGCGTCGATGCAGTAGGCGGCCAGTCTGTGGCGGCTTGCGGAAATGTCGCGGGGCAGGGCGGTTTCGCCGAAGAGCTCGATGAACACCAGGTCCGGGGCGACGCCCTGTTCCTCGATCTGTTCGTCCAGCGTCCGTGCCGGGTCTAGGCGGAAGGGCGCCACGTCGCAGCCGATGCTGGCGAAGCCTTCACGCAGGAATGAGCCGGAATGGAGTATGCGCATGGCGGTCCGTGTTCGTGAAGGGCTGCGGGGAAGGGGGCGGAGCTTGCGGGCTGCGCCTGTTCGCAGCCCATGACCGCAGGTCTATCCAAGCCTTGCCGGGCGCGCAACACCGGGTGGTTCTGCACATAGCCCTGGCGTCTCGTCTCCCCATCGTGCCTTTTCCGCAAGGCGTGGTGCCTTTCCGAGTTGGCGGAGCGCCCCATGCGTGCGCAAGGTACATTCTGTAAATACGGTATGTTGTCAATCGGACCACCATGGTCCCGATCTTGCTCATGTGGTGAGTACTCATGCCGCGCGCCGCGCGCGGCCCGCTGCGGGGGCGGGCTCCCCCGCTCCGGAAACACGCCGGAGGCCCTGCCACACGCGGCCGCCGGATGGACACCGTACCCACACTGCGCAAGGAGACTCACATGGCACAAAAAAGGTGGCTGACCGAGGACAAGCTGGCCCTGATCATGGGGCTGTTCCTCTTCCTGCTGGGCACGCTCAACTTCGCCGGGGTGGACGCCCTGGGCTGGAGCGTGAAGACCAACGTCTGGGTGAGCGCGGATCAGATCTTCAGCTCCGCCACGGGCACCTTCAAAAGCATGCCCGGCTATGTCTGCCTGTTGCTGACCTACCTCTTCGTCACGGTATTCCTGTCCGTGGGCGTGAAGTTTCTGGGCGGCGACGTGCCGAAGTTCGTCAAGTCGTTCACCGTGGTCTTCTTCGTCAGCGCGGGCTGCTACGCCGCTGGCCACTATGCGGTCATCGCCGCCACCCCCAACCAGGTGGCCAAGCTGGGCATTCCGTGGGCCATGGGCCTGACCGGCGAGGCGGGCTTCATCATCGCGCTGGTGCTGGGCATCGTCATCGGCAACTTCACCCCCGGCCTTGCGGCCGAGCTGAAGGAAGCCCTGCGCCCGGAAATGTACATCAAGATCGCCATCGTCATCCTGGGCGCGGAACTGGGCGTGAAGGCCGTGGACGCCCTGGGCCTGGCCTCTTCGGTCATCTTCCGAGGGCTGTGCGCCATCGTTGAAGCCTACCTGATCTACTGGGCCCTCGTGTACTACGTGGCCAGAAAGCACTTCAAGTTCAGCCGTGAATGGTCGGCCCCGCTGGCCTCGGGCATCTCCATCTGCGGCGTGTCCGCGGCCATCGCCACCGGCGGCGCCACCCGCGCCCGCCCCGTGGTGCCCATCATGGTGTCATCCCTCGTGGTGGTGTTCACCTGCATCGAAATGCTCATCCTGCCCTTCGTGGCGCAGTGGGGCCTGTCGTCCGAGCCCATGGTGGCCGGGGCCTGGATGGGCCTTGCCGTCAAGAGCGACGGCGGCGCCATCGCCTCCGGGGCCATCACCGACGCCCTGATCCGCGCCAAGCTGCTGGCCGACACCGGCGTGCAGTACCAGGAAGGCTGGATCACCATGGCGGCCACCACCATCAAGATCTTCATCGACGTGTTCATCGGCATCTGGTCGTTCATCCTGGCCATGGTGTGGAGCGCGTTCATCGACCGCAAGCCGGGCGAACGCATGAAGTTCGGCGAAGTGCTCGACCGTTTCCCCCGTTTCGTGCTGGGCTACGTGATCACCTTCCTGGTCATGCTGGCCCTGTGCGCCAGCGGGCCGGAACTGCTGAAGTTCGGCAAGGCCACCATCGCGGGCACCAACACCTTCCGCGGCCTGTTCTTCCTGATGACCTTCTTCACCATCGGCCTCGTGTCCAACTTCAAGAAGCTGTGGGCCGAAGGCATCGGCCGCCTGGCCGCCGTGTACGTGGTGTGCCTGTTCGGGTTCATCATCTGGATCGGCCTGTTCATCTCGTGGCTGTTCTTCCATGGCGTGATGCCGCCTGTCGTCTCTTAAAGGCGACAGCCCTCAAGGCAACCATGAAGGCAGCCTGAACGAACGATTCCGAACCGTTGGGCCGCGCCCCGCGCGGCATACGCACAAGGAGCTTGACCATGCAGCTTGAAGAAAACAAGATCGCCGAAGAAATCCAGAAGATGGAGTACGAGCCTCTTCTGCCCGTGGAAAAGAAGCTCATCGCCTGGAGCCTGACCATCGGGGTTGTTTCCCTGGTGGTGCTCTACTGGGTGAGCGCCGTCTTCTTCCCCGCCGCCCACGGCGCAGCCTAACCGCCATCCCCCCTCCCGCCGCGTTCCGCGCCCGCCTGCCCGCCAGTCCGGCAATCAGGCAGACGGGGCGGAGCGCGGCGGGGGCATCGGAACTCCGCATGTCGCACCCCCTCCACGGCAAGATCCAGCACAAGTTCCTTCTGGGCCTTGCGTGCATCTTCCTGCTGCTGGGGGGGGTGTTTCTCTTTTCGCTTAACCTGCACCTGCGCGAGATGCTGCACATCGAGGCCGAGGCCAAGGCCGAACTGGTGTTCTCGCACGTCTCGTCGTTGCAGCAGTACGTGCGCGACACCCTGCGCCCCTCGGTGCGCGGGCACATCCCGGACGAGGACTTTCTGCTGGAGGCCATGAGCACCTCCTTCGTCACCCGCAAGGTGTTCGTGGACCTGAACGGCCAGCGCGAGCAGTACCTGTACCGCCGGGTGTCCATGTCTCCGCGCAACCCCGCCTCGCAGGCCAACGAACTGGAGCGCGAACTCATCACCGGCTTCCGCAACGACGGTGCCCTCAGGACACTGCGCGGCTACCGGGTCATCGACGGGGTGGAGCACTACATCCTGGCCCGGCCCGTGTATTTCGAGGCCGACTGCATGTACTGCCACGGCGACCCGGCCGACGCCCCCCGCGTGCTCCTGGAGCGCTACGGGGCCGCGCGCGGCTTTGGCCACAAGGATGGCGACCTCGCTGGCATGGACTTCGTGGGCATGCCCGTGGACAGGAGCGTGCAGCAGGTGCGCGAGGCCATCACCCTGTTCGGCGGCTCGTTCTATGCCGCCGCCGCCGGGGTGTTCCTGCTGATCATCATTTTTTTCAACCGGCTGGTGGTGGCCAACCTGCGCCGCCTGACCGGCATATTTCGCCAGAACTTCCAGAGCCCCGGCGACCGGAGCATCCTGAACCGGCTGGACGAGGGCGACGAGATCAACTCGCTCATGGAGGCCTTTGGCGCGTTCGCCGCGCACCTGCGCGAGGCCCGCGTGAAGCTGGAGGACTACGCCGCCAACCTGGAGGACAAGGTGCGCGAGCGCACCGAGGACCTGAGCCAGGAGGCCGCCGAGCACCGCACCGACGTGGAGCTGTTCGTGGACCTGCTGGGCGACCTGAACAGCAGCCAGAGCCACGCCGAACTGTTGCGGGGCGCGCTGCCGCGCATCGCCGCCCGCTTCGGGGCCAGCCGCGCCACCTACCTGTGCGCGCCCATGGGCCGCGAACAGTACGCCTGGCCCACCCCCCCAAGCCCCGACGACACCGCCCGCATGCCCGAGGACTGGCTGAACGTGGTCAACGCCCGTCAGGTGCGGGTGGAGCCGGGCCGGGTGTTCGTGCCGGTGAGCACGTCCGACTTCAGCCGGGGGCTCATGGCTCTGTACTGGGACGACGGACGCACGCCGGACCTGACGCCGGAAGTGCTGCTGGCCCTTGGGCAGCAACTGGGCATCGCCATCGAGAACCTGGACGCCATAGACGCGCTGCTGCGCCAGAATCGCCTGCTGGAGCTCATCTTCGAGGGCATTTCCGACCCGGTGCTGCTGGTGGAGGAAGGCGGCACGGTGGTGCTGGCCAACACCTCGGCCCGGGCGCTGGCGGACGGGGTGCGCCCCGGCGCGCGCATCGGCACGTGGCTGGGCTCCATTTCGGAAAAGGCCCTGGGCGACGGCGGCCTTGCGGCGGCCATCGCCGGGCGCGAGCCCTCGAATCTGGAACTGGAACTGCCGGGGCCGCGCGTGATGGCCGTGAGTGTCTACCCCCTGCGAGACGGCGGCGACATGGGCCGCGCCGTGGTCTACCTGCGCGACACCACGCTGGAGCGGCGCGTGCGCGCCCAGATGCAGCAGAGCGAGAAGCTGGCCGCCCTTGGCCAGTTGGCCGCGGGCCTTGCCCACGAGATCAACAACCCGCTCGGGGTCATCAACTGCTACGCCCAGTTGCTGCAAAAGACCCAGCAGGACCCGCAGGCCCAGGAAGACCTGGAGGTCATCGTGCAGCACACCCAGAAGGCCCGGCTGGTGTTGCAGGACCTTCTGGGACTGGCCCGCGCCAACCGCACACTGACCGGGCCGTCGGACCTCAACGCCGTGCTGCGCGACATGGCCCAGATATTCCGCGTGCAACTGGAAAGCGCGGGCGCGGACATCGAACTGAATCTCTCGCGCGACCTGCCCCGCGTGGCGGCGGACGCCACCTCGCTGGAGCAGATTCTGACCAACCTGCTGGTCAACGCCATCGACGCCATGCCCCAGGGCAAGGGGCGCATCCGGGTGCGCACCGAAACCGTGGGGACCGGCGCAACGGGGGGCGCAACGGGAGGCGCAACGGGCGGCGCGGCGGGGGCGGAGGCCGAAGGCCATGAACACAGGGGCTACGTGCGCCTGACCGTGTCCGACAACGGCCCCGGCATACCGCCGGACAACATGACCCAGATTTTCGACCCGTTCTTCACCACCAAGGAGATCGGCAAGGGCACCGGCCTTGGCCTGACCGTGGTGCACGAACTGCTGCGCGACCTGGGCGGCATGGTGGAGGTGACGGGAGACGGCGGGGCCACCTTCGTCATCACCCTGCCCGTGGCGTCCGATCTGCCGCCCGCATCCGGTGACCCGGACATCGGGGACGACGACGCAACCTGCGCCAACATCCAAGGAGACCGCGCATGAGCCCCGCATCAACCCCGTGCTGCGGCAGCGTGCTGGTGGTGGACGACGAGCGCGTGTTCGCCGTGGGCCTGGCCCGCCTGCTGTCCACCCAGTTTCCGGACTGGACCTTCGACGTGCGGTGCAGCGGCGAGGAAGCCCTTTCCGCCCTGATCCACGGCGACTATGCCGTGCTGGTCACCGACCTGCGCATGCCCGGCCTGTCCGGCCAGACCCTGATGCAGGAAGCCCTGGCCCAGGACCCCGCGCTGACGGTGATCATGCTCACCGCCTTCGGCTCGGTGGAAACGGCCGTGGCCGCGCTGAAGCAGGGGGCCTACGACTTCCTGACCAAGCCCATCGACCAGGAGCACCTGTTCCGGGTGGTGGGCAAGGCCATGGAGCGCGGCGTGCTGCTGCGTGAAAACGGCCGCCTGCGCCAGAAGGCCGCCGACGGCGACCTGGGGCCCATGCTCATCGGCAAGAGCCCCGGCATGCAGCGGCTGCGCAAGTCCATCGCGGCGGTGGCCGCGTCGGACTACACGGTGCTCATCCGGGGCGAATCGGGCACCGGCAAGGAACTGGTGGCCCGCGCCGTGCAGTCGCTCAGCCAGCGCGCCGACGGCCCGTTCCTCATGGTCAACTGCCCGGCCATTCCGGATGCACTGCTGGAAAGCGAGCTGTTCGGCCACGTGAAGGGGGCCTTCACCGGCGCGGACAGGAACCGCAAGGGCCTGTTCATGGCGGCGGACAAGGGCACCATCCTGCTGGACGAAATCGGCGACATTCCCGCCTCGGTGCAGAGCAAGCTGCTGCGGGTGATCCAGGAGGGCGAGGTGCGCCCCGTGGGCACCAACGAGGCCCAGCGGGTCAACGTGCGCATCCTGGCCTCCACCAATTGCAACCTGGAAGCCAAGATCGCCGACGGCAGCTTTCGCGAGGACCTGTACTTCCGACTTAACGTGCTGACCATCAACGTGCCCCCGCTGCGCGAGCGCATCGAGGACATTCCCCACATCGCCTCCCACTTCCTGTTCCGGGTGTGCAACGAACTGGGCGTGCCGGAAAAGGAATTCTCCAACGAGGCGTTGTCCTACCTGTCCTGCCGTCCGTGGCCGGGCAACGTGCGCGAGTTGCTGAACCTGGTGCGGCGCATGGCCGTGTTCTGCCCCGGCGAGCGCATAGAGGGGGCCTTCGTGCATCGCATGGAGCACGGGGGCGAGGCGGGGCCGGAGGGCGAGGCGGGCTTTTCGCCCTACAAGGACGCCAAGCAGGTGGCGGTGGACGAATTTACCCGCAGCTACGTGCACCGGCTGCTGGAACACACCCACGGCAACATTTCCGAGGCCGCGCGCCTGAGCGGGGTGGAACGGTTCACCCTGCAGAAGATCCTGAAACGCATGCACATCGACACGGCCGACTACCGCAGGGGGTAGCGCCATGGGAGAACACGACATGGAAACCGCAACCACCCCCGAGGCTGGCGTCGTCAGCCGCGACATCGCCCGCAACCCTGAACTGGACCGCGTGCTGGACGGCCTGCTGGCCATGCTCCGCGACGGCGAGCGTGATCGCCTGCGCGCCCGCATCGAGGCCGCCGTGGCCGCAGAGGCGCGTGGCGAGGCCGACGACGCGGCCCGCCAGCTTCGCTTCGTGCAGGACCTGGACATTCTGGTGCACGTGCACGGCCCGCAGTTCATGTATTCGCGCGGCATCGCCGAAACCCTGCGCGTGGGCGAGGACATCGTGGAGTTGGCGTACGACCTGCAAAAGGCGCTGAAATAGGCGCGAACGGTCGACGCGTCACCTCAGGAAGAATCGCTCGTGACGGCATTGTCCGTCAGGCTGCATGACCCCCGCTGTACCCGCGCGGCGCGCACGTACCGGCCCTTGCCGAAGTGCGCGCCGTGTTTTTTGCCCACTCGGCATGGTTCCCAAAGGGGTACTATCTACCCTCGCGGACAGTTCTTGCCTTTTCCCCACCTGCGGGCATCATGGCCCCTTCCGCAACCCGCAACCGCCCTTCGGGCAGGAGCGCCATGAACATCATCGCTATCAACGGCAGCCCGCGCAAGAAATGGAACACCGCCACCCTGCTCCAGAACGCGCTGGACGGGGCGGCGGAACGGGCCACGCAGGCGGGCCGCACCGCCAGCACCGAGTTGGTGCATCTGTACGAGCACGACTACAAGGGCTGCATCAGCTGCTTCGCGTGCAAGAAGATCGGCGGCAAGAGCTACGGCCACTGTGCCGTGAAGGACGGGCTGACGCCCATCCTGGAGCGCGTGGCGGCGGCGGACGTACTGCTGCTGGGTTCGCCCATCTACTTCTACACCGAAACCGGCGAGATGCGCTCGTTCCTCGAACGGCTGTTGTTCCCGTACCTGTCCTACACGCCGGGCTATCAGCCGCTGTTTCCGCGTCCGCTGCCCACGGGGTTGGTGTACACCATGAACATCCCCGAGGATAAGATGGCCGATTACCAGCAGGACCGCGCGGTGAAGGCCACCTGGGCCGTCACCCGCAAGATATTCGGTAGTTGCGAACTGTTCCTGTGCACGGACACCTTCCAGTTCGACGACTATTCCAAGTACGTCTCCACCAGTTGGGACCCGGTGGCCAAGGCCAGGCGGCGCGAAGAGGTCTTTCCGCAGGACTGTGCCCGCGCGCACGAACTGGGCGCGCGGCTTGTCGAGCAGGCCGAACAAGCCCTGGCCGCGCCTGAAAGCGGTGCTGCCGCCGGGGTGGACACGGCCGGTGGGCGGTCGTAGGTAGTAGCCTCCATCCCGCATCGTTCCGTCCCACCGCGCCCCGCCCTGCGGGTGCGCCACGTGACGCCGCCCGTTTCCGCATCGCGCGGGGCGGGCGGCGCGGGCCACGTTCTTTCCGCGAGGTAGCGCAATGCAGTTCACGCCGGTACGGCTGGGAGCCGCCGGTTCGCCGGTCATGGTGCTGGCCACCGTGTGCATCGCCCAGTTCATGGTGCCGTTCATGCTTACCGCAGTGGGCGTGGCCCTGCCCTCGCTGGGGCGCGACCTGGGCGCGTCCGCCGTGCAGTTGGGCCTGGTGGAGCAGCTCTATGCCCTGGCCCTGGCCATGAGCATGCTGGCCTGCGGCCGCCTTGGCGACATCGTGGGGCAGCGCAGGGTGCTGCTGCCCGGCCTTGCAGTGTTCACCGGCCTTACCCTGCTGGTGGGGCTTGCCCCTTCCGTGGAACTGGTCATGGCCCTGCGCTTCGGCCAGGGCATCGGGGCGGCCATGATGCTGTCCGGCAGCCTGGCGCTGGTGGCGGCGGCCTACCCGCCGGAACTGCGGGGCCGGGTCATCGGCATCGTTTCCGCGTTCACCTATGCCGGGCTGTCCATCGGGCCTGTGCTGGGCGGCTATACCACGGATCACTTTGGCTGGCGCAGCGTGTTCCTGATGGTGGTGCCCCCCGGCCTTGGGGCCACGGCCATGTGCCTGTGGCGCATGCGCCCGCAGCCCGGCGCGGACGAGGGCGCGCACATGGACTGGCCCGGCAGCCTCGTCTACGCGGTGTCGGTGTGCATGGTCATGACCGGGGCCGCCCGCGCCATGAGCCTGCCGCTGGGCCCCGCGCTGGTGCTGGGCGGCCTGGCGGGCCTGGTGCTGTTCCTGCGGGTGGAGGCGCGCAGCAAAAGCCCCCTGCTGGACGTGAACCTGCTGCTGCGCAACCGGTTCTTCTCGCTGAGCTGCCTTGCCGCCTTCGGCAACTATGCCGCCGTGTTCGGGGTCACCTTTCTGTTCAGCCTGTTCTTGCAGTACGCCAAGGGCCTGCCCCCGCGCGAGGCCGGGCTGATCCTGCTCATTCAGCCGGTGATGCAGGTGCTTACCGCGCCGCTGTCGGGCCGCTTGTCCGACCGGGCCGACCCCGGCCGCGTGGCCACGGCGGGCATGCTGTGCAGCGCCGCCGGGCTGCTGCTGGCCGTGGCCACCATCGCGCCGGGCATGTCGGTGTGGCTGCTGGCGGCGGAACTGGTATGCATCGGCATCGGATTCGGCATCTTCGTCACCGCCAACTCCGTGGCCATCATGAGCAGCGTGGACAGGGCCCACTTCGGCGTGGCCTCGGGCATGGTGGGGGCCATGCGCACCCTGGGCATGGCGTGCAGCATGACCGCCATCTCGCTCATCTTCGCCCTGCACCTGGGCGAGGCCGCCATCACCCCCGCCGTGCTGCCCGAATTCCTGTCCGCCACCCGCACCGGCCTTGCCGTGGCCGCCGTGTTCTCGTGCCTGGGCGTGCTGGTCTCCGTGGGGCGCGGACGCAAGCGGGACTGAGAACAGACAAGACGAACCGGGGAGGGGACCCTTTGCGGCAGCCGTTAGGTGAGCGCAACGCGCGAATCTTACGGATGGCGATCGCAGAGCGAAAAGGGCCTCCCTCCCCGGCCCCCACGTTGCTGTCTTCATCCGCGCGGTGCGGTCCCCATCCGTAAGGTTCGCAAGCTCACCCAACGGCTGGGGCAATGCTCGAAGACTCGCATAACGGCTGAAGCTCCCCCTAAACTTTTTGTTAAGGTTTGGGGTGGTGGGAGGTTGATCACGTTGTGCGATTGTCCAACGGACTAATTGAAAAGTTTGGGAGGTTGGGGGTCCGGGGGAAGGAACCTTTTAACGCGCTGCGGTCCTCATCCGTAAGGCTTGCAAGCTCGCCTAACGGCTGAGGCAAAAGGTTCCTTCCCCCGGTTGTCCAAACAAAAGGCGTCGCGACTGGTTGGTCGCGACGCCTTGCGTTTTTCGGGCGTATCCTGTTCGTGTGCGTCTACAGCACGGGCAGGTAGCGCTGCAGTTCGAACTCCGAGATGTGGGTGCGGTAGTCGTCCCACTCGATGAGCTTGTTGCCCACCAGGTTGGCGTGGGTGTGTTCGCCCAGCACTTCCTGCATCAGGGTGCTGCCCTTCAGTTCCATGGCCGCCTCGTACAGCGAGCCGGGCAGGGATCCGATGCCGTGCTTGGTCAGATCTTCCTCGCCCATGTGGAAGATGTTGGCTTCCACGGCCTTGGGCAGCTCGTAGCCCTTTTCGATGCCTTCAAGCCCGGCGGCCAGCATCACCGAGAAAGCCAGGTACGGGTTGCAGGCCGGGTCGGGGCTGCGCAGTTCGATGCGGGTGGCCGCTTCCTTGCCGGGCTTGTACATGGGCACGCGGATGAGGGCCGAGCGGTTGCGCTGCGCCCAGGCCAGATACACCGGGGCTTCGTAGCCGGGCACCAGGCGCTTGTACGAGTTGATCCACTGGTTGGTGACGCAGCAGAACTCGCGCGCGTGCTTCAGCAGGCCCGCGATGTAGGCGCGGCATTCGGCCGAAAGGTGGTGCGGGTCGTTGGCGTCGAAGAAGGCGTTGCGGCCGTTGCGGAACAGCGACTGGTGCACGTGCATGCCGCTGCCGTTCTGGCCGAAGATGGGCTTGGGCATGAAGGTGGCGTACACCCCGTGCTTGCGGGCCATCTCCTTGACCACGACCTTGTAGGTCATGACCACGTCGGCCATCTTCATGGCCTCGTTGTAGCGCAGGTCGATCTCGTGCTGCGAGGGGGCCACCTCGTGGTGCGAGTATTCCACGGGAATGCCCATGCGCTGCAAGGCGAAGATGATGTCGCGCCGCACGTCGTTGCCAAGGTCCAGCGGCGGCGCGTCAAAGTAGCCGCCCGCGTCGATGGGCTGCGGGCACTGCGAGCTGGCGAACAGGAAAAACTCCAGTTCCGGCCCCACGTAGTAGGTGTAGCCCTTCTGCGCGGCCTTTTCGGTCAGCTTGCGCAGGATGTAGCGGGGGTCGCCCTCGTAGGGGGTGCCGTCGGGGTTGCGCACGTCGCAGAACATGCGCGCCACCGGGCGCTCCATGGGCCGCCAGGCGCAGATCTGGAAGGTGGTGGCGTCGGGGAAGGCCACCATGTCGCTTTCCTCGATGCGGGTGAAGCCCAGGATGGACGAGCCGTCGAAGCCCATGCCTTCCTCGAAGGCGGCCTCCAGTTCGCTGGGGGTCACCTGGAAGCTTTTCAGGTTGCCCAGGATGTCCACGAACCAGAACTGGATGAAGCTGACGTTGTATTCCTTGACCGCCCTGATGACATCATCGCCGTTCTTGCAATTGAAAACGGGAAAGTCCATGTGCACCTCCTGCAATTGGTGCTTCGCGCCCGGGTCGCGGCCCGGCCGGCCCCGCAAGGCCGTGGTGTGTCTGTTGTGTGCCGCGTCGGGTGGCGCGTGTGAAGCCGGACGTCCGTCCGGCAGGGGAAACAGGTCGGGGCAATCCTAGGCATAGCAGATACGCGGGGGGGGTCAATGAAAAGCCCGCGGCTTGACATCATTGTAAAACGGCAGGGGAATGCAGGCGGGACGCGGTGTTGCGGGTGGCTTGCCGGGCTCGGGGGCTTCTGCGGCGGGAGGTGCGCCGGGTGCGGGACCGCACGGGGCGAGGGGGCATGGCGGGCGGGAACATGCGCTTTCGTGGCACGCAGGCGATGGAGATAGCTATCGCTACGCGTTTCGCCGCAAAAAGATAGGTATCGATATCCAGGGTCGCCCGCCGGGAATCTTTACGTGCACCCCTAATCCCCTGCCCGGTGCGGCCGAAAAGACGAACAGCGGGGTGTGCCACGCCCCCGGGAGCACCACATGAGCCTGAACCTGACCCTTGGCGCGCTGCGCGCGCGGAACGGCCTTTCTCCGTACGGGGAAGGGCTGGGCGCGCTGCTGGGCACGGGGGCGGGGGTGAGCGCGCGGGCTTCGGGCCTGTCGCCGGACAAGACCGCCGACGTGTTCGGCGCGGACATCGTGCGCCGGGCATCGGTGGTGCCTGCCGTCAGCACGGACACGAACGGTACGAGTACCGACGCCACCACGGGTGCCGCGTCCACCGCCCCCACCGACGCCGAGCGCGATGCCCTTTCCGGCGCGCTGTCCGGCAGCGTGCGCTGGGTGGCCGACAACTTCGGCGACGCGGCCGCCACCGCCGTCATGGGCATCGTGTACAAGAGCATTGGCGACGGCCCGGTCACCGAGGATGCGTTGGGCGAAGGGCTGCTGGACGCCCTGCGCTTCGTGGACCGGCAATTCGGTACGGCCTCGGGCGATGCGTTCATGGCCCAGCTCAATGGCGGCGGCCTCAACGACGCGCTCAACGACTACTTCGACAACGGCCTTTCCGAGCGGTTCCTGGTGGCGGGCGCGGGCAACCTTGCCGACGACGCGGTGCAGGGGGCCGAGGCGGCCAAGGCCACCCTGGTGCAGCAGGCGGCGGACGATGGCGAAGGCGGGACCGATGCCATGCAGTCGCTGCTGGACATGCTGCGTGAAATGGGCGTGGAGGACGCCACGGAAACGGGCGTTACCCCGGGCGCGGCCGCGGGCGGCCAGACCGCCGGGCCCATCACGGACTCCATGACGAACCTGCTGTCCGGCGCGCTGTCCTCTCTCTCCGGATTTTACGGCCAGTCCGGCAACCGCACGGGCGGCCTTGCCGCCGGGTACGGCCCCACCGGCGCGGCGGCGCAGGCCCCGGATACCCTCGTCCCCGGCCTGTTGTTGCAGGCCAGCGTCTAGCCGTTTTCCGCGTATGCCAGCGGCTGCGGGCCGCTCATCTTCACCGGGTATTGCCCGGTGTTTGCGTTTCAAAAGCCCTGCCGCGCAAGGCCCGCCGCGCCAGCTTGCCATGGCTGGACAGAGGCGTATATCGAACTCCCCGCCCGCTCAATGAAGCGGCGACGACCGGCACCCCGCCCGGCCTGCAACGGCCCCTTCCCCACGGCATGGTTCTTCATGCCCGGCTTCGACACACTCCGCACCTCCGGGTCATCGCATGCCCACGCCCACACCCGTTTCGCCGCTCCCCGATTCTCCCACGTCCCCCACGCCCTATCCGACAGGCCCGACAGGCTCATCCGGCCCGATAGGCCCGATTGGCGGCGGATCGTTCCGTGAGATAACGCACATCCCCTCGTTGCGCTGCTTCTGGATCAGCCAGTGCGGGTCGTACCTGGCCTACAACATGCTGGCCGTGGTCATCGGCTGGCAGATCTACGCCATGACCGGCAGCGCCATGCATCTTGGCCTGGTGGGGCTGGCCCAGTTCACCCCGCAGCTCTTGCTCACCCTGGTGGTGGGCGGCGTGGCCGACCGTTTCGACCGGCGGCGCATCGCCTTTTTCTGCCAGCTGGCCGAAGGGCTGATGGCCGTGGCCCTGGCCGTGGGCAGCGCCACCGGCAGCCTTACCCCCACCGGGGTGTTTGCCGGGGCCTTTCTGACCGGGGCGGCCCGCGCCTTCGAGCAGCCCGCCATGAACGCCCTGCTGCCCGGCCTGGTACCGGTGGTGGCGCTGCCGCGCGTGCTGGCCTTTGGCGCGGGGCTGCGCCAGGCGTCCATCATCGCCGGGCCCGCCCTGGGCGGCTTTCTGTGCGCCGCCGGGGCGCAGGTGGGCTACGGGGTGTGCGGCGCGGCCTTCCTGACCGCCTGCGCGGCCATCCTGCTGGTGCGCCGCCCGGACACGGCGGCGAAGCGCGAACCCATGACCCTGCGTTCGCTGTTCGGCGGCATCGACTACGTGCGGCGCAACCCGGTCATCCTGGGGGCCATCTCGCTGGACCTTTTTTCCGTGCTGCTGGGCGGGGCCACGGCCCTGCTGCCCATTTACGCCAGCGACATCCTGCACACGGGGCCGTGGGGCCTCGGCCTGCTGCGCGCGTCCCCGGCCGTGGGCGCGCTGTGCATGTCGGTGTACCTGGCCCGCGTGCCCATGCGGCGGCGGGTGGGGCGGCGGCTGTTTGCCGGGGTGGTGGGCTTTGGCGTGGCCACCATCACCTTCGGGCTGTCGCGCAGCTTTCCGCTGTCCATGGCCGCACTGGCCATGCTGGGCGCGTGCGACATGATCAGCGTGGTGGTGCGCCAGACCCTGGTGCAACTGGAAACGCCGGACGAGATGCGCGGCCGGGTGGGGGCGGTGAATTCCGTGTTCATCGGCACCTCCAACCAGCTCGGGGAATTCGAGTCGGGCGTCACCGCCGCATGGTTCGGAGCCACGGCCTCTGTGGTGCTGGGCGGTGTGGGCACCATTCTGGTGGCCCTGCTGTGGATGCGCCTGTTCCCGACCCTGCTGCGCCGCGACCAGTTGATGAGCGCCCCCGTCGAGAGCCCGGGCCAGCGTCCGGACCATAGTCCGGACCAGGCACTCGCCGATGCGCAGGAACCGGAATCCCCACCGGAAACGGCGCGGGCGTCCGGCTAACCGTTCCGTTTTTTCTTCTCCGCACGCGCAAGGGCCGCATGACCGGGTTATCTGCCCGACCATGCGGCCCTTTTTGCATCTGCCTCGTGGAGTTGGCAGGCGATTTCTCCATGAACTTCAGGAGAGGTGTGGAAGAATCCCTTATCTTCTCAACCTGTCCCGCACGGCCACGTAGACCGGAATGCGCGAACTGGCCACCACCTCTTCGGCCACGCTGCCCAGCAGCAGCCGGGCCAGCCCGCCCTTGCCGTGCGAGGCGATGAACAGGCATTCCGCGCCCAGCCGTTTGGCGGTGGCCAGAATGCGTTCCGCCGCCTCGCCCTGGGCCACGTGGCCGCGCGCCCGCACCCCCTCCTGCGCCGCCCGCGCCGCAATGGCCTCCACCACGGCCCGGCCGTGCTCCACTTCCATGTCCGCCGCCAGCTGCCCTTCCGCCGAATCGGGAAAGGCCAGATCGGCCACGTACAGCACGTGCAGGTCGGCGTCGTGCTCGCGCGCCAGTTGCAGCGCGGTGACGGCGGCATAGGTGCAGTAGCGCGAGCCGTCCGTGGCCAGCAAAATGGACCGAAAGCCCAGCACCGCGCCCTGCGGCACCAGCAGCACGTCGCGTTCGCTGTGGCCGATGGTGCGCAACGGCACGTTGCCGCGCACCAGCCGACCCAGGGCGGAGCGGTCGGCCACGCCCATGGCGATGAGGTCGGCCTTCAGCCTGCGGGCCGTGTCCACGATGACCTCGAAGGGCTCGCCCTCTTCGCACAGGCAGTCGATGTCCATGCCGCGCGCGTTGGCCATTTCCAGCGCGCGGGCCAGGGCCAGTTCGCTGGGCTGGCGCAGCAGGCGCTTCAGGTCCGCCAGAGCGCTGGAACCAAGGTCGCCCGTGTAGGGCGGCGCCACGGAGAGTACCGCCACCCGGCACTTGCGGGTGGCGGCGAACTCCAGAATCTGATCCAGCGCGTACAGGGAATGGTCATCGCCGGTGACGGGCACCAGCAGACGCTCAAGCCTGCCCATGCGCCTCCTCCCGCGCGGCCGCGCGGCCCTTCCACATGCTGCCGAGAATGATCACCGCGCCGGTCAGCAGGGCCAGGCACATGGAGGCGAAGCTGATCTTGCCCAGCACGCCGAGCAGTTCGGGCGACATGTCCATCAGGCCCAGTTGCACCAGGTAGCGCGGCAGGGCGATGCCCCGGCTCACGGCCACGATGAGCATGATCACGGCCATGACCATCTTGATCATGTGCTCGCGCACGTAGGTGGTGCCGATGGCCCCCAACTGCACGCCCAGCAGCGACCCGCCGAGGATGATCAGCACCAGGCGGATGTCCACCATGCCGTGCATGGCCCAGTTGATGGACCCGCCAAGGCCCATGACGAAGGCGATGACCAGTTCGGTGGCCGACGCCATCAGCCCCGGCACGCCCATGACGTAGATCATGCCGGGCACGCCGATGAACCCGCCCACGGCGATGGTGGCGGCCAGCATGCCGGTGGCGAAGCCCACGGGCAGGGTGAACCACAGCGAGATGCGGATGCCGGAGCGGCGGAAGGTGAGCATGGGCGGCAGTTCGATGGCCTGCAGGCGCAGGGCCAGGGGCGCGGTGGTTTCCACGCCGCCGCAGCGGGCGCAGCGCAGGGCGTCGCGCATGACGTAGCCGCCCACCAGCACCAGCACGGCCACGAAGGACAGGCTGACGTAAAGGTCCGACCCGGCCTGGCCCCACTTTTCCAGAATGACCTGCTGGATGCGGATGCCGATCTGCACGCCCACGGCGGCGGACGCGGCCATGACCAGGCCCAGCTTCACGTCCACCTGGCCATAGCGGAAGCGCTTGATGGCCCCCACCAGCGCCTTGGGAAACTTGTGGCACATGTTGCTGGCCACGGCCACGGTGCCGGGCACGCCCAGGCTCATCATGCCGGGGGTGAGCACGAAGGCCCCGCCCGAGCCGATGAATCCGCTGACCAGCCCGCCGATGAAGCCGACGATGAACAGGAAACAGACGCCCGACGCGGTCAGGTCGATGAACTTGGTGGGGTCAAGGGTAAGAAAGTCCATGGTTCTCTCCTTCGGCGTGGGCTAGGCGTTCAGCGTGGCGCGGCGCGCGGCCGGGCGGACGGCGGCGGGCTTGGTGGCGGATTCCGTCGGGCGGGCGGCCTTGCGGGTGGCCTCTATGCCCAGCACGCTCCACAGGTTGCCGGTGAATTCACCGTGCACGTATGAGAACAGGAACACCGTGGCGATGGGCCCGGCGGCCCAGTACGAGCCCTGGGCGAAGTGGGCGGCGATGGTGTCCGCGAAGGCGAACACCCCTGCGTACAGGGCGGCGGACAAGATACCGAAGACGATGGTCTTGCCCCAGGGCTTGCGTGCGGTTTGCATTGCCATTGCTGACTCCCGTGGTGGCGCCGCCTGCGTGACGGCCCGTTGTCCCCGTTGACGGGGGTTGTCGAGGGCGGTCGCCCTCATTCCACCGTGAACAGCGCAAGGCCGGTACGGCCCCGCATCAGTTCGCTCTCTTCCGGTTCGCTCAGGATCAACTCGACGCGGCCATGGGCTCGCGCCGCTTCTTCCACTGCATGGTCCGGCCGTCCGGACGGGGCAAAGCGCACCTCGTGCAGGGCCGCGATGCCCCTGGCGCGTGCCGCTTCCACCCATTCAAGGGCCCCCGCCCGCGCCTGCCGTTCAAAGGCGGAGCGTCGGCAGGCGTCGTGGGCCGCATCGCCCACGTTCAGGAACAACAGGCCGCTGCCCATGCGCCCGGCCAGGCTCAGGGCGTAGCCCGCCACGCGGGCCGACAGGCCGCAGCCGTGGCCCAGCACCAGGATGCGGCGGGATTGGGTTTCACCCCGGCGGATCACCGCCCCGGCCAGCAACTGCTCGCCCGCCTCGGCCAGGGCCAGGGCTTCGGCGTAGTCGGCCAGGCGTTCCTCCACGCGCATGGCGGTGGCGGTGCGCATGCGGATGTCGCCCTGCCCGGCGTCACCGCCAGGGGCGGTGCGGCGAAACCATCTACCGGGCATGGGCGGCCTCCGTGAAAAAGGCGCGGGCGGTTGAAGGGTCGGCTGCGCGAAGGGAGCGGGCCGCCCGCGAAAAACGGATCAGGGACATGCTCATTCGGCTCTCAGCACCGGGCGCTGGCGTTGCCCGGCGGTTGCGGTGCGGGTCTGCGTCGCGGACGTGGCTGCTGCGGAGGCTTCGGCGCGGCCGGTCAGTGACGGGGCGGCCTTTTCGCCCCGCAGCTGCCACACGGCCTCGTCCGGCCGGTTCCGTTCCGCAAAGGCCACTGCGACAAATGCCGACTCGATCGATTCGCGGATGGTTCCCATTTTGCTTCCTCACGGTTTGTGTGTGCTGGCGTATAAACAAGCGCCGTGCCAGAACCTGCATTTTCTGATAACTGCTTGAATTTGTAGCGATGTCGTGTTTATGCAACGGGCGGGTGGAGCGCGGCCTGCGTTGCATTTTGCAACGCCACCTGCTACCAATCCGCGTAACAGGCCGGTTTCGCGCGGGTTCGTGAAAAAAAGCACAGCGTTGCGGAATGCAACGGTGCTTCACTCCGCAACAGCAATGCCCGGCCATGTGAGGTGCGCATGATCTTTTTTCGATGGCAGGGAGGAGGCGACCAGCCGGAAGCGCCCGGCGCGGCGGGGCAGGACGGCGGCCAGGCGGGCGTGGCGGACCCCACCGGCCTGCGCGCCAAGTGCGCGTCGGCGGACCTGCCCGGCGCGGTGCGCGAGGTGCTGGAGGCCGAGATAGGCCGCATGGAGAAGACCGACGCGGCCGCGCCGGAAAACGCCATCGCCCTCAATTACGTGGAATGCCTGCTGGCCCTGCCATGGAACGCGCTGACCCGCGACAGCCTGGACCTTTCCCGCGCGGCGGCGGTGTTCGACGCCAGCCACGCCGGGCTCGGCCAGGTGCGCGAGCGGGTGCTGGAGCACCTGGCCGCGCGCGTGCTGTGCGCCACCCAGCCCGCCGCCGTGCTGGTGGTGGACGATGAACCCATCGCCCGCGACAACGTGGCCCACGTGCTGGCGCGCGAGGGGTATGCGGTGGACACGGCCGCCAATGGCGAAGAGGCCTTGGCCCGGTTGGCGCACCGCCAGTTCGACTGCATCGTCACCGACCTGAAGATGGACCGCATGGACGGCATGCAACTCATCGAGGCGGCGCGCCGCGTGGCCCCGGACGCGCGCATCGTGGTGGTGACCGGCTACGCCACGGTGGACACCGCCGTGCAGGCCTTGAAGACCGGGGCGGTGCAGTATCTGTCGAAGCCCATCGACATCGCCGAACTGCGCGCCACCGTGCGCGAGACCCTGGCCGACCGCGCGCGGGGGCTTTCGTCGCGCGCGCCGGTATTGTGCTTCACCGGGCCGCCCGGCGTGGGCAAGACCTCGGTGGGCCGGGCGCTGGCCGAGGCGCTGGGGCGGCGCTTCTACCGCATGTCGCTGGCCGACCTGCGCGACGAGGCGGAACTGCGCGGCCACAGGCGCACCTACGTGGGGGCCATGCCGGGGCGGATCATCCAGGCCCTGCGCGCCACGGGGGTGCGCAACCCGGTGTTCATGCTGGACGAAATCGACAAGGTGGGACAGGACGCCAAGGGCGACCCGGCCATGGCGCTGCTGGAGGTGCTGGACCCGGAGCAGAACGCGCGCTTCGTGGACCGCTACCTGGAAATGCCCTTCGACCTTTCGCAGGTGCTGTTCATCGCCACGGCCAACGGGGTGGAGCGGTTGCGCGGCCCCCTGCTGGACCGCATGGAGGTGGTGGAATTCCACGGGTACGCCGAGGCGGACAAGCTGGACATCGCCACCCGCTTCCTGCTGCCGCGCCAACTGCGCGAGCACGGCCTGACCGCGCCCTACCCGCAGGTGACCCGGGCGGCCCTTTCACGGATCATCAACGACTACACCAGCGAGGCAGGGGTGCGGGGCCTGGAGCGCGAACTGGCCCGGCTGTGCCGCAAGCTGGCCCGGTTGCGCCTCGACGCGGGCGGGCACGCGGGCGGGCACGACACGGGCGGCGCGGGAACGGCGCCCCTGGCCGACGGTGTGACCACGGATACGGCGGTGGTGGACGAAACCGTGGCCGCAGCCCTGCTGGGGCCGCCGCGCTACCGGCACGACGCCGCCCACGGCGCGCCCCGCGTGGGCACGGCCACCGGGCTGGTGTGGTCCGAGGCGGGCGGCGAGATCGTGTTCGTGGAGGCGGCCCGCATGGCCGGTTCCGGCCAGCTCATCCTTACCGGCTCGCTGGGCGAGGTGCTGAAGGAATCGGCGCGCATCGCGCTCAGTCACATCCGGGCCGAGGCGGAGCACCTTGGCGTGTCCGGGCTGTCCGCTCCGGATGGCGCGGCGGCTGAAGGCCAGGCGGCCCATCCCGCGCAGGACATCCACATCCACATCCCCGCCGGGGGCATTGCCAAGGATGGCCCATCGGCCGGGCTGACCATCTGCGTGGCCTTGGTCTCGCTGCTGTCGGGCCGTCCGGCGCGCGCCGACGTGGCCCTTTCGGGCGAATTGTCGCTGTCCGGCCGGGTGCTGCCGGTGAGCGGCGTGCGCGAAAAGCTGCTGGCCGCCGCGCGGGCCGGGGCGCGCATCGTGGTGCTGCCCGCCGCCAACGAGCCGGAGGCGCGCGGACTGCTGGCGGAACTTGCCGCGCGGGGCTCCGGGGGCCTGCCCGAGGTGGCGTTTGCCGCCAGGGTGGAAGACGCCCTGGCCGTGGCCCTGCTGCCCGCCCCCGGCGGAACCACGCGGGAGGGCGCGCCATGCAGTTCCTGATCCGCCGCCTGGCCGAGGGCAATATCCGCCAACTGGTGCTGTTCGGCATCTCGGTGTCGATCCTGGGCTTCTCGCTGCTGGGCGGGCTGTCGTACAACTACCTGCTGCAGATCGAGGACGCCCTGGCCCTGGCCGAGGTGGTGGACGACCTGAGCAACGACATCCTGGAAATCCGCCGCTACGAGAAGAACTACCTGCTCTACGCCATGGAGGAGGATCACGCCGAAAATCTGGTGTTCATCGGCCGGGCGCTCGATGTCATCGCCCGCATCGAGCCCGGCGGGGGCGGCATACAGGGCGCGGACCTGCGCGGCAGCGACGGGCTGCGCGCGCTGCGCCGCGACCTGCACGGCTACCGTGACACGTTCACCCGCCTGGGCGAGGTGCAGCTTGCCGGGCAGCAGCGCGAGCGCGCCGCCCTGCGCGAGGACCTGCGCGAACAGGGCAAGGCCTTGGTGGCGCAGGCGCACCAGATCGTCACCTACCAGCGAGAGCGCATCCTGGGCATCGTGGGGTCGCTGAAGCACCAGCTGCTGTTGTCCATCGGGGCCATGGTGGGGCTGGCGGCATTCTTTTCGTGGCTCATCGGGCGGCGCATCCTGGGCGCGCTGTCGGTCATCGAGCGCTCTGCCCGCCAGATCGTGCAAGGCAGCCTGGAACAGCTGCCCCTGCCCGCCACCAGCGACGAGACGCGCGGCGTGGTGGAGGCGTTCAACCACATGCTGGTGGAACTGGAGCACCGCCAGAACCAGCTGGTGCAGGAAAAGAAGCTGGCCTCGCTGGGGGTGCTGACCTCGGGCATCGCGCACCAGCTGAACAACCCGCTGAACAACATTTCCACCTCGTGCCAGATCCTGCGCGAGGAGTTGCGGCCCCCCGGTGACGGCGGCGTGTCCGGAACGGGCGGTGCCGCCGCCGCGCCGCCCGCCCTCGACCCGGCCCTGGCCGGGCGTATGCTGGAGAACATCCATCAGGAAGTGCGCCGCTCGCGCGACATCGTGAAGGGGCTGCTGGAATTCTCGCGCGAGACGGAATTCTCGCTGAAACCCGTGGCCCTGCGCGACGTGGTGGCCCGCAGCGTGGCGCTGGTGGCCAGCGAGGTGCCCGCCGGCATCGGCATCGACGCCGACGTGCCCGGCGACATCGTGCTGCCGCTGGACGTGCAGCGGTTTCAGGAAGTGCTGCTGAACCTGCTCATCAACGCTATCCAGGCGGTGCAGGCGGCCCAGGCCATGGAGCGGGACGGCGACGCGCCGGAAGGGGTCAAGCCGGACGGGGCCAGACCGGACGGGGCCAGCCCGCGCGCCGGGGCCATCACCGTCACGGCCGCGCGCGACATGGCGGCGCGCCAGGTGGTGCTGCGCGTGGCCGACACGGGCATCGGCATCGGGCCGGAGCATCTGGGCCGCATCTTCGACCCCTTCTTCACGCTGAAGGACGTGGGCAAGGGCACCGGCCTCGGGTTGTCCGTGGCCTTCGGCATCATCCGCAAGCACGGCGGCACCATCGGGGTAGAAAGCACCCCCGGCGCGGGCGCGTGCTTCACCATCCGGCTGCCGCTGGGCACGCCGGAACCCACGGGAGACGCGGCATGAACGACGCACCCGGACAGCCCTCGGGCGGCCCTTCGGCCACGGCATCCGCCAGCGTTGCGCACGCCCCGGCCCGCATCCTGGTGGTGGACGACGAGGCCATCGCCCGCGACAACTTGGCGCTGGCGCTGGGGCGGCAGGGGCACGAGACGCTTACCGCCGCCAGCGGAACAGAGGCGCTGGAACTGCTGGCCGGGGCGGACTTCGACCTGGTGCTCACCGACCTGATGATGCAGGGCATGGACGGGCTGGACCTGCTGTGCGCCGTGCGCCTGCGCCATCCGGACACCGAGGTGGTGGTGGTCACCGGCTACCCCACGGTGAAGACGGCGGTGGAGGCCATGCACGCCGGGGCCTACCACTATCTGGCCAAGCCCTACGACCTGGACGAAGCGCGGGCGCTGGTGCAGAAGGCGCTGGAAAAGCGCCGCCTGAAGCAGGAGGTGGCCCGCCTGCGCGAACAGCTGCGCGAACGCTCGCTGCCCGTGCCCCTGCTGGGGGCCGCGCCGTGCATGCAGGCGCTCAAGCGCACCATCGCCCAGGTGGCCCCGTCGGACGTCACCGTGCTGATCCTGGGCGAGACGGGCACCGGCAAGGAGCTGGCCGCGCGCATGGTGCACCTGTTCAGCCGCCGGTCCGAGGCGCGCTTTCTGGCCATCAACTGCGGGGCGTTCAACGAGGAACTGCTGGAAAGCGAGCTGTTCGGCCACGAGCAGGGGGCCTTTTCCGGCGCGGTGCGCCAGCGCAAGGGGCTGTTCGAGGCGGCGGAAGGCGGCACGCTGTTCCTCGACGAGGTGGGCGAAATGTCGCTGCCCATGCAGGTCAAGCTGCTGCGCGCGGTGCAGGAACGCACCATCCGCCGGGTGGGCGGCACGGCCGACATCCCCGTGGACGTGCGGCTGGTGGCCGCCACCAACAAGGACCTGGCGGCGGAGGCGGCGGCCGGGCGATTCCGGCAAGATTTGTACTACCGCCTGAACGTGGTGGTGCTGCGCATGCCGCCGCTGGCCGAGCGCATGGAGGATCTGCCCCTGCTGGCCCAGTACTTCGCGGAAAAGGCCGCGCGCGACACGGGCAGGCCCGCCCCGCACATCGCCCCGGAGACGCTGGACGTGCTGGCGCGCTATCCCTTTCCGGGCAACGTGCGCGAATTGCAGAACATCGTCGAGCGGGCCGCCGTGCTCCGCGCGGGTGACGTCATCACCCCGGCGGACCTGCCGCCCGACCTGCGGGCGCTGGCGGGGATCGCGGGAGCAGCCGGAGCCAACGGTGACAGCGGTGACAGCGGTGACAGGGGGGGCACGGCAGGCCCCGCGCTGGTGCTGCGCGCCGACGAGTCCGCCCGCCTGCCGGGCGGGGCGGGGGAAGGCATGACGTCCGATGGCCGCCCCATGACCCTGGACGAGAACGAGCGCGCCCACATCGAATGGGTGCTGGAACTGTCGGGCGGCAACCGTACCCAGGCGGCAAGGACGCTGGACATCGACCGCGCCTCGCTGTGGCGCAAGCTGAAGCGGTACGGGCTGTAGCGGGGCGCGGGGGAAAACTGGCGGGATGGATGGTGGGGGGCGCATCCTTCCCAGGCGGTCTGGACGCACCACCGCCCGCCGTGCCATTCTGCCTGCGGCGTTCCGGTTTTGCCGGGGCCCGGGTCGGCCCGCATCAAAAGGCAGCGGGCGGACGGTTCGAGTGCGCCCGCCGCGCATTGGCGGCCAGACGTTTTTCGTGAGCACAGGAGATTCGTCATAGCACCGCTTCTGGAACTGCGCGGCCTTGGCCGCCACTTCACCGTGCGCCGGGGCATGTTCGACCCCACGCCCGCCGTGCTGCGCGCCGTGGACGGCGTGTCGCTGACCCTGGACCGGGGCCGCACCCTTGGCCTTGTGGGCGAAAGCGGCTGCGGCAAGTCCACCCTGGCCCGCATGGTGGTGGGCCTGTTGCCCCCCAGCGCGGGGCAGGTGCTGCTGGACGGCCGGGTTTTTGCCGGGGCCGGGGCGGACGGGGGCGCGAGCGGCGGCGCGACCGCACCCGCCATTTCACGCGCGGAGGCCGCGCAGCTGGTGCAGATGGTCTTTCAGGATCCCTTCTCGTCGCTGAACCCGCGCCGTACCGTGGGGGCCTCCATCGGCGAGGCGCTGGCCGTGGCCGGGATGCCTGGCGCCGAGCGCCGCGCCAGGGTGGCGGACATGCTGCAACTGGTGGGCCTGCGGCCGGAACACGCCGACCGCTACCCGCACGAGTTCTCCGGCGGCCAGCGCCAGCGCGTGGCCGTGGCCCGCGCCCTGATCACCCACCCCGCGCTGGTGGTGTGCGACGAGCCGGTTTCGTCGCTGGACGCGTCCGTGCAGGCGCAGGTGCTGAACCTGCTGCGCGACCTGCAGGAACGCATGGGTCTGGCCTATCTGTTCATCTCGCACGACCTCGGCGTGGTGGGCCACATGAGCGACCACGTGGCCGTGATGTACCTTGGCAAGGTGGTGGAAGAAGCCCCGCGCGACGTGCTGTTCGCCGCGCCCGCCCACCCCTACACCCGCGCCCTGCTGGCCTCCGTGCCCGTGCGCGACCCGGCCCGGCGCGCCGAACACCCGGCCCTGTCCGGCGACCTGCCCAGCCCCATCGCCCCGCCGTCGGGCTGCCCCTTTCATCCGCGCTGCCCGCAGGTCATGGACGTGTGCCGCAGCGTGCCCCCCGGCTGGCATGCAGTGGCCGAGGGGCAGCATGCACGTTGCCACCTGCATGCGCCGGAATCATCGCCAGCGGACAGCGGGGCGGCCGGGTAGGCATGTCGGTGCGGCGTTGCGCCGGGGCGTCAACCTGCCCGGCGTGGCTTCTTTCCCGCCGCTTGTGAAAAAACGTACTTGACGGACGGCCCCGCCGTAACCATAGTGCGGGAGCCCCGCCGCGCGCCGCGCCACGCCGCGACCCCGCGCCATTCGGGGCCATCGAAGACCCAGAATCCCGGCCCCGGCAGCCCCGGCGGCGGGGGCGAATACGCCAAGGAGTATCCATGTCCGCCGAATTCGTCAGCGCCATCAATACCGTCAGCGAAGTGCTGATGTTCGAGAACTGGCTGCGCTTCTACTTCATCGCCGAAGAAGGCGACAAGCTGTTCATCCGCGTGCCGGAAACGGCGGAAAAGCGCATCCGCGAGGAATATCCCCATCTGTTCGGCCTGCTGGAACTGATGAACAACAAGGAGATAACCTACGAAACCTCGCGCGACGCGGTGTGCAGCTTCGTGGCGTCGGACGTGGACGGTTCGCGCATGAAGGCGGGCAGTTCTGAGAAGGTTTTCGACAGCAGCCTGTTCCAGTTCGAGATGCAGCTGTTCAACATCTGGGTGCAGTCGCACGAGGAACAGCTGGACAAGAACTTCATGGACCTGCGCAAGTGGCAGGAAATGTTCGCGGAATGGAAGCGTTCGGACAAGGTCAAGGAATACGTGGCCGAACTGAAGGACGCCTCCACCCGCACCGCGCCCGACTGCGATTCCGTGCAGTAGGCGTCGGCCTTTCCCCCCGCAGGGGGGCAGGCATCGCGACAGCGCAATGAAAAGGGGGAGAACGCCATGGCGTTCTCCCCCTTGCTTTGGTGTGGCCGTGCGCTGCGCGGCTACGCCTCCAGCGTGTCCAGGGCGGCTTCGATTTCGGCGCGGGCCGACAGGGGGGCCAGCCAGCGCTCGGGCATCCAGCCAAGGCCGTGCCGCGCGCCAAAGAGCATGCCCACGGCCAGGCCGCGCGCGCACGAATCGCCACCGGCCATGACGTTGTCCACAAGGCCGGTGGCCGGGTCGGCCTCGTGCTTCAGGGCAATGTGCACCACCCCCAGAAAGGCCCCCTGCATGCCGCACGACTGCCCGAAGCGGGCGATGGCGGCGGGGGTTTCCTCGTTCAGGGACATGTCGGCGAAGGCCAGCCAATCCTCGACGGGCAGGGCGGCGTAGCGGGTGCGCGCCGCGTGGTCGAAGGCCGCGCGCATGTCGTCCCCGCGCAGCAGCGCGGCGGTGGACCGGGCCATGAACTCCGCCCCGTCGGCGATGACCGGGCTGCCGTGGGTCATCAGGGTCTGGGCGCGCGCGGCGTTGACCAGCCCTTCCTCGTCGTTTCCGAGGACGGCCAGCAGCGGGGCCATGCGAGCCGCCCCGGCGAAGTCGTTCGTGGCGGCTCCGGTCTGCTCCGGCGGCCTGCCCGAGCGGAAGTTGGCCAGTGCCTCGCGGCTGGCCTTGTCCATGTAGCCGGTGTAGCCGCCCTCCATCAGGCCGTGCCAGCGCGCGGCGAAGTCGGCCAGATCAAACGAGCCCTTGGCCGTCACCGAGCGGAGCAGCAGCAAGGCCTGGTCGCCGTAATGCGACTGCGCGCCCGCGCCCTTGCCGGTGTGGTAGTCGTTCAGGGTGGGGGGCAGAAGATCCGCCACCCGGCCCAACTGACGCGCGATGCGCGTCTGATCGTATTCCCAGTGCGCCCCCAGCGACAGCGAATCGGCCGCCAGCGACGCCAGAATGGCGCTGCGTATCCTGCTCATGCTGCACCTCGTGCGGGTTGCGGCCCGCGCACGCGGGCCGGTGCGGGACACCTTTATCCTATATACGGCAGGACGCGCGCGGGGGCCAGTGGTGGCGACAAATCGGGTGGTGATGCCCCGGCGCGCAACGTGCCGGGCAAAGGCCGACCGGGGCCGGATGCTGGCGGGACTTCCCGGTGGCACGCGCCCGCCGCCGGGAAAACGGGAGCGGGAAAAAGCGAAACGCACGGGGTGCACCGTGCGTTCATTGTCCCGTGCGAAAATGCCGGGCCAGCCAAGGGGACGGAGGAGGTTTGCGTGCCTTGGCGAGGAGGGGCCGGGGAGGCCCTTTCGGGCCTCCCCGGTGCCGGAAACCGCTCGCCCGGTTTGCCGGCGGGGGCAGAGGAGGTCAGCTAGCTGAAGCTGACGGTGGGGATGTCCAGGATGGACGGGGATGCCGGGGATATGCGCTGCGCTTCCCGCCAGAGGGCCGCCAGGGCCACGACGGCTTCCCTGTCTTCTGCGGGAAGGGCATCGATAAGGGCATCCAGGTGAGGAGGGGCTGCCGCTTCAGTGCGGCACGTCTCTGGAGTGTGCATTGTTCTGCGGCTCCTTGTTCCGTTACGCCACAAGGTTAGCAGGTACCGTGCCAAAAGCGTTTAGCGTGGATGCTCAACGTGTTATGTGTCACGGCTCGGAGATATGAGCACGACGGACGTGCAATCGGCGGCACAGGGTGCGTGCAGCATGTTGCACATGTGCACAAGATGGTGCGCCACGGGCCGTGCCCTGCGCTTGTCGTGAGGGGGGAGGGTGGCGTACCACGGTGCCGGAGGTGCCCATGTCGCGTTCAGGCAACGTCGTCCCTGTCCAGCCTGCCACGTCGGAGCGGGCCGTCCGGTCCCGCCCGGTTGGCGACCCACTGCCACCCAGACGGTTGGGATGCTCCGGGGCCGACGTGCTGCCCGCCCTGCGCGACCTGTCACGGCAGGCCGTGGCCCACGCGCTGACCCGCGTCGTGGCCCTGGCCGACGGCATTGCCGGAGGCGCGAAAGACCCTGCCGAGGCGAGAGTACGTGCTACCGCAGCTGCTTGTCCCGGGGCTTTCTGGCCCGTGGCCGTGGACGGCACGGCGGGCAACGGCCATGACACGCTGTTCCTGGCCCGGCTGGTGGGCGAGGGCGGGCTGGTGCACGCCTTCGATGTGCAGCCGGAGGCCCTGGCCCGCACGGCGGCACGCCTGGCGGCGGAAGGCGTGGGGGCGCGTGTGACGCTGCACGGGCGCGGCCACGAGGAACTGGCGGCGGCACTGGGAGCGCACGGCGGCGTCAGCGTCAGCCCGCCCCGCGTGGCCGTGGGCATATTCAACCTGGGCTTTCTGCCCGGCGGCGACCGTGGCGTGGCCACCCGGACGGACACCACCCTGGCCGCCCTGGATGCGCTGCTGCCGCTGTTGGCGCCGGGCGGGCTGGTTTCACTGCACGTCTATGCCGGGCATCCCGGTGGGGCGGACGAGGCTGCCGCGCTGGACGGCCGCCTTGCCGAGCTGGATTGGCGCATGTGGCGGGTAGCCCGGTACGAGTTCGCCAACAAGCCCCGCAACCCGGAACGGCTGCTGCTGGTGTCGCGGCTGTCCGGCCCGGCGTAGTCTGCTGCCCGAATTTGCTCTGTCCGGACCTGCTCTGCCCGCACCGGCTCAGGCCACACCAGCTCGAGCCACACCAGCTCGAGCCGGACCAGCTCAGGCCGGACCGGTCCTGTTCGGACCGGCCCTGTCCGGGAAAACCCTGTGAATGCCCTTCCGGTGGTGGGCCAGCCATCGGCGCGCGCGCCCGCCTGTCCGCCGCGCATCCCCCATGCACCTTGCAACCCGGCGGCCACACCACGCTGTCGGCATGGCCACGAGTACTCCCCATGACCACCGAGCCTTCCGTATTTCCCGACCCCTCCGACGACGACCTGTGGGCCACCGTGCGCGCGGACATGGAAAAACGCTTTCCCGGCCGCTACCCGGAGGCGGACGTCCGCCGCGCCTTCGAGGCGGTGTGCGCCGCGCATGACGATTACCTGCCGCAAGCCGCCCTGCTCAAGAAGGTGCGCATGGCCTGCATGTGGACCCGCCCCAGCCTGGACGGCCGGGCCGAGGGCGCGGAATAGCGGGGCAAGGCGCACGACGGCGCAGTAAAAAGGACACCCCCCGAGCCTGGCTCGGGGGGTGCTTTTTTTCGCCCGGCGGGTGCACGCGGGGCGCGGGGCAGGCGGGAGCATTCATGCCCGCCCCGCGCTTTCGGACGAAAGTCCTGTCACGCTACGGCAGCATCCACTTCAGCGGGTAGGCCTGCAGCATGGTGAGCACGCAGATGAACACGGTCATGGCCACGGAGTGCCACAGGGTGAAGCGGAACAGCTGACCTTCCTGGCCAACCATCTTGGTGGCCGCGGTGGCAACCGAGATGGACTGGGGCGAGATCATCTTGCCGGTGACGCCACCCGAAGAGTTGGCGGCAACGGCCAGGTGCGGATCCATGCCCACGCTGGTGGCGGTGGTGCGCTGCAGACCGCTGAAGAGCGCGTTGGACGAGGTGTCCGAACCGGTCAGGAACACGCCCAGCCAGCCCAGCAGCGGCGAGAAGAACGGGAACAGCCAGCCGGTCTTGGTGAAGGCGAGGCCCATGGTCGAGCTCATGCCCGAGTAGTTCATGATCTGGGCAAGGCCGAGGATCATGGCGATGGTCACGATGGGGAAGCGCAGCTGATGCATGGTGCGGAACAGGCAGGGAATGGCCTGGCCGTATCCGTACTTGGGCATCATGGGCACCGCGGCAAGGCCGGTGAACAGGATGGCGGTGCCGGCGGCGGAGATGATGTTCAGCTTGAACATGGCGCCGTACGGAGCGTTGGCGGCCACGATGGGCGTGGTCTTCTCGATGGCGTTGTGCAGGCCCGGCCAGGCAAAGCCCTTGGCGGCCAGCGGGGTGTAGCCAGCGCCCAGGGCGCCGTCCAGGAAGGGCTTGATTTCGGGCAGGCCCCAGAAGAACACCATGACGGCCAGGATGATGTAGGGCATCCAGGCGCGGATGATTTCACCGAAGGAGTAAGGCGAAGGGCCGGTGACGGACGAGGGGGTTTCGTCGGGGAAGTGCCAGGTGCTGGCGGGCTTCCACACGCGCAGCAGCAGCACGAGGCCGATGATGGTGATGATGGCCGACATGATGTCGGGCAGGGTCGGGCCGTGGAAGTTCGAGAAGGCGTACTGCGAACCGGCGAAGCACACACCGGCCACGATGACGGCGGGCAGCACTTCAAGCGAGCGCTTGAAGCCGCACATGGTCACGCACAGCCACATGGGCACGATGATCGACAGGAACGGCAGCTGACGGCCGACGATCTGGCTGATGTGCATGGTGTCGAGGCCGGACACCTGGCCGGCGACGATCACCGGAATACCGATGGCGCCGAAGGCCACCGGGGCGGTGTTGGCGATAAGGCAGATGCCCGCGGCGTACAGCGGGTTGAAGCCCAGGCCCACCAGCATGGCGGCGGTGATGGCCACGGGGGTGCCGAAACCGGCGGTGCCTTCGATGAACGAACCGAACGCGAAGGCGATGAAGATGGCCTGCAGGCGGCGGTCGTCGGTGAGGCGGGCAAGCGAATCCTTGATGATTTCGAACTCACCGGATTCGACGGTCATGTTGTAGATCCACACCGCCGTGATGACGATCCAGACGATGGGGAACAACCCGTACGCTGCACCGTACAGGGTTGCATTGACGGCCAGGTTCACGGGCATGCCCCACACCAGGATGGCGAGCAGCACGGCCGCGGTGGTGCCGAGGGCTGCGGCGAAGTGGCCCTTCGCGCGGCGCACGGCCAGCATGTAGAAGAGAACGTACAGCGGCACGGCGGCGACCAGTGCCGACAAAAGGATGTTCGAGAGCGGATCGTAGTTCTGCACCCAGTTCATGAAACTCCTCCCTTACGGATTATGATGAGGGCCTGCACCGGCCCCAGCCCATGGGCTTGTTCTTGATCGTCGCATTAGCCCATGGAAAACATGACTTCAAGACGGGAAGGAGAATCTTTTTTTTCAGACTTGGCGTGTATTTTCAATAAAAAATCATGTTTATTCCGCGACAATGGACACACAATATTTCATTGTTCACGCAAACAGCATATTCATTACGTTTCATACGCCATAAGCATCATCAAAACATAACTCATACACCAAGAATATCTCTAGGCAATTCCACATCTGAACGTGTCTATGGCAATTAATGCTCGCCAATACACTTCTTTTTGCATGAGTTTATTAACTCTTGATGGAACATTGTATATCATGTCTACTCAGCACATTTGCCTTCGAATGCTTTTCCAGGTGTGGTGCCGGGTTGACATGACGTTTCCTGCGCATGGAGATATCATCATTGCGCCCCCTCGCGACTGCGAAAACAGGCACGCTGCGTGCCATGAACGTGTCTGCCCTCGCAACGGGCGGCCGAGCGATGCGGCGACACCCGGCGGAAAAACACCCTTCCCTCCGTTTGCCTTGTGCCGTAGCGCGTTGCAGGCATGATGCCGCTCAAGGGCACGCCCCGCGCGACGCAAAATGACGTGCCTGCTCGCTATTTTTGAAGTATGTGTTGCTTCAGCATGAAGGCGTGTCCGGTCATTTGCGTCCGAAAAAACGGATAATTTTTTTCAGGGCGAGGCGTTATTTTTTTGCGAAAGGAGGTGCAGAGGGGGGCGAGGGGGGGCACAGGGGACCGCAAAGAGGGACGACGCGCTACCCGTAGCGCGGGAAGCGGCGGTGAGTGCCGCAGGAGGCGGCGGGTACGCAAAAGGGGCGTTTCCGCCGTGTTGCGAAAACGCCCCCAAGGGTCGCGTGGTGGGCAATACAGGATTCGAACCTGTGGCCTTTGGCTCCGGAGGCCAACGCTCTATCCATCTGAGCTAATTGCCCGCGAAACGGGACAACTATCGCCTGCCAGCGGGCACTGTCAAGACATATGTGGTCCCGCCGCCCGCCTGTCCGAGGCGTCATGGCCTTTCCCGTCGCCGCGGCGCGGACACGACCGGCAGACTCCGAATTGCCGCGCCCACCCTTTCCCACACCGGCGAATGGCCGCCAATGTGTGACGGTCTTGAAAAAAATCGTGTCGGACGGCCTTGCAGGCATGGCGTGTCGTGCACATTTTCGATAAAAACATTCCCACCCCACCCCCCATTGCGTCGCCCTCCCGCCCCGGCCGCCGTCCGTCCGATTTTTCCACCCCGGCTGGTATGGCATCGGCTCGGTCCGCACTGCCGGATGCCAGAGGACGTTGGCGGATGCCAGCGGGCACGGCCGTGCGCAGGTTGTCCGCGCCCCGTGCGGCAGCACCACGCAACGCCAGGGACGCGGGCATGATTCCGGAGATTTCATGAAGCGCTTCGTGGTCGGCATATCCGGCGCCAGCGGCATGCCCCTGGCCGTCACCCTGCTGCGCGGGCTGCGCGCCGCCGCGCGCGCCCTGCCTGGCCAGCCTGATCTGCCTGGTCGGCCTGATCTGGCTGGCGAATCTGATCTGTCAGGCGGCGTGCAGGTGCACCTTGTGGTGTCCGACGCGGCCCGGCAGGTGCTGGCCCTTGAATCGGATCTGCGCGCCGAAGATCTGCTGGCCCTGGCTGACGTGGTCCACGACGCGCGCGATTTCGGCGCGCCGCCCTCCAGCGGTTCGTGGCCGCACGACGGCATGGTGGTCTGCCCCTGCTCCATGAGCACGCTGGCCGCCATCGCCCACGGCACCGGCAGCAACCTGCTGCACCGCGCCGCCGACGTCACCCTGAAGGAGCGCCGCCCGCTGGTGCTGGTGGTGCGCGAAACGCCCCTGAGCCGGGTGCACCTGCGCAACATGCTGGCCGCCGCCGAGGCGGGCGCGGTGATCATGCCGCCCTGCCCCGGCTTTTACGCCCGGCCGGCCCGCGTGCAGGACATCCTGGACCACCTTGCCGGGCGCATTCTGGACCAGATCGGCGTGCCCAACGCCCTTGCCGCCCGCTGGGGCGAGGCCGCCGAACGGGAATAGCCCGCGCCGCCACGGCCGCGCGGCAGCGAGAGGAAACGCCGACTCCCCGGTGTTGCGTCGACACCGAAGGGCCGGGACAACGTTTCCATGGCCGCATCGCGGGTGCGCCACCCGCCGTCCGGAGGCGAACGGTCCCGGATCGGGGCCGCGCCGGTGCGGAAACCTTTTTTGCGGAAAGGCAGGATCAGACCATGCAGTACAGCCTCACATGGCACGGCCACGCCAATTTCCAGATTTCCTGCGACGGGGCCAACGTGCTCGTGGACCCGTTCTTCGAGGGCAACCCCTCGGCGTCCACCCCGTGGAGCGACATCGCCCCGCCCGACCTCGTGCTGGTCACCCACGACCACGGCGACCATGTGGGCCAGGCCGTGCAGATCTGCAACACCACCGGCGCGCTGCTGGGATGCATCGTGGGCACGGCCCAGCGTCTGCTGGAAGAAGGGCTGCGCCCCGGCCTGCTGCTGAACTCCATCGGCTTCAACATTGGCGGCACGGTGGCGCACAAGGATATTTCCGTCACCATGACTCAGGCCTTCCATTCGTCCGAGTCCGGCGCGCCCGTGGGGTACATCGTGACCATGCCGGGCGGTTTCACCTTCTACCACGCCGGGGACACGGGCATCTTCTCGTCGATGGAGCTGTGGGGACGGCTGCATTCCATCGACCTGGCCATGCTGCCCATCGGCGGCACCTTTACCATGGACGCGCGGCAGGCGGCCATGGCCAGCGCCATGCTGCGCGCCCGCTCGGTGGTGCCCATGCACTGGGGCACCTTTCCGGTGTTGGCGCAGAACACCGAGCGCTTCCGCGAGCAGCTGCGCAACCACGCACCGGACTGTCGGCTGTTCGACATGAAGCCCGGCGACACCATCATGCTCGACATGGGTGAGGATGGCCGAGGCTGCGCCTACTGTTAGGCACACGATCTTTTTTGCCGCCGAAGGAAAACACCTGCCAGCGACAAAAAATCCTCGCGCGCGACCGGATGCGGCGAGTAATTTGGATAAGACCGGACACCAGCCGTGCGCTCGCGGCAACGTGTCCGCATCATCAACACTGCAACACGCCTTGCGCGCCACGCGCCGGAATGCGGATTCCGGACCACGGGCGCAGGGCATCGCCTCCGGTTTCGCGTGCGGCTGGCATCGTGCGCGGGAGGTCCGGAGCAGACGGGGCGTGTGCCCCGGTTCGGCACCTCCATGGAACACGCGGCGGTAACATACAAATGGGTTGTCTATCTTGTGCGCTGTGCCGACGGGACGCTGTACTGCGGCGTCACCACGGACATGGAACGGCGCCTTGGCGAACACAACCGGGGCAGGGGCGCGCGCTACACGCGCTCGCGCCGCCCGGTCACGCTGATCGCCACCGCCCCGTTCCCTGACCGCAGCACCGCACAGAAGGCCGAGCATCACGTCAAACGGCTGCCCCCCGACAGGAAGCAGGAAGCACTGGCACGATACGCCAGCGCACTTCCCGTCGCGGCGTCGCCGAGCGCCCCGCGCACGAAGGAATGAGAATGGAAACCTTACGCTTTGAAGAATTGTCCCTTTCCAAGGAAATCCTGAAAGCCATCGAAGAGATGGGCTTCGAAGAAGCCTCGCCCATCCAGGCGCTGGCCATCCCCCACATCATGGAAGGCCGCGACGTCATCGGCCAGGCCCAGACCGGCACCGGCAAGACCGCAGCCTTCGGCATTCCCCTGCTGGAACGCGTCGACCCGCGCGAAAAGGACATCCAGGGCATCATCCTGTGCCCCACGCGCGAACTGGCCATTCAGGTGGCGGAAGAACTCACCCAGCTTTCCTCGCGCAAGCGCGGCCTGTACGTGCTACCCGTGTACGGCGGGCAGCCCATCGACCGCCAGTTCAAGGCCCTGCGCCGCGGCGCGCAGGTGGTGGTGGGTACGCCGGGCCGCGTCATGGACCACATGGAGCGCGGCACCATCAACCTTTCCACGGTGCGCATGGCCGTGCTGGACGAAGCCGACGAAATGCTCGACATGGGCTTTCGCGACGACATCGAGCACATCCTGGGCCAGGTGCGGAGCGAAGCGCAGACGGTGTTCTTCTCCGCCACCATGCCCCCGGCCATCCTCGACATGGCCCAGCGCTTCCTGAAGACGCCCGAATTCCTCAAGGTGACCCAGAAGCAGGTCACCGTGCCCAGCATCGAGCAGATTTACTACGAAGTGCGCCCCTTCCAGAAGCTGGAGGCGCTGTGCCGGGTGCTGGACCTGTACAACCCCAAGCGCGCCATCGTGTTCTGCTCGACCAAGCGCGGCGTGGATGAACTGACCCAGCACCTGCAGGGGCGCGGCTACCAGGCCGACGGCCTGCACGGCAACCTCAACCAGTCGCAGCGCGACCGGGTGATGGCGCGCTTCCGCAGCAACGGCATCGAAATCCTGGTGGCCACCGACGTGGCCGCGCGCGGCATCGACGTGGACGACGTGGAGGCCGTGGTCAACTACGACATCCCCAACGCCGTCGAACACTACGTGCACCGGATCGGCCGCACCGGCCGCGCCGGGCGTTCCGGCCGGGCGTTCACCTTTGTCTCCGGGCGCGACTTCTACAAGCTGCGCGACATCAAGAAGTTCACCAAGGCGCACATCGTGCAGCACCAGGTGCCCACCTCCAGCGACGTGGCCACGGTGAAGACCAACCAGCTGCTGGCCGAAGTGCGCCGCCACATCGAGGCGGGCGAGCTGGAAAAGTACACCGACATCGTGGAATCGTTCCTGGACGAGGACGTGACCACCGTGGACATGGCCGCCGCGCTGCTCAAGCTGCTGATGCGCCGTGAACTGGGCGACGCCGTGCCCGGCGGTGAAAAAACCCCGGCGGGCACCGGGGCCGAGCCCGGCATGGTGCGCCTGTTCCTGAACGTGGGCCGCAAGATGCGCGTCACCGCGCGCGACATCGTGGGGGCCATCGCGGGCGAAACCGGCATCCCGGGCCGCATGATCGGGGCCATCGACATCCGCGACCGCGTGTCGTTCGTGGAAGTGCCCGCCGACTACGCTCAGGAAGTCATCTCGGTGATGAACGGCAACCAGATCCGGGGCTTCCGCCTTGGGGTGGAGCCCGCGACGCCGCGCGACCGGGAATAGGCGGCATTGCCGCAAGGACAGTAAAAAGGGAGGGCACGGCAACGTGTCCTCCCTTCTGTTTTGTTGGCACAGATTCTTGCGGGGGAGGGACCCTTTTGCGGCAGCCGTAGGCAAATCCGCGAGCCGTACGGATGACGTCCGCAAAGCGTGAAAAGGGTCTCCTCCCCCGCACCCCCGCTATGCTGTCCTCATCCGTAATGCTTGAAGACTCGCATAACGGATGAGGCTCCCCCAAAACTTTCATTTGTATTTTCGAACACAAACATGGGGCTCCAAGGACCGATACCCCTTTGGAACCCCATTTTCCCAAACTATCCTCTACTCAAATGTGTCCCTACCCCGCCCAAGCCTGTCGGGCCAGGGACAGGGCCACCCCCCACACCACCAGGCACACGCTGCCGTCCAGCACCCGCCAGGCCACGGGCTTGCGGAACAGCGGGGCCAGCACCCGGCCGCAGCCGCCAAGGGCGAAGAACCACAGGCACGAGGCCGTGGCCGCGCCCGCGCCGAAGGAAAAGCGTTCCGGGGCCGGGTAGTGCCCGCTGATGCCGCCCAGCATGACCACGGTATCGAGGTACACGTGCGGGTTCAGCAGGGATACGGCCAGGGTGGCCCCCAGCACGCGGCGCAGACTGGTGCGCCCGCCGTCGCCCACGGCCCTGTCGGCCTCGAGGATGCCGGGCCGCAGGGCCGAGCGCAGCGCCCCGAATCCGAACCAGGCCAGAAACACCGCCCCGCCCACGGCCGCGCCTTGCCGCAGCAGCGGGCTGGCCGCCACGGCGGTGCCCACCCCGGCCACTCCGGCGGTGATCAGCACCACATCAATGAGCCCGCACAGCGCGGCAACGGCCATGTGGTGGTTGCGGCGCAGGCTCTGGGTCAGCACGAAGGCGTTCTGCGCGCCGATGGCGATGATCAGGCTGGCCCCGATGCCGAGGCCCTGAAGGTAGGGGGTAAGGTGCATGGCGCGACTCCTGAAGCAGGAAAGGATGTCCGGCAAGTGCCGGGACGCCTACCCAGTACGCCGTTCCGCATCATACGTGAAATTACTTGTTGTGCTGTTGCATAAGCAAACGTACTAATCGGTGATGCTCGACTACCGACTTGTGGAGGCCGTGGCCGCCGTCATCCGTGAAGGGGGCTTCGAGCGGGCCGCGCGGGTGCTGCACCTGACGCAGTCCGCCGTGTCGCAGCGGGTGAAAGCTCTGGAGGACCAGTTGGGCACCGTGCTGGTGGTGCGCGCCACCCCGGCCCGCGCCACCGACGAAGGACGCCGCCTGTTGGCCCATTGCGACAAGGTGGGCCTGCTGGAGACGGATCTTGCCGCCGCGCTGCGGCCAGAGGGCGCTTCCGATTTCCCGGACGCTTCCGACGATCCCCACATCCCCCATATTCCATGGACCACCCTGTCTGTGGCCGTGAACGCGGACAGTCTGGCCACCTGGTTTCCCGACGCCGTGGCCCCGTTCCTGCGCACCGAACGCGCCCTGCTCGATCTTTCCGTGGACGATCAGGAGCGCACCCACCTGCTGCTGCGCGACGGGCATGTGGCCGCCGCCGTGTCCACCCGCGCCGCCGCCGTGCAGGGCTGCCGCTGTCTGCCCCTGGGCCGGGTGGACTACCTGTGCCTGGCCGCACCGGAGTTCGCCGCGCAGTGGTTCCCCGCCGGGCTCACCGAGGCCGCCCTGTGCCGCGCGCCCGCCGTGATCTTCAACCGCGCGGACGAGGTGCATCACCAGTTCCTGCACGGCCTGCTGCCCACCGCCGCGTCCTTCGACCGCATCGCCCCCAGCCTGCCGCTGCACTACATCCCCTCGTCCGAACGGTTCGTGGACGTGGTGGTCCAGGGCCTTGCCTACGGCATGATTCCCCTGCCCCAAGCCCGCCACCATCTCTCCGACGGCCGCCTCGTGAACCTCGCGCCCGGTCGTGCCGTGCCCATCCGCCTCTTCTGGCACTGCTGGGGACTGCGCACCCGCCTGCTCGATGCCCTGACCCACCACGTGGTCAGCCATGCCCACCAGGTGCTGGCGCAGGAGTAGGAGAAGGCAATCCATAGAAATGAATCGGGGGGAAGGAACCTTTTGAAAAAGGTTCCTTCCCCCCCAGCCTCCCAAACTTTTCAATTGGTCCGGTGAGCGATTGCGGCACAACTTCCGAGGTTGCAATGCCTATGAGGTATGAAAATTCTTATCTCCGGGCGTGGCTCTGCCCACTTGGCGAAAGGAAAAGGGCCACGGAAATGCCCACCGCGCCACCCCATACAGAAAGTTTTGAGGGATGGGGGTCCGGGGAAGGGAACTTTTTCAAAAGTTCCCCTCCCCGGTTCGCCTTTATCAAGCCTTCTTCTACTTCCCGGCATCCACCCCGGCATCGCCGAAGGTGGCCATCTTCTCGAAGATGTCGGCGGCGCTGCGCAGCAGGAAGATGGACAGCGCGCCGCCGGTGCCTTCGCCGAGGCGCAGGCCGAGGTCGAGCAGGGGGCGGATGTCCAGCTTGTGCAGGATGGTCGTGTGGCCCTGCTCGGCGGAGGCGTGGCTGAACACGCAGTACCCGGCCACGGCGGGGGCGATCTTCCAGGCGGCGGTGTAGGCGGCGGTGGAGATGAACCCGTCGATGACGGCCACCAGGCGGTGGCGGGCCGCGCCCAGGATGAGGCCGGCGAGGGCGGCGATTTCCAGCCCGCCCACGGCGGCCAGGATGTCCACGGGGTCGCCGGATTCCACGGCGCGGCGATTGGCGGCCAGGGCGGCGCGGATGACCTGGGCCTTGCGGGCCACGCCGTGGGCGTCCAGCCCGGTGCCGGGGCCGGTGACGGTTTCCGGATCAAGGCCGAGGTAGGCGCAGTACAGGGCGGTGGAAGGGGTGGTGTTGGCGATGCCCATGTCGCCGGTGCCCACGCAGCGGCAGCCGTCGGCGGCGGCCTGCGCGGCAAGGTCCGCGCCCAGCAGCAGGGCGGTCTCGCACTGTTCGCGGGTCATGGCCGGGCCGTGGGTCATGTTGGCGGTGCCGGGGGCTACCTTGCGGCGAATGAGCTGCGGGTGCGGTTCGAAGTCGTCGCCCAGGCACCCGGCGTCCACCACGCGCAGGTCGATGCCGGCGGTGTTGCACAGCACGTTGATGCCCGCGCCGCCGTTCAGGAAATTGAGCACCATCTGGCGGGTCACTTCCTGCGGGAACAGCGAAACGCCCTCGGCGGCCACGCCGTGGTCGCCCGCGATGGTGAAGATGCGCGCCGGGTCGGCGGCCAGGGGGCGCGCGCCGCCCTGGATGCGGTGCATCTGGAGCGCCAGGTCTTCAAGGCGGCCCAGGCTGCCGCGCGGCTTGGTGAGATTGTCCAGATGGGCCTGGCCGGCCGGGTCGTGACCGTGGTCCACGGGGTCGATGGCGGCGATGAGGTCGAGAAGGCGCGGAGAAAGAGACGGCATGGGAACCCCCCGGAGGTGTCGGTGTGGAACGGGAACCCGCGCACGGTAGCGCCACGGGCCGGGCAAGGCAAGCCGGGCCGGGCCTAGAAGGACGAATGTAAAGCCCGCGCGGGCGCGTCGCCGTTTCACCGGGCGGGCATACTGCTTCACGGGGCGCGCCGCCAGCCACGCCCGCTTTCCCGCATATCGCGGGCCATTGCGCGCCACCCCCCTTGCCGTGGCCCCCGGCAGGTCGCATAGTGATGCGTGCGAAACCGCAGCACGCATACCACGGAGAGCAGCCACCATGTCTATCCATAGAGATTCGCGGCGACGGGCCGCCGTTGCCCATGCCGTTCAGGCCGGATGCCGCGCAACCCGCCGTCTCGTCCGTCTCACTCGGCACGGCATTCTGGCCGTGACTATCGCGGCCCTGCCGCTCCACGTGTCCGCCCTGGCCGCCGAATCTCCTCCCCCGCCGCTGCTGGCCGACCAGCCGGTGTCCTCGCAGCCCGGCCGCGCGGCCATCACCGTGCCCACGCCGCGCTCGCCCGCCCTGCCCGCGGGCATTCCGGAAAACAGCCCGCGCCTCACCCCGGTGGTGCGCGCGGTCAGCGCCGTGGCCCCCGCCGTGGTCAACATCACCACCGCGCGGGTGGTGGAACGCAATTTCAATCCCTTCCCCGGCCTGATGGACGACGAATCGGCCCGCGAAATGTTCCCCAGCCTGCCCACCCAGCGCCAGACCCGGCGCAGCCTGGGTTCCGGGGTGATCATCAACCCGGACGGGGGGCACCCCGGCATCGTGCTCACCAATGCCCACGTCATCGCCGGGGCCACGGGCATCGCGGTGCACCTGCTGGACGGCCGCTCGCTGGACGCGGAACTGCTGGGCTCGGACACCGACTTCGACATCGCCGTGCTGCGCGTGCCCGGCGCGCAGAACCTGCCCGCCGTGAAGATGGCCACCTCGGCCGACCTCATGCCCGGCGAGACGGTGATCGCCATCGGCAACCCCTTCGGCTTCGCGCACACCGTGACCACCGGGGTGGTCTCCGCCCTTGGACGGTCCATCAAGGTGGAGCAGGGCATGATCACCGACCTCGTCCAGACCGACGCGGCCATCAACCCCGGCAACAGCGGCGGCCCGCTGCTGAACATCATGGGCGAGCTCATCGGCATCAACACGGCGGTGTACGCCAAGGGCGAGGGCATCGGCTTCGCCATTCCCGTGGACAAGGCCCGCCGCGTGGTCGAGGAACTGCTGGGCCAGGGCCGGGTGGACCCGGTGTGGCTGGGCGTGATGGGGCAGGACATCGACCAGCGCACGGCGGCCTGGCTGGGGCTGAAGCGCGCCGCGGGCATGCTGGTGACCGACGTGCAGCAGGGCACGCCCGCCGAAAAGGCGGGCCTGCGCCCCGGCGACGTGCTGGTGTCCATCAACGGCAACCCCATAGAGGACAAGGACGCCTACATCATGCTGCTGCGCAACTACACCCACCGCGACACGCTGGAGGTGGGCATACTGCGCGAAGGCAAGACGGCCACCCTGCGCATGACCCCGGCGGTGCTCACGCAGGAAACGGCGGAACGCCTGGCCGAACGGCGCTGGGGCCTGCGGGTGCAGGAGGCGCAGGGCAGCGGAGTGCGCATCAACGCGGTGCTGCCCAACAGCCCGGCCGCGCGGCTGGGCCTTTCCCCCGGCGACGTGGTGCGCCAGGTGGGCGGAGTGCGGGTGAACTCCACCCGCGACTTCGCGCAGGCGTTTGCCCGGCACCGGCTGGCGGGCAAGGTGACCCTGCTCATTCAGCGCGCGGGCAAGGGTTACTATGTGTCGCTGGCGGTTTAGGAAGGCGCGGATTTCGCGGCACGAGAATTCCGGTCGGCCGCAGGGGTGAGAATTTGCGTCAGCGCTTGACACCCCGGTTGACGCCAGCTATCTGCAATTTCGATGGTAAGCCGTCAAACCCTGTCGTGACGCGGTTTTTCCGCAATCAGGACAGGGAATTGTTCCCAAAGAGCCGACTACGTCGTCGGCCGAAAAACACGCCTGGAGGATGACATGGGTTGGACTGTTACTGTTGACACCGATAAGTGTACCGGCGACGGCGAATGCGTGGACGTGTGCCCCGTCGAAGTTTACGAACTGCAGGACGGCAAGGCTGTTCCCGTGAACGAGGAAGAATGCCTGGGCTGTGAATCCTGCGTGGAAGTCTGCGAAGCCGGCGCGATCACCGTCGAAGAGAACTAGTCGCCGCCTTTCCGGATTTGCTGCACGTCATGCCGCCGGACGACGTTTGCGCCGTCCGGCGGCATTTGCCGCATCATGGGCCGGATTTTCCAGCGCCGGACGTTTCGCGGGGGGCGGGCCTTCGGAACCCTGTCCCCGTGGGCGGGGCAGAAGAGGCACGAGGGGAAGGGGGGTTGCCTTCCCGTGTCCGGCCGCCCGCACGCACGGCGCCGCACCGCCGCATCGCGATTTTCCGCACATCCGCACGCCCGCGCGGGAGCCGCGCGACCCGTTCGCTTGGCCACCCGGCTCGATCTGCCGATCTTCCCGACCGTGCAGACGCGACCGGCAACCTTGGGGTGTGCATTCCGGCCACAGAACGACCGAGTCCGCCCAGCGCCCGATACGCCAACCTGTCGGGCCATCGCATGACGGTCGCGCACGCGCGGCCCCCAAGGAGCAGAATGGATGACCGTGGACCTGACGGAAATCTTCGCCAAATATGAACGACTGGTGGCGGAAGCCGATGCGCTGTTCGAGCGCGTGCGTTCGCAGCATGCCGACTGCGTGACCTGCGGCCTTGGTTGCAGCGACTGCTGCCACGCCCTGTTCGACCTCGGCCTGGTGGAGGCCATGTACCTGAACCAGCGCTTTGCCGAAGCCTTTGGCTTCGGGGCCGAGCGTTCCGCCATTCTCGAGCGGGCCGACGCGGCAGACCGCCACGCCGTGCGCCTGAAGCGCCGCCTGTACAAGGAATCGCTGGCCGGGCGCGATTCGGCCGAACTGCTGGCCGAAGTGGCGCGCGAGCGCATCCGCTGCCCCCTCCTGGGCGACGACGACACCTGCGCCATGTACGCCCACCGCCCCATCACCTGCCGCCTGTACGGCATTCCCACCGCCATCGGCGGCGTGGCCCACACCTGCGGCCGCACCGGCTTTGCCCCTGGCGGGCGCTATCCCACCGTGGCCCTGGACAAGATCCACGAACGCCTGGCGGGCCTCAGCCACGAGATCCTGGTGGCCGTGCAATCGCGCTACCGTGAGCTGGACCAGGTGTACGTGCCCGTGTCCATGGCGCTGATCACCAGATACGACAACACGTACCTTGGTGTCGGCCCCGCGAAGAAGGAGAGCTGAGCATGGTCAACATCTCGGGCTCCATGTTCCGCGACAGCACCACGCGCGAACTGACGCCGGACGAGGAAGTCCAGAAGCGCGCCATCTGGGACGCCATGTCCCCCCGGCGGCGCAAGTACGTGGAGCGCATCGGCTACGAGAACTGGGACCCCTTCCAGAAGCCCAACGACCCGCTGGACACGCGCCAGGACATCACCAAGCGTACCACCCAGCAGCTTGTGCGCGAATTTTTGCAGACCGCCAACAAGAAGGACTACACCAACGAATACGGCCGTGGCGCGCTTGAAACCGCCCTCGGCATCGTCAACAAGGACGAAAAGTACCGCGGCGTGTTCGATTTCTGCGTGTGGTACTACAATATTCTGATCAAGGAGGGCCACGTCGATGAAGGATAAGTACGATGACATTGACGAGTACATCGCCGATCTGCGCGCCGAAATAGAAAAAAGCGAGAACTGCGCCAACCATCACTACAACCTTGGCGTGGCCCTGCTGCACAAGCGCGACTTCGTGGCGGCGGAAGAGTCGTTCCTGAGCGCCGTGCGCAATTCGCCCCGTCTGGCCGAAGCCTACGTGCAGCTTGGCGGCATCTGCCTGCAGCGCGGCGACCTGGAAGGCTGCCTGCGCTACAATGAGGAAGCGGCCCAATGCCGCGCCAAGTTCCCGGTGCCGTGGAGCAACATCGGCTTCGTGCACCTGCAGCGCGGCGAGCCGGAAGAAGCCATCAAGGCCCTGAAGAAGGCCCTGAAGTGGGACCCGGACTTCATCCAGGCCATGGCCACCATGGGCGCCGCCTACTACATGCAGGGCGACTACGAGGCCTCCATCCAGATCAGCCGCGAGGCCATCAAGCGCGAACCCGGCTTCGGCCCGGCCTACAACAACCTGGCGCTGGCCCACTTCGAGCGGGGCGAGTTCGCCCAGGCCGTGCAGTTCGCCGACCAGGCCATGGCCTGCGGCTTCGAGGTGCGGCCGGAATTCCTGAAGGACCTGGAAGCGCACCGGTAGGTCAAATCGCCCGCTTGTCCGCCGCTTTTTCGTTGGTAAAGCGGCGGACAAGGGAAGCGCGAACCGCGACGACGGGGGAGGGGGTTTGGCCTTCCCCCTTTTTCGTGCATGGCGGATGGGCATGGCACTGCGGCCCGCCCCGGCCCGGAGTGGCCGGGGCTGCGGCACGGGCCATACCGCAGTGAAAACATACGGGGACAACCGCATGGCTTGGGAATTTGCCGTGGGCGTGGGCCTGGTCAAGGCCACCGTGCTCTGTGTGCTGTGGTACAACAGGCGGCGCATTGCCGCGCGGCTGGCGGGCCTGGACATGCGCCGCGTGGCGCGCACCGTGGCCCGCGAACTGGATCTTTCACCGGACGAGGCGCGGCTACTGGCCCGGCGTCTGGCCGCCCACGGGCAGAAGGTGGATGCACTGCGCCGCCATAACGCCGCGCTGCGCCAGCGCCTGCACGCGGCCATCCGCGACGGGGCGGTGGATGCCCAGGCGCTGGACGCGCTGTTCGCGGACAAGCGACAGCTGGCCGAACAGGCTTACGCCCACGTGCGGGACGAATTCATGGCATTCCACGCCGGACTTTCCCCGGAACAACGCGACCGGCTGGCCGGTCTGCTGGAGAGGCACGCCACCCATCCGCTGTTCCGCCACCCCCTGCTGCCCTGATTGCCCCCGCGCCCCGCGTGCACCCGCCGGGCGAAAAAAGCACCCCCCGCGCCAGGCTCGGGGGTGTCCTTTTGGGAGAGCGGCCTGTAGTGTGCGGATGGACGTGGTGCGATGGCGCGGAAGATGGGCGGGCACCGTTTTGCGTGGCAGCGCATGTGGCGGCGGGCCGATGCCCTGTCATTGTTGACCAATGTAAACAGATGTGTTTTCAAACCGTGGGTACAATCGTTATGCATGCACACTGGTGGGTTGTCCGCAGATTACGGACGGTTTCGGCTCGGCCACCAGAACGTCAATGCGGCGCCGTGGCGCTTCCCCTCACTTCGTCCGAGAACTAGCGCGTCGGCGTCGGGTATAGCCTGCCATGCACATCTTGCACATCGTGGAATCCTTCGCGGCGGGCTGCCTGACGGCCCTTTCCACGCTCTGCCATGCCGTGCGTCCGGGATTCCGCCATTCCGTGGCCTATGCCCTGCGCGAAGAAACTCCCCCGGATTTCGCGTCCCAGTTTCCGCCGGACGTGGAGTTCCATGCCGTGCCCATGGGGGTGGGCGTGCTGCCGGGCTTGCGGGCCTGTCGGGAGTTGAGCGCGCTGATCCACGGCATCCGGCCCGATGTGGTCCACTGCCACTCCTCCAAGGCGGGAGTGTATGGGCGTATTGCCGCCCTTCACCGTCACGTGCCCTCGGTCTACACGCCGCATGGTTTCGCCTTCCTGCGCACGGATGTCGCGCCCGTCACCCGTGCCGCGTTCCGGGGCGTGGAATGGCTTGTCGCCAGGGCTGGGCAGGCCATCGCCGCCTGTGGGGCGGAAGAGTACGTGCTGTCGCGTCAATTGGCGGGGCGGGGCAGGACCGTGGTGTTCGTGCGCAACGCCGTGGAGTTGCCAGTTCTCGACGCGCTGGTGGCCAGTGCGCCCGCACGTGGGGCCAGCGAAAGGGTGTTGGCGGGCACCTGCGGCCGGGCGGTGCCGCAACGCGCCCCGGAACTTTTCGGCGACATCGCCCGTCGCCTGCACGGTGAAGTGGACTGGACGTGGATCGGCGCCACGGAGGCGGCCGCAGCCTGTCTGCCGTCGCACGTGACACGCACGGGGTGGCTTGACCGGGCCGCCGCGTTGAGCCGCGTTGCGGAACTGGACATCTACGTGCAGACTTCCCGCTGGGAAGGGCTTTCGTACAGCATTCTTGAGGCCATGGCGCTCGGCAAGCCGGTGGTGGCCACCCGCATTCCCTCCAACGAGGTGGTCATCGAGGATGGCGTGACCGGTTTTCTTGGCAACGATGCCGCGGAACTTGCCGAACATGTGCGCCGCCTGTCGCGTGATGCCGGGCTGCGCGCCCGCATGGGGGCGGCGGCCCGCGCCTGCATCGCCGACCACTACGACGCGAGGCGCAGTTATGAAGCCTACGCCGACCTGTACCGCCGTCTGGCCCGGACGAAGGGCTAGCCCGTGAACATCAGGCGGAACCTGGCTGCCCGCATGCCCCGCCTGCGCACCTTCCTTTCCTTCGGGGCCATCCAGGCGGCGCAGATGGTGCTGCCGCTGCTGGCCTTGCCCTATCTTTCCCGCGTGCTGGGGCCGGAACCGTTCGGCGCGACCTTGTACATGCTGGCGGTGTCGGCCGTGGCAGGCATGTGCGTGGAGTGGGGGTTTGCGCTGGGCGCGGTGCGCGATGTGGCCACGCATCGGGATGATCCCGTGGCGCTCGGCCGCACCGTGGCCGACGTCCTGTCCGCGAAATGCCTGCTGACGGCGGCCTGCGCCCTGCTGGGCGTGGCGGGGTGGGCGCTGTTGCCCCTGGCCGGGCAATACCCGTGGGGATTCGCGCTGGCCGTGGCCAACGGCGTTGCGCTCGGGTTCAATCCGTTGTGGTTTTTTCAGGGCCTTGGCACGGGGGTCGCAGGGGTGGCCGCCTGCGAAGTGGGCGGAGGGCTGGCCGTGCTGTGCCTGATGCTGCCGCTGGTCCGAGAGCCGGAGCACTGGACGCACTACCTGTTGTTGCTGCTGCTGATCCGGGCGGGGACGTATGCATGGCTGACCGGGCGCGTTTTCTCTTGCCTTGGGTCGCATGCCGCGTCCATGCGCCTGTCAGGGGGCTGGCGAGCCCTGCGCGACGCACGGCACCTGTTTCTGGCGCACCTGGGGGCCATGGCCAAGACGCACGGCGTGCCGCTGTTGCTGGGCGGGGCGTTGCCCGCGCGGGACATGGGCATGCTGATCGCTTGCGACAAGATGGCGCGCGGGCTGGTAAGCCTGACCATGCCCGTCATCCTTACCCTGTTCCCCGAATTGTGCGCCGCCCGGCGACAGGGGCGCGGAGATGACGTGCTGCGCCGCGTGCTGGTGGCCACGGGAGCGGCCATGGGGGGCGGCGCGGTGGCGGTCTGGGGGCTTGCACCATGGCTCGTCAGCGTGGCGCTGGGCCCGGAGTACGCGCAAGCCGCTCCGCTTTTGCGCGGGCTGTGCCCGCTGCTGGTACTGCTGCCCCTCAACTGCGTGCTGGGCACGCTGGGCCTGGTCCCGCAGGGCAGGGAGCAGGCGCTGACGCTGGCCATCGGCGCGTCGTCGCTGGCCGGTCTCTCGGCCGCGCTTCCGCTGGCGGGCACGTACGGCGTCGTGGCCGGGACGTGGCTTTCGACGGGGATGGAAGGACTGATCCTCGTCATCCTGTTCATCGCGTTGCGCCGGGCCAGCCCCCATTCGCCCCGGCCCGTTCGCCGTCATCCGTAGCCAGGAAATCCGCATGCCCGTCACCGTCAGCGTCGTCGTGCCCGTTCGCAACGCAAGCCGCTATCTCGCGCAGGCCATGGAGTCCCTGCTCGCACAGACGTTGGCCGATGCGGAGATCGTGCTTGTGGACGACGGCTCCGACGATGGTTCGGGCGAGATGTGTCGCGCCTACGCGCGTGAGCATCCAGGCCGGGTGACGCTGGTGACCCCCGCCAGCCCGGTGGGCACGGGCCGGGCGCGCCAGTTGGGCATCGCCGCCGCATCGGGCGAGTACGTGGCCTTTGCCGACGCCGACGACATCCCCGCGCCGGACATGCTGGAGGCCCTGCACCACGCCGCGCTGCAGCATGGCGCGGACATGGTCATCGCCGGGTATGCCGTGCACAGGCGGGCGACATCCTTCACCGTCCTTGCCGACGAACGCCCCGGAACGCCGCTGCGTCACAGGACAGACATTCTGGCCCCGGTGTGGAACAAGCTGTTCCGCAAGGACTTCCTGCTGGCCAACGCCATCACCTTTCCCGCGTCGAAGATGTTCGAGGACGGGGTGTTCGTGTACAAGGCCCTGGCCTGCGAACCTCGCGTGGCGCTCTGCCCACGTGTTGTCTATACCTACATCCGGCGCGACCATAGCGTCTCGTCGGACATCATGATGCGCTGCGAGGCCATGGACAGCCTTGCGGACCTGCGCGCCTTCCTGAAGAAGCGCGGGGTGTTTCGGGACTTTCTGGCCGTATACGCCAGGCTGGTGTTCCTGCACTGCGTGTATTACCCGGCCTGCCTCGTGGGCATCGATTCCGTGTGGCACGGGCACCGTCGCATGGAGAACCTGCGTAACGTCTTGCCGTACCTGCGGGAGTTGCTGTGCTTCATCATGACAGGCAGGCGGAGCGGAGCCGGGGCGTGATCCGCCTTCTTCCGCTGTTCGCCTTCGCGCTGGTTCCCATTGCCCTCTGGCAGCGCTGGATTTTCACGTTCATTCCCAACTACCACATGCAGCATCTGCTGTTCTACGTGGCGCTTCCCGTGCTGTGCTGGGCATGGGCGAGCGGGTCGTGGAGCCCCCGCCGGGCGTGGCGGCGCGTGCTGCCGCTGCTGCCCGTGGCGGCGCTGGTTCTGGCCGTGCAGGGCGTGGCGGCGTGGAACAGCGCCCTGCGCTTTCCGGTGGAGGGCGTGCCCGTCTGGCGGGCCGTGGCGGTTTCGCTGCTGAAGCTGAGCATGCAGTTGCCGTTCATCGCGTTCTTCATGGAATTGTGCCACCTGCTGATGGAAGATTCCGCCAGCCGTCGCAACGTGGTGCGCGGGGGTGTTGCCGGATTCGTGGCATTGTGCGTGTTGTGCGCGCTGCAGGGCGTGTACGCCTATGGGATCGGGTTCGGTCTGGCGACACCGGGCGGAATGGACTGGTACGCCGACATCCTGCGGGGTACCGCCGCCGGGCTTGAGTCACGCTGGGGCCAGGCCGTGTACGATTTTTACAGCAAGGGCAGCTATACGCTGACCGTCCGCCGCATCAATGGTGTGTTTGAAGAGGCCTCTGCCCTCGCGGTCATGTTGGGAGTATTCTTCGTACCGCTTGGGCTCGGGCTAATGGGTCTTGGCGACGCGGAGCGCCGTGGCGCCTGGCGGATCGGTCTGGCCGTGGCGGTGGTCGCCGCCATGCTCATGGTGCTGGCCCTGACCAGCACGGGGCTGGTGCTGGCGCTGGTGGCCATGGGCCTCCTTGCCACCGTGTTGTTTCGGAGCAGTAGGCGTCTTGGCGTAGCCGTGTTGTGTGCGACGGTGGTGTGCGCCGCCGCCATTGCATTGGCCGTACCGCGTATGCCGAAGTATTCGCGAATCCTTGTGGAACGTGTGTCGCTGGTTAACGTGGAGCGTTTGCCCCGATACGTCCTGGGACGGGAGTTGTTGCGAGCGGCAGCGGATCACCCCATTGCCGGGGTGGGCCGTGGCTGGTCCTCCCTTCATGTGCTTGAGCGTGAAAGCTACCAGGCGGCTGCAAAAAAGGACCGGGAACTGTCCACATGGTTGATGTGGGGCAAGCTGCCCATCCTTTCCGCGTTGCCGGAACTGCTGGCTGAATACGGATTCCCCGTGGTGCTCGCGGCTGCCTTCGGACTGTATTGGCTCTGGCGACGGCTGCGGCGTCTGCACGCGCTTGCCCCCGACTCGGCAGCGTTGTCGTTCGCCAGCGCGTTCTGCGGACCGTGGCTGGCCATGTTGCTGATGGCGTCATTGGGGTCTTTCGACATTCGTAATCCGCTGATCGCACTGCCGTTTTACTGCTTGCTGGCCTTGGCGCGCGGCGCGGCCGATGACGACGCGACGGGCATGCGCGGGGAAGGCGCATCCGCATGATCCGCTGCCAACTGCTCATGCACAGCCACGGGGGCGGGGCCGAGCAACTGGCTCTCCTGCTGGCGCGCGAACTGGACCGCCGCCGATTTGCGCCCACCGTGGCCTGCCTGCGCCATCTGCCCGGGTTGGCGGCCGAAGTGCCCTCGGACGTGCCCCTGCTCATGCCAAAGGATTCCACGGCGTGGGCAGCCCTGCGCAATCTGGCTCGCATTCGGCGCGACTGCGCGCGCAGCGGTGTGGTGGTGGGCACGCTGGAGCTGCAAAGCCTGCTGGCCGCCGCGTTGCTGGCCCCGCGCGGCAGGGCCGTGGGCTGGCTGCACAAGGATGTTCCCGGCTATCTGGCCCAGCGCGGCAAGGGCTACGGCCGACTGTACGCCACCCTGCTGGGCACGGCCGCGGCGCGATGCCAGAGGCTGGTCTGCGTCAGCGAGGGGGTGCGTGCCTCCACGGCGGCGTTGCTGCCGGGGTGCGATGGTTCCCTGCGGGTGCTGTGGAACCCCGTGGATATCGACCGGATACGGCGCGAATCCGAAGAACCGCTGCCCGAATCGCTGGCCCCGTATTTCTGTGTCCCCGTGTTGCTGGGCGTGGGCCGGCTGGTGCCGCAAAAGGCCTTTCATGTGCTTATCCGGGCGCATGCCCTGTTGCGCCAGCGCGGCGGGCGGCAGGCTCTGTGCATCGTGGGGGAAGGGCCGGAGCGCCCGTTCCTGGAGGCGGAAGCGAGGCGGCTGGGCGTGGCCGATTCCACGCTGCTGCCGGGTTTCCGGAATCCTTGGCCGCTGATGCGCCATGCCCGCGCCCTGGGCGTGAGTTCGGCCTTCGAGGGGTTTTCCCTGGTCATCGTGGAGGCCCTGGCGCTTGGCCTGCCCGTTGTTGCGACGGACTGCCCCAGCGGGCCTTCCGAGGTGTTGCAGGGCGGCGAATTCGGCGCACTGGTGCCCGTGGGCGATGCCGTGGCCCTCGCGGATGCGTTGCAGCCCCTGCTGGGTGACGCCCCGTGCGTTGATGCCGACCGCGTGGCCGCCGGTCATGCGCGGGCCGGGGATTTTTCCCTTGCCCGCACCGTGGGGGCCTGGGAGGCGTTGCTGGAGGAATGCGCAGCTGTTGCCAGACGCTGACGGCACGCCGCCTTGCCCGCCTCTTGAGGGAAAGGGGCGGCGTGCTGCGGCGAACATGCATTTCCAACGACAAGGGGGCCGATCCGCCATGGACCGGCTCCCTTGTCGGTTGCAGTATCTTTCTTCCTTGCCGGGGCCGACCGCGAGGCGCGTTCCGTCTCGTACCGGGCTTGTGGTCACGGCGTGGCCGGGCGCTACTTCCCGCCCTTCAGTTCGCTGATGATGCCCGCGATCTGGGCCATCTGGCCGGAAAGCTCGTGCACGGCCTCGGCCGCGCGGGCCACGCCATTGGCGGTGTCCGCCGTGATGCGGTTGATTTCGTCGATGGACCGGTTGATCTCGTCGCTGGTGGCGGACTGCTGCTCTGCGGCGGTGGCGATGCTGCGGATCTGGTCAGCCGAGGTTTCCACCCCGCGCACGATCTCGTCCAGCACCCGGCCGGACGCGCCGGTCAGTTCCACAACCCGCTCCATGTCGTGCACCGCGCCGTCCACGGCCAGCATGTTCTGGCGCGCCTCCGCCTGGATGGCCCGGATGGAATCGCCCACCTGCTTGGTGGCCCCCATGGTCTTTTCCGCCAGTTTGCGCACCTCGTCGGCGACCACGGCGAAACCGCGCCCGGCGTCCCCGGCGCGGGCCGCCTCGATGGCCGCGTTCAGCGCCAGCAGGTTGGTCTGGTCGGCGATGTCCTCGATGACGTTCATGATGGCCCCGATGGATTCCGCCTGTTGCCCCAGCTTGTCCATGTTGGCCTTCAGGTCCATGGTGCGGTCGCGGGTGGCCTGCATGGCCTCCATGGAGCGCTGCACGGTGCGTTCGCCGTCCTGGGCCTTTTCCTTGGCGTTGGCGCTTTCGGTGGCCGCCTCGCCGGAATTGCGGGCCACCTCCAGCACGGTGGCGTTCATCTCTTCCATGGCCGTGGCCGTTTCGGCGATGCGCTGGCCCTGCACCTCGGCCCCGTGGCGGATTTCCCCGGTCTGGCGGGCGATTTCGGCCGAGGCGGCGGCGACGTGGGCCACCACGTCCTCCAGCCGCAGCGCGGCTGCATGCATGCCCTCGCGCTGGGCCACCTCGGCCTGGGCGCGGGCGGCTTGCACCTCTGCCGTGGCCTCCTGCGCGTCGCGGGCGCGTCGCTCGGCCTCTTCGGTCTTGCGGGTGATTTCGGCGATGTTGCCTTCCAGCGTGGCGGCCATCTCGTCCAGCGCGGCGTAGATCTGGCCGATTTCGTCCCGGCGGGTAAGACCGATGCGCGAGGCGTAGCGGCCCTGCGATATCTCGCGCAGGAAGGCGGTGACCCGCAGCAGCCCGCGCACCACCAGCCGGTCCATGAACAGGCCCAGCACCACCAGGATGGCCACCACGGAAACGGCCATGACGATGCCTATCTGCCACAGCAGGTCGTTCACCCCGGACAGCACCTCGGCCTTGTCGATGATGCCGATGAACCGCCAGCCCAGCGCGGGCGAGGTGAACACCTCGGCCAGGCATTGGGTGCCGCCGATGCGCACCTCGGCCGAGCCGGAGCCGAGGTCGAACAGGGTCTTGAACGCCGGGTCGCCCGCATCGGCGATGTTCTTGAAGTTCATGGCCTTGTCACGCGGGTTGGCGACGACGGTGCCGTCGCCCTGCACCAGCAGCACGTAGCCGCTCTTGCCCAGGCGGATGGTGGCCATGGTGTCGGACAACTCGTTCAGGGTCAGGTCTATGGCGGCCACGGCCACGGTTTCGCCGTCGCGCACATACGCCTTGGCCACGCTGATCATGGCGTCGCCGGTGGTGCCCTTGTAGGCGGCGGTCACCTGCGGCTGGGTTGTGTCCTTCAGCGCCACCTGCCACCACACCCGGGTGCGCGGGTCGTACCCCTTGCGGGTGCCCTGCACGTTGCTGAGCACGTTGCCACCCCAGCGGGTGCCTATGTACACGCTGTCGTAGCTGGGGTGGGTGCTCTTGATCCATTGCAGCAGCGGGCTCATCTGCTGGCCGTAGGCGTCGTCCGGCGCGGGGGTGCGGGGCTTTTCCTCGGGGCCGAGGTAGCTGGTAACCCGCTCGTCGATCTGGGCGTTGAGCGGGCTTGCGGCGATCATGGCCGCGTTGCGCCGTGCGTCGTCCAGCAGAAAGCCCATGGCCCTGTCCACCTGCATGATCTCGTTGCGCGTGGCGGTGGAAAACGCCGCCACGGCCTGGTCGCTGACCCGTGCGTGGATGATGGTGTAGATGACGACAAACGGGATGATGACGGTGAGGCAAAGCCCCACCAGCAGGGTGAATTTGATGGACCGCATGCGGGGCTCCTGTGGGTTCGCTGCGCACCGAGGGGGCGGCGCCAGGACGAGGCGGCGCCGCCGGATGTGAAGAGTGTATCCGTGCGGCAAGGGGGCGGGAAGTATATCCCGCAGATTGCCAGCGATGAATGACGGATTGCCGACCGCCGGCAGACGGTCGGGTGAACGCGCGTGCGACTTCGACGGGCGGGAGGAAGACTGCCGGCGGCGAGAGCAGGCGAGACGGCGGCGCGCGAAGCGCCCCATTCCATGAACTGCGCGAACAGTCAAGTGCATGAGAGAGGGGCGGAAAAGACCGTCAGGCAGGGCAACAAGCGGCGAAAAGGCGGGCACCAGTGTCCCGCCTTCCCGAAATCCGGCGTGCCTACGCCTTGCCGCCCAGATATTCGCAGGCGAACCCCAGTAGCGAACTTGCCGCGCCAAAGCCGCATACCCCGGCCCAGCCGAAGTGCGCGTATGCCTGCGCGCCAATGGCGGTGCCCAGCGCGCCGCCGACAAACATCATGGTCATGTACACGGTGTTCAGGCGGCTGCGCGCCCCGGCGTCCAGCGCATAGACGCGGGCCTGGTTGGACACCATGGCCGCCTGCAACCCCGCGTCCATCAGGATGATGCCCGCCACCAGCGCGAGCATGGACGTGCGCCCCGCCCAGAACAGCGCGAACGAGGCGGCCACGGCGGCAGCGCCCAGCACGATGATGCGCCGGTTGCCGTCCTGCCCGCGCCACTTGTCGGCCAGCCGCCCGGCCAGGGGCGCGGCCATGACCCCGACGATGCCGATCACGCCCAGCGCCCCGGCCACGGAACTGCCCATGCGGAACGGGGGCTGCTCCAGAAAGAAGGCCAGGCTGGCCCAGAAGGACACGAAGCCCGCGAACAGCAGCCCCTGCACCAGCCCGGAGCGGCGCAGCAGGCCGTGGGCGCGGAACAGTTGCAGCAGTGAAAGCAGCAGGCGCGGGTAGCTGATGGTGGTGGCGGGCCGGACAACGGGCAGGCGGGCGGCCAGCACTGCCGCCAGCACCGCGCACACGCCGCCCGCAAGCCAGAACAGCAGACGCCAGCTCGCATATTCCGAGACCAGTCCGCTGACCGTGCGCGACAGCAGGATGCCGGAGAGCAGCCCTGCCATGACCAGCCCCACCACGCGGCCCTTCTGGTTGTCCGGGGCCAGTTGCGCGGCCATGGGGATGATCTGCTGGGCCACGGTGGCCAGGGCGCCTACGGCCAGGCTGGCGGCGGCCAGCGTCCACAGCCCCTGCGCGAAGCCGGACAGCACCAGCGCCAAGGCCAGGGCGGCCACGCTCCAGACGATGAGCCCGCGCCGCTCCAGCCGGTCACCCAGGGGGGTGAGCAGCAGCAGCCCGGCGGCGTAGCCCGCCTGGGTCAGGATGGGGATGAGCGATATTTCCCCCTGCCCGGCGTGAAAGGCGCGGGCCAGAATGCCCAGCATGGGCTGGTTGTAATAGATGCTGGCCACGCACAGGCCCGCTGCGGCGGCCATGAGCAGCACCAGCGCGCCGCTGAGGTCGCGCCCTTGATCGTACTCCGGCATCCGGTCCGGACGGGCATCTTGTCCGAAGGTGGCGGGCTGGGAAAGATCGGGCGTGGTCTGGGAATGCATGGTGGAAATGCCGGCGGACATGGTGATGGCTCCTTTTTGTAAAAACGATACGGTCCGTATTTAAAATCAGAGCGAGGCCGCGTCAAGTGACAAAAGGGGGCGAACGCAAAAAACTCCGGCGCGCATGCGACGGAGGGCGGAAGCAGCGAGAAACGGTATGAGGGGGAAACGGGCGGCCGGTTGTGGCCGGTCGCGGGCAGAGGGGGGGCTACCGGGGCAGCAGCACGGGGGCGAACGCCGAGGCGGCGATGCCCCGGATGAACGCATCGTCCAGCGGCCCGTGCTGGAGCAGCAGGCGGTGGAAGATGGGGGCGTACAGCGCATCCACCAGCAGCTCGAGGTCGATGTCCGGGCGCAGTTCACCCTGGGCGATGCCCCGCCGCAGGGCGTCCTTGGCCGCCGCGCGGCGCGGCAGCAGATAGCTTTCCACGAAGGCGGCCAGGGTTTGCGGATCGCCCTGACCAAGCCCGATGAGTTCGCGCACCAGCCGTCCGGTGACACCGCGATAGACCTCGGCCAGCAGGTGCATCTGGGCGGTCACGTCGGCCACGGCGGAATCGGTGTGGGGAAAGTCGATGCGCGGCTTGGTGGCGTCCATGAACGCCTCCATGGCCACGGCCCCCTTGCCCGGCCACCAGCGGTACAGCGTGGCCTTGCTGACCCCGGCGCGCGAGGCAATGCCCTCCATGGTCAGGCGGGCGTAGCCCACCTCTTCGAGCAGGGCGTTGGTGGCTTCCAGGATCTGCGTGCGCGAGGCATCGCAGCGGGGGCGGCCACGGGGGCGTTTTTTTGGGGTGGGTGCGTCCATGGTGCTCTGGAATGGTGTGCCGGGGTGTTGCGCGGCGAGCCGGGCGTCCGCACCCGGTATGCCGGGTGTGCAGGATGCGCCGCCCCGCGTCAAGTTGGGGGGCGCTGCGGTATGGGGATGCCTGCCGTCGCCTTACCGCCTGCTGACCGCCAGCATGCCCGCCGCACCAAGCAGGATGGCCGCCGTGGCCTTGTGCTGGAGGTGTTCCAGCGACCGGCGCCGCAGCCAGCGGAACACACGCGCCCCAAAAAGAGCGTACGCCACCGCGCTGCTGCCCTGGATGACGAAGAAGCTGCCCGCCAGGATGCAGAAGTGCGCGGTGTAGTGGGCGGGCTCGATGAACTGCGGAAAGAGCACGGTGAAGACCAGGATGGACTTCGGATTGGACATGCCGGTGGCGAAGCCCAGGCAGAACTGCCTGCGCGGCGTGGGCGCGGGCCGCGCGTCCGTGTCTCCCACAGGCATGGGGGCGCTCCGCCAGCTCTTCAGGGCCAGCGCCAGCAAGTACGCCACCCCCACCCACTTGATGCAGTTGAACACCACCACCGAGCCTTGCACGATGGCCCCAAGGCCGAAGTACACCACCACCATTTGCGCGCAGTAGGCGCACGAGCCGCCCAGAATGGCGGGCAGGGTGCGCGCGAACCCGTTGCGCACGCTGGTGGACATGGAGAACATGGTCATGGGCCCCGGCGTGTAGGCGATGGCCGTCATGAGCAGGAAGTAGGTGAACCACGTGCCGAAGGCCATGTTGTCCTCTCCTGTGTGGCGTGTGGAACGCAAAAAGGCGCAGGGGTTACCCTTTCGGATAACCCCTGCGAAATTCTGGTGGAGCTGAGGAGAATTGAACTCCTGACCTCTTGAATGCCATTCAAGCGCTCTCCCAACTGAGCTACAGCCCCAAGCGGAAGTAGGTTCTTGCCCGAAACCCCTCGGGTTGTCAACAGTGTTGTGCGCACTGGGCGCGAAACGACCGGAAACCCGGACGGACAAGCGCTGGCCGGGGCGCGCCGGTGTCCTGCCGGTGTCGGGACGGTGGCGCACCGATGACTGGCGATTTCCTGGCCCGGCGCGTTCACCGTACCGCCACGTCCCCGACATTGACGGAAGCGGGCGCGGGCCGTACCACAGGCTCGGGTGCTCCGCCGGGCCTGGTCCCGTTCGCGCCCATTCCGCAACCACCAGCATTTCCGGGAGCCGTCCGATGCTCGCATACCCCCGCATAGACCCCGTGGCCATTTCCATCGGCCCGTTGCAGTTCCGCTGGTACGGGCTGATGTACCTGTTCGGCTTCGTGTCCGGCTGGTGGCTGGGCCGCCGCCGCGCCGCCCGGCCGGGCAGCGGCTGGCAGCCGCAGGAAGTGGACGACATGGTCACCTGGGCCATCTTCGGCGTGGTGCTGGGGGGGCGGCTGGGCTACATCCTGTTCTACGACCTGGCCTATTATGTCAGCCAGCCCGCCGCCATCCTGCAGATCTGGCACGGGGGCATGTCCTTCCACGGGGGGCTGCTGGGGGTGCTGTTCGCGGTGTGGATGTACGCCCGGCGCAGCGGGCGCGACTTCATGTCCGTGGTGGATTTCGTGGCCCCGCTCATTCCGCCGGGGCTGTTCTTCGGCCGCATCGGCAACTTCATCAACGGCGAGCTGTGGGGCGCGCCCACCACGCTGCCGTGGGCCATGGTGTTTCCCGACGGCGGGCCCTTTCCCCGCCACCCCTCGCAGTTGTACGAGGCCGCGCTGGAAGGCGTGGTGCTGTTTGCCGCCGTGTGGTGGTTCTCCGGCCGCAAGCGGCCGGTGGGCGCGGTGTCCGGCCTGTTCGGCCTGCTGTATGCGGTGTTCCGCTTTGCCGTGGAATTCGTGCGCGAGCCCGATCCGCAACTGGGCTATCTGGCCTTCGGCTGGCTGACCATGGGCCAGGTGCTGTGCCTGCCGCTGTTTGGCGTGGGGCTGTGGCTGTTGCTGCGCGGCCGCGCGGCGGAAGGGAGCCCCTCCGCCCGCTAGGCACGGCCAGCCCGTCGGGTGGGTATGGGGGGCCAGCCCTGCCGTCCGGTGGGTATGAGGGGACGGCCCTGCCGTCCGGCACCCCGTCATCCTTCGGGCGTGTCCGCCTGTCTTCACGGCGTGCGCAATGGCTCGCGAACCCTTGCGCGGCGCGGTTTTGTTGACAAAACAGGCGTTTTGTGGAATGGCAGTGCAGTTGATTCGCCCCGCTGGAACGGGGTTCGCGAGAACGAGACGGAGGAACCATGGCGAAGGAAGATGCCATCGAGGTTGACGGCGTTGTGCAGGAAGCCCTGCCCAACGCGATGTTCCGCGTGGAGCTCGAGAACGGCCACGAAGTGCTGGCACACATCTCCGGCAAGATGCGCAAGTTCTACATCCGCATCCTGCCCGGCGACCGTGTGAAGGTAGAGCTTTCGCCGTACGACCTCACGCGCGGCCGCATCACCTACCGCATGAAGTAGCCTCCGCCCCCCTCCCGCTGTTCTTCCGGCCTCCCCGCGTGCCGGAGGCGCGGCGGTTCCGCACCGTGCATCCCCAGCCCGTCGTTACCGCGCCCCGCGCGGCAGTGGCGGGCTCGTTGCATTGGGCGTAGCGCCGCGCCTGTCTGCCGACTCTCCCCGTCGGGGCCGCGTTGCGGCCCTTCCGCGTAGGCTCGTCGCCTTTCCCTCCGCCCCCGAATGCAAACGGGGACGCCGCGTGGCGTCCCCGTGGAATCCGGCCGGACCGGAGTGCAATTGCCGTGATGTGTCTGCCCGTTGCCCGACGCATGTGAGCGGGCGCAGGGTCATGCCTGGCGCGGGGGGCCGTCGGGGTCGTCCGGTGCGTCCGGTGCGCCAGGCGCGGCCTGTGCGTCCGTCGCAGGGAATCCGTCTGCTGCGGCATCGGGCGCGGCAGCCATACCCACGCCCTCGCCGTCGCCCGCCACCTCGCCGTTCGACGCCTCGTCTTCGGGCCGGGGAGCGAGCAGCATCACGAAGAACGCGGCCCCGGTGCGGGTGGCGGCATCCAGCGGGCTTTCCACCCAGATGTCGCCGCCGTGGCTCATGACGATGCGGCGGCAGATGGCCAGGCCCAGGCCCGCGCTGCCGTTCTTGGCGCCGTCGCCGTCGCGGTCCAGGCGGTAGAACCGCTCGAAGATGCGCTCGCGGCTCTTTTCCGGAATGCCCGGCCCCTGGTCGCTCACGCACAGGGTCACCCGGCCGTCGGCGGCGGTGGCGGAAACAGCCACCCGCGTGCGCGCCGGGCTGTACTTGATGGCGTTGTCCAGCAGGTTGCGGAACACCTCCACCAGTCCGTCGCGGTCGGCCAGCACGAACAGCGGGGCGGCCCCCACGCCGTTCTCCAGCACGATTTCCTTCTGCGCGGCCACCGGTTCCAGTTCGCGCACGGTCTGGCGCAGCACCTCGGCGGCGTCCACCCCGGTCAGGGCCACCTTCTCGCCCTTGTGTTCCGAGCGGGCCAGCACCAGCAGGCTGTTGACCATCTTGGTCATGTGGTTGGCGTTCTTGAGGATGGTGCGCAGGAAGGCGGACATCTGGTCGCGTGAAGAGGGCGGGGCCTCCAGCAGCGTTTCCGCGTAGCCCTTGATGCTGGTGAGCGGGGTCTTGAGCTCGTGCGAGACGTTGGCCACGAAGTCGCGCCGGATGCGCTCCAGCTTCTCGCGCTCGCTGGTGTCGTGGAACACCAGCACCATGCGCTGGCCCGACGCGTCGCGGAAGGGCACCAGCGAAATCTCGAAGGCGCGCCCCTCGCCAAGGTCGGTCTGCATGCTCGCGCCGCGCGGGTCGGGGGCCACCAGCATCTCGTCCACCATGCGCTGCAGCTCGGGCTTCATGGTGGCCTCCAGCGGGGTTGCCCCCAGCTTGTTGCCGATGCCCGTGAACATGGCGGTGAGCGCGTGGTTCATGGATTCGATGCGTCCGGCGGCGTCCAGCACCATGACCCCTTCGTGCATGCCGTTGAACACGGCCTCCAGCCGCCCCTTCTGTTCGTTCAGCTGGTGCAGGTGCTGCTCTATGTTGTGGGCCATGCCGTTGATGGCGTGGGCCAGCGGGCGCAGCTCGCGGCCGGGAATGTCGCGGATGCGTCGGCCGAATTCCCCCTGGCCGATGGCCTGCGCGGCCATGGCCATGGTCTCTATGCCGCGCAGCAGCGGCCGCGTGACCAGCAGCCCCAGCGCGCCGCTGGCCAGCAGCGAGAACAGGAAGGCCCAGACCAGCCCCTTTTCCATGCGGTCCAGGCGGTCGTGCACCACCGACAGCGGCAGGGCAAGGCGCAGGGTGCCGGGGTCCAGCCCGGCGATGCCGTCCACCTTGCGGGCGGCGTAGATCAGGTCCTTGCCCAGCGTGGCGCTGAAGCGCACGTCGGTGCCCAGCGTGCCCGCCTGGGCCAGCACCACCTCCGGGCGGCCTGCGTGGTCTTCCAGCGTGGTCAGGCGCTCGTAGGGCACGTCGGAATCCGCCATGACCCGGCCGCCCACGATGTAGGTGATGCGGATGCCCGTGCGGCGCGACATCTCCGTGACCCAGGAGTTCAGCGACTGGTACGAGGGAAAGGCCTGGTGCTCGCGCAGCAGCCAGTACGTGGTGTCCACGTTCTCGGCGGCGCGGGCCTTGGCCTCCAGCAGCACGTCGCGGCGCAGGGTCTTGTCGAAATAGAGATAGGGCGGCAGCAGCGCCACGATCAGCAGCAGCCAGGTGCCCACGACGAGCCGTTTGCGCAGGGAGTACTGTTTCATGTTCTTTGTCTCGCGCGGGTCCGTGTCGCGCCCGTCACGCGGATGTTACAATTCGTCGAACGTGTGTCGAACGACAGGCGGGGGCGGTCCGAAGCCAGGTCACGAACGCCCGCTGCCCTGTTCGCTGCCGGATTCCCGGGCCGGTTCGACGCCGGGTTCGCGGCCGTGGAAGACGGCGCGGTTCTTTCCGGCCCGCTTGGCCGCGTACAGGGCCGCATCCGCCAGGTGCAGCGCGGCGGATACGTCCTCGGCGTCATCGGGCCACACGGCCCCGCCCACGGAACAGCCCACTCGGGCCGCCTGCCCTTCGAGGTCGAAGGGGGCATTGAGGGCCTCGATGACCCGTGCAGCCGCCAGGGCGGCCCCTTCGCGGGGGTGGTCGTCGGGGCTTGGCAGCACCATGACGAATTCGTCGCCGCCCAGCCGGGCAACCACGTCGCCCTCGCGCAGGCAGCCGCGCAAGCGTTCCGCCACCTGTTGCAGCAGTATGTCGCCCGTCTGGTGGCCCAGGGTGTCGTTGACCGCCTTGAATCCGTCAAGGTCCAGGAACAGCATGGCCAGAGCCCGGCCACCACGGCGCGCTTGGCCCGAGGCGCGGGCAAGGTGCTGTTCCAGCGCGCGGCGGTTGGGCAACCCGGTGAGCTTGTCGTGCAGGGCGATGGCCTCCATGCGATCCAGGGCGTGCTGCTTGTGGGTCAGGGCGTCCACCATACCCCGCAGCGAGGCGGAAAGCACCTCGATTTCGCGCACCCCGCGCAGTTCGGGTATTTCCGCGTCCTCGCCGCCGCGCAACCGGTCGGCGGCGGCGGTCAGGCGCTGCAGGGGGCGCGACACGGGCCCGGCCACGAACCAGCCCAGCCCGGCGAACAGCATGCCCAGCAGCAGGCCCGCGCCAAGCACGTCGCGTTCCAGCATGTGCGCGGGGGCGTGGGCGGCGGACAAAGGTTGGCGGGCCAGCACCGTCCAGCCAAGCCCCTTGTAGTCTTCGAAGCCGACGCCCGTGGCGTAGCCGGTCAGGTATTCCTGGCCGTCGGGCCAGCGCTCAACGCTCCAGCCGGTGAGGCCGGAACGGGCCCGGGCGATGGCGTCGAGCCGCAGCGGCGTGCCCGGCGCGGGTGAGGAGCCGAGCAGCACGGTGTCGTCGCTGGACACCACGAACATGTCGATGCGCTGGCTCGTCCTCAGCGCGCGGAAAATGGTGCGCTCTATCTGGCGGACCCATTCCCAGCTCAGGTGGGCGGCCAGCACTCCGGCCAGCCTGCCGTCGGGAGCAGCCACGGGCACGCTGATGTCCACGAACTTCATGGGCTCGCCCGAAGGGTTCGGCAGCAGTTTGGCCAGCAGCACGGCGTCGTGCACGTCACCCACGAAGGGGCGCTTGCTGCCGTGCGCGAATACCGGGCGAGCCGAGATGTCCACGCCTTCCAGGATGCGTCCGGTGGCGGCCAGTACCTGGCCCGTGGCATCCGTGAAGCCGACCCAGGAGAATATGGGGATGGCCTGCTGCAGGCGGTCCAGCAGCCGCCGGATGGCCTGGACGTCCATGGGGCGGCGCAGGGTGTCCAGTTCCGCCAGCACGTGGATTTCGCCGCGACGAGCCCACATGGAGCGGTCCAGCTTGTCGGCCATCTGGAAGGCGGTCTCGGCCAGCACGTCGCCTATCTGGGCGCGCACTTGCTGGCCCGAACGTTGGCCCACCAGCAGGGAGAGACAGGCGGACAGCGCGAGGATGAGCAGCGCGAAGGCCGCCACGAGCCGGACCCGGAGACTGGTGGAAGGAAGATTCATGCACACCTGCCTTCTGTGGTGGAGCCGCGTGCGTGGAAAGGACACGAACGTGCCGCTGATGGGGCGTGGCCGTGCCGCCGTGCGGAGGCGCCTTGTTCGGGCATGCCCGTGGCGGTCCGGCAGGGGCGGCAGCGCGCCGTGACCCACGGGGGACCATGCATGCAGAATGCGCGAGATGCCTCGGCGCTGCAAGTCAATTGGCGCATCCGGGCAACGCGGCGGCGCTGCCCCGTGGCGCGCGGAAAGGGCCGCCCGGACCGGATGCGAAGCCGAAGCCCCGTTTTCGGCTACCCCTGCACGGCGCGCAGGAACCCGTAGATTTCCGTGGGGTGAGCCTCCACGCCGTTGGCGATGTAGCGGCGTACCACGGCCACCTGGTTGCCGCGCGGGGTGACCGATTCGTCCACCAGCAGCACCACGTCGTAGGGTTCGGCGGCCTGGGGCTGTTCCAGGGTCAGCCACCAGCCGCCATCCTCGGCTGTTTCGCCGCGCAGGGCGTAGTGGTCCGGCGGCTGGAAGGCGAAGGCCAGCATGGCCTTCAGGTCGTTGATGCAGAAGCGCCCACGCGCCCGCCCGGCCACGCCCAGGAATTCGCCCTGGGGCGACTGCACCACCAGCGGCAGGGCCAGCAGGTGGCGGGGCGGGTCTTGCTGTGCGGGGTAAGATGCCTCGGGTGCGTCGAGGGCGTTGGGGGCGCCGGGGGCGGGTGCGGCCAAGCCGCCGGGGAAGGGCACGACCCGGCCGCCGGAACTGGCAGGGTTGGCGGCAGTGGCGGGGCCGTCGGCGCGGGCGTGGCTGGCCCCGGCGGATTCGGCGGTCGGATCGCCGGAACCGGCTTCTGCTTGCGGCGTTGCGGGCGTGCCGGGCGTTGTGGACGGGCCGGGTTCGGTGGGCGGGGAAATCGCCGAGGCCACGGGCGCACCCTGCGCCGCATCGGCGGATAGGGCGCGCAGCAGCGCCTCGAACCGGCCGGCCAGGCCCTGCGCCTCGTCCAGCCAGGCGGGGCGGCCGAGCGCACCAGCCACGCCTGTCGCCCCTTCGCCGGGCTGGACAAGCCCGCCAAGCAGGGTTTCGACGTGCTGTACCCGCTTCAAGATGGCGTTCTGCTGCTGGGTCAGCCCCACCATGCTCTTGGCCAGGTTGCTCACGGCCAGGGTGAAGTCCTGCGGCAGTTCCACGCGCGCGGGCTGGGGCGGGGCGGCGGGCTCGTCGCCGTCGTCCTGCCCCTGGGCGGGTGCTTCCGGCGCTATCCACGCGAATTCGGAGGCCAGGCGGGCGCGCACCTCTTCCACCGACATGCCCATCTCGAACAGGTCGCGGATGCGCAGGGAAACCGCCGCCGCCTCTGCCGTGAAGCGGATGGGCTTGCCCTGGCTGGCCACCGGGATGCAGTCCGGGAACTTGCGGCGGTAGCTCTTGACCGTGGTTTCGGAGACGCCCAGCATGCGGGCGAGGTCGCGGTGGGTAAGGTTGCCTTCGGTCATGGTGATCCTTTGGTGTGTCTCTGGTCGTGCGAAGCCGTGGGGATGCGCGCCCGTGTCCTGCGGGGGCGGCGGGCCGGCGTGGCGCGGGTGCGCGTCGCGGTGTTGTGTGCTAGGCTGGGAATGCCCGCAAGGGGTATCCGGAGGCATCTCCGGCGGAGCGCAACCGGTGGGATACACCGGCAGGACGCACCGCCGGGACGCGCTGGCGGGACGCGCCGACAGGGGTTGAACCCCGCCGCCCGAGCGGCTATGGTGCGCGCCCGTCGCCGTCTGACGCAGCACTTGGGCAGCAGCCGGACACAGCCTACCCGCTTTCGGGTGGGCATGTGATGCAGCCGAACCACGAATATCGCATGCTTATCATGCGGCTATCGGTATTTCAACCTGTAGTGGCGGGTGGTTCGCGATGGAGCATCGTGCGCTTTCCGCAGGGTTGACGATGTCGGCGCGGCTGCCGCCCCTGCCGCATCCCCCCGGCCAGACGACCTGCCGGATGTCTAGCCGGACGTCTTGTCGGATGTTTGGCCAGACGGCCGGCCCCTTCCACCGTACCGGCGAGGACCCACCATGCACCGCCTTTTCCGTTGCCACCCCCCGTTGCCGTCCGAGCTGTCCGCACATGCCGCCCTGTCCAGACCAAGACGCACGCCATCGGCCGTTGTCGCGGTCCTTGTTTTGACGCTGGCCTGCATCGCGGCTGCCTTGTCCGGCACCGCCCGGCCCGTCCTTGCGGCCAGCGCCGCCACGGAACTGACCTTGGCCGTGGTGACCACGCCCGGCTCGGCCCAGCACGTCTGCGCCGAGCGGTTCCGCCAGTTGCTGGAAGAACGCTCGCGCGGGGCCTATCACGTGGTGGTGCACCATTCCGGCACCCTGGGCACGGAGACCGAAATCCTGCAACAGCTCCAACTGGGCGGCGTGCAACTGGCCATCATCACCCTGGGCGTGCTCGACCCGTTCGTGCCAGAGGTGAAGGTGCTGGACTATCCCTTTCTGTTCCGCGACGCGGCCGAGGCCGACCGCGTGCTGGACGGGCCGACAGGCAGGGCGCTGCTGGATGCGCTGGAACGGGTGGGCCTGAAGGGGCTGCACTTTTCCGAGAACGGCTTCCGCCACCTGACCAACAACGTGCGCCCGGTGCGCACCGTGGACGACGTGCGCGGCCTGAAGGTCCGCGTGCTGGAATCGACCCTGCACCGCGAACTGTGGCGTGCCCTGGGGGCCAACCCCACGCCCATGGGGTGGCCCATCTACGCGGAATTGCAGCAGGGCACCATCGACGGGCAGGAAAACCCGCTGTGGGTCATGGCGGAATACCGCATGCCCGAGGTGCAGAAACACCTTTCGCTGACCGGGCACGTCTATTCCGCCCATGCCGACCTGGCCAACCTGGCCTGGTTCAACGGCTTGCCCGAGGCCGACCGCGCGCTGGTCATGCAGTGCATGGCCGACGCCGCCGCGTACCAGCGGGCCTACAACCGCGAGAAGGACGCAGACTACCTGCGCCGCCTGCGCGAGGCGGGCATGCAGGTGGTGGACGCGCCGGACCTAGCCTCGTTCCGCGCCCGCGCCGACGCGCTGCGCCAGGGGCCCCTGTTCGCCGAACCGCGCACCCGCGAGATGCTGGCCCGCGTGCTGGCGGCGGTGGGGCGCTAGGGGCGGGCATGGGGGCCGCGTTGTCGCCCGCACCCTCCGATTCCGGCGGTCCTGCCGGACCCGCCGGACCCGCCGCCGCGCGCCTGCTCTTCGTCGTGGCCGACCGCTGCGATGCGCTGGCCCGCCTGTGGCTGTCCGTGGCCACCCTGGCCATGGCCGGGCTGCTCACCGCGCAGGTCATCTTTCGCTACGCGTTCAACCATTCGCTGTTCTGGTCAGAGGAATTGGGCCGCGCCCTGCTGGTGCAGCTGACCTTCTTCGGGGCGTCGGTCGCATGGCGCGGCCGCGCGCATATCGGCATGGACGCGCTGGTGGCGCGCCTTTCGTCGCAATGGGCGTGGCGGGCGCGGCTGCTGGTGCTGTGCGTGTGCTGCGCGTTCTTCGGGGCCGTGGCCTGGCACGGCGCGCGGTTCACCCTGTTCCTGCTGCCGCAGCAGACGGCGGCACTGGGCGTGTCGCGCTCCGTGGTCTTCGCGGCCGTGCCCGTGGGCGGCGCGCTGCTGACCCTGCACGGGCTGGCGGACCTGCTGGCCCACCTGTGGCCCGGCGTGGCCAACACTGGCGGGACAGATACGGGCGGCGCCCCGCTGGCGTGCGGCACGGCGGGCCGTGACGCGGGCCGTGACGCGGATTCCGCCGATGGAGCGTTTTCCGGTGCCGCAACGTCAAACACACCTGCACGGGGCACACCTGCACGGGACGCAATCACGCCGGAGGGCCGCTGACATGGTGGCCCTGATCCTGTTCGGCGGCATGGTGCTGCTGTTCGCGCTGAACGCGCCGGTGGCCGTGGCTCTGGGCGGGGCGGCCTTTGCGGCCGTGCTGGCCAAGGGGCTGGCCATGCCCGGCGGGCTGGAGCCCATGCTGGCCGTGCAGCGGCTGTATGCCGGGGCCGATTCCTTTCCGCTGCTGGCCGTGCCGCTGTTCATGCTGGCCGGTGAACTGATGTCCGCCGGGGGCATTTCGCGGCGCATTGTCGCTTTGGCCGATGCCCTGGTGGGCCATCTGCCGGGCGGGCTGGCGGCGGTGTCGGTGGTGTCGGCCATGTTCTTCGCCGGGGTGTCCGGCTCCGCCGCCGCCGACACGGCGGCCGTGGGGTCCATACTCATCCCGGCCATGATCCGGCGCGGCTACCCGGCCCCGCTGGCGGGCGCGGTGCAGGCCGCCGGGGGGTGCATCGGGGTGATCATTCCGCCCAGCATTCCCATGATCGTGTTCGGCGCGCTCACCGGGGCCTCCATCGGGCGGCTGTTCGCGGGCGGGGTGCTGCCGGGGCTGCTCATGGGCGCGTCGCTTGTGGCCCTGTGCGTGGTGGAGGCCCGCCGCACCGGCAGGCTGCCGGAACGGCGATTCGACCTGCGCGCCCTGTGGCCCGCCATCCGTTCCGGGGCGTGGGCGCTGGGCGCGCCCGCCATCATCCTGGGGACCATCATCGGGGGGGTGGCCACCGCCACCGAATCGGCGGCCATGGCCGTGGCCTATGCCCTGCCCGTGGGGCTGTACGCCCACCGCGAACTGCGCTGGCGCGACCTGCCGCGCCTGGCCCTGTGCGCCGGGGTGACCTCTGCTGTGGTCATGCTGATCATCGCCGCAGCCTCGCTGTTCGGATGGGTGATGGCGCTGGAGCGGTTGCCCCAGGCCATCGCGGGGTGGATGCTGTCCCTGTCCGGGGACCGCATCGTCCTGTTGCTGCTGGTGAACCTGCTGCTGCTGGTGGTGGGCGCGTTTCTGGAAACCACCGCCGCCATCCTGCTGTTCGTGCCGGTGCTGGTGCCGCTGCTGCCCGCCCTTGGCATCGACCTGGTGCACCTGGGGGTCATCGTGGTGGTGAACCTGGCCATCGGCATGCTCACCCCGCCGCTGGGGGTGTGCCTGGTGGTGTCGTGCTCCATCGCGCGCATCCCGCTCTCGGCCATCAGCCGGGCCATCGTGCCCATGTTGGTGGTGCTGCTCATCGACCTGCTGCTGGTGACCTTTTGTCCGCCGCTGGTGCTCTGGCTGGGCGGGTAGGCCGTCCCGTCCTCCGGGGTGACGGGGCCGCGCGCAACGTCAGTCCGCCGGGGTCTCCCTCTCCGCGTCCTCTCCGTTCGGCCCGTCCGCCCCGCCGAAATCCCTCTTGAGGAACGGTGCGGCGTCGCCGTTCGCCGCTGCGGCATCCCCCTCGCCGTCGAAACTGCCCACCACGTCCAGAAAGCCGCGCAACAGGGCATCGTCGCGCCCGGCGCGCCACACCAGGTCCAGACGAATGTCCGGCAGACCCGGCGCGGTGCCCGGAGCATCGCCGGGTGTCGCCACGTCTCGGTACACCACCCCCTCGCGCGGTTCGCTGCGGGCGGATGCGGGCACGATGGCCGCGCCCACCCCGGCCGCCACCAGGGCGCGCTGGGTGTTCAGCCCCACCGCCTCCTGCGGGACCTCCGGCGAGAACCCCGCCGCCCGGCACGCGGCAATGACGGCGTCGTAGGCCGCCGGAAACACCCGGCGCGGGTAGAGGATCAGCGGCACCCCGGCCAGCGCGGCCAGAGGAACGGCCGCGAGCCGGGCCAGCGGATGCTGCGCGGGCAGGGCCACCACCTGCGGTTCGCGCAGGAAGGGGGCATGGTCGAAGCCCTCCGGCAGCCCGTCGAGGTTGCGCAGCAGCCCCACGTCCAGTTCGCCGGATTCGATGCGCCGCAGTTGCAGCAGGGTGCCCATTTCGCGCAGTTCCAGCCGCGCGCCGGGGCAGCGCGCCCGATAGGCGGCCACCGCACGGGGAAAGCGTGTGGCAGCAGCGCTGACCACGAAACCCAGCCGCAGTCGCCCCCGCTCGCCCCGCGCCGTGCCGCGCGCCCGTTCCACCGCCGCGTCCAGCCCGGCCAGCAGGGCCTGCACGTCGTCGCGCAGGGCCTCGCCCGCAGGGGTTGCCCGCACCGTGCGGCTGGTGCGCTCGAACAGGCGTACCCCCAGCTCCTCCTCCAGTGCCTGAATCTGCTGGCTGAGCGGCGGCTGCGAAACGTGCATGCGCCGGGCGGCCCGCCCGAAGTGCAGTTCTTCCGCCACGGCCAGGAAATAGCGCAGCTGGCGCAGCTCCATGATTGATATCTCCTGCGTATTGATTGGCGCGGAAAATCGAATTGGACATATCATTCGGTGCGCCGTAGCGTCCAGACCATGCACTCGGTCTCCGTGGCCGGTTGGTGCGTACGGACAGGTGGAGCACGGCGGCGGCCCGTTGGAACAGGTAGCGTTCCCGGCCGCCCGCTCCATCAACCGGGAACAGTATTCGGAGCCCGCCATGTTCGCCCTTGCCGCCATCCAGCCCCGCCCCGACCGACGCCCGCCCGTGCTGGTGCGCCTGGTTCTGGCCGTGCTGATGGGCTTGGTGCTGGGCGTGGCCATGGGGCTTGGACCGACACTGGCCCCGTAACGCTCGCCCAGTTCGACCGCCACGCGCCAAGGGCCCGCCTGAAGCCCGGACGCGCGAAACAAGGACGCCCCCTACCTGCCGGAGGGGGCGTCTTTTGTCGTTGGTGCGGAACGGGGCTTCGGGGCAGGCTGAGCGGCGGGTTGCCGTCGCCTCGGATGGCGGCCCATGGCGACAGCCCCCCACGCACCAAAAAGTGCCTGCTTGACCGGGCCGCCCGGCGGGATATTTCTGGGACAGTGACGAAACCGCGCCCGAGGCCCGGCAGCCTGTTCCCGGCCGGGCGGGCGCACAGCCCAGCGAGGTTGCCATGAACGTCCTGATCATCAACGGGCACGAGCCCTATCCCTTTTCGCCCGGCACACTGAACCGCCATCTGGTGGAACTGGCCCGCACCACGCTGGAAGGGCTGGGCCACACGGTGCAGGTCACCGAAACCAGCAAGCCCTACGACGTGGCGGCGGAAATCGACCGCCACCTGTGGGCCGACAGGATCATCGTGCAGTCGCCGGTGAACTGGATGGGTTTTGCGTGGAGCTGCAAGAGGTACATGGACCAGGTCTATTCGGCGGGCACCGACGGCAGGCTGTGCCAGGGGGACGGCCGCAGCCGCTCCGCGCCGGAGCAGCAGTACGGCTCGGGCGGGGCGCTGCACGGCAGGCTGTACATGCTCTCGCTGACCTTCAATGCCCCCGCCGAGGCCTTTGGCGATGCAGGGCAGTACCTGTTCGGCGGCAAGACCGTGGACGACCTGTTCTTTCCCGCGCACATGAACTTCCGGTTCTTCGGCATGACGCCGCTGGAAACCTTCTGCTGCCACGACGTGGTCAAGAACCCGCGCATCGAGGAAGATTGCGAACGGTACAAGGCGCATCTGGCGCGGCTGTTCGGGTAGGGCTGGCCTGACTGGAATGCTTGTGCGCATGAAAAAGACGCCCTTCATGCAGGGGGGCAGGTTGTTGACGTAATATAAAAGTTTTGGGGGGAGGGGGTTCGGGGGAGGAGACCCTTTTCCAAAAGGGTCCCTCCCCCGCAAGAATTTGGGGTTGTCGAAAACACAAAGACGCCCCCTGCACAGGGGGCGTCTTTGCATTTCGGTCGGGCGGAAGCTCCGATTTGGCTACAGCAACGGAATGTCCCAGTTGAACGGGCTGGTACGCCTCGGCTCGGGCACGGTCAGGGGCGGGTGCTCGTCGATGCGCACGAACAGGGTGTACCCGGCGGCTTCCAGTTGCGCGCGGCGGTCCTCGATGTCCAGCGGCCAGCCGGGGTAGATCCAGGTGTTCTGGCCGTAGCGTCGGGCCCAGAACACCTCGTTCTTGGGGCTGTTGAACGGCTCGCCCTGCTTCAGCCCCTCCAGATGGTGGCGGGTGACGCCCATGGGCCAGTAGCCGGACAGCACCACGCCCAGCGGCAGGCAGCTCTGGCGCGGCAGGGCCAGCATGTCTTCTCCGGGCAGTTCGGGGCTGACGATGGCGGCGGCAAAGCCCAACTGCCGCAGCACGGCCAGCGCGGCCGGGTTGGCGGTGTTGCAGAAGGGGCCAGCTGTCAGCGAAAGGTCGCGGCGGGCGTGCGCATCACCGAACAGGCCGACCTGCCACGGCGCGTTGAGCACGAAGTGGCGCGCCCCGTCGCGGACGGCCTCGCGGGCCATGCGCAGCCACTGGGCCTCCTCGTCCGGCCAGATCACCGGCGGCAGCCACCACGAGATGCGCGGATACAGCGTGCGCGACACCTCGCGCAGGGCCTTCGGCGATAGCCACAGGCCCATCACCGTGCCGGGGCGCACCCCGGCCTTGCCTTCGCGGCCGTGCGGCAGCGAGCCGCGCAGGATCACGTCCAGCGGGCGCGCGGGCTTGCCGGGGGCGGGGTAGGTGGGGGCGAATTCCACCGGGCCGCCTTCGCGGCGGGCGTCGCGGTGGCGTTCCAGCTTGGACTGCCAGGTGCGCACCTCGCGCGTCAGTTCCTGTTCGCGGCGGTCGATGAGGAACACCGGCGTGCCCAGCTTGGGCGTCTTGTGGCGCGGCAGGCGCAGGTTGAAGGTGCCCGCCTTGGGGATGTGGCGGGCCACCGGCAGGGTGGTGTGCCACGATTCGTCCTCGTAGCCGATGCGCAATAGGTCCTGCGGCAGCAGCTCGAAGCGCGGCCTGAAGTAGATGCCGCCTTCCGGGGTCTGGCCCACCTTGCCCGCCAGCAGGCCGGAACTGGTCTGCTCGCCGGGGGCGGTGGGGTCGCCCCCGCGCTGCGGCAGGAAGCGGGCGTGGGTGCCGGGACGGCCAAGGGCCATCTCCAGGATGTCCTCGGCCTGCTTGCGGGCCTTGGGGTCATCCGGGTTGTCGCGCAGCAGGCGGTAGGCCGACACCGCGTAGTACACGTAGTGCGGCCCCTTCTTGCGGCCCTCGATCTTCCACGAGGCCAGGTGCGGCACCGACAGCAGCGTCTTGGCCAGCACGTCCAGGGAAAGGTCGAGACACGAGAAGAAGCGCCCCTCGCGGCCCTTCTGGCGGTACACCCGGCGGCACGGCTGCACGCAGCGGCCGCGCAGGCCGCTTTTGCCGCCCATGTAGCTGGACCAGTAGCAGCGGCCCGACACGCAGTAGCACAGCGCGCCGTGCACGAAGAATTCCAGGTCCAGCCCTTCCGGGCAGGCGGTTCCGCAGGCGCGGATTTCGTCGATGTTCAGCTCGCGCGGCAGGATAACCCGGCTGGCCCCCAACTGGCGCGCCACGGTGAGCGCGGCGGGGTGGGTGATGTTGGCCAGCGTGGACAGGTGCATTTCGCCCGTGAACCCGGCCTGCCGGGCGATGTCCAGCATGCCGAGGTCCTGCACGATGAGCGCGTCGGGCCGCACGTCGCGGGCAAGGCGGGCCACCAGGCGTCCGGCGGCGTCGGTGTCGCCGGGCTTGAGCATGGAGTTCATGGCCACGTAGATGCGGCGGCCCTCGGAGTGGGCCAGGTCCGTCAGCGCGGCCAGTTCGCCGGTGGAGAAGTTTTCCGCCTGCATGCGGGCCGAGAAATGCTTCAGGCCCAGGTACACCGCGTCTGCGCCGGCGGCGAAGGCGGCCAGCGCGGCGGGCATGTCGCCCGCCGGGGCGAGGATTTCGGGGGTGCGCAGGCTGTCCGCCAGGGCAGGCGCGGCACTGCCGGATGCGGCCAAGGCGGCCCCGGCGGACACGCTGGGGGGCAGCAGTTCCGCCAGTTCCGCGTCGGTCAGGCGGGTGCGGCGGTGCTCGCGTTCCGGGGCGCGGTCGTCCACGAATTCGTCGGCCTTGCCCGAGGATTGGGCCGGATTGCCCGGACGGGCCGGGCGCGCGGGACGTTCCGGACGGGGGCCGGAGCGGTCGTCACGCCCACTGTCCCGGCGATCGTCCCGCCGACTGTCGCGGCGTTCCCCGGCGCGGGGATCACCGCCACGAGGATCCGTGGTCCAGTCGTCGTGGTCCCGCTTGCCGGAGCGTTTTCCGGACTGTTTGCCAGACTGTTTGCCCGGCTGTCTGTCAGTCGGCTTGCCCTGCTGCCCGCCCTGTGGGCCTGCGGGCCGCTTGCCGCCGCGCGAGCCGGTGGGCTTTTGCGCATCCTGCCCGTCTTCCTGCTGCGGTCGACGGGTGCGGCGGGGGCGGTCTTCGCGTTCGGCCTGCGCGCCGCTGTCCTTACGGGCCGGGCGGGCCGGACGTGCGGGGCGGGGCGCGCGGGACTGCTGGTCGTCACGCCCGCGCGAGCCGGGGGCGTCGCCCGTATCGGGCTTGCCGGATTTCCCGGGTTTTCCGGTCGCGCCGGTCTTGCCGGGCTTTTTCGGACCGGCCGGGCGCTTGCCCGTGGCGGCGGCTCCGGATGCGGGGCGTGAAGGCTTGCTGGACATGACTATGTTTCTCCGCAGGGGGGATGCACTATGCGTTGGGGGGATGCCCGCCCGGCGGAAAAGGCCGGATGATGGGTCGGCGCGCGCGGGGGGCTGCGTGGCGGCGGTGACGTGATGACGTCGCGGTGGCCGCACGGGGAGCAGTGCATCTAACCATAGAACGCCCGCATGGCAACCGCAATGGTTCGTGCGGTTTTCGGGCGATGCGGGCGGGGGGGCGATGCGGGCGGCGCGGGACTGGTCTCAGTTCCCCGCGCGAGCCACCCGTTACCGGCGCACTGTCGGCGGTCTGCCGCATAAGCCCCGGCGGCCCGAAATTCCGCATCCGCGTCGCATCCGGGCCGCATCCGCGTCGTACTGGGCCATGTGCGCGGTCCCGCACCGCCCCCCCACCGCTTGACCCGGCCCGCGCCGCCGACTACACCCGTATGCACGGGGGGCACGCGCGGTTGCCGTCTCCGGGCGCACCCGCGCCCCGGCGGCCACACGACGCGGCCACATTCTTTTCGAGGACACCATCACCGCCATGAACACACCCGCCTGCACCGACCTGACGGTGCTCGACCTCGTTCCCTTCGGACAGACCGGCGGCGAGGCCCGCTTTTTTGCCCTGCGCCTGGAACGCCCCCAGTGGGCCGACTGGAAGCCCGGCCAGTTCGTCATGCTGCGCCCCGCCGGATGGGCGCTGGACATGCTGTGGGCGCGCCCCTTCTCCATCTGCCGCATCAGCGCGCGCGACCTGGTCATCTTCTTTCAGGTGGTGGGGCGCGGCACCGCGCGCCTTGCCCAGCTGCGCACCGGCGACGTGGTGCACGTGTGGGGCCCGCTGGGCAACGCCTTCGCCATGGAGCCGGACACCCCCACCCTGATGCTGGCCGGGGGCATCGGCATCGCGCCGTTCATCGGCTATGCCCACACCCACCCCAAGCCGTGGAACCTGTGGATGGATTTCGGCCACCGCATGCCGCTGGGGTGCTACCCCTTCGAGAGCATCAACGAAAAGATCATGGCCGACAGTCACCACGAGGAAGGCCCCGAAGATCTTTCGCGGTTCATCGAGACCATGGGCCGCCGGATGCGCGAATTCCGCGACCAGAACGGGCTGGTGCTGGCCTGCGGGCCCACCCCCTTCCTGCGCACGGTGCGCTCGTTCGCGCTGGAATACGGCGTGCGCACCCAGCTTTCGCTGGAAACGCGCATGGCCTGCGGCGTGGGCGCGTGCCTGGGCTGCGTGTGCCGCACCACCGAGCAGTGGCCCGACCCGGCCAGGGCGGGCGGCAACGTGCAGACCTGCACCCAGGGCCCGGTGTTCTGGGCGGAGCAGATCACCTTCGACGACGAAACCGCCGCCCCGCCCACGGCCGCCGATGCGCCCGTGCAGGCCTGCGAACGCTAACGAAAATCCTGATTTGGAATCCGCCCCTGGAATCCGGGACATAGGATCAGAAAAGTCATGATCGACATGCACGTTACCCTTCCCGGCGGGCTGCACCCGCTGACCCTGAACAACCCGGTCATGACCGCCTCGGGCACCTTCGGGTACGGGGTGGAGTTCACCCCCTACGGCGACCTGACCAGGCTTGGCGGCATCGTGGTCAAGGGTCTGTCCCTGGCCCCGCGCCGGGGCAACCCCATGCCCCGCGTGGCCGAAACCCCTTGCGGCATGCTGAACGCCGTGGGCTTGCAGAATGACGGCGTCGAGTACTTCGTGCGCACCACCCTGCCCAAACTCCCGTGGCGCGAGGTGCCCATCGTGGCCAACCTGTACGCCTGCGACCCCGGCGAATTCGGCGAACTGGCCGCCGTGCTGGCCGCCGAAGAGGGCGTGGCCGCGCTGGAAGTGAACATCTCCTGCCCCAACGTGAAGGAAGGCGGCGTGATCTTCGGCCAGGACCCGCGCCAGGCCGCCAAGGTGACCGAGGCGGTGAAGATGCGCGCGGGCAGCAAGCCGGTCATCGTCAAGCTGTCGCCCAATGTCACCGACATCGCCCACATGGCCCGCGCCGTGGAAGACGCCGGGGCCGACGTGCTCTCCTGCATCAACACCCTGACCGGCATGGGCGTGGACATCAACACCCGCAAGCCCCTGCTGGCCAACGTGGTGGGCGGTTTGTCCGGCCCGGCCATCAAGCCCGTGGCCCTGCGCTGCGTGTGGCAGGTGGCGAAAGCCGTGTCCATTCCGGTCATCGGCATCGGCGGCATCACCAGCGCCGAGGACGTGCTGGAATTCCTGCTGGTGGGCGCGCACGCCGTGCAGGTGGGCACCGCCAACTTCATCCGCCCCGACTTCGTGTTCCGGCTGGTGGACGAACTAGCCGCCCTTTGCGAGCGCATGGGCATTGAGCAGTGGGATGATTTTCGGGGCACGCTGAAAGTCTAGATCGGAATTTCTGGAAGAATGAACCGGGGAAAGGAACCTTTTGGAAAAGGTTCCTTTCCCCGGACCCCTTTCCTCCAAAACTTTTTTCTTGGTCCTTCAAACGATGGCTGCGTCCGGGCAGCCCCCTGATTCCTCCTTTTCGCTCCAGGCAACAAAACGGGCCGCGCACCTTGAGGTGCGCGGCCCTTGTCGTTCGTTGCCTGCCGGGCGGGTGGCAGAGCCTACCCGATCCAGTCGTCGTCTTCCTCGATGGGGGCAAAGCCCCGGCGCATGGTGTTTTCGGTCACGCAGCGCGGGTCCATGAACTGCAGCAGGTAGTCGGGGCCGCCGGTCTTGGAGCCGACGCCCGACATCTTGAACCCGCCGAAGGGCTGGCGTTCCACCATGGCCCCGGTGGAGCCCCGGTTCAGGTACAGGTTGCCCACGCGGAAGTCGCGGCGGGCCTTGGTCAGGTTTTCGGGGCTGCGCGAGAACACGCCGCCGGTCAGGGCAAAGCGGGTGCCGTTGGCGATGGCCAGCGCCTCGTCAAAGCTGCCCGCGCGCATCACGGCCAGCACCGGGCCGAAGATTTCTTCCTGCGCAATCCGATGGTGCGGCTTGATGCCTTCCACGATGGTCAGCGGCACGTAGCAACCCTCTGCGGGGATGTCGGTGCGCTTCACCAGCACCTTGCCTTCCTGCTCGGCTATCTTGATGTATTCCAGGATGTTCTTCTGCAGCGACGCGTCGGCCACCGGGCCCATGTAGTTGGCCGGGTCTTCCGACGGGCCGATCTTGATGGCCTGCGCCGCCTTGACGAGCCGCTCCACGAAGCGGTCGTAGATGGGGTCCAGCACGATGACCCGCGAGCAGGCCGAGCACTTCTGGCCCTGGAACCCGAAGGCGGAGTTCAGCACCTGCAACACGGCCTCGTCGAGGTCGGCGTCGTCGTCGATGATGATGGCGTTCTTGCCGCCCATTTCGGCGATGACCCGCTTGCACTGCATCTGGCCGGGCTGCACCCTGGCCGCCTTTTCCTGAATGCGCAGGCCCACTTCCATGGAGCCGGTGAAGCAGATCATGCTCACCTGCGGGTGTTCCACCAGGTAGTCGCCCATGACCGAGCTGCGGCCCGGCACGTAGTTGAACACGCCTTCGGGCAGGCCCGCCTCGCGGAAGATTTCCGTAAGGTTGTACCCGATGCGAGAGGCTATGGACGATGGCTTGAAGATCACCGGGTTGCCAGTGACGATGGCGGCGGCGGCCATGCCGATGGCGATGGCGAAGGGGAAGTTCCACGGCGCGATGACCGCGGCGATGCCCTTGGGCTGGTAGAACAGGTGGTTCAGTTCGCCGGGGGCGCGGCCCATGCGGCGCGGCGCGCCAAGGCGCAGCATTTCGCGGGCGTAGTAATCCAGGAAGTCGATGCCCTCGCCCACGTCATGGAAGGCCTGGTCCCACTGCTTGCCCACTTCCAGCACCTGCCAGGCGGACAGCTCGAACATGCGGCGGCGGGCGATGTCCGCCGCGCGGCGCAGGTACAGGGCCCGGTCGGCGGGGGATGTGTCGCGCCAGGCCGGGAAGGCCCTTTCGGCGGCCTCGATGGCGGCGTCCACTTCCGGCTTGCCGCCCTGGCAGACCCTGGCGATGACTTCCGCAGGGTTCGCCGGGTTGGTGGAGGCGATGGTGTCCTCCGTGGTCACGTCCTTGCCGCCGATGAACAGCGGAATAACCCCGCCCGCCTTGCCGCGCACGTCCGCGATGGCGTTCACGAAGCCCTGGCGGTTGGCGGGAATGGTCAGGTCCAGCATGCTTTCGTTGACGAACGGGGGCAGGCCGTCGGGGCCGGTCTGTATGGGGCGGGGCGGCGGGGCGGCTGCCAGTTCGCGTTCCAGGGTGGCCTGGGGGTTTTCCAGCAGCCGTTCCAGTTCCGCGCCGTCCACGAAGCTCTGGCGCAGGAAGGATTCGTTGGCGGTGTTTTCCAGCAGGCGGCGCACCAGGTAGGCCATGCCGGGAATCAGTTCGCCATAGGGGCAGTATAGGCGCACGCGCCCGGCCACGTTCTTCAGCCCCTTTCGCACCGGCTCGGCCATGCCGTACAGCACCTGGAACTCGTAGCGGTGGGCGGGCACGTTCAGCGCGCGGGCCGTTTCCATCACCGTGGCGATGGTGCGCACGTTGTGCGAGGCGCAGGCGAAGTAGACGAGGTCGTGGTTTTCAAGAATGCGGCGGGCCAGCTTTTCGTAGCAGATGTCCGATTCCGGCTTGCGGATCCATACGGGAATTTCCCAGCCGTTCTGCTTGGCCATCACCGTTTCGTAGTCCCAGTACGCGCCCTTCACCAGGCGGATGCCGAAGGGCAGCTTTTCGGCGCGGCCCCAGGCCAGCAGATCGTCCAGGTCGTGTTCGGTGCAGCGCAGGTAGGCCTGCAGCACGATGGACAGGTGCGGGTAGTCGCGGAATTCCGGCATGGTGCGCAGCCGCTTGAACAGTTCCAGCGTCATTTCGCGGTACTTCAGCTGCTCCATGTCGATGCACAGAAAGCCGCCCATCTCCACGATCTTGCGGTAGATGGGCACCAAGCGCGACAGCATGCCCCGCACGGATCCTTCCACGTCGCCGGGCTTGGCCTGCGAGTAGAGGGCCGAAGGCTTGATGGACACGTTCACCTTGGGGGTGTGGCCCCAATCCTGCGCGGAATCCGGACCGGTGGTGCTGCCGGTGGAATCGGCCAGCGGCGCCCACTTGGCGTGCTCCTTGGCGATGGCGTCCAGCACCTCCAAGTAGCCGTTGGCGTAGGCGTCGGCCTCTTCTTCGCTCACCGTGGCCTCGCCCAACAGGTCCACGGTGAAGGCAAAGCCTTCCTTGCGCAGCTTGGCCAGGCCCTTGATGGCTTCCTTGGTGTTTTCGCCGATGATGAAGGTGCGGGCCATGCCTTCGATGTTGGACCGGATGAACTTGCCCATGAGCATGCCGGTGAAGGCCCCGCCGAAACCGGCGGCACCCGCGCCCCACTTGAGCACGGGGGGCACGTCCGCCCCGTCGGCCGAGAAATATTCGCGGATGTGGCGGGTGAGCGCCTCGGAGGTGTTCAGGTAGGGCAAAACGTCCACGAAGCGGAACAGCTGGACCTTGAAGCCTTCGTTCTGCATGGCCCAGTCCATGACCTTGCCTGTCCAGAAGCCCTTGTTGAAGATGGACGGGGCTTCGCCGCTGATGCTCTTGAAGAATTCCTTGCCGCGCTCGACGATGCGCGCATCAAGATGCTGTTCCATGCGGTTCCTCCTGGGCGTCGCGCGGGTGTGGTCCCGGCGGGTGTGGTGTGGGTGCGAGTCGTGCGGTGTGGTGAGAAAGGCTCCTGCTGTGTCGCGCGGCGGCGGGGCGGGCGGTCCGCTCCTGGTGCCGTCGTGAGGCATGATTTTTCGATATTCGGAACGGTTGTAGGCGTTGGGGTGCCAGAAATCAACCCCGCGCCGGGTCGGAGCGGAGCGGTCGCTCTTGCGTCCAGATGGGCCGGGGGCTGGCGGGCGGCGGGCGGAAGGAGAAAGGGACAAGGGACGGGGGGCACGCGGACGGGGGCAAGGCTGGGGCGCGGAAACGACAAGGGCCGCCGACATCGTGCGATGTCGGCGGCCCTGCGTTTCGGTCATTCAGCCGGTGGGCTGGCGGGGCGCGAGGTGGGAAGTCCTCGTGAAGGCAGCGCGGGTGCGCCCCGGGGAATCAGTTCGTGGTCAGGCTACTGGTTGGCCGGGGCCTGGCCGCCATGCATGGGGCCGTGGCCCTGGCCGCCCATCATGCCGCCCCCGTGGCCCTGCCCACCCATCATGCCACCGCCATGGCCCATGCCGCCCATGCCCATGTGGCCCATGCGGCCGTAGCCGGGGTTCACGCCCACTTCCTTTTCAAGCCGGGTGTCGAGGGCGGTGTATTCGCCGCGAATCTGGGTGCGCAGGTCGGCCAGCTCGTTGCTCAGCTTGGAAATGGTTTCCGGCTTGGTGTTGGGGTTGCCGGACAGGGCGTTCAGTTCGGTGTGCTTGGCCCAGGCCTTGTCCTTCAGGGGCTGGATGCGGGCGTCCGCTTCCTTGTAGATGGCGTCGTACTTGGCCTGCTTTTCCGGGGTCAGGGCGTTGTACACCGAGCCGGTGGCGCAGCCGCCGCCCATGCCCATGCCGCCGCCCATGCGGGCGAAGGCGCTGTCGGTGATGCCGGTGAGGGCGAGCAGGCCCGCAAGGGCCACCGTGCCGAGGACGAGATGCTTGGTCTTCATGATGTTTGCTCCTGTCGATGGGGGTTGATTCGTTGCCGCCCCGCCGCGGCGTCTGCGCGCATCCGCAGTGGATGGCGTGGCCGTGAACTGTGTGCGGGGCTGGTGCGCTTGTTGCTTGACCGGGTATGAGCAACCGGCGTGCCAAGTGCATGCTCATTGTTGTAATTACTTGTAATAGTAGTAAAAAATGTAATGATGGTCGCGCTGGCAGCCTTCGGCCCCCTGCACAAGGCCCGGCCAGATGTATAAAAACTATACGCCATCCCGCCGATGGCGTATGAAAATCGAACAGGTGTCGCGGAATCGATCAGCCCGCCCGACGGTGGGCGGCGCACACCGGTGAGGAATATCCCCATGCCCAGGGACAACGCGGTCGTCGCGCCGCATGCAGCGAACGAAGCAGCATCCCGCTCGTCGGGCCCGTCTGGTCAGTCAGGTCTGGCCGGGCTGTTCGGCCCGTCCGGCTCGTCTGGCCCCTCTGGCAATGACGGCAGCAACGGGCGGTTGCCCTCGCCGTGGCTGATCATCTGGTCCACCGTGGTGCTGGCGCTGGTGGTGGCCGTGCTGGCCGTGCTGAACCACGACGGCGAACAGGAGGCCATGCGGCGCATCCTTTCGGAAAAGGGGGCCTCGCTCATCCGGGCCTTCGAGGCCGGGACGCGCACCGGCATGCGCGGCCGGGCCGGGGGCGACCTGCGCCTGCAGGTGCTGCTGGAGGAAATGGCCGACCAGCCGGACATCCATTTCATCGCCGTCACCGACAGGCAGGGCGTGGTGCTGGCCCACAGCGACCCGGAATGGATCGGCCGTCCCCTGGCCGATCCGGAAACCATGGCCGCCCTGGCCGTGCCTTCGCCGCCGCAACGCAGGCGGGATGGCGGGCCGGACAAAGGGCAACAAGGGCTGCCGGGCGGGGACGCGCCGGACAGGCGCGAGGCTGCCGACCGCCCCGCTGACCGCCCCGCCGACCACGAAGGGCAGCAGCCGCGCGACGAGGTGGGCTGGCGGCTCATGGACGCGGGCGGCGAGCGGGCCTTTCTGGTGTATCGCACCTTCATTCCGCTGCGGCGCACCGTGCGGACCATGGGAATGGGGGGCATGGGCGGCATGGGCGGGCACATGATGGACCACGGCCAGCGCGATGCGGAACATAACGGCATGGCGTGGGGATCCCTGCCCGGCTGGCTGCGTCGCGAGATGGAAGCGGACATGCGGGCCGAGCGCGACGCCCCGCCGCCCGTGATCATCGTGGCGCTGGATACCGCGCCCTTCGACGCCGCCCGCGCGGCGGACCGGCGGCATACCCTGGTCATGCTTTCCATCCTGGCCCTGCTGGGCGCGGCCGGGGCGCTTTCGCTGCTGTGGGCGCGCCACGCCCGCGCCTCGCGCAGGCTGGTGCGGCAGGCCCAGTCCTTTGCCCTGCACGTGGTCACCAGCCTGCCGGACGGGCTGGTGGTGCTGGACGGCGCGGGCCGGGTGGCCACCTGCAACGCGGCGGCGCGCGACCTGTTGCGCCTGGGCGATTCCGTGCCCGCCGGGGCCGCGCCGGCAAGCGTGCTGCCCCCGCCGCTGGCGGAACTGGCCGGACAATTGACCGGCGGCGCGGCGCAGGACGGCGAGGACGCCCGACCCCGCTTCGGCGAGGAAGTGACCCTGGACTGCCCCGTGGCGGGCGGCCCGCCCGTGCCCATGAGCGTGCGCGGGGTGCGCATCGCCACCGGCGGGGGCGACGCCGACGCCGGGGCCATCCTGATTCTGCGCGACCTGCGCGAGGTGCGCAGGCTGCAGGACGAGGTGCGCCGCCGCGAAAAGCTGGCCGCCATCGGCAGCCTGGCCGCCGGGGTGGCCCATGAGTTGCGCAACCCGCTCAGTTCCATCAAGGGCTACGCCACCTATTTCGGCAGCCGCTTCGCGGAGGGCAGCGAAGACCGCGAGGCCGCGCGGGTGATGGTGCAGGAGGTGGAACGGCTGAACCGGGTCATCTCCGACCTCATCGGGCTGGCCCGGCCGTCGGACATCGCCCCCCGCCCCGTGGACGCCGGATTCCTGGTGCGCCACGTGCTGCGGCTGGTGCGGCAGGACGCCGCCCACCGGGGCGTGACCGTGCGCGTGGAGCCCGACGGAATGGACGGGCCTGACGGCGTGATAGGGGCGGGGCCGCAGAACGGCGTGGAGCGTGCCCTGCCGCAGGGCGGCGTGCCGCGTGCCCTGCCGCAGCGCGGTGTGCCGCGTGCCCTGTTGGACCCGGACCGCTTCTCGCAGGCGCTGCTGAACGTGTTCCTGAACGCGCTGGAGGCCATGCCCCACGGCGGCGAACTTGCCGTGCGCCTGGCCGCCGTGCCGGGCAACCGCATTGCGGTTTCGGTGCGCGACACTGGTTCCGGCATCGCGCCGGAACACCTGGCCACCATCTTCGACCCGTATTTCACCACCAAAAGCCAGGGCACGGGCCTTGGCCTCGCCATCGTGCACAAGATCGTGGAGGCCCACGGCGGCGAGGTGTCGCTGCGTTCCGCCTCTGGCCAGGGCACGGAGGTCACCTTCCTGCTGCCCGCGGAGCCGAATGCGGCGGGCATGCCGGGCATGCCGGACACGCCGGGCACGCCTGACGCACCGGACACGCCGGACACGCCAGCCGGGCGGACGGATGATGGAACGGGCGGGGCCACCCCGGCCGCCGCTCCGGACGCATCGTCGTCCGCCGCGCCCGCCCGATCAGGCGGGCCAGACAGGCCCGACCGCCCCGCAAAGGACGAAACGCCATGACCACCGCCACCATCCTCATCGTGGACGACGACGCGGCGCACCGTTCCATGCTGCGCACCATGCTGCGCGGCTGGGGCTACGCCACCGAAGAGGCCGACGACGGCGATTCCGCCGTGGAAAAGGTGCGTCAGCGCGCCTGGGACGCCGTGCTCATGGACGTGCGCATGGCCCGTATGGACGGCCTGGAGGCGCTGCACCGCATCCTGGACTGGAACCCGGCCACGCCGGTGCTGATCATGACCGCCCATTCCTCGGTGGACACCGCCGTGGAGGCGCTGCGCACCGGGGCCTACGACTACCTGACCAAGCCGCTGGACTTCGACGTGCTGCGCCACACCCTGGAGCGCGCCCTGGACCACACCCGCCTGGCCAGCGAAAACCGCGAACTGCGCGAACGGCTTTCCGCGCAGGGGGCGGCGGGCGGGGGGCACGGCATCATCGGCCGCAGCGCGCCCATGCACGAACTGGTGGAAATGATCGCCACCGTGGCTCCTTCCGAGGCCACCGTGCTCATCACCGGCGAATCGGGCACCGGCAAGGAACTGGTGGCCCGCGCCCTGCACGCGGCCAGCCACCGCGCCGCCCGGCAGATGGTGACCGTGAACTGCGCCGCGCTGGCCGAAACCCTGCTGGAGTCGGAACTGTTCGGCCACGAGCGCGGGGCCTTCACCGGGGCCGACCGGCGGCGCGAGGGGCGCTTCGTGCAGGCCGACGGCGGCACCCTGTTCCTGGACGAGATCGGCGAGATGCCCCTGACCCTGCAAGCCAAGCTGCTGCGCGCCCTGCAACAGGGCGAGGTGCAGCGGGTGGGCAGCGACACCCCGCTCACCGTGGACGTGCGGGTCATCGCCGCCACCAACCGCGACCTGCGCGAAGAGGCGGCGGCCGGGCGCTTTCGCGAAGACCTGTACTACCGGCTCAACGTCATCGCCCTGCACGTGCCCGCCCTGCGCGAACGCGCGGGCGACGTGCCCCTGCTGGCCGCGTTCTTCCTGGACCGGTACACCGAAAAGAACCGCAAGCACCTCAAGGGGTTCACCCCCCAGGCCATGGACCTTTTGCTGCGCCACGACTGGCCGGGCAACGTGCGCGAACTGGAAAACGCCATCGAGCGCGCCGTCATCCTGGCCACCGGCGACTACGTGACCGAGCGCGAACTGCCCCTGCATCTGGGCAGCGCCGGGAACGGAGGGGCCGGGGCGGGGGGCGCGGCTGGCGGCGGCGCGGGCGCGGGGAACACCCCGGCCGACGGCGACGGGCTGGCCCCTTACGTGGGCCTGTCGCTGGAAGACCTGGAGCGCCGGGCCATCATCGCCACCCTGCGCGAGACCGGCGACAACAAGAGCGAGGCGGCCCGGCGGCTGGGCATCACCCGCGCCACCCTGCACAACAAGCTGAAGAAGTACGACCTGGAATAGGCGTCCGGGACGCGGACGCAAGATGGCGGACGTTACGGGGCGGGCGGAACACGGCAGGTGCCGGTTCCGCCCGCCGTATTTTCAGGGAGTGGGCGTGCAGACGTTCTTTAGGGGCTGTTCCAAAATTAGGGTTTTCGCCCGTTGGCGAGGAAAACAAGCCTGCCATGAGGGAGTATACTCTTGCTGTATTCGACCGAGCCTTAGCCGTTGGTGAGCGAAGCGAACCTTACGGATAAGGACAGCAAAGCCATGGCAGGCGAAGTTTGACGACGCCAACGGGCGAAAGGACAATTTTGGGCAGCCCCTACAGCCCGGCGCGGAGAAAAATAGCCTCCGCCCGCGCCGCGCCCATGCGGGCCACGAACAGTTCGCGCAGGGCGCGGATGTCGGCGGCGCGGGGAATGACCCCCCGGCTGAACGGGGCCGCCCACGGTTCGCCGCGCAGCAGGGCGCGCGCCCAGGCCCGCACCTCGGACTCGAAGAAGGCCGGGTTGTCGCGCACGATGCGCGCCTTGGCCCTGCCGTCGTCGGCGCGGGCCGCCAGCGAGTAGTTGGCGTCGTGGAACACGTAGTGCAGCAGCGGCTGCGCCACGCGCACCACCCCGAACCCGGCCATGGCCGCCTGCACCCAGAAGTCCCAGTCCTCGTACGCCGTTTCGGCGCGGAAGCCGTGGCTGGCCAGCCATACCTCGCGCCGCATCAGCGAGGTGGTGTGGAACAGGTTCTGGGTGCGCAGCAGGTCCGGATGAAAATCCGGCACCCGCACCAGCCGCGAACCCGTGGGCGATTCCTCCACATAGTCGGTGCAGGCGATGTGCGGCCGCGCGGCGGCGGACGCCGGGTTGCCGGTGGGCAGGTCGCCAGGGGCAAGGCCGTCCCCGGCCCCGGCGGCCAGCAGGGCGGCGTGGGCCAGGTCGCGCAGGGGGGCGGACCCGGTCCCGATCACGTCCCGCGCGGTCACGTCCCGCCCGCGTGCGTTCGGCGCGGCGTTCGGTGCGGCGTCGGGGTGGCCGTCCGGTTCCGTCAGGGCCGCGTGGGTGCGCCGTAGAAAGTCCGGGGCCAGATAGTCGTCCGGGTCGCAGAACAACAGAAAGGAGGCGCGCGCCGTTTCCGCCCCGGCGTTGCGCACTGGGCCGGGCCTGCCCACGCGCGGCAGGGCCAGCACCCGGAACGCCGCCCACGGGCCGTCGGCCTGCCAGCGGCGGGCGCGATCGCGCGAATCGTCGCTGCTGGCGTCGTCCACGAAGACCACTTCCACCTCGTCGGCCGGAAAGGTCTGCGCGGCCAGCGCGCCGAAAAAGCGGTCGAGAAACCGGCCGTAGTTGTGGTTGGCCACCACCACGGAAATGCGCGGCGTGCGCATGGTGCTGCCCCCTGGCTGCTGCGTCGTCCAGGCCCGTGCGCGCGAGCAGGGTCGCCCTCTCTCTCGAAAGGGGAATGCGGCGCGTGGGCGTCCGCTGTTCTTTTCGGCGCATCAGGGGGAAGGTTTAGCGCCCGGCGAAATGATGATGTTCCGCCGGGGGGATGCGTGGCCCTAGCGGGTTCAGCGCGTGGCGATGGCCGCGCCGGTGCCCACCATCACCGCGCCCGCGCCGCGATGCAGCAGCCGGGTGGCGCGCGGCGTGGACAGCAGCCGCCGGGCCCGCGCGGCCATGACGGCGTAGCCGCCCAGCACGCAACCCACCACGCCTACCGTGGTGGCGGCCACCAGCGTGGCCCCCGTTGCGTCAAGGGTGCGCAGGTCCACGAAGGTGGGCAGAAAGCCCACGTAGAACACGATGACCTTGGGGTTGCCCAGGGTAAGGGCCAGCCCGCCGCACAGGGTGCGCGCAAGGCGCAGCGGGGTTGGCGCGGGCAGCGGCATGCCGTCGTCCGGGGTGCCGGTGGCATGGGCCGTCATGGGCCGGGCCTTGTCCGCGCCGCGCCACAGGCCCACGCCCAGCCAGATCAGGTAGGCCGCGCCGCCAAGGCGCACCACCAGGAACAGATCGCCCATGGTTTCCGCCAGCACGGTCAGCCCGGCCATGGCCAGCAGCAGGAAGACGAGGTCGCCGCAGATGATGCCCACGGTCAGGGCCAGCGCCGTGGGCAGGCCGCGCCCCAGCGCGGCGGACAGCACGGCGAACACGCCGGGGCCGGGGGTGATGGCCAGCACGAACAGGGCAAGGGCAAGGGCGAGCAGGGAATGGGCGGTCATGGGAACCTCTTGGGGGAGCCTTCGCGGGGTCGCGAAGCGAACGCGCGGGCGCGTTTGTACATTTATGGATGCACCCCCGGCGGCGGGCCGCGCGGCGGGGGGCAAGCCGCCGGACGCCCGTCCTGCATAGCCCCGCGAGGGGCGGCAGGCAAGGCCCGCGCAAGGCGGCGGCCCGACCGTGGCGGCGTTGCCCCTCGACAAGTCGGGGGTCCTGCCGCTACGGTGCGCCTTGCCGACCGTCGGTTTCACGCTTTCGTGAACCGGACCTTTCCCGCACACGCCTGTTTCGCTCACGCAGTTGCGCACCCCGCGCGGAGACGCCATGTCAGCCATGCCGTTTGGCACACCGCCCGCCACTTCGCCCGCCGATTCCGGCCAGCCCGCCGCGCCCCTTGCAGATGAGGACATGGAGCACGTCCGCCGCTTCATCGCCGAGCGCGACATGTTCGCCAAACACCTGGGCATCGAGATCGCAGAGGCCGCGCGCGGCTACGCCCGCGCCGTCATGCCCCTGGACGCGCACCACCGCAACGGCGTGGGCATGGCCCACGGCGGGGCCATCTTCGCCGTGGCCGACCTGGCCTTTGCCGTGGCCTGCAACACGCGCGGCAAGGTGAGCGTGAACCTGAACACCGCCATATCGTTCCTGGCCCCCGGCAGGCGCGGGCCGCTCACGGCCGAGGCGCGCGAGATCAGCGCCGCCAGCCGGGTGGCCACCTACGAAATTCGCGTCACCGACGGCGAAGGCACGCTCATCGCCATCTGCCAGGCCACGGCCTACAGCAAGAACCAGCCGGTGCCCGGACTGGCGGCCGAAGGCGTTGCCGAAAGCGCAGCCAGCGCCGCCAACGCGCCCGGTTCCGCGTCCCTTGCCGCCGCCGGTTCCGCGTCCGCTCCGGCCTCCCCCTTGGGCGCTCGGAGCGCGGACTAGCCGCACCATTCACCACAGGGAAGCGCCACGCCCACCCCGTACCGGAAGACGCACGCATGAAACTACGAATGGAATGCATCTTTCGCGACAGGGTGGGCATCGTTTCCGACCTGTCCTCGCTGCTGGCCGGGCAGGCGCTGTCCATCGTCTCCATGGAAGTGGAGCGCCGCTCGGGCAACGACGCCCCGCCTCCGGCGGTCTCCGCGCCCGGAACATCACCGGCCGCCAGCCCGGCTCCGGGCCTGGCTCCGGGCATGGACCGGGCCTTCGTGTACCTGGAGGCGGACAGCCCCAGCGACGTGGACCGCGCCGCCCTGTTCGAGACGCTGGGCCGCATCCCCGACCTGCTGGAATTCCGCATCGTGGACACCCTGCCCGCGGAAGAGCGCGCCAACCGCTTTCTGGTGCTGCTGGACAACCTGCGCGACGGGGTGCTGTCCATCGATGCGCAGGGGCGGCTGACCTCCATCAACAAGGTGGCCCGCGAGGCCTACGGGTGTACAGGCGCATCGGGCGCGTCTGGCGCGCCGGGCAAGCCCGGCGGCGCGGCCCATGCCGCCGACCTGTCCGGCCTGCCGCTGGACGCGCTGGGCCTGCCCGACCGGGGCATCCTGGATTGCCTGTCCGGCCGCGAACTGGTGGACGCCAAGCGAGAGGTGGCCACCCCCGGCGGCGGGCGGCTGCAATTCTTCGTCACCCGCAGGCCCATCCGCGACGGCGAGGGCCGCATCATCGGCGCGGTGGAAGTGGCCCGCGACATGCGCGAGATCCGCAAGCTGGCCCGGTCCATCACCGAGCCCGCGCAGGTGACCTTCGGCGACATCGTGGGCCAGCACCCGGCCATCGGTTTCGCCATCTCGTTCGCGCGCCGCGTGGCCGCCACCGATTCCATCATCGCCATTCGGGGGGAAAGCGGCACCGGCAAGGAACTGTTCGCGCGGGCCATCCACACCGCCAGCGGGCGGCAGGGGCCGTTCGTGCCCATCAACTGCGCGGCCCTGCCGGAACAGCTGCTGGAAAGCGAACTGTTCGGCTACGAGGCCGGTGCCTTCACCGGCGGGCGGCGCGAGGGCAAGCCCGGCCTGTTCGAGACGGCGCGCGGCGGCACGGTGCTGCTGGACGAGATCGGCGACATGCCCCTGGCCTCGCAGGCCAAGATGCTGCGGGTGATGCAGGAAGGCAGCGTGCGCCGGGTGGGTGGCACGGCCGAGGTGCCCGTGGACGTGCGCATCGTTACCGCCACCAACCGCACCCTGGAACGGCTGGTGGAGGAGGGGCGCTTTCGGCAGGACCTGTACTACCGCATCAACGTGCTGCCCATTCACATTCCGCCGTTGAAGGAACGGCCCGAGGACATCGCCGTGCTGGCCGAGCACTTTCTGCTGGGGCTGGCCGCGCGGCTGGGCGGGCCGGTGCGCAGCCTTTCGCCAGGGGCGCTGGCGCGGCTTGCGGCGCACCACTGGCCGGGCAACGTGCGCGAACTGAAGAACGTGGTGGAGCGCGCGGCCATCTTGTGTCCGGATGAGGTGGTGGGGGCGCGGTTCATCCTCTTCGCGCACGAGCTGGAAGGCGGGCTGTTCGGCGAGTCGGCCCGGCTGGCCGATGGCGTTGCCGACACCGTGGCAGACGCGGCGGCCCTGGCATCCGGCCAGGCGCGCGGCCCTGCGCTCCGCCAGGACGGCGAGGGGCGGCTCAAGGATATGATTGCCGTTTTTGAAAAACGGATCATTGTCGATGCCGTGGCTGCGGCGGGCAGCGTGCGCAAGGCGGCAAGAAAGCTGGGGATTTCGCACACTGCCCTGCTCGACAAGCTGCGCAGGCACGGCCTGAGGGCGGTCTGAAAACTTTCCAGCGGTCTGAAAGCATTCCAGAATCCAGTCAGTGTAATTCCGGGTTTTTTGCGCTGTTTATCCAAACAGTGGTCTGATTTATTTCCACTTCGCCCTTGGCGGCTTGTGGCGGCATTCCAATATCCCGCCCCCCTTCGCTTCTCCCCCTCTTGTTTTCACTCGCGCAACTCACTGGTCCGATTTGCGTTTTTGTGACTCGCCTGGAAGGTTCGGCGTTTCGCCCGATTTTTCGGCAAGTTGGCAAGGTGTTTGCTGTAGTGCTGCCGCGCCCGCGCGGGCGCGCCCTGTCCGGGGTTCCGCAGCGCACCGAAACGCACCGAAACACGCCGCACCACCGGCGTATCTGGAGGCTCAGATGATCGTTGGCATCCTTAAGGAGATCAAGAAGGAAGAAAACCGCGTCGCCATGACTCCCGCCGGGGTCGAGGTGATGGTGCACGCCGGGCACACCCTGCTGGTGGAAAAGAACGCCGGCGCGGGCAGCGGCTTTGCCGACGAAGCCTACGTGGAAGCGGGCGCCACCATCGTGGCCACCCCGGCCGAAATTTACGCCAAGTCCGACATGGTCATGCACGTCAAGGAGCCGCAGGCTTCCGAATACGGCATGATCCGCCCCGGCCAGATCGTGTTCACCTACCTGCACCTGGCCGCCGACGAACCGCAGACCCAGGCCCTGATCAAGAGCGGCGCGGTGTGCATCGCCTACGAAACCATCCAGAAGGCCGACGGCAGCCTGCCCCTGCTCACCCCCATGAGCGAAGTGGCCGGTCGCATGGCCATCCAGCAGGGTGCCAAGTACCTGGAAATGGCCCAGGGCGGCAACGGCGTGCTGCTTGGCGGCGTGCCCGGCGTGGACCCCGGCACCGTGGTGGTCATCGGCGGCGGCGTGGTGGGCACCCACGCGGCCCGCATGGCCTGCGGCCTGGGCGCCAAGGTGTACATCCTGGACATGAATCTGGACCGCCTGCGCCACCTCAGCGAAGTGATGCCCTCCAACTGCTTCCCGCTCATGTCGTCCCCGGCCACCGTGCGCAAGCTGGTGCGCGAGGCCGACGTGGTGGTGGGCGCGGTGCTGGTTACCGGCGCGAAGGCCCCCAAGCTGGTCACCCGCGACATGCTGAAGACCATGAAGAAGGGCGCGGTGCTGGTGGACGTGGCCATCGACCAGGGCGGCTGCTTTGAAACCTCCAAGGCCACCACCCACACCGACCCCACCTTCGTGGTGGACGGCGTGGTGCACTACTGCGTGGCCAACATGCCCGGCGCCGTGGCCAAGACCTCTACCCTGGCCCTGACCAACGCCACCCTGCCCTACGCGCTGACCATCGCCAACAAGGGCTGGAAGCGCGCCATGCAGGACAACTGCGAAATCGCCAAGGGCGCCAACGTCATCGACGGCAAGATCACCTTCAAGGGCGTGGCCGAGGCCTTCGGGCTGGACTACGTGCCCGTGGACAACTTCCTGAACTAAGTCGCGCCGTACCGGGCGAGCTTCATCCCGCACCTCCGCGCGGGGCCGGGCGGGTCGCCCGCCGCCCGACCCGCGCATCGCATTTCCCCGATCCTTGCCTTTGCATTCCCGGCCCCCGCAGCGTTCGTCGCGCTTGCGGTCAAGGCCCGCCCTACGGGGGGCGGGCCTTTTTCATTGGGCGACGGCCGAAATTCTCATTGCATTATATAGCGTACACGATAGTGGTTGGTCTGCGGAAGCCGTCCGCCGTTCCGTCATTCCGGCGGTCATCCCCCCCCAACCCGCCCCCGGCGGCCCTGCACGGAGGCCCCATGCCCGGCGCGTATGCCCATCTGACCATGGTGATGTACAACACGGATACGGACAACCTTGTCGCCAGCGGGCTGTCGAATGCGGCGGCGGGTCTTGTGCTGGAACATCCTGCCTATGCGGAACTTGGGGCCATTTCGCCCGACATGCCGTACCTGGCCCATTTCGGCATGAGCGCGTCCTCCAACCGATGGGCGGATCGAATGCACCATGCCCGCACCGGGGGGCGGTTGCACGCCGGTGCCGCAGCCGTGTACGGCCTTGGGGCTGGTCCGGCCCAGGCTAAGGCCTTTGCCTGGCTTCTGGGGTTTGCCTCGCACGTGGTCTTCGACGTGACCATGCATCCGGTGGTCAACGCGCGGGTGGGCGGGGCCTATGGCCCGGACACCAAGGCAAAGCACCAGGAGTGCGAGATGCATCAGGACGCTTACATTATCAACGAGTTTCATGGTCTTGATGACCCCACCAGCGCCCACATCGTCAGCACGGGTCTGAAGAAGCTGTTTCGTCCCGGTGACCCCGACAGGCTCGACCCGGTCATTGCCACGGTGTGGTGGAAGATGCTGAAAGACACGGGAGATATTGCCGACATGGGCGACGATCCGGACATCGACGGCTGGTTCGACGGCTTCACCGACGTCATGCACAAGATCGAGACGGAGCGGCTGCTGGTTGCGCTGGGGCGGCACGTTGTGCCCGGCAAGATGTATCCGAAGGCACAGGACGTGGACGCCACGTACCTTGCACAGCTTGAAACCCCGGTCGGCCCCATGGCGTACCGCGATATCTACGAGAAGGCGGCGGCCAGCGTACGGGAGATGTGGGGAAGCATGTACCGCGCGGCCCTGTTGGGTGACGCCACGGCACTTGCCCATGTGGGCGAGTGGAATCTTGACACCGGCCTGAGCGACGACCGCTCTGCCAAGTACGTGTTTTGGGGGTAATGCATGCAGGCGTGGAACGGGAGAAAATGGGGGATGGCGAGGCGGATCGGCAGTGTGGCTGTGGTGGTCGTGCTGGGCGTGGCCATGCTGCTTTCGGCGTGTGCCAAGTGCAACGGCAACTCGGATCCGTCGACCATGGGGCCGATGTCCACCGTGATGCTGCGCCTGGCCAAACAGGCCCAGGGTCTTGTGCTGACGGGCAAGGCAGACCCCGCCCAGCCCGAGGCATTGCCCCCCATGGTGTTGGCGGGGGACGACGAAGCCCGCGAGATGTTCTCGGACTACCAATTGCGGGCCGCCACCCTGCGCGACAAGGACGGCAATGCACGCCCGGTGATGCTGCTGTGCACCGGTGATGGCGGGCATGCGCTCATCGAGCGGATGGACTGCCTGAACAGCGTTCGCAAAGGCCAGCACTGGCAGAGCAAGCCGTTGCCCCCGTGCGAGTTCACCTTCCGCGATCCTGCCGTGGTGTGTGCCCCCAACTGATGCTTCGAAGGCCTTGACCTTCTCGCCTGTATTCGACCGGATAAACGTAAAACCGCCCGGACCCTTCGGTCCGGGCGGTTCTGTTTGCGTTGTGCCAGTGCTGCCCGTGCTGCTTGTCCGCCCTGCGGTGCGGCGGGGGCGGCAGCGGTCCGCTAGGCCACCGGGTTGCCGGTGCGGATGCGCAGCCCCTTGGCCACGTCCATCACGAAGACCACCCCGTCCCCTTCCTTGCCGGTGCGGGCCCCTTCGGTCACCGCTTCCAGCGCGGCGGCCTCCAGTTCGTCCTTGATGCCGATCTCGATGCGCACCTTCTTCAGCAGGTTCACTTCGCTGACGACGCCACGGTAGGTTTCGGTGTAGCCCTTCTGGCGGCCAGCGCCCAGGATGTTGGTGACCGACATGCTGTAGATCTGCCGGGTGTACAGTGCCTGCTTTACGGCGGTCAGGCGTTCGGGCCGGACGTATGCGATGATGAGTTTCATTGTGGTATCCCCCTGCCCTTACTCGTTGGAGAAGATCTGGAAGCCGCTGTAGGCTTCGGAGCCGTGTTCGGTGATGTCGAGGCCCTTCATTTCTTCTTCGACGGGCACGCGTACGCCCATCACCAGCTTGAGCACGGTGAACAAGACGAACCCGGTGCCGAAGGCCCAGGCGAAGGCCGCGCCTACGCCGATGGCCTGCGTGACCAACTGATCCACGCCGCCGCCGTAGAACAGGCCGGTAATGGTGCCGTAGCCGGGGGCCGCGAACAGGCCCACCATCAGCGTGCCGTATGCCCCGCACACGCCGTGCACCGAAACCGCGCCCACCGGGTCGTCGATCTTCAGCACCTGGTCGATGAACAGCACCGAGAGCACCACCAGAATGCCCGCGCCAAAGCCGATGATCAGCGAGCCGATGGGAGACACCTCGAAGCACCCGGCGGTGATGGCCACCAGGCCCGCCAGCGCGCCGTTCATGCTCATGGAAACGTCGGGCTTGCCGTACTTCAGCCAGATGGTGATCATGGCGCCCAGCATGCCCGTGCAGCCCGCAAGGCAGGTGTTGACCGCGATGTAGCCGATGGTGCCGTTGGCCACGGTGGTGGAGCCGGGGTTGAACCCGAACCAGCCGAACCACAGGATGAACACGCCAAGGGCGGCCAGCGGCAGGCTGTGGCCCTGGATGGAGCGGGGCTTGCCGTCGGCGCTGTACTTGCCAAGGCGCGGGCCCACCACGATGGCCCCGGCCAGGGCGATCCAGCCGCCCACCGAGTGGACCACGGTGGAACCGGCGAAATCGGCGAAGCCCATGGCCGCCAGCCAGCCGCCTTCGTTGCCGAACAGGTTGCCCCACGCCCAGTGGCCGGTGACCGGGTAGATCAGGCCCGTCACCACCATGCTCATGAGGATGTACGCGCCGAACTTGGTGCGCTCTGCGATGGCGCCGGACACGATGGTGGCCGAGGTGGCCGCGAACACCGCCTGGAAGAACCAGAAGGTCAGCGCCCACATGCCTTCGGGCGTGGTGGAGTCATACGCCAGCAGCGCGAAGTCCGAGCCGCCGATGAACCCGCTGACGGACTTGCCGAACATCAGCCCGAAGCCGAACAGAAAGAAGATGGGAGCACCGGCGGCGAAATCCAGAAAGTTCTTCATGATGATGTTGCCCGCGTTCTTGGCGCGGGTAAGCCCCGCCTCCACGAACGCGAACCCCGCCTGCATGAACATGACGAGAATGGCGGCGATGAGCGTCCATAGCGTGTTGGCGTCGGACTGCGACAGGAACTGCGGTGCGTCCTCGGCAAAGGCGGGCAGCGGTGCGAGCGCGGCCAGCCCCAGCGCGGAGCACCCGATGGCCAGAGACAGCAGGGAGCGTTTGCCCGTGGGTGATGCGGTAGTCATTGGTTCCTCCTTCGGCCCCGTGATCGAAAACCCCTCGAAGGGTGCGGTGATGTTGTAGGGCCGCTGGAGCAATCTCTGGTCCAAGCGCAAAATGCGTTGGAATCATTGGTTGTTTTTTCTGGCGTGCGAGGAGGGGCATGGTCTTTGCGGTTATTTTTACAGAAAACGACTAAAAAGCATCATAATAAAATTCATAATTGTAAAATCAAGCAAAAATGGCGGGTACGCGCGACGTTGGGGAGGTTTTGCGGCGGCGATCGGCGCAGGCAACCAGCGCATGCGCCGGGCCGTCAAAGAAAATCGGGGTGGCCCGATGGGGGCGAGGATGGAGGAAGCCGAGGCGCGGCTGCCGCGGAACATATGCCGGGCGAGGCCTGGTGCGCCGGGGCAAGGTCCGGGAAATTGTGGCGGGAGTTGGAGAGACGGGGGATCAGACGAAAAGGCGTGAAATGAACATAATTGTAGCAAACGGCACGCCGCGCCACGGTGGGCCAAACCAGGGGGATGCCGCCAGGCTACTGGATGCGGTGTCGGAACAGCCAACCGGCCGCCGCCATGCACACCGCGCCGATGAGCGCCAGCGGCCACAATTGCGGGGCCAGCAGGGCCAGGTCCGCCCCTTCCAGAAACACCCCGCGCACCACGATGAGCACGTAGCGCATGGGGTTGACGTAGGTCAGCCATTGCACCGGCTCGGCCATGTTGGCGATGGGCGTGGCGAACCCGGACAGGATGGCGGCGGGCATGGTGAACAGGAACATGCCCAGCAGCCCTTGCTGCATGGTCACGGAGAGGGAGGAGATCATCAGGCCGATGCCCACCACCGAGAACAGGAACAGCACCAGCCCGGCGTACAGGGTCAGCAGGCTGCCGCGCAGGGGCACCCCGAACCAGAACACCGCCATGGCCACGATGAGCGAAGCCTCGAGCAGCCCCACCAGAAAGCCGGGCGCGGCCTTGCCGATCAGCAGTTCCGTGGGGCGGTAGGGGGTGACCAGCATCTGGTCGAAGGTGCCCTGTTCGCGCTCGCGGGCCACGGACAGGGCGGTGATGATCAGCGTGACCACCATGGTCACCATGACCACGATGCCCGGCACGAAGAACCACCGGCTGAGCAGGTTGGGGTTGTGCCACGAGCGCACCACCAGCGTGGAGGGGCGGGGCTGCCCGCCGTGGGCTGCCGCGTACCGCGCCCCGAAGTCGTCCACGATGGAGGCCATGTAGTTGAGGGCGAGCCCGGCGGTGTTGGAGTTGCGCCCATCGGCGATGGCCTGGATTACGGCCTGGGAGGGGGCGGGTGACGTGCCGGGCGACGCGACGGCGGAATCTGCGCCATCGGCGGCAGCGGCCGGGGCGCCCGCCGCGCCGCGCAGGGTCAGGGCGCGTTCGAACCCCTGCCCGATGCGCAGCACCAGCCGCACCTGGCCCGCATCAAGATGCCGGGCAATGTCCGCGTCGCGGCCGATGTCCGCCACCACCCGGAAGGTGGGCGACCCGGCCACCCGCGCTGCCAGCTCGCGCGAGGCAGCGCTGCGGTCCTCGTCGTAGATGGCGCAGGGCACGTCCACCAGGTCGAAGGTGGCCGCGTAGCCGAAGATGATGGTCTGGAGCAGCGGCGGCAGGATGACCACGGTGCGGCTTTTGGGGTCCTTCAGCAGGGTCAGGAATTCCTTGATGATGAGCGCCAGCAGGCGGTGCAGCGTGGTCAGCGGCCCTGTCTGGCCGGACAGGGCCGGCGTGGCCGGGGTGCGTGCGGCGGCGGAAGCGGGCAGGCGATCGTGCATGGGGTCCCCCTAGTCCAGCCGCTTGCGGCAGCGCAGCCTGGCCACTGTCAGGAAAAAGGCCGCCAGCGCGGCCAGGGCCAGGGCGTTGGGCACGATGACTTCCCATACGTCGCCCGCCAGAAAGATGGTCTTCAGCAGGGTGGCGAAGTAGCGCGCCGCGATGGCGTACGAGACCACCTGCACGAAGGCGGGGGTGCTTTCCAGGTCGAAGATGAACCCGGAAAGGAACAGCGCGGGCAGAAAGGTGGCCAGCAACGCGGCCTGCCCGGCGATGAACTGGTTGCGCGCCAGCACCGAGATGAACAGGCCCATGCCCAGCGCCGCCGTGAGGAACAGCGAGGCGGCCCCGGCCAGCACCGCCAGCGAGCCGCGCAGGGGCACCCCGAACAGGTACAGGGCCATGATCACGGTCAGCACCATGCCCCCCATGCCCAGCACGAAATAGGGCAGCAACTTGCCGGTAAGCAGTTCGCCCATGCGCACCGGGGTCACCAGCAGGGCCTCCATGGTGCCGCGCTCCCATTCGCGGGCCATGACCATGGCGGTCAGCAGCGCTCCGGTCAGGGTCATGATCAGCACCATCAGCCCCGGCACCAGGAAGTAGCGGCTGTCGGACGCGGGGTTGAACCACATGCGCGGCACCAGGCGCACGGCCGGGGCCTGCCCGGCGGCGGCCACCCGCCCGGACAGCCAGCTTTGCCACACGGTGGTGACGTAGCCGGACACGGTGCGGGCGTTGTTGGGGTCCACCCCGTTGACGATGAGCTGCACCGGCACGGTGCCCGTATCCCCTGCGGGCGGCGCGCCGTCGGGACGGGCGGTGCTGGCGGCGGCCCCTGCCGTGGCATCCGACAGGCGGCGGGCGAAGTCCGATTGCAGATGCACGATGGCGTCCACCCGCCCGGCGCGCAGGTCTTCCTCCGCTTGGCGCATGCCGGTGACCACGCGGGGGCGGAAGGTGTCGGCCAGCAGCAGGCGCGCGGCGAATTCCATGGCCTCCGGCCCCAGGTCGTCGGCCACGATGGCCACGGGCACGTCGCGGGCGTCCAGGCTGATGCCGTAGCCGAACAGAAGCAGCAGCACCACCGGCATGATAAGGGCGATAGCGATGGCGCTGGGGTCGCGCATCACCTGCAGCCATTCCTTGCGCAGCAGGCCGCGCATGCGCACCAGCAGGGCGGGCAAGGCGGACGGGCGGGCTTCCCGCGCGGGGGCGGCGGGCAGGAGGGCGACGGAAGAAGGGGCGACGCCGGATGCAAGGGGCAGCGTGCCGGGGGCGGCCGTTGGGGCGGGTGCGTCGGGTGAAACCGTCGAGCCAGCCGAACCGGTCGAATCGGGCGCGCTGGCCGGGCCGCTGGCCCGGTGGCGTTCCGCCAGCGCGATGAAGGCCCGTTCGATGGTGGGCTGGCTGGCGGTGGCGGGCGCGCCCCGGTTCTCGCCAGCGCGCTGGCCGCCCTGCTGCGGGCTGGCGGGGGGGGCGAGGGCGCGGATTTCCGCCGGGGTGCCCAGGGCCAGCACCTCGCCACCCACCAGGATGGCCATGCGGTCGCAGTATTCCGCTTCGTCCAGGAAATGAGTGGTGACGATGACCGTGACGCCCGATTCCGCCAGCGCGGTGATGCGCCGCCAGAACTCGCGCCGGGCCAGCGGGTCCACGCCCGAGGTGGCCTCGTCCAGGAACAGGATGTCCGGCTCGTGCATCAGGGCGCAGGCCATGGCCAGCCGCTGGCGGTAGCCCAGGGACAGTTCGCCGCTCTGGGCGTCGGCCGCGTCGGCCAGGTCGAAGTCGCGCAGGGCCCAGGCGATGCGCGACTCGCGCGCCGCGCCGGTCAGCCCGTAGGCGCTGGCGAAGAAGCGCAGGTTCTCGATGACCGAAAGCTGTCCGTACAGCGAGAATTTCTGGGCCACGTAGCCCACCCTGCGGCGGGCGGCGGCCGGGGCGCGGCGCAGGTCTACCCCGGCCACGCGCAGGCTGCCGCCGGTGGGCGGCAAGAGGCCGCACAGCATCCGGAAGATGGTGGACTTGCCCGCCCCGTTGGGACCGAGCAGCCCGAAGATTTCGCCGCGCCGGACGTCGAAGCTGGCCCCCTTCACGGCCATGAAGGAACCGAAGCGGCGCTCCAGGTCGCGCACCTCGATGACGGGCGGCGCATCCGATGCATCGGGAACGGGCGAGGCGGCGAGGGCCTGCGGGGGGCAGCCCGGCTCAGGGGGGGCGGAGGCGGCGACGAATGTTGCGTGGGGCGCGCTGACGGCGGGCGCGGGCTCTTCGCCCGTGCCCGGCTCTTGCGGCAGCGCGGCGAACAGGGCGAGGAAGCCGTCCTCGAAGCCGGGCGTTCTCGGGGTCAGGTGGCCCACGGAGCCTGGCTCCTGCCCTTCTTCGGACAGCAACCCGCAATCCGTCAACGCCCGCGCCGCCTCCGGCGTGTCGGTGAGCAGGCGCACCCCACCCGCGTGCAGCACCGCATCGGTGACGCCAGGGGCCGCGTCCAGCAGGTTCTGGGCCGCACGGGCGCGCATGGTTGGGGCGACGAACCAGGTGCGGCCCGCCAGCGGCCGGGTGAAGTCGCCGGGTGCGCCATCGCCCACCAGCCGCCCGTGGTGCATGATGGCCACCCGGTCGCAGTGCTCCGCCTCGTCGAGGTAGGCGGTGCTGACCAGCACGGTGATGCCGTGCCCGCGCACCAGCGAGAACACGATGTTCCACAATTCGCGTCGCGACAGCGGGTCCACGCCCACGGTGGGTTCGTCCAGCAGCAGCAGCCGGGGCGAGCGAACCAGGGTGCAGGCCAGCCCCAGCTTCTGCTTCATGCCGCCGGAAAGCCGCCCGGCCAGCCTGTCGAGAAACGGGGCGAGACCGGTCATGCGCATCAGCGCGGGCCAGCGTTCGGCTTTTTGTGCGGCTGATACCCCGTGCAGGTCGGCGTACAGGGAGAGGTTTTCGGCCACGGAAAGGTCTTCGTACAGGCCGAAGCGCTGGGGCATGTACCCGATGGCCGACTGCACGGCCTGCGCCTGGGCCACGGTGTCGCGGCCGAGCACGGTCAGGCTGCCCGCGTCGGGCAGCAGCAGCCCGGCGGCGAGACGCAGCAGGGTGGTCTTGCCCGCGCCGTCCGGCCCCAGCAGGCCGTTGATGGTGCCGGGGGCAAGGTCCAGGCTCACCCCGTCCACGGCGCGGACTTCACGTCCGGCAACGCGGAAGGTCCGGCACAGCCCGCGTGTGGCGAACACGGGCGAAGGGGAGGTCATTGCGCGGCTCCGGGCGCGGCGTTGGCCGTGGCGTTGGCCGGACCCGGCGCGCCGGTCTGTCCCCCGGTCCGCACGGGCACCGCGTGGCCCTCACGCAGGGTGACCGTGGCGGGCATGCCCAGGCGCAGCACGTCGCCGGGGTCGCGCACGAACACGCGCGCCTCGTACACCAGCGAGGTGCGCAGTTCCGGCGTTTCCACGTTGCGGGGTGTGAATTCCGCCGTGGGCGAGATGAACCCCAGCCAGCCCTCCAGCGGCTGGCCGGGCCGGGCGTCGATGGCGATTTCGGCGGGCATGCCTTCATGCACGCGGCCAAGCTGGGTTTCGGTCAGGTAGGCGCGCACCCACTTGGGGTCGGTGAGGGCCATGGTGCACACCGGGCGCTGGGCAGAGGCCATGTCGCCCGGCTCCAGCAGGCGCGAACGCACCACGCCGGACGAGGGGGCGCGCAGTTCGCTGTCGGCGCGGCGCTGTTCCAGCACGGCCAGGTCGGCCCGCTGGGCGGCCAGCGAGGCGCGGGCCTCGGCGATGTCCTCGCGCCGGGGGCCTTCCTCCACCAGGGCCAGCTGGGCCTGTGCCACGCGCAGGCGGGCGGCGGCCCGGTCGCGCGCGGCCAGGGCGTCGTCCACGTCCTGTTCGCGCGCGGCCCCGGAGCCGGACAGGGCATGCAGCCGGGCGTAGGTGCGCTCGGCATTGGCCAGTTCCACGGCGGCGGCGTCGGCATCGGCGCGGGCCCTGCGCTTTTCCTGCGGGCGGGAACCGTTTTCCAGCCGTTCCAGCGCGGCGGCCTGCGCGGCCACGCGGCCTTTCGCGCGGGCGATCTCGCGGTCCAGGCGGTCGGTTTCCAGCACGGCCACCAGCGTACCGGGGGCAAGCCGGTCGCCCTCGCGGGCCACCACGCGGGCCACGCGCTCGGCGTCCTTGAAGGCCAGGGAAACCTGGCGCAGATCCACGTTGCCGTACAGCACCACCAGCCCCGCGTCGGGCGCGGGGCGCAGGGCGCGCCAGGTCAGCACGCCCCCGGCAATGCACAGCGCCAGCACGGCGAGGATGAGGATGCGTTTCTTCATGCGCTGCTCCGGGGCGCACGCGGCAGGCGTGCGGTGGCGGTTCCGGTGGAATGGAACGAGCCTAGTTCCGTGCCGGGCAAAAGTCAAATTCAAATTTTAATTTTGAATTTGACACCATCCCCGCCACTATCCTATAGCATGCGCATGAAGAAGTCGTCCGAGCATATGCCCAGTGCGTCCCATGCCGCCCCTTCCGTGGCGGCTTCCGGCCCCGCGTCACCGGGCGCGGCCGGCAAGGGGCCGGAACGCGAGCAGGGCCGCGAATCCACCCGCCAGCGCCTGCTGGAGGCGGCGGGGATGGTCTTTGCCGAGCACGGTTACGACCGGGCCACCGGCAAGGAAATCTGCGACCTCGCGGGCGCGAATCCCGCTGCCATCAACTATCATTTCGGGGGCAAGGACAAGCTGTACGCCGCCGCCCTGCACGAGGCGCACCGTCGCTTCCTCACGGCCGAGGATCTGCGCGCCTCGGTGCCCGCGGGCGCGCCCCCGGCCGAGCGGGTGGGTATCATCATCCGCGACCTGCTGTCCAACCTGCTCAGCACCGACCCTTCGGCCTGGCAGCTCAAGCTGATGACCCAGGAAATGATGCGCCCCACGCCCTTCCTGGACGAACTGGTGCGCGCCGAGATCGCGCCCAAGTCCATGTTCCTGCGCGCGGCCGTGTCCGAACTGCTGGGCCTGCCCGACGGGCACGCCAGGGTGCAGCTTTCGTGCATGCACATCATTTCCATGTGCCTCAGCATGTACCTGAACCGCGAGATATTCCGCAGGGTGTTCCCCAACCTGGCCCTTTCGGCCGAAGGGCTGGAACTGCTGACCGCACATACCCTGGCCTTCGTCACCGGGGGGCTGCGCCAGGTGGCCGCCGCACCGTCCGAACCGTCCGGCCTCGCGCCAGGCGCAGCGCCGCAGGAGACGCCATGAACGCGCACCATGCACCGGCCCGGGCTGGCCGCCGTTCCGGCAGGCTGTTTTCGGCCCTGGCGGCGATCCTTTTCCTTGCCCTCGCGGGGTGCGCCGTGGGGCCGGACCACACCCGGCCCGAGCCGCCCGCCGCGCCCACGGAATGGAGCGCGGCCAAGACCAGGCCCGAGCTTGCCGGGGCCGCCGCGAAAGGCGGTGCCGAGGCCGCGCGCGCCACGGTGACCACCGCCAGTCCGGACGCCCAGTGGTGGGGCCGCATGGGCGACCCGCTGCTGTCGGAACTGGTGGCCACCGCCGTGGGGCACAACAACGACACCCTCATGGCCGCCGCCAACCTGCGCGAGGCCCGCGCCGCCGTGGGCGTGGCCGTGGGCGCGCTGCTGCCCGAGGCTTCGGCCGGGGGCAGCTTCGAGCGCAGCCGGGTGAGCAGCAACACCCTTACCGGCAAGTCGCTGGAAATGGCCCACATGCCGGTGGAAAGCGACCTGTACCAGGCCGGTTTCGACGCGCGGTGGGAAATCGACATCTTCGGCGGCGCGCGGCGCGGCGTGGAAGCGGCCCGCGCCCGCGAACGCGCGGCGGACGCCGGGCTATCCGACATGCTGCTTTCGGTGGCGGCGGAAACGGCCCGCGCCTACGTGGAACTGCGCGGCGCGCAGGCCCGGCTGGACGTGGCCGAGCGCAACGCCGAAGCGCAGCGGCGCACGCTGAACCTGGTGCGGCTGCGCCGCGACGTGGGCGTGGCCAGCGAGATGAACGTGTTCCAGGCCGAGGCGCAGTTGCAGCGCACCGAAGCGCTTGCGCCCCCGTTGCGCGCGGCCGTGGACGCCTCCATCCACCGGCTGGGCGTCCTGTGCGGCATGGCCCCCGCCGCCCTGCGCGAGCGGTTGGCCCCCCGCGCGCCCCTGCCCGCCGTGCCCGACCTGGTGCCCGTGGGCCTGCCCTCGGACCTGTTGCTGCGCCGCCCGGACATCCGCCGCGTGGAGCACGAACTGCACGCGGCCACGGCCGATATCGGCCAGCGCGAGGCGGACCTGTTCCCCAAGTTTTCGCTTACCGGCTCGTACGGGCTGAACAGCATTCATTTCTCCGACCTGTTCCGCGACGAAAGCCGCGCCTGGACCATCATGCCCGGCGTGCGCTGGGCCATCTTCGAGGGCGGGCGCACTCGGGCCGCCGTGGCCGCGCTGGAGGCCCGGCGCGAGGCCACCCTGGAGCGCTGGCGCAAGACCGTGCTGGTGGCCTTCGAGGACGTGGAGACCGCGCTGGCCCGCTACGCCGAATCATTCGTGGAGCGCGAACGGCTGGCCAGCGCGCTGGCCGCCCAGGCCGAGGCCACCCGGCTGGCCAACGTGCGCTACATGGAAGGCGTGGACGACCTGTTGACAGTGCTGGACGCCGAGCGCCGCCAGTTGGAGGTGGAAGAGGCACTGGCCCGCAGCCGCTCCGGCGTGCTGCTGCACCTGGTATCACTGTACAAGGCGCTGGGCGGCGGCTGGCCTGAAGCCCCCGTGGACGCAGCCGCCCCGGCGGCGGCTCGGCCCGCGCCGTAGCAAGGCGGCGTCGGGGGCTAGCCGAAGCCGCCGGGCGAGAACACGCCATGGCTCCGCACGCGCCAGGAACATGGGGCGGGGGCTTGCGCGCGGGCGCGCTGCATGCCATGACGGCGCACCGTCCGGCGTCATGCCTTGGGGGCTGCGCCATCCCTTCCGGACCGTCCGTCCCCTTTCCAAAGGAGACCCCATGCCCGTCATTCCCATGATTCTGACCGTGCTCGGCGCGTGGCTGTGGTATCAGGCGTTCGTGGCGTGGAAGCGCCACCTGGCCGGAGACCCCAAGGCCCGCACCATCGCGCTGGTGTGCGTGGGCGGGGCGGTGATCGCCATGATCGGCGGCATTCTGGGCGGACTGCCCAAATAGCCGCACGTTCCCGCTGCTCGGCTTGCCAGCCAACGAAAAACGCGGCGTCTTCGCTTGAAGACGCCGCGTTGTCGTTTCGTGCGGCTTGCGGGCGGGCGTGCCCGTCAGTCAGATCCGGCCGATCCGGTTCGTCCGGCTCATTTGGCTCATTCGGCTCATTCGGGGCGTCAGGGAGTGCATTCTCCCGCTTCGCCCCCAGCCAGCGCGTCCAGTTTGTCCAGCAGGCGCAGCATCACCGCGTGGGCGATGTCCAGATGCTCATCCGGGATGTCGTGCATCAGTTCGTCGCGCAGGGCGAAGCCGATGTCCAGCATGGCGTCGTACACCGGGCGGGCCTGGTCGGTCAGGGCCACCAGCTTCACCCGGCGGTCGGTTTCCGAGGGTTGGCGGCGTACCCAGCCTTCCTTTTCCATGCGGTCCAGCAGGCGCACCAGTGTGGGGCCCTCCACGCCCAGCAGTTCGGCCACCCGCCCCTGGGGGAGCGAGCCGTGCTCGGACAACAGCCAGATGACCACCCAGCTGGTGTCGGAGAGGCCCATGGGGCGGAAGCGCCGGTCGAACTCGGCCCGCCAGGCGCGGGCCAGTTCCTTCACGGTGTGGCCGAAGCCGTGCGCGCCCTTGCGCTCGGCTCGGTCCACGCGGCAGCGGCGGCAGTTGCGGCCGTCGCTCATTGCGCGGCCGCCACGGCCTTGTCGGGCTTGGCCGAGCCGTTTCCGGCCGCGTCCCCGGATTCGCCGGGCTGCTGCGGGGCAATGCCGCCCCATCCGCCGCCCAGGGCGCGGTATACCTCGACCACGGCCACCAGCTGGTCGCGCTGGGCCGATGCCAGGGATATCTCCACCTCGAACAGGCTGCGCTCGGCGTCCAGCACTTCAAGGTAGCTGGAATAGCCGTTGTCGTAGCGCAGCCGGGCCAGGTGCAGCGAGCGGCGCAGCGCGGTGACCTGGGTGGTCTGCGCCTCCACCACGCCGCGCGCCTTGCGGTTGGCCACCAGGGCGTCCTGCGCCTCGCGGAAGGCGTCCTGCACGGCTTTTTCGTACCCGGCCAGGGCGGCGCGCTGGCGCGCCTCCGCCGCTTCCACCCCGGCCTTGACCCGGCCGAAGTCGAAGATGGGCATGGTCACGCTGCCCGCATACCGCCACGTGCCGGAAGGCCCGGTGAACAGCTGGGTCAGGTCGCTGCTCTCGTAGCCCAGCAGGCCGGTAAGCGAGATGGCCGGGAAGTAAGCCGCCTTGGCCACGCCGATGTTGGCGCTGGCCGCGGCCAGTTGCTGTTCGGCCTGCACGATGTCCGGGCGGCGCTCCAGCAGGGCCGAGGGCAGCCCGGCGGGCACGGTGGGGGGCACGGGCACGGCGTCCACGGCGAGGCCGCGGTCCACGGTGCCGGTGACGATCTCTCGCGGGCTTCGGCCGGTCAGCACGCCCAGCGCCGCCTCGCTGGCGGCCACGTTGTATTGCAGGGTATGCACGGTGGACCGGGCCGACGCCGCCTCGGCGATGGCCTGCCTGTAGTCCAGTTCGCTGGTCAGGCCCAGTTCAAAGCGCACCTTGCGCAGTTCCTGGGTGGATTCGCGCGAGGCCAGCGTGTCGCGGGCCACCTGCAACTGCTGGTCGTAGGCGCGCAGGTCGAAGTAGGTGCGGGCCACCTGCGCCGTCAGGGCCAGGCGCACGGTGTCGCGCGCGGCCACGGTGGAGAGCAGTTGGGCGCGCGCCGCCTCGGTGGCGCGGCGGTAGCGGCCCCACAGGTCTACCTCGTACGACAGGGCGCCAGCGGCACTGTGCAGATCCTGGATGCGTGTCTCTTGGGTGAACGAGTTGAAGGCGTTCAGCGAAACGCGCTGGCGTTCGGTGGAGCCCTGCGCGTCGAGCCGGGGCATCTGGTTGGCCCGGGCAAGGCCCAGTTGGGCGCGGGCCTCGTCCACGTTGGCGATGGCCTTGGCCAGGTCGCGGTTGTGGTCCAGCGCGGCGGCCACCAGGGTATCCAGGGCCGGGTCGCCGAAGCCCTTCCACCAGCCGTCCTGCACCGTGCCCGCATCGGCCGTGCCCGCGCGCCAGGCGTCGGGCAGGTCCATGGCGGGGCGGGCGTGGTCCGGCCCGAAGGCGCAGCCGGACAGCATGCCTGCCAGCAGCGCCGCCGACAGCGCCAGCGCCGCCAGGCGAAGCGGGCGCGACGGCTGGTCGTATGCGAAGCCCTGAAGGTTAGTCATGGCGCTTCTCCTTGTTGCAATCGGGGCCGCTCTCTTCGGTCCCGTCGGGGGGCAGGTTCTGGAAGGCCGAGTGACGGTCTTCTTCGCAGTATTTGCCCACGGCCATGGTGCGCATGGCCTCGGTGCCGCGCATGCGTTCGCTCAGGCCCATGATCAGCCGGTAGAACATGGGGATGAAGAAGGTGGCGATGAAGGTCGCCGCCAGCATCCCGCCGATGACCCCGGTGCCGATGGAGTGGCGGCTGGCCGCCCCGGCCCCGGTGCTGATGGCCAGCGGCACGCAGCCCAGCACGAAGGCCAGCGAGGTCATGATGATGGGCCGGAAGCGCAGGCGGGCGGCCTCGATGGCCGATTCCACCAGCGAAAGGCCCTCGTGCCGCTTGATCACCGCGAACTCCACGATGAGGATGGCGTTCTTGGCGGCAAGGCCGATGAGCGTGACCAGCGAGATCTGCAGGTACACGTCGTTGGCAAGGCCGCGCAGCCACACCGCGCAGATGGCCCCGAACAGGGCGAACGGCACGGCCATGATGACCGCCAGCGGCAGCGACCACTTTTCGTACTGCGCCGCCAGGATCAGGAAGACCATGACCAGGCCCAGCACGAACACCAGCGAGGATGACCCGCCGGTCTGCTTTTCCTGGTAGGCGGAACCGGACCAGGCCAGGGTGTATTCCGGGGGCAAGACCTCTGCCGCCGCCGCCTCGATGGCGGCGATGGCCTGGCCGGAGCTGTACCCGGCGGCGGGGCCGCCCACCACCTTGGCGGCGGGGAACACGTTGAAGCGTTCCACCACTTCGGGGCCGGTCACTTCCTTCACGTCCACCAGTGCGGTGAGGGGGATCATTTCGCCCGACTTGGAACGAACGAACACGTTGGCCACGTCCGCCGGACGGGATCGGAAGTCGGCCTCCGACTGCAGCTGCACCTTGTAGGTGCGGCCGAACTTGTTGAAGTCGTTCACGTAGCTGGCCCCGAATGTGGCCTGCATGGTCTCGAAGATGGTGTTCACCGGCACGCCCAAGGCTTTGGCCTTGTTGCGGTCCAGGCTGATGAACAGCTGCGGCGCGTTGGCGCTGAAGGTGGTCTGCACCCCCGCCAGTTCGGGCCGCTTGGCCGCGGCGGCTGTAAGCTTGCCCACCATGGCGGCCAGGGCCTTGCTGTCCCCTTCGCCGCGGTTCTGCACGTACAGTTCGAAGCCGCCGGTGTTGCTCATGCCGGAGATGGGCGGCGGGTTGAAGGCCAGCACAACGCCTTCGGGCACGCCCATGCCCACGCCGAACACCTTGCGGGCGTAATCGAACGACGACTGCCCCTCGCCCTTGCGCTCGTCCCACGGCTTCAGCGGCACGAACGAGGTGACGAAGTTGGGCTTGGGCATGCCGGAGAGCAGGTCGAGCCCGGTAAGGGTGATCAGGTTGGCCACGCGGGGGTCTTCCATGTGGCTCTTGTCCATCAGGTCGGCCACCACGCGGCTGCGTTGCAGGCTTGCGCCGTCGGGCAGGATGTACAGGCCGATGATGTAGCCCTGGTCCTCGTCCGGGGCGAGGCCGCCGGGCACGATCTGGAAGAGGTGCCAGGTGGCGCCGCCCAGGCAGGCGAACAGCACCAGCGCAAGGCCCGTGCGGCGGATGAGAAAGGTGACGCCGCCGGTGTAGCGGTGGGTGACGCGCTCGAACCACGCGTTGAACCAGCGGAAGAAGCGCGGCGGTTCATGATGGCCGGGCTTCAGCATCAGGGCGCACAGGGCGGGGGTGAGCGTCAGGGCCACCAGGCCCGAGATGATCACCGACACCGCGATGGTGATGGCGAACTGCTTGTACATCTGCCCGGCAAGGCCGCCCATGAAGGCCACGGGAATGAACACCGAGCACAGCACCAGCACGATGGCGATGACCGGGCCGGTCACCTCTTCCATGGCTTTCAGGGTGGCCTTGCGCGGCGTCAGCCCTTCGGAGGACATGATGCGTTCCACGTTTTCCAGCACCACGATGGCGTCGTCCACCACGATGCCGATGGCCAGCACCAGGCCGAACAATGTCAGCGTGTTGATGGAGAAGCCCAGCGCATACATGCCCGCGAAGGTGCCCACGATGGACACCGGCACCGCAAGGCAGGGAATGAGCGTGGCCCGCCAGTTCTGCAGGAACAGGAACACCACCAGGAACACCAGCACCATGGCTTCCATCAGGGTATGCACCACCTCGTTGATGGAGATGCGCACGAACTTGGTGGTGTCATAGGGGATGGAGAAGCTGATGCCGTCGGGGAAGCGCTGCGACAGTTCCTGCATCTTGGCGGCAACGCGGTCTGCCGTATCCAGCGCGTTGGCCCCCGGCGCAAGGTACACGCCCACGGCAACGGTGGGCTTGCCGTTGAGCTGGGTGCGCATGTCGTAGTCCTTGGCACCCAGTTCCACGCGCGCCACATGCTTGAGCAGCAGGGTGGAGCCGTCTGGCTCCGCCCGCAGGATGATGTTTTCGAATTCCTCGGGGGTGGCAAGCCGCCCCTGGGTGGTGACCAGGTAGTTCAGTTCCAGCGGGCTGCTGGAAGGCTCCTGCCCGATGCGCCCGGCGGCGAACTGGGCATTCTGTTCGCGGATGGCCTGCGTGACGTCGCCGGGGGTCAGCTTGAGCTGGGCCAGCTTGTCAGGGTGCAGCCAGATGCGCATGGAATAGTCTTTGGCGCCGAAGATGGAGGCGTCGCCCACGCCGGGAAGGCGCTTCAGCTCGTCCACCACGTTCACCAGCACGTAGTTGCTGATGTACACCGAGTCGTATCGGCCATCGGGCGAGAAGGTGTTCACCACCTGGAGGATGGAGGGCGACCGTTTGGTCACGGTGACGCCCTGACGGCGCACTTCTTCCGGCAGCGCGGCGGTGGTGGCCTGCACGCGGTTGTTGACGTTGATGGTGGCCTGGTCGGGGTCCGTGCCCACGGCGAAGGACACGGAAATGGTCATCTGTCCGTTACCGGCGCTGACCGAGTTCATGTACAGCATGCCGTCCACGCCGTTGATCTGCTGCTCCAGCGGCGAGGCCACGGTGGCCGCGATGACCTCGGGGCTGGCGCCGGGGTAGGTGGCGGAGACGATGACCTGGGGCGGCACGATTTCCGGGTACTGCGCGATGGGCAGCGTGCGCATGGCCATGAACCCCGCCAGCATGATCACGATGGAGATCACGCAGGCGAAGATGGGGCGGTGGATGAAGAAACGCGATATCATAAAGGAATCCTGCTAAGAACGCGGCGGCGTTCTAGTTTGCGGCCTTGGTCGCGTTTCCGGAGGGGGCCTGGCCCGACTGACTCGACTGGCCCGACGGGGTTGCCTGGGCTTCGCGGGGCTGGCCGATGGTCACCGACTGGCCGGGGCGCACCTTCAAAAGGCCCTCGACCACGTAGCGTTCACCGGCGGCAAGGCCCTTTTCCACGATGTATTCGTTGCCGATGGGCAGGCCGATCTCCACGGGGCGCGGCTGGGCCACGTCGCCTTCGCCGATCACCCACACCATGGGACCCTGCTGGGTTTGCAGCACGGCGCGTTGGGGAATGGCCAGGGCGTTGGTGTACACCGCGCCGCTCATGACCACGCGCACGAACTGGCCGGGCAGCACTTCGGCCTCGGGGTTGGGGAATTCGGCGCGCACGCGGATGGTGCCGGTCAGCGGGTCCACCAGCGGGTCGATGAAGTTCACCGTGCCGGTGCGCTTGTAGGTGGAGCCGTCGATGAGGCGCACGACCACGTCGTACCCTTTCTTGGGCAGGGTGATGCGCCCTTCCTCGCGCATGCGGCGCAGGCGGAACAGGTCCACGCTGGGGGCCGAGAAGTTCACATACACCGGGTCCACCTTGGAGATGGTGGTCAGCAGGCTGCCGTCGGCGGTGGTGGTGACCAGGCTGCCCTCGGAGCGGGTTTCCTTGCTGGTCATGCCCGAGATGGGGGCCTCGACGCGGGTGTAGCCAAGGTTGATGCGCGCGGTCTTCACGCGGGCGCGCGCCTCTTCCAGCGCGGCCTTGGCCGAATCGAACTCGGCCACGGCGTCGTCGCGGTCCTTCTGGCTGACGGCGTTCTCGCGGTACAGGGGCAGCACGCGGTCACGGTTGCTCTGGGCGCTCTGCAGGCGCGCCTCGGCCTGGGCCTGCTGGCCCAGGGCCTGGTCCAGGTCCGCCTTGAACGGTTCGGGGTCGATCTCGAACATCAGGTCGCCCTTCTTCACCGGGCGGCCTTCGGTGTAGGCGCGGCGCATCAGGATGCCGCCCACGCGGGCGCGCACCTCGACCTCGCGCGAGCCAGCCGTCTGCCCCACGTACTCGTAGGTCAGGGGCAGGTCGCGCGGCTGCACCTGCTGCACCACCACCAGGGGGGCGGGCATGGCCTTGGGCGCGGCGGAGTCGTCCTTGCAGCCGACAAGCATGGCCGACAGGCCCGTCAGGCCTATCAGGCCCATGAGGGCCGACAGGGTCAGAACCTGGGAGAACCGCCCGGCGCGGGCGCGGAGGGAGGCAAGGGAGAAGTCGTGGGGCATGGGGTGGTTCCTCCTCGGCGCGGGGCACGTGCACTGCGCCGACATGCGGGACGTTGGATGTGTTGTCCGGAATTCCGGCGCGCCGTTCCGGCCCGGAAAAGCGACGGGGCGGGGAGCGGGAGGGGAAAACCGATAGGTTGCTATTCGGTAGCGTGCTATTGAAGTTTCGCGTTCTACATGGGGCGGCGGAGGCCGTCAAGCAGGGCGCGGTTTCTTGTCCGCGGGCTGTCCGGCAAGCGGCGCCCCAGGGGGACGGGACATGGCGGCAATGCCGCCCAGGGTGAAGCGGGTCACGCCGTCGGCGATGCGTTCGAGCACCTCGGGCGTCAGGTTTTCACGCCCGTACAGGTGGGCGATGGCGGCGCGGCCGTTGTAATGGAACGAGATGTGCCCGAAAATGGCCAGCAGGCAGGTGCGCAGCACGTGCGGGTCGCTGGCCGCCGGTCCCATCAGCCCGTGCAGGATGTCCACCAGCAGGTCGTTCACCGGCGCGATGTGCTCGCGCAGCAGCGCGTCGAAGGCGGGCGTGGGGTCGATGAACTCCAGCGACACCAGCTTGCCGTGCGCCTGGCCCACCGGGTCTTCGGCGTCGCCCAGCATGCGCAGCACAAGGCCGCGCACGAAGGCGCGCAACCGTTCCTCTGGCGGCGAGGCGGGCGTCACCCCCTCGTCCAGGGGGTAGGCGGCCTGGCAGGTGCGCATGTAATGGTCCAGCATGGCCGCGTACAGCTTGTCCTTGCCCCCGAAATGGTAGTTCACGGCGGCCACGTTGGCCCCGGCCCGCCTGCATATCTCGCGCACCGTGGCCGACTGTTGGCCGTGCTCGGCGAACACCTCGGCGGCGGCGGCCAGCAGCCGCTCGCGCGTGCCCTGGTCTTGCTGACCCTGCTGACCTTGCTGATAGGGCCGGTCTTGCCGAATCCGACGATCAGGCGCGCAGACGTTGTCGCTCATTGCCCGCTCCCCGGCGTTTCACCGGTTGTCAACTTAGTTTCAAATCAAAAATTCAAGCATTGTTTGAAGCGTGGATATGCCTCCGCGCCGCCCCTGTCAACCCTCCCGGCCGATGCGGGCCCGACTGGCCCGACTGGCCCGGCTGGCCCAACCGGCCCAACCGGGTAGTCAGGCCAGACGGGTCAGGTAGACATGGCAGGGCAGGCAGAGGGGGGACAGGCCGCATGTCCTCATGGTGCGGCAGCGGGCGAATGATTATTCCGGGCGGGGTGCCCGTGGGCCGGGACCGGCGGAGGAAGGCGGAACCGTGGGGACGGGGGCGCGGCCCCGCACCGTGCAGCCGGGCTATTCCGCCGCGTCTTCGCCCCAGGCGCGCCTGCTCTTGGCCACCTTCTTGCGCACGCCCTGCCAGGTGTTCCGGGTGAGCGCGGAATGCTCCATGGCGTCCAGCATCTTGCGGTACATGGGCAACGGCGCGGCAAAGGTCATCTCGTCGGTCTTCAGGAACTTGCGGGCGGACAGGTCGAACCCGCCCAGCACGGCCCGCTCCTCTCCCCGCGCCTGGTACGCCAGCGGCCAGGCGACGAGGCCGCCGCACCCGGCGCCGAACGGCGAGGCCACGGCGTTGTGGTTGCCCGTGGCGTAACAGGCCAGCGAGAACAGCCCGTTCAGCGCCTCCGGCCGGGCGAAGAAGGCCACCACCAGCGGCATCTCGCCGTCGCCGAACTGGTGCAACGGCTTGAGCACACAGTATTTGGCCGGGGCCTCCGGAGGCATGGTGTCGTCCATGAAGGCGCGCATGGACTGGTGGTCGGGCAGGTAGTGTTCGCCCTCCATGGGCGTGCCGGGAATGCCGGTGGTGACGTAGACGATGTTGGTTTCCAGATACGCCCGGTACATGCCGGTGTAGAAGCCGCCGCCCATGCAGCCGCATTCCTCGTGGCTGATCCACGCGGCGGCTTTCTTCTTGCGGGCCAGCCACACGTTGCCCATGAGGCAGGAGAATTCGTTGCCGAAGGCCTTCCGCCAGTCGATCCGGCCCGTGGCCTCGCGGTCGCGGGTGAATATCTCACCGGGCTTGGGGCCGTACCCGCCTTCGGGCTTCACTTCGGTGTAATGCACGCCGAAGGGTTCCTCGTCGTGCCCCAGCAGTTCCAGCAGGCGCCGGGTGCGTTCAATGACGGTCCGCATGATGTTCCTCCCGTGTTGCAGGGGAATGGGCGTGCCCGCGCGGGCGGGCCGTTCCGGTTGCCTGCCGGTTCGCCGACGTGCCGGTCCGCCGACATGCCGGTCCGGCGGTCTGGCGGTTCAGCGGTCGGCCGTGCGCAGGGTCTCCTTCACCGTGGCCAGCACCCGCATGCAGGTGGCGTGGTCCTGCGGGCTGACGTCCTTGAGCAGCAGGACCAGGGCTTCTTCCGCCACGGCGCGGCAGCGCTCCTTCAGGGCGTCGCCCTGCTTCGTGGCGCGAACGGCCCTGCGCCGTGCGTCGGCCGGGTCGGGGTTGCGGGTAACCAGTCCTTTTCCTTCCATGGTGGCGAGCAGGCGACTCATGCCCGTCTTGTCCATGCACAGGGCGTGGGCCAGTTCATCCTGGCCGATGGCCCCCCGGTTCCACACGAACACCATGACGCCCCACTGTTCGCCGGTCAGGTCGATGCCCGCCTGGGCCATGCGGCGGCGCAGAAAGGCGGCCATGAGGCGGCTGGTGGTGAAGGTCATGAAGCCGAGTGAGCCTTCCGGATCGAAAAAGAAGTTGTTCATGTCAACCATGATGGCGCATGTAGTTGCTGTTGTCAACTATATGCCGAGGCAACGGAGGAAGAGCGGGCCGGACGGGCGCAGGGCCAAAGCCGTGGCCTGCCATGGGGGGCGGGGAGTCAGCGTGCGAGGCCGCGACAATGCACGACGGCCGTGCCCCGTTGGCCCCCGTTGGGATCCTTGCGGGAGGTCGCGGGAGGCCGCGTGAGGTCACGCCCGTCCGCATGCGAGGGGGACGGGAGTATTGTCGGCCCGCGTGCCAGGCGTGCGGACAGCCCGGCGGGCGCGGGGTTGCCAGTCGCGCGGGCGGGGTCGCCAGACGCGGCCAGGCGCGGCCTGATGTGGCCTGATGCGGCCTGATGCGGCCGGGGCGGAGGCGCTACCGGGCCTCGATGCGTTCGGCAGCCCCGGCGGGGCGGCCCACCTGCGATTCCACCTCGGTCTGGCAGTGCACGCACAGCCGGGTGGTGGGCCGGGCCAGCAGGCGGGGCACGGGGATGTCGTCGCCGCAGGCGTCGCACACGCCGTAGTCGTGGGCGTCCATGGCGCGCAGCACGCCCTCGATTTCCTGGATGCGCTGGCCGGCGCGGGCCATGAGGGTCATGCTGAGGGACAGTTCGCTGATGCGCGAGGCGAATTCGTTTTCGTCGGCGCAGGCTTCCACGCCGCCCTCCACCAGCAGTTGGCGGCGCAGGTGGGTCAGTTCGGCTTCGAGGCGGCGGCGTATTTCGGCGTGTTGGCGGTCGGTCATGGCGTGCTCCTTCCGTTGGCGCGGCGCGGGACGCGCGGCCCGCGCGCCGTGCGGTCTGCGGAACCGCCTGGACGGCGGCCCCGGGTTTCCGGACACTGCCCCTTCTGCCCCACGGGCCGGAATGGTGCGCGACGGCGCGGCGACGGACCGCCGACAATCGGGTGACGCCGCCCCCGCCCGGTCCCCTTCACGCAATGTTCACCGATCGGTCATGGCTTCTCCACCGGACGGGCCTATCCATCCATGCAACAGGACTCCATTTCGCGGAACAGGCACGCAGCCGCAACGGCGTCGCCTTCCGGCAACGACCGGGAAAACGCCGGCTTGTCACGCTTCCGGCCGCCATGCCGCGCGCAAGGCGGCGCACGGTGCCCCCCGCGCCACCCGTCTCCGGCCAGCAAGGCCGCCCAGGAGGACGCATGGACATGCTCCGCCCCCGCACCCCCGCCGATTCCGCCCCGCTCAACCATATAATGGATACGCCGCCGGACGCATTCCCGCAGTCTGCCGCCGTCCCGGCCTCCCTGCATTCCGCCGCTTCCCGTTCGCTGGTGCCCGCCGCCGCCAGGCGCATTCCCGCCCCCCTGCGCATCCCGCTGCTGCATCTGCTGGGCGTGGGGCGCATCGACTCGCTGTACCGTGCCCTGCCGCAGGGCGAAGCCCCCCTGGATTTCGCCCGCCAGGCCCTGGACGTGCTGGGCGTTTCCGTGCGGGCCGAGGGCGAGGGATTCGAGGGCGTGCCCGCCACTGGCCCCCTGATCATGGTGGCAAACCACCCCTTCGGCGCGCTGGAGGGGCTGGTGCTGGCGAAAGCCCTGCTGCCCGTGCGGCCTGACCTGCGCTTTCTGGCCAACTACATGCTGGCGGCCGTGCCGGAACTGCGCGACCTGATCTTTTCGGTGGACCCCTTTGGCGGCGACGGGGTGCAACGCCGCAACATGGCGGGCCTGCGCCAGGCCATCCGCCACGTGGCCGAGGGCGGGGCGCTGGTGGTGTTCCCCTCGGGCACGGTGTCGCACCTGCAACCCTCGCGGCGCGAGATCACCGACCCCACGTGGCAGTCCACGGTGGGGCGGCTGGTGCGCCGCACCGGGGCGGACGCCCTGCCCCTGTACTTTCACGGGCGCAATTCCATGCTCTTCAACCTGATGGGCCTGGTGCACCCGGCGGCGCGCACGGCCATGCTGCCCAAGGAACTGCTGCGGAAGCGCAACACCACGGTCACCCTCAGCGTGGGGCGCCCCGTGGCCGCCGCCACCTTAAGCGAACTGCCCGACGACGAGGCGCGCACCGCCTACCTGCGCATGCGCTGCTACGCGCTGAAGCCCAAGCCGCGCCGGGTGCTTTCGCTGCCGGGCAAGGCCGCGCCGGGAACTGCCGGGGCACGGCGCATGCGGCCCATCGCCGCCGCCCGGCCGCTGGAATTGCTGGAGGCGGAACTGGCCGCCATTCCGGCAGGTGACGTGCTGCTGCGCGAGGGGCCGTGGACCATCGTGGAGACCTCGGCCGAACGTTCGCCCGAGCTGATCCGCGAAATCGGCCGCCTGCGGGAGGTGACCTTCCGCGCCGTGGGCGAGGGCAGCGGCGCGCCGCTGGATCTGGATGCCTATGACGCCACCTACCGCCACCTGGTCCTGTGGCACGAGGGCGACCGCGCCCTGGCCGGGGCCTACCGCCTGGGCGAGGTGGATGCCCTGCTTGCCGCGCAGGGCCAGCGCGGGCTGTATTCCTCGTCCCTGTTCCGCTTCAGCCCGGAATTCTTCGGGGGCGCGCCCGCGCTGGAACTGGGCCGGGCCTTCGTGTCGGCGGGCTACCAGCGCGACTACGCCCCCCTGCTGCTGCTGTGGAAGGGCATCGGCCAGTTCATCCTCAAGCGCCCCGGCGTGCGCCGCCTGTTCGGCCCGGTAAGCGTGAGCCTGGACTATACGCCCTACTCGCTGAACGCCATCATGGACTACCTGACCCGCCACCACGGCTGCGAGGCCACGGCCCGGCTGGTGCGCGGCCGCGCCGCTCCGTCCATCCGCCAGCCCGGCTGCCTGCGCCGCATCGAGCCCGCCGGGCTGGACTGGAACGCGCTGTGCGCCCTGGTGCGCGACATGGAGGGGGGCCGCACCATTCCCATCCTGTTCAAACACTACCTGAAGCTGGGCGGGCGCATCGCCACCTTCCACGTGGACCGCGCCTTCGGCTCGCTGGACGCCTTTTTGATCATCGACCTGCTGGAATCGCCGCCGCGCATGCTGCAACGCTTCATGGGCGCGGAAGGGCTGGAGCGCTACTACGCCCAGACCCCGCGAGCGGCAGGGGAGGGGGCGTCCGCTGACGCGGGCCGGGTCGCCCTGGCCGGGGAGGCGTAGGTGTTCGCCCGGTTGACAGAAGCCGCCATGCGGGTACCCTTGCCGCCATATACCGGCGAAATGCCGCGCACGCCGTACGGTGGCGGCGCGGGGCGCAGGGCGCTGTGCGCCGTCATGTCCGTGGGCCGGAACATGGGGGGCGGCATGCGCCGCGCGGCAGGCTACGCGGCGGGCTGCATGGCCCGCCTGCGCGCACGGCGGGGGCCGCTTCCCGCGTCCGTGCCCGTCCTGCCCGCGCCCGTCCGTGTTCCCCGCGCGCAGACGCGCGGGGCCGCGCGGCCGCCGGAAACGGAGGCACCCATGATCTACGTGGTCAGCGCCTGTCTTGCGGGCGTGGCTTGCCGCTTCGACGGAGAGGCCAACCCCCGCGAGGGGGTCATCGAACTGGTGCGGCAGGGGCTGGCCCTGCCGGTCTGTCCGGAACAGCTGGGCGGGCTGGCCACGCCGCGCCCCCCGTGCGAACTGCGCGACGGCCGCGTGCTGTGCCGCGAGGCCGACGGAACCCTGTCCGACGCCACCGATGCCTTCGCGCGCGGCGCGGAGGAAGGGGTGCGCCTGGCGCGGCTGGCGGGCTGCACGGAGGCCATCCTGAAGGCGCGCTCACCCTCGTGCGGGTGCGGGCGCATCTACGACGGCACCTTTTCCCGCACCCTGGTGGACGGCGACGGGTTGTTCGCCGCCGCCTTGCGCAAGGCGGGCATCGCGGTGCGTTGCGACGAGTAGCCGGGGCTGGCCGGGCCCAATCGGGCTCAGCCGGGCAGTGCGCCCGGCTGGCGGCATCGGCACGTGCGGCAACTGGTGACGGCTGGCGACGGCGCGGGCATCCGCACGGCGGCGAACCAATTTCCGAAGCCGGAAGGAGACCACCCTGTCTTCCTTCCGGCTTCGTGCGTTGTGCCGGGTTGGGCATGCCGTCCCCGGCGGCGCGGCCGGGATGGCGGCGGATGTCCGTGCCGCGTTTGTGCACCGGCGGGGATGGAGAGATTTGCACACGTGCAGGCTGTTTGTGCAAAACACATGTGCATTGTGTTGCACAAATAGGTTCTGCACATTTTCATGAAAAATGGTAACATGCTGAAAATATGTGCATTCAATGTTTGGCACGGCCTGTGCTTATTTCCCATCAGCGCATGACAACGCTGCCCTTCACAGAGTGCAAGCCCTAGCCTGATCCCCCTGGCCGCCGCGACCCGCCGGTCGCGGCGGCCCCCCTCCCCCCGGCATCGGCCAGCGGAAGGGGCAGGGCAAAGCGCTTCGAAGGCAACCCCCCACGTGCGGCCCGGCACGTTTCGGGCGGCAAGGGAACTTCGCGAGTCCCCTCGCGGATACGGTGGACGTGTGGCGTCCCGTTCCCCCGCAGCTCCAGGCTCCCCTCCGGTTCCCCCTTGCGGAGATGGGCACGGGCGATGAATTCGCGGCAACGGCCGCCGGGCCAAGGCGACGGCCCGAACGGCCGAAGCGATACGGGAGCATCGGCAACAAACCGAAACGCACCCGCACTGTGCCGGACAGACCTCCTCCAGTCCGCACGGTATCTCCAGCCGGGGGCTCGTAGCCCCCGGAAGCGACCAGCGGTCGCCACGGCGACCGACGACATAGTGCCCAAAGCACACGAGACAGCGACCAGCCCAAACTCCTCCTTCGTTGATGCAGTGACCGCAGGGGCGGCGGGACAGCCCACCCGCCGCCCCCCCTTCAGCCCAAGTCCTGATTTCCCCTGATTCCCTTGGTTCCCCCGCCTCTCTTGGACAATCCGATCCCCTTGCAGGACCCCGGCCGACACTGGCCGGGGTCTTGTTTGCGCGGCGCGGCCCGCCGCCCGCGTTGACACCCGTCGCCCCCCGCGACTACCATCCGCGCGGCGGCCGGACGCTTCCACCCCGGAAATTCTTCCGGCCCCACACCCCAACCGGCTCCGCACCCCAACCGGCTTCGTATAAGGACAGGCATGGACAGCTACATCGTTCGCGGCATCCTCATCGGCGGCTCCCTCGGCGTGTTCGCGGCGCTGCTGGGCCTTAGCGACAGCATCCCCCGCGCCTTCGGCGTGGGCATGATCGGCGGTTTCCTGGCGGGCATAACCCTGGAACGCCGCCGCAGGAAGTAGCCGCCGCGACCGCCTGGCCCCGTTTATCCGCCTTTCCCGATTCCTCTCCGACCGTATCGCCGCGCCCTGTGCGCCGCGCCAAATGCAAACGGGCCGCCCCGGCAATGCCGGAGCGGCCCGTGTCGCGTCTGCGTTGTGCGGCCAGTTACTTCTTGGCCTTGGCCGCCGCTTCCAGCGCCATGTCCACGGCGTCGGAGAACAGGTCCAGCGGCAGCGAGCCGCGAATGACCAGGTCGTTGACCAGGAAGTACGGGGTGCCCTGCACGTTCAGGGCGCGGGCCTCGGCCATGTCTTCCTCGATGATTTCCTTGACCTTCTTGCCCTTGATGTCTTGGGCCAGGCGCTTCATGTCCACGCCGGCTTCGGCGGCGGCCTTCTTCAGGAAGGCTTCGCCCTCGGACATCAGCCGTTCGCGGTCGCGGAACACGGCTTCGTAGAACGCCCAGGCCTTCTTGCCGTCCTGCAGGCTGGCGGCCACGTGGTATTCCGAGGCCAGGCGCGCGTTGTCGTGGCTGTCCAGCGGCATGTGCTTGAAGACGTAGCGCACCTTGTCCTTGTAGTTGGCCATCAGCAGTTCCATGGTGCCCGCCGCCTGTTGGCAGTACGGGCAGGTGAAGTCGGAGTAAGCCACGATGGTCACCGGGGCGTTGGCCGGGCCGCGCATGGGGCGGCCTTCCAGGTTGGCCTTCTTGGGCTGGGTCTGGTCCACCTGCCACTGGGCGATGAGGGCCTTCTTGCGGCGCACGTTGGAGCCCTGCTGGGCGATTTCCAGCACGGTCTCGCTGTTGTCGCGCAGCACTTCCATGATCAGTTCGGGATTTTCCTTGAGCAGGGCGCGCAGGGCGGCCTTGAGTTCTTCGTTGGAGGCGGATGCGGCCTGCACGGGCGCGGGAACCACGGAGGTTGCGGCAAGGGCCAGCGCCAGCAGCAGGGCGATGAACAGGGTGCGGAGCATGCGTCTTCTCCCGGAAAGTGGGGGATGGAGGTCGGGGCAGGGCGCGCCGGGGGTACAGACCCGGATCGGTGAATCCGCCGATCGGTCGCATGGCAGGGCCGTGCGGGAACGGGCGCGCGACGGTACCCGCCCCTTCTACACGCGCGGGATTGCGGGGGCAAGTTGGCGGGTGCTTGCCGACGCTGGCGCAGAAGACGACGAGGCGGAGCCAATGGAGCGGGATGGCGCGACCTTGCGGGGGCGGGGCGGGGCGGAGCACGGAGCGGGATGGTGGCGGCGCGGCGAGGAGGGTGCCGCGCCGCCACGAGTCCGGTCCGTCCACGCAGGGAGAAGGAGGAAATGCGGAAGGGACAAAGGCGATTGGCAATGTATCCCGGTGTATTCGGGAAGCAGCCCCTAGGCCATGCCGAAAAAGCGGGCACACGCCACCGAGGCCATGCCCACGGCGATGGTGCCGAAGAAGCTGCCCGTGCGCCACGCCACCAGCGTGGCGGGCACGGCGGCCAGCAGGTACAGGTTGTCGGCGGCAACGTGCACCGCGCCCTGTTTCATGAGCAGGTCCGGGGCCAGCAGCGCGGCCAGCACCGCCGGGGGCACGAAGGACAGCCAGCGGGTGATGACGGGGTTCAGTTCGCGCTGCGACAGCAGTTGCAGGGGCACGGCGCGGGGGATGTAGGTGACGGCAAGCATGCCGCACAGCATCAGGAAGAAGGTGGTGGTCATGTCCGGTCTCCTCGCGGCGGCTACAGGGTGGGGGCGCGGCCTGGCCCGTCAAGTTCCGCCAGCCCGGCCAGGTCATCCGTGTCGTCCGGGCTGTCAGGTCCGTCCCGCCCATCCACGCAGGCGGCGTCGTGGCCAGCGGTGGGCTGCGCGGCATCGGCGCGCGCGGGCAGCAGGGTGCACAGGGTGGCCGAGCAGACCGTGGCGATGATCACGTTCCACTGCCCGGCGCCGGCCAGCGCCAGCAGCACGGACAGCGCCCCGGCCAGCACGGCGGCCAGCGCGAAGCGCCGGGCCTTGCGGCAGTATGGCAGCAGCAGGGCGATGAACATGGCGGGCAGGGCGTAGTCCAGGCCCAGGGGGCGCACGTCGGCCACCAGTTCGCTGCCGAACACGCCGATGATGGTGCCGATGACCCACGCGGACTGCGCGGTCATGTTCAGGGCCAGGGTTTCGGCGCGGGGCGGTTCCGGCCGCGCATCGCCGGGGGACGCGGGCAGACGGCTGACGTGCAGGGCGAAGGTCTCGTCCGTCAGCTGGAAGGCGAACAGCGCTTGCAGCGCGCGCGGCCAGCGGCGCAAGGCCGGGGCCAGCGCGGCGGACATGAGCAGGTGGCGCAGGTTGACCACGAAGGTGGTCAGCACCACCGTGGCCGGGGATGCCCCGCCCGCCAGCAGGCTGACCGAAATGAGCTGGGCCGACCCGGCGAAGACCATCAGCGACATGCACACCGCGCCCGTTGCGGGCATGCCGGTCTTGCGGGCCAGCACCCCGAAGGCAAAGGCCACCGGCACGTAACCGAGCACGATGGGCAGGGCCTGGCGCATGCCGGACAGCACGGCGGACAGGCGGGATGCGGGGGCGATGGCCCCGGAATGGCGTGATGCCATCGGGTGTCCCTTGCCGGGCGACGAAGCGGTATCCATGGTGCAACCTCCGGGTTGCACATGACCATGAAATCTGTCACCTGAACAGATACAGTCAAACGCAAAAACAAGCATAACAGATGGCGTGGCAGCTGGCGTTGGCCTGGCCCGCCCCACCGCATCCCCCCCCTGCGCCCCATGTCCGGCGCATTCGCAAGGAGGCCCCATGCCCGCCCGCCCCTTTGCCGCCATGGCCCCCGGTGTCGATGAGGACGCCGGTTTCGACTCCCCCGTCGCCCCCGCCGCCGCACCATCCGGCGATGCCGCGGCCTTCCATTATCACCGGGTGGAACGCCACGTGGCGGACATGATCCAGTCCGGGCGGTTCCGCCCCGGCGACAGGCTGCCCTCGCTGCGCGGGCTGGCCACCTCCATGGGGCTGTCCATCGCCACCGTGGGGCATGCCTACCTGGAACTGGAGCGCAAGGGCATCATCGAGGCGCGGCCCCGCTCCGGCTATTTCGTGCGCAGCGGCATGCGCGGGCTGCCCGTGCCGCAGGCCCGCCCGGAACCGCCCACCGGCCCGCGCGAGGTGAACCGCGCCCGGCTCATCTCCACGGTGCTCGAAGCCGTGGGCAACCGCGACCTGGTGCCCTTCGGCGTGCTGTGCCCGGACGAATCGCTGCTGCCGGGCCGGGCGCTGGGGCGCATCCTGTCCGAGGTGATGCGCTCGCGCGCGGGCGAGGCCGCCGCCTACGCCACCATTCCCGGCGACCTCGAACTGCGCCGCCAGATCGCCTGGCGGCACCGCGAATGCGGCGTGGGCGCGGGGCCGGACGACATCCTGATCACCAACGGCGCGGTGGAGGCCCTGTACATCGCCCTGCGCTGCCTGACCCGGCCCGGCGACATCGTGATGATCCAGTCGCCCACCTACTACTGCTTTCTGCAACTCATCGAATCGCTGGGGCTGCGGGCCATCGAGGTGCCCAGTTCGCCCGAGGCCGGGGTGGACCCGCGCGATGTGCGGCATATCCTTGACCGGCACCGGGTGGCAGCGTGCGCCTTTTCGCCCAACTTCAACAACCCGGACGGCAGCCTGACCCCCGACGACGCCAAGCGCGAAATCCTGGACATGCTGGCCGAGCGGGGTATCCACCTCATCGAGGACGACGTGTCCACGGACCTGCACTACGGGCCGTCGCGCCCGTCCACCTTTCTGCAATGGGACGTGCACGGGCTGGTCACGCTGTGCTCGTCGTTTTCCAAGACCGTTGCGCCGGGCTTTCGCATGGGCTGGATGGTCACCGGGCGCATCGGCGAGCGCGCGCGGGAGATAAAGGCCACCACCAACGTCTGCGGGGCCACCCTGCCGCAGTTCGCCATGGCCGAATACCTGCGCCAGGGGCTGTTCGAACGGCAGCTGCGCCGTCTGCGCACGGCCTTTTCGCGCCAGATGCAGGCCATGCGCATGCACCTGGCCGACTGCTTTCCGCCCGGCACCGGGGTGACCCGGCCCGAGGGCGGCGGCGTGCTGTGGGTGGAACTGCCGCCCGGCACCGACGGGGTGGAGCTGTTCTTCCGGGCGCGGCAGGCGGGCATATCCGTTGCGCCGGGGGCCGTGTTCAGCACGCAGGAAAAGTTCGCCAACTACCTGCGCCTTGGCTGCAACGGCCTGTGGAACGAGCGCATGGCCGAAGGGCTGCGCACCCTGGGGCGGCTGGCCGGGGAGTGCCGGGGGGGAGCGGGGGCGGGGTAGACATAAGAAACCTCCGCGTTCGTGTGTTATATGACGCTATGAGTGTAATTTAATGTAGAAATTTTATAACAAGATACGGAATTGTATGTAATATGATCTATGCCAAAGAGGGCTATGTTAGTTCCTGAGTGAACTGAGCTCTTGTAGGTGACCCCATGATATCCACAGTTTTTTATAAATTCACAAAGATATTGCGTTGGTAGGTAGTCAATATCTGCATTGCGAGGCAAAATTGGTTGGGATAGGTCTTCGTCAAGTTTACACAAGAATGCTAATTCCCTGCGAAGTTTTGGTATTGCGTCTTCTTGGATTGTAAAAGGTGATACTAAAGACTTGGGATTGTGGAGATTTAGTAGCTCTATTGTGGCGTGTGTCTCGATAGATACTATTGAAATGGTGTCGCCAGGGTGGGGGCGTGTCTCTGCAATAGCCGTCTCAGGTGTTGAAGCAGAGTATAGATACGGTATTCCAGTGGGGTTAGCTCTGCCACCTTTTGCAAGTGTTGCTGGAGGGGGGCCCATTTCTTCAATACCAAAAGCAGCCGATTTTGTGTTGATTCTTGCGCGGTAAATTTTGTTGTTAAAAATTGATCCGTTGCATTTTAAGAATAAGTCAAATAATCCCTGTATGCTTTCTAGGTCGATTTTTGTTCTAAAGAAAAATCTATTTGCGCTTGTTATTTCTTCGCAGAAGCAGTCCCATGACACTATAGATTCAGTGTTGAAATCTATTGGTATGTATAATTTTGAAATTGGAGCGCTGGATCCTAATATTTTAGTTAATAAAGTGTCCGCAGTCTCCTTGTTTATATTTTCGAAAATTCCCCAATCTGATTTTAAAATAGAATATAAATCTTTTGCTTGGTCGATTTCGCTTTGAGAATATGAAGAAATAAGTATTTCAAAGAAGTCGCGTAGCTTTTTGGGGTCTAGAGTCTTGCGAGTGTATGCGCCGCATGTGTCGCACGCTGTGTACGTGCGAGATTCATTTTCTATGTATTGCGCAAGGAATATATCTGAGAAGCAGTTTCCACAGCAGCGCATGTTAGCCTCCGGAGAGGATTTTTGCGTAAAGTTCCAGATGGTGCTGCATGGATAGTTTTTTTACGTAACCAAGGCCGGGGAAATGCCCGTTTTCGTATAGTTTTAGGAATTCTTCGACGGCAGATGTTCTGTGTATAAGGGTTCGCGGATGGTTGACGTCGGCAACAAGTTTTCTAAGGGCTTCAAGAAATTTGCCCGCAGGGTTTGTGGGGGTTCCCGTTTCATCCGAAACATAGTGTTTGATGAATATGGAATTGTCAGATTTTGTGTTTTGATAGGTTAAGTGGATAGCCACGGCATAGGCGGGGCCACCACCCTCGGTGAACTCACCGCTAACGGTGAGAAAGTCGCCGAATGCGGCAGCGTGTTCCTCTTCATAGGTTAAATAGAGGTCAGAGAAATGTTCTGCTGGGGGGTATTCTCTGTTGTTTCTAGATACGAAGCAGTCTTCAATCGTTACCGATGATTCCTTGGGAAAATTTCTCCGATATAGCTTTGATGTGGATTTGATGTTGAATATGTTGAGGTTTGGCTCAATTTCTTTTTTCTCAAGCTCGTTGAGTAAGCGTTTCGCATCAGACTGTTTGTTGTGGATTAGTGCTATGCTGGCTTCTTGGTATCCGGATAGTCTTATCGTTTCAACGGTATGTTTTTCGTCGTTAACAATAAACCCAATGTAGTGTTTATCGTATTCACCAATAAGGTCATGTAGGATTTCTCTGTACAGTCTTTGTGGGGAGCTTTTGAAGGCACCTACGGATGGGTTGGCGATTATAATGAATTTGCAATCGTTTTCTATTAGGCTTGTAACAGTGCGTTGGAGGGGGGATAGGGTGTCGCGAACTGGCTCTAAAACAGGAATAAAATTCCACTTTGCGAGGTTGCTGGCAATGTCGCGAAGCAGTACTAGCTCGTATTGTTTGCCTCTGAAATATGGAAAATACATGATATACTCCGGTGTTATAAAAATACCGTTTTGATGTCGCGGCTAAGGGCTTCTATGAGTCGGGGTATGTCTTTTTTTGAACGCGAAAGCTTGAGTGCAGCAGCCTTTAGACTTGTAGGTAAGCTCCTAAGGGCATCGGATATCACTGACGCTGTTTTTCTTTTTTTAAGGGCAAGTACCATGTGCTCGTGCGCGACGCGAGGGGGAATTTGCGAAAAATAACCAGCGGCGGTAGAGTACGAAAGAGTGTTAGGGATAGCCGAAATATCTTCGTGAAAATGGTGTTTGATTATTTTGATGTATTCTGTTCTGTGTAGGACATTAAGAATGGCAAGAGAAGATACAGAGTTTAAGTTGCTGACAGCATCACGATGTGGCTTCTTTTTTATACGATATCTCGAATCGTCGAGAACAGAGATGCCCACATGATCGGGGATAATCTTTTCGATACGCGCAAAATTATTTAGATGTGTGACTATTGTTATTTTGTCAAAAACGGAACTGTATGCATTTATTTGACGCTCAATACGGTCAAGGCTATCCATTTCAGATTTTATTTCAAACGCATGAGATGTCCCATTTAGTAAAACTATATCTGCAATGCAGTTTTCAACGCGAAATTCTGAAAGCATAGTTGCGTTTCTTGTCCCATATTTCCCGATAAGTATTTTTTCTGCGAGAGCGTTTTTATATATGTACTCGTACCTATAGTGCCGGAATAGGTGGGTAAAGAGTTCATTATAAAATTCAGCAAGGCTGATGTTGGCGGCATTATGTGATTCAATACCTAGGCCGCAAAAGAGTCGTGAACCTGTTGTCGAATGGCCATATTTAGCGATTTCATTAATAACACGCGAAGAAAACAACCTACTCAATTGTGAGTTGGCGCTTCGAGACTGTGGTAGTAATTTGCAAAGTTTCATGGCGCTAAATGCTGCTAAGCGGGTCGGTGTCGCTTTCCGAAGCGAAGAAGAAGGCGGTGTCAAAGGGGCCGAAGCTGCCGGTGTCGGCCATGATGGTGAAGAATTCCACCCTGCCGTAGCGGCGCAGGCGTTCCTCGGTCACGCCGTTGCGGGCGTAGTAGTCCGCGCGGGGCTGCGGGTTGCGGGTTTCGGTCAGGTCGTACACGGCCTCGTCGGTTTCGCCCCAGGCGTGCAGCACCCACTTGCCGTGCAGATGCAGCCAGGCGTGCACCACGCGGCAGTCCTCGCATTCGCTGGCCACTTCCAGCGCGGCGTCGAAGCAGGACGGGCGGTGTGCCCCGGCGGCGCACTGGCAGTCGTGGTCATGGTCGTGGCCGCAGCCGCAGGCGTCGGCTTTGGGGGGCTGGAAAGGATCGTGGCTGTGCATGGCGTATCCTTGCGCGCCGCGTGGCGGCGGTGGTGCGTGGTGATGGTTGCGCGCGTGTGATGTGGGGCGGACCGGATGGGCCGCGCGCGTTGCAGAAACTGCGCATGATGTGCGCGGGTGCCTGCCTGGCCCGGTGACGGTGCGCTGAAAGGGCGGTGCGCGTCAAGATGGCCGATTGAGGCCGCGCGCGGAGAGCGGGCAGGGAATGGAGCTACCGCGCCGTTCGCGCCCGCGTTGCCGTCCGTGCCGTTGCCGCGTGTTCGGTCGTCTTCGTGCCGTCACGTCACTCTCCGGCGGTATTCCCTTCGCCCAGCGCCAGCAGGGCCGCGCCCAGGGCGTTGCCCACGTCGTAGCGGGCCGGAAAGGTTACTGATGTACCCAGCGCCTGGGCCACGGCGGGCAGCAGGTGGCGCGACGCCGCGCCTATGCCCACCATGGGCACCCCCAGAGCCACGTTGACCCGCAGCAGCGCATGCCGGTGCCGCTGGGTCAGGTACGCCGCGAAGTTGCCGCCCACCTCGCGCCGGGCCACGTGCTGGACCACGGCATCCTCGATGCGCTGGCTGGCGGCGGCCAGCACGGCGCGGGCCGCGTCCTGTGGGGTATTGAGCGAGGTGTTGGGCGTGGTGCCGGGCGGGGTGTGGAGAGCGTTGGGAATGGTCGCCGACACAGCGGCAGTCTCCGCCCCGACCCCGGCATGGCTCCGCGCATCCTCACCCCTCCCAACGGGCGGCAGCAGTGCGGCCAGCGCGCGTGCCCCGGCCAGCGCGGCGGCGGCGTTGCCCGCCCCGGACGGTAGATCCGGCACATCGGAAAGATCCAGCAGACCCAGCACGTGCAGGGCGTCGGTTGGGGTGAACCCGGCCACCTGCACGGTGCGCTGGCGCACCAGTCGGTCGATGGCCCGGTCCAGCGTGCTTTCCGGCAGGCGCAGCGCGCGCAGCAGGTCGCCCGCCGGGGTGGGGCCGTGGGCGTTCAGGTGGTCCAGCACGGCGCGTTCGGCGGCGTCACCGGATGGGGTGGATGGGCCGGATGGTGCGGACGGGGCAGGCCCCGCCTTGTCATCGCATGCGCCCTCACGGCGCACGGGACAGATGCACCGCGCCCGACCTCCGGCATGCAGCCACTCTGCCGGGTCCGGCAGGGGCCCGGCCATGCACAGCGGCACCACGCGCAGCGGCCCCACGGACAACGTGCCGTCGGCCTCCGGCCGCACCAGGCTGTCGCCGCCCACGCCCACGGTGAACATTTCCACGGCTTGCACGTGGGTTTCCCAGTCGCCCACCACCATGCCGTCGGCCTGGATGACCGGGCGGCCCCGGCGCAGCAGGGTGACGTCGGTGGTGGTGCCGCCCACGTCCACGATGAGGGCGTCCGGCGGGGGCGGGGTGTCGGTGTCTGTCGATGCATTCGGGGATGCGTTCGGGGGCGTGGCTGGCACTGCGGCGTCCTCCACAGGCAGCCTGCCGGCTGCATGGGCCGCGCCGTAACCGGCCATGGCGGCGGGGCCGCTGGCCACGGTGGCGGATGCGTTGCGCAGGGCCTCTTGCATGGGCATGGCCGTGGCGTCGCCGCGCACCACCACCACGGGGGCGGCAATGCCAAGGCCGTCCAGCGCCGTGCGCACCCCGTCCAGAAAGCGGCGCATCACCGGCAGCAGCCGCGCGTTGAGCACCGCCGTGGCCGCGCGTTCCTTCATGCCCGCGCGCGAACTGGCCAGATGCGAACAGAACACCGGCTTGGGGTCCACCATGCCAATGGCACGTTCCGCCACCAACTCGTGGGCGGGGTTCACGAAGCTCATCATGCCGCACACGGCGTAGGCGTCCACCCTGTCCTGCATCAGGCGGATGGAGTCCACCAGCCGGTTGAGGGCCAGCGGGGCCTCTTCCGAGCCGTCCAGCTTGTGGCCGCCGGGGATGGCGTCCATGGCCGCGCAGGGCACGGTGATGCGCCCGGCGTAGCCGATGATGAACAGCCCCACCTCGGCCCCCTGCCCCTCCACCACGGCGTTGGTGGCGAGGGTGGTGGACACGGAAACCAGGTCCACGGCGCTGGCGGGCAGGCCCGACGCGGCCAGCGCGGCGGCCATTGCCCCGGCCATGCCCCGGCCCAGGTCATGGTGGGTGGTGGGCCGCTTGGCCGACGCCACCACCCGGCGGGTGTCTGCATCCACCAGTACGGCGTCGGTGCAGGTACCGCCGGTGTCCACGCCCATCACGTAACGGACGGGCCGGGTGGGCCGGGATGATTGGGATTGGTCAGGCCCGGTGGCGTGATCGGGCTGGTCGGGCTGACCGGGGGCGTTGCCTGCGGCGGGGATGCTGGATTGGCTGGTCATGGAAAAACCTTGAGATGCGTGGGGAATGGTGTCGGAAATTCGTTGGCAGGAGGCTTGGCTAGGCCAGTTTCAATCCGTTGTCCACAGGCCGCTCCGGCACCGCCAGCACCACGCTGCCGTCCGCCTGCGCGAACCCGGTGACCAAAAATTCCGAGCGGAACGGCCCGATCTGCCGGGGCGGAAAATTCACCACGCCGATGATCTGGCGGCCCAGCAGGTCGTCCGCCTCGTACAGGTGGGTGATGCGCGCGCTGGACTTCAGCACGCCGATGCCGGGGCCGAAGTCTGCCCACACCTTCCACGCGGGGCTGCGGGCCTCGGGAAACGGTTCCACCTGCACGATGGTGCCGGTGCGCAGTTCCACCTTCTCGAAGTCGTCCCAGGTGATGGCGGGCAGGCCGGATGCGGCGGTGGGGGTGGTCATGGGCATTTCTCCGGTGATGGCGTCGTGTGTCCCGGCTGCGGCACGCGGGAGCGCGCCGGTCATTCGGGCTTGGTGGCGGCGAATAGCGCCCCTTCGGTGACGGATGAACTGCGGAACCCGGTGCGGCCTATGCAGGCCGCGTCGTGGAATCCCGCCTCGCGAAGCATGGCCAGGAACGCCGTTCCCGGTACCGCGCCGCCTTGTCAGCGAAACCAGTTGGACACCACGTCCGCGCCCTGCGGGGCGGGGCCGTCCAGTATCTGGTCGGCCAGGCGCAGGCGGCCGCCCGGCCGCAGCACCCTGTGGATTTCGCGCAATGCGGCGGGCTTGTCCACTATCAGGCTGAACAGCCCGTTGGAAATGACCACGTCGAAGCTGTTGGCGGCAAAGGGCAGGGATTCCGCGCCGGTCTCCACGAAGCGTATGGGCGCGGACTGTTTCGGGGCGCGGGCCGCGGGAGCCGCCGCGTCGTCCATGGCGGCAAGATTGGCGCGGGCGCGATCCAGCATGTGCGGGCTGGCGTCGGCCCCGGTCACCGTGCCGTCGGGTCCGGCCAGCAGGGCGGCGCACAGGGTGTCCACCCCCGCGCCGCAGCCCACGTCCAGCACGGCATCGCCGGGGCGCACCGGGCAGGCGGCCAGTTGCGGCGGCAGGCAGCGGTCGCGGGTGGCGGCGGGGTTGCCGTCCTCCGTCGCGTTGTCAGCCCCGTCGTCACAGTTGTTGCCAAAACACACCGGGGCATCCAGCTCCGCGTCCGGCATGTCGCCATACATGTCTCCGGGCACGTCGCTGCCCGAGGCGGACGTATATGCGGCGCGGGAAGGTTCCGGCAGCAGGCATACCGGCGGCCACACGCAGGCGTCCACCGTGGCGAAGGGGTTGCCCACTCCGCAGAAATGCGCGCGCACCTCGGCGGGCAGGCGGCCGGTGATCGCCTCGTCATAGCCCAGCCCGGCCAGCCCGGCGTCGCCCACCGGGTAGCGGAATTTGCCTTCCGGCCCCTGGGCCACGGCGGTAAAGCGGTCGCGCACGGCGCGGGCGATCACCATGCGCTCGGCGGGGGTCAGCCCCGGCGTTGGCGCAGCGGCGGGTGGGGATGCGGCGGCCCCGCCCGGGGCCTGCGACGGCGCTCAAACCCCGGTGGAGCAGGAATCGCCCCCGAAGGGCGGCGTGCGGCGGTGCATGGGGGCCTCGTGGTGGAGGTGACGACAAGGGCTCGGGCCGGTTCGCATGGTATGTGCGGTGCGCGGCCTGCCTGTGGCCGTCATAGGGGGTGGCGCGGCGTGGCGTCAACGTGTGCGGCGTGACGGCATGCCGCTTGGCATGAAAGGGAGGCGCGGGGTTATCGCCCCCTGGAACACCACAAATGAAAGTTTTAGGGGGAGGGGGTGCGGGGAAGGAGACCCTTTTCACGCGTTGCGGACGCCATCCGTACGGCTCGCAGACTCGCCTGCGGCTGTCGCAAAAGGGTCCCTCCCCTGCAAGAATTCGGGTTTGTCAGCAATCAGGGCGCGGGTGTCCCCGCGCCCCGTGGCATTGTGCATCCTGCCGTGGCGACCGGCTATTCCCCGGCGGCCTCGGCCAGCTGACGTCCCAGGGCGCGGCAGCGTTCCAGCCCTTCGTCGTCGGGGTTCCAGGCCTCGCGGGCCGGGTCGCCCACCTGCGAGAAGCCGCACTTGGCCAGCCGTTCGGCCAGCACCTTGGGCGATTCGCCGCTCCAGCCGTACGAGCCGAAGGCGGCGGCCTTCTTGCCCCGGAACTTCAGCCCTTCCACCTCTTCCAGCAGGCCCGCGACAGAGGTCAGCACGCCCCGGTTCACCGTGGGCGAGCCCACGGCCAGCACCTTGGACCGGAATATCTGGGTGATGATGTCGTTCTTGTCCACCAGGCCGGAATTGAACAGCTTCACCGTCAGCGTGGGGTCGGCCTGCGCGGCCCCGGCGGCGATGGCCTCGGCCATGCGCCGGGTGGAGTTCCACATGGTGTCGTAGACCACGGTCAGCTGGTGCTCGGCGTAGTTGGCCGCCCATTCCTGATAGCGCCGCACGATCTGCAGCGGGTCCTTGCGCCAGATCACCCCGTGGCTGGGGCAGATCATGTCCACGGCCAGGCCCAGCCCCAGCACCTCGTCGATCTTCTTGGTCACCAGCGGGCTGAACGGGGTGAGGATGTTGGCGTAGTACTTGATGGCCTCCGCCCACAGTTCGCACTCGTCCACCAGGTCCGCGAACATCAGTTCCGAGGCGTAGTGCTGGCCGAAGGCGTCGTTGCTGAACAGCACGTTCTCGCCGGTCAGGTAGCACATCATGGAGTCTGGCCAGTGGAGCATGGGCATTTCCACGAACACCAGTTCGCAGCTGCCCAGCGACAGCGTGTCGCCGGTGCGCATCACCCGGAAGTCCCAGTCCGCGTGGTACTGGCCTTTCAGTGACTTGATCCCGTTGGCCGAGCAGTACACCGGCGTCCTGGGGATGTGGCGCATCAGTTCCGGCAGCGCGCCGCTGTGGTCCGGCTCGCCGTGGTTGGCCACCACGTAGTCGATGGACGAAAGGTCCACCACCCGCGCCAGGTTGTCCACGAACTCGCGGGCATACGGACCCCACACCGTCTCTATGAGCGCGGTGCGGCCGCCAGGGTCGCGCACCAGGTAGGCGTTGTAGCTGGAGCCCTTGTGGGTGGAATATTCCTGCCCGTGGAACGTGCGCAGTTCCCAGTCTATCTTGCCCACCCAGTGGACGCGGTTGGTAAGTTGCATGGCCTGCCCTCCCTCGGCGCGCGTGGGGAACCCTTCCGGCCGCGCCGCGTGGCGCGGAAGGGTGGAAAAGGGGAATGCCTATTCTGGCAAGCTGGCAGGATACGCGGCAGGTGTCAACGTGTCCGGCAGGTCACGCCGGGCAGGGGGTGCCGGGGGGCCGGACGGGATGGACCGGACGGCGGGGCGGACGGGCGGGGCGGACCGGGCGGACCGGGCGCATCGGGCGCGCCGGGCATGGAAAACGGCGGAGGGGTGGCCCCTCCGCCGTCCGGTGTGGCGAGTGCGCCCGATGCCCCGGGCCGGAACCCGGAACGGGGTCCGTGAATCCGGGGCGATACGGTACGCGGTGCCGCCGGGGTGCCAGTGCGGCCCGGCGGGCGGTGCGCGGCGTGCCGCGCGGGGTTGCGGCGTCGGTGGGGCGCCGTCCCGACGTCAGCGGAACACCTTGCTGACGGCAGGGGAGCATGCCCTCCCGACGCCGGGGATGACGCGGAATCAGGCGTGGCAACCGGCGCGGAGCCCTTCCTCGCCGGGCACCCACACGCATTCCTCGGACGAGGCGCGGGGGATGGTCACGGTCAGCACTCCGTCGTTGACCGAGGCGGAAAGGCCCTCGGCCACGGCGTCATCCGGCAGCACCAGGATGCGCCGGAAACTGCCGGGCTGGCGCTCCATGCGGTGCCAGCCCCAGCCCTTGTCCCGAGAGGAGGACCGCGTGCGGCCCATGATGGACAGCCGCTGGCCGTCGGCCTTCACGTGCAGGTCGGCGGCGTCGCCATCGCCCATGCCGTTGTCCTCGACGCGCGAGAGGCCGGGCACGTCGGCCACGACCACGTAAGCGTCATTGTCCACCGCGATGTCCACGTCCAGGCGGCGGGTGTCCTTGAAGCCGCATTCGGCGGGCTGTTCCGGCATGGCCTCGTAGATCAGGTCCATGGTGCCCGAGAATTCCAGGGCTTCGCGCAAGGTGTTCGCCTCGCGTTCGCATTCCACGTCGAAGGGAACGGGAGCCGCGAGGCGGCTTTCGTCATGCCGGCCGGAACCGGCGTCTTCGCGTTCGGCACCCTTGCGGAACCAGTTCCGGGGGTGCAGTGCGTCCAGTTTCATGGCGGTTCCTCCGTTGTCGTTGCCGGCGGGAACGCGCCGCCAAGGTCCGGGCGTCCGGACCGGGCGGCGTGCGCCGGTCCATAATTGAAAACAATTATCACCAGCAAAAAGGCAACCGCGTCCGGCCGTATTTTTCGCTACGTGGCGAGGGGGCAACCCCCGCCCGTGCGGGGGCGGGTTGGGAGACGGGGAACCCGGCAGCCGGGCTGGCCGTGGAGCGCGGGCATGAAAAAGGGCGGAACCCGGCGCAAGCGGGCGGGCATTGCATTGGGCGGCCCGGCCGGGTATGCCTTGAAAATGGGGCAGAAGTCCGCGTCGCCGCGCGCCGGGCTTGCTGGCCCTCCTCCGGCCCGCCCGCCAGGCATGGCCTGTCCGTTTCCGGTTCCGCTTCCGGCCCGTTCCGTTCCGCCAACTTACAGGAGCACAACATGACGCAGCGCGTTCAGGTGGGTGGCCTGCAGATCGCAGCGCCGCTGTATGACGTCATCGTCCGCGACATCGCGCCGGGCACCGGCGTGGACCCCGACAGGTTCTGGACGTCCCTCGAGAACATGGTGGAGACCATGGGCGACAGGAACCGCGCCCTGCTGGACAAACGGGCCGAGCTGCAAGAGGCCGTGGACGCCTGGCACCGCGAGCGGCGCGCCGCGCCGCACGATGGGGCCGCCTACGAGGCCTTCCTGCGGTCCATCGGCTATCTCGTGCCCGAAGGCCCGGACTTTGCCGTGACCACCGAAGGCGTGGACCCGGAAATAGCGCTGGTGGCCGGGCCGCAGCTGGTGGTGCCCATCACCAATTCCCGCTACGCGCTGAACGCGGCCAACGCCCGCTGGGGCAGCCTGTACGACGCGCTGTACGGCACCGACGTCATTTCCGAAGACCCGGCGCAGGGCGGCGCGCCGCGTGGCGCATCGTACAACCCCGCGCGCGGGGCGCTGGTGGTGGCGCGGGCAGCCGCCTTCCTGGACCAGGCCTTTCCGCTGGCCACGGGCAGCCATGCCGACGCGGCGCGTTACGACGTGCGCGGCGGCCGCCTGGTGGTAACCCTGAAGGGCGGCGCGGAAACGGGCCTGGCCGACCCGGACCGCTTCGCCGGGCATTCCGGCGCGCCCGCCGGGGGCAACGGCGCGGTGCTGCTGCGCAACCACGGCCTGCACGCCGAAATCCGCATCGACCGCGACCACGCCATCGGGCGCGAGCACGCCGCCGGGGTGAAGGACGTTGTGCTGGAGGCCGCCATGACCACCATCCTCGACTGCGAGGATTCCGTGGCCGTGGTGGACGGGGCGGACAAGGCCCTGGCCTACCGCAACCTGCTGGGCCTGTTCCGGGGCGACCTTTCGGCGGAATTCCCCAAGGGCGGGCGCACCGTGCTGCGCACCCTGAACCCCGACCGCGAATACACCGGGCCTGACGGCGCGCCCTTCGCGCTGCCGGGCCGCAGCCTGCTGCTGGTGCGCACCGTGGGCCACCTGATGACCACCGACGCGGTGCTCACCCGATCCGGCGACGAGATTCCCGAGGGCATGCTGGACACCCTGGCCACGGCCTACATCGCCCTGCACGACCTGCGCGGCACGGCCAGCTACCGCAACAGCCGCACGGGCAGCGTGTACATCGTCAAGCCCAAGCAGCACGGGCCGGAGGAAGTGGCCTTCACCGTGGAGCTGTTCCGCATGGCCGAGGACGCCCTGGGCATGCCGCGCAACACCCTGAAGATCGGCATCATGGACGAGGAACGCCGCACCACCGTGAACCTGAAGGAATGCATCCGCGCGGCGGCCGAGCGGGTCATCTTCATCAACACCGGCTTCCTGGACCGCACCGGCGACGAAATCCACACCTGCATGGAGGCGGGCCCGGTGGTGCGCAAGAACGCCATGCGCGCCGAACGCTGGATCATCGCCTACGAGGACTGGAACGTGGACGTGGGCCTGGCCTGCGGCCTGGCCGGGCGCGCCCAGGTGGGCAAGGGCATGTGGGCCAAGCCCGACATGATGCGCGAGATGGTGGAAACCAAGATCGCCCACCCCAGGGCCGGGGCCAACTGCGCGTGGGTGCCCTCGCCCACGGCGGCCACCCTGCACGCCATGCACTACCATGCGGTGGACGTGGCCGCCGTGCAGAAGACTCTGGCGGGCCAGCGCCGCGCCAGCCTGGCCGACCTGCTGACCCTGCCCCTGCTGCCGCCCGCCTCCCGTCCCACCCCGCAAGAGGTGGAAGAGGAATTGGCCAACAACGCCCAGTCCATTCTGGGGTACGTGGTGCGCTGGGTGGAACAGGGCATCGGCTGCTCCAAGGTGCCGGACATCACCGACGTGGGGCTGATGGAAGACCGCGCCACCCTGCGCATTTCCAGCCAGCACATCGCCAACTGGCTGCACCACGGCATCTGCACCCGCGACCAGGTGGTGGCGGTGCTGCAACGCATGGCCGCCGTGGTGGACCGCCAGAACGAGGGCGACCCGGCCTACCGACCCATGAGCGCCGACTTTGACGCCAGCGTGGCCTTCCAGGCCGCGTGCGACCTGGTGCTGCTGGGGCGCGAGCAGCCCTCGGGCTACACCGAGCCCATCCTGCATGCCCGCCGCCGGGAGGCCAAGGCCAGGTTCGGCCTGGCGTAGGACGGGCGACGCCCGCCCCCGCCCGTGGCGTGCCGACACGATTGAGGCGACGGGCACGACCGACATGATTGGCACGATTGGCACGACCGACATGACAGGCCCCGCCGGAAGACAGCCCCCGGCGGGGCTTTGCGTCGGGGCGGCGGCGGAGCGGTACGCGGCCAAGCGCCAAGCGGACGGGAAAATAATGGCGTTGGCCGGGGGCTGCGGTATGGCGCGACAAGAGGGGCTTGGCGGGGAGCAAACGTAGCGGGCCGGGCAGAGCCCGGCAGGGAGGGTGCAGCCATGTCGGACGCCACCATCTGCGGCAAGGACGTCATGGTCCTGCAGCAGTTCCGCACCACCTTGTCGGCCCAGGTGGGGCTGCTGGCCGAAGGCTCCTTCAAGAACACGGCGGTGTACCAGGCCGTGGCGGCCCGCCTGGAGAAGGATGATTTCTCGTGGGGCGACGCCCACTTCGTGGAGCAGAGCATTGCCCCCTACCATTCCGACGGCCGCATCCTCATCGAGATAGAGCGGCTGCTGGTGCAGGCGCGGGTGATCATGGACCGCGAAACGTCGGGCTTCTACGCCGAGGTCGATCCCAAGCCCATGACCTCGGACTGCCGCCGCGACCTGCTCTCGCGCATCCTCGTGGACCTGCAACTGGAATCGCAGAAGCGCGAGCGACGCAAGTGGCTGCTGGAACGCACCTGCAAGCGGCTGGTGTACCTCATGCTGGCGGGCTTCGGGGTGCTGTTGCTGCATGCAGAGGTGATTGCCCTGGCGCGGACCGTGTTCTGGTTCCTCATAGGGCTGCTGGGCGGCCTGCTGCCGGGGGGTGGGGGGGGCGGTCGCCCTGCCGTGGTGCGGGCCGGGCATCGGACAGGTGATGCTGCTGGCCCTGACTGGCGGCTGCCTGGGCGCACTGGTGACGGTGGCCATCCGCATGAACAATTATTTCAAGAGTTCACGGCTGCGCGAGGTGGAGTCGTTCTCGTCCCATGCCTATCTGCTGAACCGCATGCTCATCGGCGCGGTGGGCGCGCTGGCGGGATGCTACCTGGTCAACGCCCAGATCATTTCGCTGTTCAACATCAGCAACCTGTTCGCGCCGCTGCCGAAGGGGGCGGACCCCTGCGGCGGGGCGGGGACGGTGTACAGCATCGACGTGCTGAAGACCGTGGTGGTGGGCATTGCCTTCGGGTGCTCGGAATACTTCATCCCCGCCACGTTCGGAAAGCTGCCGACCCCGAAGGCCGACGCGGGCAGCGGCGCGGCCACCGCTGCCGGGGGCGCGGCCCCGGCCCGGCCCGTGGCCCCCGCGCCCCGTCCGCACCCCGCGCCGCCCGTCCGTTCCGGCAAGGCCGCCGGGGCGGACCGGGATGCCGCGCCGGTGGAAGCGCCTGTGCCCGTGCCCGTGCCCGTGCATGCGTCCGATCCCCTGGAGTTGCTGGACCGGCTGAACCTGGACGAGCGGCTGGAAGACGATGCGACCGGCCAGGCGGACGTGCCGGGTCAGGCGGATGCCCCCGGCCAGGCGGATGCACCCGGACGGGCGAACGCGCAGGGCAAGGGCGGTGCGGCCGCGCGGCCCGGCAAGGGGGATGCGGGGTCCGGCGGCGGCGCCGGGGGCGGAGGGGTCTGACGCCGGGCGGATGCACGGGTGCCGGGTCTTCAGGTTGTTCAGGCCGCCGCCACGGGTGCGTGGCGGCGGCTTTCACATGCCCGGCCTTGTGGCCGCCTGCCCTTCTTTCCCCTTGCCCCCTCCCCCGCCCTTCACTATGTTGCGATAATGGACGATTCGCCCCGCCGCTGCCGGATGTCGGCCGCGCGTCCGCGTCCGCCGCCCCGGAGTTGCCGCATTCGCCACGGCAGGCCGCGCGCCGCCGTCACATAGGGAGGTTGTCATGAAGGTGCTGATGATCGTCACGTCCAACGACAGGCTGGGCGATACCGGCCACAAGACCGGGCTGTGGCTGGAGGAACTGGCCGCGCCCTATTACGTGTTCATCGACGCCGGGGCGCAGGTGACCCTGGCCTCGCCCAAAGGCGGCCCCGCGCCCGTGGACCCGCGCAGCGAGGCGGAAGAGGCCCAGAACAAGGCCACCCGCCGCTTCACGGCGGACCCGGCGGCCATGGCCGCCCTGAAGGCCACGGTGCCGCTGGCCGACGTGCGGCCAGAGGACCATGACGTGCTGTTCTACCCCGGCGGGCACGGCCCCCTGTGGGACCTGGTGGACGACGCGCGCTCGGTGGCCGTCATCGAGGCCATGCACCGCGCGGGCAAGCCCGTGGCGGCGGTGTGCCACGGCCCGGCCGTGCTGGTGCGGGCCGTCACGCCCGACGGCAAGCCGCTGGTGGCCCGGCGCAACGTGACCGGGTTCTCCAATGCCGAGGAGGACGTGGTGGGGCTGTCGCAGGTGGTGCCCTTCCTGTTACAGGACGAACTGACCCGCCTTGGCGCGAAGTACGAGCGCGGCCCCTTGTGGGAGCCGCACGTGGTTGTGGATGGGCTGCTGGTCACCGGGCAGAACCCGGCGTCTTCGGAGAAGGCCGCCAAAGCCGTGCTGGAGGTCCAGGCCCGGGCATGCGGCTGCGCGCCGTACCGAGGGGAGCCGCTGAAAGAGCCCGGGGCGTAATCTTTGACGACAGATGCGACGCCCCCGGCCCGGCGGCGCATGCGTCGCGCCGGGACGAAACGTTCGAATTGCCAGGGGCAGGCCGGTCGTTATGACCGCCTGCCCTTATCGTTGCACATGGCGGGGAAAACGAATTCCAAAGGTCGGGTGAGGCGGGGACGACAGGCGCTTTCTGCCGGGAATGCCGCAGTTCAGGAGGCGTCGCCGGTTCCGCTGACTCCATTGTTCCCGCCGGGCCGCAGCAGACAGGCGATGGCGTGGAACACGGTCTGCACGTAGCGGCCGGAGAGCACCTCCGGCAGGGGGAAGCAGGGCGGATCTTCGGACGGCGCGCACCCGGCCAGCGCCGCGAAGGTGCGGCGCGAAAGGTCTTCCAGCGGCTGTTCCAGCATGTCCACCCACAGCCGTTCGCGCTCGCCGGTGGCGTCGTCGGAACAGCCGGAGCCGGGCCGTGGGCTGGCGGGAGAGAGGATGTCCGACAGGCGGCAGCGCAGCGGGCGTCGGGCGAAGAGCATGCACAGGCCCGCTGGTTCGGCAGGCCCGGTCCCGTCGGCGGGCGGGGCCGCTCCGTGCCGCGCCGTGTCCGCCTCCGTGTTCCCGTTGCCAGCGGCCCTGGCCAGCAGAGGGCAGAACATGGCTGCGGCCTGCCCCGTCGTGGTGCGGGCGTCGCTTTCGAGGGCCCCCCGGTGTTCTTCCCCGCCGTGTGCGGCTGGCGCGCGGTGGGCGCGGCAGGCCGCCTGCACGGCCCCGCGCTGGGCAGCGGTCAGCAGGGTGTCGGCGCTGCGGGCCAGGGCCGCCGCCTCCACCAGCGTCACCACCGGGGGCACGCGGCAGCAGCGGGCGTGTTCGCGCCCGCACTGCGGCGCGTCCGCCATATGCGGCATGGCGCGCAGGGCGGCATCCAGCCGGGCGGACAGGGCCTCGTATTCGGCCAGCACGGGCAGCAGATCGTCGTGGCGGGCGGGTTCGGGGGCGGGTTCGCGCAGGGTCAGGGCACGGTTGCGGCGGCCGTAGCGGCGCAGGGCGCTCCACTGGCGGTAATTGGCGGGTTTGGAGCGCAGGCGGCGCATCAGCCGTTCGGTGCGGCGCTGGCCCAGCCCCCGGCGCAGCAGGTAGGCGTTGAGCACCGTGCCGGTGCGGCCGATGCCGTAGCGGCAGTGGATGTACACCCGGCGGCCCAGGTACACGGCCTCGTCCAGCCAGTCCAGGGCCTGTTCCAGCGCGGCCTCGTCCGGGGCGTGCTCGTCCTCTATGGGCAGGTAGAACACGTCGAAGCCCTGCTCCTGCTCCAGGTCGGCCAGCACGCACAACTCTTCGCACAGGTTCAGGATGGCCTGGATGCCCTGTTCGCGAAGGGCGTCCAGATGTTGGCGCGTTACCGGCGCGGGACCGGCGGCGATGTGCTGGGTAACCCAGGTGATGGGGAACGCGGGATGCCCCGAGGGGGTCTGGGTGGTCAGGGCATCGCGCAGGAAGGCCGCCACCCCGCGCGCGGCGCGCAGCAGCAGGCCGCCCTGGCGCGAGCTGCCGCCACCGCTACCGCCAGGCGGCATCTGACCAGGCGGGCCCGCGGGGGATGACGCGCCGGGCGTGCTCATGGCGCGCCCCCGCCCGCCGTGTCCAGCCGTGCCAGGAAGTCGTCGGCCATGGCCTCGGCCTCGTCGGCATCGCCGATGCGCACGTCCAGCAGGCGCGTTTCGGCCAGCAGCATGCCCAGCATGGCCAGCCGCTTCTGGATCACCGCCTCGGCGTCGGGGCCGTGCCGGGCGTCCAGCAGGTCGCCGCGGGTCTTCACGGCGAATCCCTGCCGGGCCAGCACCCGTTCCAGCACGCGGATGCGCAGTTCGCGTCCTTCGGCCGCCGCGCCGCCGCCCTTGAACCGGAACTGGATGTAGTTGGTGCGGTCTTCGGGCGAGCACAGGGTGTCCACCAGCGCGAAATGGTAGCCGAAGCGCATCATCAGGTGCGCGTAATGGGCGGAGATCACCGCGTAGCTGGCCAGCTGGGGCGCATCGCGCCGGAAGATGCCCGCGCTGATGCGGTCCAGTTCGTTCCAGTCCGCCGCCGGGGGCATGTGGGTCCACAGCTCGCGCGCGGCGGACAGGCCGAACCACAGCGCCCACATGGGCGTGGAGCGGAAGTCGTCGGGGCCGATCTCTTCCTTGCCCGCCGCCGTGGGGAACAGCCCGTCCTCGATGTTCAGCACGTACATGATCATGGGCACGTCGGTGCGCAGCTTCTTGGCCCCGCCAAGGCCGCGCCCGCCGCGCCCCACCAGCGAGAACATCTCCGCCACGCCGCGCTCGTGGGCAAAGCGCACCAGGTCGTGCATGGACCGGCAGTTCTCGGGCGCGAAGTCGCTGGAGGCCGGGTCCGTCAGGTTCAGCCTGGCGATATGCTGCATGGCCCGGGCCAGGCGGCGCATGCCGCCGCGCCGTTCGCGGGCCGCTGCCGCCGCCCTGCGCCGGGCGCGGGGGGTGACGCCTGCTCCCGTCCCCTTGTCCGGTGCGGGGCTGCCCGCCCGGCCCGCATGGACGCGGCCTGTACCGCCGTCCACGGTGACAACGGCCCCGTCGGCGATGGCCGTGAACGGGTCGGCGATGCCGGTGACCACGGGCAATCCGAACTCGCGCGCCACCGAGGCGAAGTGGCAGGCCCGGCTGCCGGTCTGGGCCACCACGGCCTCCAGCCGGTCGATGATGCGGGTGAGCGAGGGGCCAAGGGTGGTGGTGACCAGCACGGTGCCGGGGGGCATGTCGCCGATTTCGCAGCAGATGGCCGCGTGGCGCGCCGTGCCGCTGCCCACCCCGGCGGAAACCGGCTCGCTGCCCTCGGCCAGCACGGGCAGCGCGTCATGGCCCGATTCGGCCGATTCGGCCGGTTCGACCGGTTCTGCCAGTTCGGCGGGTTCGACGGGCGCGGCGGACATGGAAGACAGGGCGGTGGCGTCGCCTTTCGCGCCGGGTTCGGCCCCGTGCTCGTCCCCGTTCCCCGGCCCGGCCGCCGTCCGTTCCGGCACGACGCCGTGGGCCGTGCCGCCGGGCACCGGGCGCGACTGCACGATGAAGATGCGCCCGGCCGTATCCAGCACCCACTCCACGTCCTGCGGCTCGCCGAACAGGTTTTCCAGCTCGCGGCCGTAGCGGGCCAGGCGCTTCATGTCTTCCGTGGTCAGCAGGGGCACGGTGGGCATGGGCTGCTCCACCGTGGGCACTCCCTGTACGGGACGTTCCAGAATGCGGCTGCGCGGGCGGCGCGACAGCCACGCCGACTGGGCGGGCGTGTCGCCGCTGACCAGCACGTCGCCGGTGCCCGCCACGGCATGCACGGCGGTGACGCCCTCGGCCAGTTCCTCGGCGGGCAGGCGGCGCGGCGGGTCGGGGTCGCGGGTGTAGATGACCCCGGCGCAGGCCGCGTCCAGCATGGGCATGAGCAGCGCGGCCATGGGGGTTTCCGCGTCGGCCAGGCCGTGCAGGATGCGGTAGGACAGGGCGCGCGGCTGGTACTTGGAGGCCACCACCCGCTTCCAGGCCGTGCCCGCGTGGCCCGGCTCCACCCCCAGCACGCTGGCGTACTGCCCGGCGAAGGATACCGGCCCGTCCTCGGCCACGGCGCTGCTGCGCACGGCCAGGGGGGCGCGCTGGGGGCTCATGGCGTAGGCGGCGGTAAGGATGTCCTCTTCCAGCCGGGGCGGCAGGTCCGCCTCCATGATCATGGCCCGCAGTTCCTCGGAGATGGCGGCCAACTCGTCCGGCCGCGACAGGCGCAGGCGGCGCAGGCGTGCGTCGATGGGTTCGCGCAGTTCGTTGTGTTCGATGAAGTAGTGGTAGGCGGCGGCGGTGATCACCGTGGCTTCGGGCACGGGCAGCATGGTCTGGCTGCGCACCGTGGCCAGCCGCGCGGCCTTGCCGCCCGCCCGGTCCGGGTGCTGGTGCGCTTCCGCCAGGGGGATGACGTAGGGGGGCGCAAGGTCCGGCTCGGGCACGCTGACGGCCATGCGCATGTAGAAGGCGATCTTGTTGCAGTAGTCGGCAAGGCCCATGTACCGGGCGGGGTTCATTTCCATCAGCTGGCCCAGCATGGCGCGCACCGCGTCGTCCAACTGGTCGGCCAGTTCGATAACGCGCGACCAGTCCACCTTCTCGTTGCCGTAGTGGATGTCCTCCAACTCGGCGATGAGTTCGAGACTGCGCGAATCGTGCCGCAACAGCTCGCGGAACGCGTTGTACTTGCGCCGCAGCAGGGTGCCGGGCGCGAAGACCTGGTAGGTCCAGTGACGGAACAGTTCGCCGATGGCCATGGCGCTCCCTTGGGAAAGTCGTGATGGCGGAGACGGTGCATCAGGCGCGGCAGGGCTGCGTTGACGCGCCCGGCCCGGCCGTTGCCGACCGCCGCGTCCGTTGTTCTACGGATGCTATGCGCCCAGCACCTCTGCCACCTTGCTTTCCAGTTCGTCCTTGTCGATGGGCTTCACGCAGTACTCGTTGGCCCCCAGTCGCAACGATTCGCGCGCCGTCTCCAGGGTGGGGTAGCCGGTGAGCATGATGACCCGGATGTCCGGGCGCAGCTTTTTCAACTCTTCGAGCACCTCCACCCCGGTCATGCGCCGCAGCTTCATGTCCAGGATGGCCAGGTCCGCGCCCTTGCCGCGCACGTGGGCAATGGCCTCTTCCTCGTCCGTGAACACCGAGACCGCGTGCCCCTTGCGCTCCAGGATGCGCTTGATCAGCACCCCCGCATCGATGACGTCGTCCAGCACGATGATGTCCGCCATGGGCTTCCTTCCTTGTTGTCTCTGCGGGTCGGTTTTTTGTAAGCCTCCGGCGGGCAGGGGGCATACCCCCTGCACCCCCGAAATGTTTTTAGGGGGGAGCCCCAGCCGTTGGTGAGCGCGCCGATCGACCCGAAGGGCGCGATGCGTGGCCGTTAGGCGAGCTTGCGAGCCTTACGGATGAGGACCGCAGCGCGTCAAAGGGTCCCCTCCCCGGTTCGTTCTTGCGTATTTTCTGCCGCGTCTTCCGGCTGCACCTTCTCCCTGGGGTCGGTATCGGGCAGGTCTGCCGCGCCCAGGGGTTCCAGGGGCAGGACCACGCGGAACACGGTGCCGGGGCCGCGCGTGGCGCCCTGGGGCATGTCTTCGTCGATGAAGCCGGGGGGCAGGGGGCTGTGCGCTTCGATGAACCCTTCGTGGTCCTCGATGATGCCGAAGGACACGGACAGGCCGAGTCCGGTGCCCTTGCCCACGGGCTTGGTGGAAAAGAACGGGTCGAAGATCTTTTGCAGGTTGGGTTCGGGAATGCCGATGCCGGTATCGGCAAACCACGCGGTGACGGTCATGTTCATGATGTCCAGCCGGGTGCGCACCTTGATCAGCCCGCCGCCGGGCATGGCCCCGGTGGCGTTGTGCAAGAGGTTCATCCACACCTGCTTCAGCTTTTCGGGCGCGCCGTAGATGACGGGCAGCCGGTCGTCGAGGTCGGCGAGGATGGTCACGTTCTCCAGCGAGAAGGTGTGGCGCACCAGGGTGACCACTTCCATGATGGAGTTGTTGAAGCACATCTCCTTCTTCTGGCTCTGGGTCTGGCGCGAAAAGCCCAGCAGGTCGGAGACGATCTTGCGGCAGAACTTGGCCTGCTTTTCGATGATCTGCAGGTCCTGGTGCATCTGGGCGTCGGGGGGCACGTCCTCTTGCAGCAGTTGGGCATAGCCCAGGATGATGCCGAGGGGGGTGTTGATCTCGTGCGCCACGCCCCCGGCCAGCTTGCCGACCGATTCCATCTTCTGCGACTGGATGAGCTGGTCCTGAAAGCTGCGGATGGCGGTGATGTCGCGCGCGGTGGACAGCACGCCGATGATGCGGCCGGTCTCGTCGGACACGGGCACCTTGACCAGGTGGAACCACTCGTCGCGGCCGTGGCCGAAGTCGGAGGCGGGGTCGTTTCCGGTGGTGTCGCGGCGGTCTTGCGCCTCTCGGTACACGGGCATGCCGGTGGTGAGGATGGCGCGGTTCTCGGCCACGCGCAGTTCGGCCGCATCGCGCGCAAAGATGTCGAAGTCGCTCTTGCCGATGATTTCCGACGGGGGCAGACCCAGCGAATCGGCAAAGGCCTTGTTCACGGAAAGGTAGCGCAGGTGCTCGTCCAGCAGGGCCAGCCGGTCGGGGGTCACTTCCAGGATGGTGCGCATGATGCCCTGCTGGCGGGTAAGGTCGCGCTCGGTCTCGCGCAGTTCGGCGATGTGGGCGCGCAGGGCGTGGGCCATGACGTCGAAGGTGTCGGCCAGTTCTTCTATCTCGTCGCCGGCAAAGGTTTCGTACACCTCGCACTGGCGGCACTGGGCGAGCTTGGCGGGGTAGGCCCGGCCGTCGCACCCGGCGCAGGCGGTGCCCTTGACGTACCAGCAGCGGCGCTCGGTGTCGCCGTAGGCGGGGCAGTCGGTGCGCCCGCACTGGCGCTGTTCCCAGCAATTGCGGCGCAGGGACGTGGTGGCGGGCAGGTGCAGGTTGCCGCGCACGATTTCTTCGGCGTGCTCCTTCAGCGCGCCGATGCGGGCGGTGATGCGCTTGGCGAAGTGCGCGCTGATGACCACGGCCACCAGCAGCGCCACCACCGAAAGCCCGCTTATGGCGAAGATCATGCCGTTGACGACGTCGAGCACCTTGGTGCGCGAAAGCCCGATGCGGATGGCCCCGAATTCGCGCCCGCCCACCAGCACCGGCGCGGCGAAGTCATAGATGCGCTCGCGTCCGGTGTCCAACTGGCGCACGGAAAGATGGCCGTCCTCGGCCTTGTTGGCTTCCAGCAGATCCAGCGGGAAGGTGCGGCCAAAGGTGTGGGCCAGCACCTGGTCGCGGTCGTCCACGATGAAGGCGTAGACGATGTCGCTGTCCACGTTCAGCAGTTCGTCCACCAGGTTCTTCAGGCGCAGGAAGTCGGTGGACAGCATGGGGTCGGCCGCGCGCAGGGCCAGGTTGGTGGCCAGCACCGCGCCGCGCCGCTTGCTTTCCTCGATGAGCGCGTTGGCCGCGATGCGCGTGACGAACACGGCCAGCAGCGCGGCCACGAACAGCACGATGAGCGTGATGCCGAGGTTGAGCTTGCGGCGAAAGTTCAGGCGGCGCAGCCGGTTCATTCCGCGCCCACCTTGGAGGGGTCCAGCCGCAGCTTGGTGAACAGTTCGCGGCAGGGGTCGTAGTCGCGGTCGGTGGTGGGAATGATGCCGCGCATGCCCGCCGCGGCCAGAATGCGTTCCTGCTCGGGGTCGTTTTCCGAAAGGGCGAACATGGCGTCGGCGATGCGCCGCACGATGTCCGGGTCCAGCCCCTTGCGCGCGGCATAGACCCAGCTTGGGTATTCGCGGGTGGTGGCCACCACCTTCAAGGCGGAAAGGTCCACCTTGCCCTCGACGATGCCAAGGGTGCCCTCGCGGATGGAAGCGATGTCGTAGCGGCCCGCGTACACGCCGAGCACGGCCTTTTCCTGCTTGCCGCCGGGGCCGGGGGCAAAGGCGATTTCGGCGAAGTCGCTTTCGGTCAGCCCCTTGTCGCGAAAATGGCCGAGCACGAACAGGTAGCCCCCGGCGGAATAGGGGTCCACGGCGATCCACCGTTTGCCCCGGCAGTCCTGCTCGTTCCTGATGGCGGCGTTGTCGGCCCGGGCGATGACCTGCCCCCGGAAGGTGGCCCGGCCCGAAGGTTCGACGATGCCCGCGAAGGCCTGCGCGCCGCTTTGGGCCAGCAGCACGTAGGTCATGGGATTGGAGAAGGAAATGTCGATTTCGCCGCGTTCCACCATGCGGCGGTGCGCCTCGAAGGTGTCGGGGAACACCTGGCGGATGGCGAGGCCGGTGGCCTTTTGCAGGTATTCCACCAGGGCGCGGTGGCGCAGGTACGAGGTGGAGTGGGAATACTGCGGCAGGTAGGCGTAGGTGATGGCGGGCGCCGCCTCGGGGGCCTTCACTTCCGCCCGGCGGGTCAGGTCCACGCGGGTCACGGGTTCGCTGTCCCACCACAACTGGATGGCGGCGGCGAGGGCCATGACGAGGGCGGCTATGGCAAGAAAGCGGGTGCGCACCGTGTGGCTCCGGAATGCGAGGGGCGGCCTAGCCGCCGGGGCGGGTGCCGGGGGTTGCGCCGCCGTGCAGACCGGCGGGCGGCGTTGCGGCCCAAGCCTGCGCGCGGGTGAACCACCCTATTCTGGACATGACGTTGGCATAGATGATGCGCAGCGGAATGTACAGGAGCAGGAACCAGAACACGATGGACGGCTGCTGCCCGATGAGCGGCGCGTCCCATGGCAACTCCGGGGTGGCCCCGGCAAAGCGCATGTCCATCCAGGCCAGGGCGAAGGGCAGGGGAATGATGGACACGCAGAACATGGCCCCGCCCAGCGAGAAATAGTGGCCGAAGGCGTCGTGCGCCTGGCTGTTGACCGCCTTGTAGCTTTCTTTGTCACCCGCGCGCAGGGCCGCTTCCGACAGCTTGTGATGATGTTCCATGCCATGGCGCAGCTCGGCCAGGCGGCGGCGATTGAGGCGCGTGGCGCACAGCGACAGCGCGCTGCCGAAGGCCACGCACCACAGGGCCAGCACGGCCGTGCCCAGCAGAAATCCCGCCAGGGCGTTGCCCGGCAGGCGATAGGGCGCGATGAGCATGGGGTCCAGCCAGGCAAGGGCGGCGTGCAGGGTGTCCATGATGGGTGCAGGTTGCCTCTGTTTGTAAGAAAAGTGAAGGGGGCGGGGCGCAGGCCCCGCCCCCCGGCGTGTCAGTCGGAAGTGCGGCGGGATGCGGGGCTAGCCGCCGAACATCTTGATGTTGAAGAAGCCGCGCAGCACGTAGTCGATGCCGACGTACAGGGCCAGCACGATGAAGATGCGCTTCAGCAGGGTGTCGGAGAAGTACTTGGAGGTGCGGGGGCCGATGACCGAGCCGATGAAGATGCCCACCAGTTCGGTGCCGATCATGGTCCAGTCGAGGGGGGTGCCCTTGCTGACCAGGGTGGCGATGGAGGTGACCATGGAGATGAGCACCGCGAGCGCCGAGGTGCCGGCGGCCAGGTACATGGGCAGCTGCGAGATGCTGGTCAGGAAGGGCACCAGCAGGAAGCCGCCGCCCACGCCCAGGAACGCGGCGATGGCGGAGATGACGATGCCGCCCAGCACGGGCAGGATGGGGTTGAACTGGAATTCAACGCCCGAGAAGGTGAACACGCACTTGGTCAGGCTGGTGGAGATGACGTGCACGCCGATGGCCTTTTCATCCACCTGCTCGCCGCTCTTGATCTTCTTCACCGCTTCTTCGAAAGCCTTGGCGGCTTCCTTGGCCTTCTTCTTGGAAGCCTGGCCCGCGGGAGAGGTTTCCCAGAACAGGTACACGCCAAGCACCAGCACGAACAGGCCGAAGTAGCCCTGGTACTGCGAGAACGACACCTTGCCCGCGAAGAAGTACGCGGAAGCCCAGGCGCCGGCCAGCGAGCCCGCGCCAAGGGCCAGGGCCAGCGGCAGCACCAGGCGGCCCATCTTGTAGTAGTTGAACGAGGAGATGAGGGCCGAGAAGCCCACCAGCCACTGGTTCGAGGCCTTGATGGAGTCGGTGGCCACCTTGTTCAGGGGCAGGTCCTTGCCCAGCGACTTGGCGTAGCCGCCAAGGCCGAACACCGACATGTGGCCGACACCGGCCATGACGCCGCCGAACGCGCCCACGGTGGAGAAGATCCAGCCTACCCACACGGCCCAGGCAAAGGACAGGATGGGGCTGACATGGGGGGCGCCGGGAATGCCGAGGAAGCCAGCGGGGGCGTCGGCCTTGACCTTGCCGGCCTGCACCGCGCCGTCGATGGCGTCGGACAGCTTGTCGGCCCAGGCGGGCTCGAACCACAGAAGGCTTACGGCAACGACGGCCGCGAGCAGCAGCAGGTGTTTGGTGTGCTTGGACACGGTCTCTCTCCTTGGGATGGTGTTTCGGTGCGCTTCCGAAATGGGAACGGGGGCCGCCGCCTACGGGGGGCGACAGGGCGGCGGACCCCGTCGTGCCTACTTTTCTTTCTTGAAGATGATCAGCGGACAGTTCTTGCAGATGTCCGCGCCGGGGAAGTTGTCGCCGGGGCGGGTGATGGCGCCGCTGCCCAGGTTGCGCTTGCGTTCCAGCAGGCGCTCCACGGTGGCTTCGATGTGTTCGCCGGGGATGACGAAGTTGATTTCGCCGCGCTCGGTCTTGCCCGCGTTGTAGCTGCCGGAGCAGGCGGGCAGCATGTTGGCGGTCTTTTCCTGGTACGAGTACACGGTGCCGCCGCAGGCAGAGGAGTTCATGGTCACGTTGGTCTTCAGCGGGTGCTGGTCGGTGGCGGCCATGTAGTCGACGGCCAGGTGGTAGGCCTGCATGTTGTCGCAGTAGAAGTGGACCACCGAGGGGTCGACCACGGCGTCGCCCAGCGGACCCACGGCGATGGCCTTCAGGCCTTCGGGCAGTCGGGGCTTGGAGCGCACGAAGCGCTCGGCCTGGGCAAGGTCGCGCACGTACTTGGCGTGGCTCTTGATTTCGTTGTCGTCGATTTCCTTCCAGCCGAAAGAGACCAGCGCGTTGGAGCAGCCAAGACCCTCGGGACCGGACAGCACGGTCTGGCCCTTCATGCGGGCGGCGATTTCCCACTGGCAGAAGGTCATGGGCTTCACGGGCAGGTAGAATTCGGCCTTGTCCTTGAAGGTTTCCAGTTCCGCCTCGTCGAAGAAGAACTTGACGGCGATGGGGTAATGGTACAGGCGCAGCTCGTCCATCAGGGTGTGCTGCATTTCCTTGTAGCTCAGCGACATGGTGCGTTCTCCTCGGGCGCGCGGCCCGTGTTGCGTGTCGTGCCTGCCGGGGCGCGGCGTTGCCGCGCGGCCTGTGGCTGGGAGCGCCGCTATCCGTTCCCGGCGACATGTCCGCACATGTGCCGGGAACCTGGGCAGGATGCCCGACGAAGGAGGGTGCATGCCTTCGGCGGGCGACCCCGCGGGCGGGGGGCGCATCCGGTCTTCCGTCTGGGCCTGCCAGCCGTGACGGCCGGATGCGGGACGGCGACATCCCGGTAGGCCGCCCCTAGCAGCCGGGAAAAAACCGGGCAACGGAAAACGGGAATGCGAAAAAATGTACTTTTTGCACAAGCGGAACGAGGTTGAGTGGTGTATTATTGAGAGGTTTATGTGAAATAAATAATGATAATGTATTCTGAATAATTGATGTGCATGCGGGCAGGTGTGCAGGCCGGTTGGGAGGTTGCGCGGGGGGATTTTCCCGCCTTCATAGCATGTTCGGGATGGAATGGACATATGAATCAGGTGTGAAATCAGCACGGCGGCAAGGCTCGCCCCAGGGGGGGCAAGCGATTGCGGGCCCCTCATCAAGGACCGCGACGGGCACCTGGATGCAACCCGGTTGCATTCGCGTGCGGCGCGCGGTATGCGGGCGTGGGGCGCACGGCCGCTGCCCCAGTCCGTCCCAATCCGGTTCAGTCCGGCACTGCCGGGCCTGACCGTCCTCGCGGCCTCGCCCGGCCCGTCGCGTCGCGCCGGATTCGGCCATTCGGGACATTTTGCCGCCGTTTCACCTGTCGCATCAGCACACCATTCCCCAGCCACACCATTTCATGGACGCACGCCTCATCCATCTCGCACAGACCGCCCTGGCGGTATTCCTCGAAGCCCTGCCCTTCCTGGTGCTGGGTTCGCTGGTGTCCGCGTGCATGGAGGTGTTCGTGCCGCGCGCCTGGGTGGAGCGGCGGGCGCCCAGATCGCTGCCGGGGGCGCTGGCCTTCGGCGTGGCGCTGGGCACGGTGCTGCCCACCTGCGAATGCGGGGTGGTGCCCGTGGTGCGGCGCATGCTGTCCAAGGGCGTGCCGGTGCCCGCCGCCGTGGCCTACATGCTGGCCGCGCCGGTGGTGAACCCGGTGGTCATGGTTTCCACCTGGGTGGCCTTTCGCGGCGACATGACAATGACGGCCCTGCGCGCGGCGGTGGTGGCGGCCACGGCGGTGGCGGTGGGCATTTCCGTGTGCCGCATGGCCGTGGACGAGGCCATGCGCCCCGATGCGGGGAGCGCCGCGCATCTTTGCGGGTGCGGCTGCGGGCATGACCACGCTGAGCACCGCACAGCAACGGCCGCGCCGCTGCTGCCGCGTTTCGGCGAGGTGCACGCCGCGGGCATGGCCTCCGTTTCCGCCGGGGGCGAACAGGCCGTGCCGGTTCCTGCCGCCGCCCCGGCATCCCGCGCGGCGCAATGGCACGGGGTGGCCCGGCACATGACCGCCGACCTGCTGGACGCCTGCGCCTGGCTGCTGCCCGGCGCGCTGGCCGCCGCCACGTTCCGCGCGTTCACCCCGCCCGAGGCGCTGTTCCTGTTCATGGATACCCCGGCCCTGGCCATTCCGGCCATGATGGGCCTTGCCGTGCTGCTCAGCGTGTGCTCCGAGGCCGACGCCTTCGTGGCCGCCTCGTTCGTGGGCTTTCCCGCCTCGGCCCGGCTGGCCTTCGTGGCGCTGGGCCCCATGCTGGACCTGAAGCTGATGGCCATGTACGGCGCGGCCTTTCGGCGCGGGCTGGTGCTGCGGCTGGTGGTGCTGCCCACCCTCTGCGTGTGGGCGGCGTGCATGCTGCTTGCCGGGCTGGGGGTGCTGGAATGAGCGCGTACCGTCGCGGGCTCCGCCGCCCCCCGGCCGCCGCCCTTGCCGATGCCGCGCTGTTGTGGGGCGTGGCGGCGGTCATTGCCTGGCTGGGCTGGTCGGGCAACTACGGAATGTTCCTGAACCCGCGCTTTCTGTGGCTGAGCCTGCTGGCGGGCGCGGCGTTGGCCGTGCTGGGCGTGGCGGCCCTGCTGCGCAATGCTGCCGGGCCCCGCCCCGGGCCGCTGCGCCGGGCGTTGCTGCTGGGGCTTCTGGCGTGCGTGACGCTGACGGCCACGGTGGACTGGTGGGGCGCGGGCGCGGCCATGCCCGGTGCGGTGACGGGAAGCCTTGGCGGCGGGGCGGCAGGCTTGCCGGTAACCGCGAATCCGGCTGGCCCGGCCCGATCCGTGCCCCCTGGAACCGCCGTGGGGCCGGACATGCAGTCCGATGCGCGGCCCGATGCACGTTATGACGACCCGGATGCCTTTGCCGGGCCATCCGATAGCTGGGAGTCCACCGGCAAGCCCAATTCCCGCCCCGGTCCGTTCGATGACGCGCCTGTCCCCGACGGCGGCGAAGACGAACTTGGTCCCCGCGCCACGTATGCGGGCAAGGACTACGTGCGCATCAACGTGGCGGAACTGTTCCTGCTGGAGCGGCGCAACAGGCCGGAGGAACTGGAGGGGCGCTACGTGTTCCGGGGGGCGGTGACCCGCCATGCCACGCTGGACGCCCGGCAGTCCGTGGCCGTGTTCCGGGTGAGCCTGTACTGCTGCCTTGCCGACGCCACGGCGGGCGGCTTCGTGGTGCGGCCCGGCGCGCAGGAAACTGCCGGAAAGCGCCCGGCGGATGGCGGTGCTGTCTCGTCCGGCTCCGTCACCTCTTCCGCCCCATCCGGTTCCGGCTCATCGGGGGCGGCGCACGCCGCGCAGCCTACACCCGGGCAGGCGAAACCCGGTGCGGCAGGCACGGCGCAAGCGGCCCCTGCGTGGCCTGTTCCCGCGCAGCCGGTTCCCGCGTCGCGGGACATTCTGGCAGGACTCCGTGACGGCCAATGGGTGGAGGTGTACGGCCGCCTGACCCGCGAAAAACTGCCCGTCAAACTGGCCCGCCTTGCCCCGCGCGAAGTGTTCTCCGGGTCGCTGAACCCCGGCTGGGTGTTCACGGCGGACGCCATCCGGCTCATCCCGCCGCCCGGCGATCCGTTCATCTTCCAGTGGCGCGAGGCCGAACCCTACCTGTGGTAGGCGAGAAGGAAGGACGTTGTGCATTGCTGCGAACTTATGGATATGTTTCTGGAAGACAGAAGGTTGAATGTGCATTACGATGAAGTGCTGAGGGAGTATTATACAAAGCTCAGGGGTAATTCTGCGCGGCAATGTTTCTTCTACTGCCCATGGTGCGGCATTAAGTTGCCAGTGTCATTGAGAATAGTATATCATGAAATTTTATGGGACATGTTTGGAGATGATGTTGATATAGAAGATATGGATATCCCGGAAGAGTTCAAGACGGATGCGTGGTGGAGAAACAGCAAGGTAGATCTTGAAGCTCTTGCTGAGAAATATGAAAAGGAATGGGAAGAGCAAATATCTTTGATACAGATTGCAGGCGCGTGATCTTTTGTGCTGATCGTGCGTGATGCTGTGTAGGCTGCCCACAACATGCCCGCGCGGGAGCATGTGATCTCATGTTGCGCCGCTGTACAGAAATAGTGTTTGGATGGTTGTCAATGCCGTGGCCCGGTGCTGTCCAATCCTGGCGCGGGGCGGTTGTTTGAGGATTACTTGGCACGCTTGTGCTCATTTATTCCCCAGTGCCCGGTGAGGCCTTGCCCCTGACGGGAGGCGGCGACGTCTGGCCCGCACGCGGCACGGGAGGATTGAAGCAGGGGGGCGCGCGAATAGGCTACAACTCGGCGGGAAAGGGCGCCCGAAGCTCGAAACCGGGCTGGTCACTTTCCACTTCAATTACAGGCCCGATCGTATTACGGTTCCGCCTCGCCCCGTACGTCACCTCCATCTGAAGGGCTTGCTTTGAAGATCGCCATCTGTACGAAGAAAGACCTGGCGGGCTGCCTTGCCCTGAACAGGTTGCTGGCAGGCATTGCGGACAGGCACGATGTTTTCGTGGTGCTTTCCGACTACGTGCTGGAGGCTGAAAAGGCCAACCCGTACGCCGCATGCTTCGTGGCGCATGAACGAGACATGGTGCTGGAGCGCATCTTTCCCTTTCTGGATGCGCGATACCCCTCCGGTTCTTCCGCCGTGTTCTGCACCTACGCGGGGTTGCAGGCCCGGTACGGCGTTCCCATGGAGTTGTGGGGACCCATGCGCTCACCGCAGGCGCGGGACGCCATGCGGGACATCGCGCCAGATATCATCATATCATGCCGGTACGACTACATATTTCAGGAAGATGTCATAGGGATTCCCAGGCTGGGCACCTATGGGCTGCACCCGGGCGCCCTTCCGGTGCTGCAGGGGTTGTGCAGTCCGTTCCGGGCCATGGAGCGGGGGGATGCCCGGTCGGGGTGCACGCTGTTCCAGCTCGATTCGGGGCTGGACACCGGGCCGGTGGTGGATATCGGCTGGGCTGACGTGGCGTATGAGCGGTCGGTGCTGTGGAATTTCGTGCAGACCTACTTCGCGGGCATCGACACGCTGTTGCGGCACCTGCCCGTGCTGGAGGAAGGCCGCAGACTGCCGACGAAGCCGCAGGACGCATCCCTGCGGCAGTATTTCTCGTACCCCAGCGAGGAAGAATTCCGGGCGTTCGTCGAGCGCGGCGGGCATCTTGTGCTGCCGGGCGACTACCTGGACCTGTTGTCGTGGTTCCTGCCGCAGGGGCTGCGGGACGCGCACCTGCCCGAGTTGGAGCGGCTGGTCAGTTCCCTGGAGTGCTGAACCGCCAGGCCGCGCGAAACAGCAGGGCCAGCACGCAGACCACGCCGCCCACCACCAGCAGCACCTGCGTGGTGCCCATGACCACGGTGGCCAGGCCGAACAGCACCGGCCCCGCAACCTGCCCCAGGCGCTCCAGGGCCCGGTAGATGGACGCGGTCTTCTCCCGCCCCAGGGTCTGCGCCGAGCGCAGCGCAAGGATGCACAGCATGGAGGCCGGGGCCGCGATGCATTGCGACAGCCCCAGGGCCACCACCGCTGCCGCCGTTCCGGCCAGGCCGGAGGCGGTGGCGGCCAGCAGCAGCGACACTCCCGACAGCAGGCCCGCAAGCATGAGGAAGAGGGGTTTGTCCTTCGTGCGGTCTATCCATTTGCCCAGCAACGGCCCGGCGGTAATGAAGCACAGGCCGTACAGCATGAACACCCGGCCGATGTCCGATTGCTCCACCCTGGCGTTGGCCAGGGTGAGCGGCAGCAGATAATGGAGAAAGCCCGTCAGGCAGATGGCCACGGGAATGCCGACGAGCAGCAGCATCAGGTGCATGCGCGGGTCTTTCAGCAGGGTCAGGCTGCCGGTAAAGGGTGACGTGCCCACGCCCCCCGCCGGGGCGGGTGGGGCCTTCGCCGCGCCGTCTGCCGCCATCCCGTGGGGCGCTGCCGCCCCGCCAGCGGCACCGTGCGCATCCGCCCCGGAACCCCTGCCGAACAGGATGGCGCGGATGGCGAACAGCGTCACCACGCCAGCCATGGTGAGCACCGATTCGTAGCGCATGTGTTCCGCCAGCATGGCCCCGGCCGCCGATCCGCAGATGCTGCCGGAAAAGATGCCCGCGAACACGCTGGCCAGCCCGGCCCCGGCCTGGGCGTGCTCCAGCGTGCCGATCTGCGAGGCCATGAGCACCAGCCCGAAGCCGAACCCGGTGACCACCCGCGCCAGGATCAGCATGGGCAGGCCCGTGGCCATCCCCCCCAGCAGCAGCCCCGCCGCAGCCGCCACGGCCCCCAGCATGTAGGCCCTGTGCCATCCGTACCGCTGCGAGAAACTGCCGGAAATGAGCAGGGCCACACCGGCGCTGATCATTTCCGCAGAGATGGGAAGGCCGATGACCACCTTCTCCGAAAGACCCCACAAGGGCTGGTACAGCTTGCGGGCCAGCAGCGGGATGAAGGATATGCCCATGTCGTACCCGAGAAAGAACACGAAGCCGCCCACCCGCAACGCCTGGGCGGCCTGGGGAAGCCGTTGCGAGGCCCCTTCGGCGGCGGAAGGGGCGTCCGCCTCCGTGCCCAGGCTGCGCCGCGCGATGAGCCCCAGCAGTTTGGCCAGTTCCAGCAGAAGCAGGAAGCTGATGACCAGTGACGTCCCCAGGTCGATGGCCAGCTTGGCGACGCGGCTGGTGATGACCTGCGGGTCCAGGTCCAGCCGAAGGCGCATGACCTCCTGACGCTGCCGGAAGCGGCTGGGCCAGTACCTGTCCAGCGGTTCTTCCACGGAAAGGGTCGCGTCCGTGGCGCCCGGCGTGTGGGGCGCGCCCTGTGCGCCCTGTGTCTTGGACGGCCTGCCCGCGGCGGCCAGCGGTGTGCCGTCAGGGGCCAGCAGTGCCGCGCCCCGCAACTCCTCGTTGTCCGCCACCAGTTGCGCCAGCAGCTGCTCCTTCCCCTTCAGTTGGGTGACGTCCACGCCCTTGTGGATGAGATATTCAACGTCGCGCCCCACTGATTGTGCGAGAATGGCGGCCTTGGTGCGCACGGCCTGCTCGACGAATCCGTCGAACAGGACGAGCGCGCCGCAGGAATAGGCCAGCTGCGTGCCGCCCACGATGACCAGCAGCAGCCTGCCCAGCGAGGCGTGCAGGCGGGTACGTGCTTCCGCCGTTCCGGTGAGCAGGCCGAGCCACCCGGGCAGGATCAGGCCCACGACGATGCACGCCCCCAGCACCAGAAAGCCCGACCAGCGCAGAAAGCCGCGCGTGGCGGCGTCCACCTGCGCGCTTTCGATCTCCATGGCCACCCACCCGGCCAGGGCGTTGTGCTGCAAGGGGATGAGGACGCGGTAGCCCGTGGGCGTCTTGCGGGGCTTTGGGGGGGAGTCTGTCGTATCCTTCGAGTCAGCCGAATCGGGCGAATCGGGCGAATCGGGCGAATCGGGCGAACGGGACGCACCCTGGGATGCGCCCGCGGCGGAAAGTTGTTCCAGGTCGGCGGCCCCTTCGCGAACCGCCGAAGCCGACGTGCCAGCATCGTCTTTCGCGTCGGGCGCGGGCAGGGCGTACAGCCGCGCGCCGCGCGCGTCGAACACCTCGACGCTGTGGATGCCCCGCACGCCGTGCCGCAACTCCGCCAGCATGTCCTCCATGCCCGCGTACGCGCCAAGGGGCTTTCCGAAGCGCATTCCCCGCTCGATGCTCCGGGCCAGATGCTCGCCGCAACTGCGGTAGCCGGAGAGGATCGAGTCGGCGGCCAGCGAATCCAGCGTGGAGGAAGAGAGCAGCACGTTGAACCCAAGGGTGAGCACCAGCACCCCCAGGGACAGAAGCATCGTATTCACGCGCAGCCGTTGTATGGCGCTGATGTGCAAGGCGCTTCTCCTACCGCGTGTCGGAAGGGGCCGGGCGGGTTATGGTTTCGTGCAGTTCGTCCGCCGCCACCAGTACGTCGAAGGGAAACTCGAAGCCGATGGCCTTGGCCGTGGCCAGGTTCAGGGCGATGGAAGGCTCGGACTTGTCCTGCATGGACAGCGCGCGGGGCGAGCCGCCGGTGAGGATGGAGCGCGCCTGGCGTGCATGAAATTCCCCGATGGGCTCGAAATCCCAGGTGGAAAACCCCATCAGCGCCCCGGCCTTCACGTATTCGGAGCCGTCCCTGGCAAAGGTGGGCAGCTTCCAGGCGGCAAGCGTGTCCAGCAGGGGGGCAAGGCCGTCGCCCCCGATGTCGAAACAGTTGAGCGGGCCGATGAAGAAGGCGTCCATGCCTTGCTCACGCAGCGCTTCAAGCCCCTTGCGGCATTCGTCCGGCGTTTCGGCGGAAGAAAGCCCGCCGTACCGGACAAGCGAGAACCCCAGTTCCGAGGCGATGGCCTCTGCGTCGCCCAGGGCCGCATACACCCGTCCCTCGGGGGTGTCCGGGTACATGACGCCCATCTTCCGAAAGCGGACCACGTCGTGGAACACCCGGAACATGGAGGACCACCGGTCCACCGTGACGCGGGTGGTAAGGTTGTCCACCCCGGAATCCTGCGCGTTCTTGACCACCCCGGCGGCGACCGGGTCGGCCATGCCCATGCCGATGATGGGCGTGCGCCCGTCGTTGGCGGCAAGCAGCGCCTTGACGGCGGCCGTGCCCATGCCCACCACCAGGTCCAGGTCCTTGCGCCGCATCAGTTCGGCCGCCTTTTCCGGCAGGGTGCGCATGTTCTCCGGCTCCCAGCCGGGGCTGAACCGGGCATCCTGGGGAAATTCGCAGCGCAGGCCGCCTTCGCGGGCCATGGCGGCGCGAAAGGCGTCCCATGTCCGCGTGTACAGCCAGAACGGCCCGGCTTCGAGGTAGCCGATGCGCTTGGCGGCGGGCTGGGCATGCGCCGTGGCGCACCCCGTTCCCCACAGCGCGGCGGAGAACAGCAGGGCGACCATGGCCGCCAGCAGGTGGTGGATGAATCCGGTGATGTGCGCCCTTGCGGAAGGGGGGCCCGGCATGCGCCTTGGCGGGCGCGCGGGCGCGGCGGGGAGCGGGGCCGGGGGGCGCGAAGGAAGGGCTGCGGGGCGCACCCGCGTGGTGCGCGCGACGGCCATGCGGCAGCCCCCGGGCGGCTGCGCCGTGGCTGTCCCAGCCGTCGTTGCGCAGCTGGCCGCACGATTGCGGGGGGTATGTGCGGCCCGGTCCTCGTTCATGGTTCCTGCCTGCGCCGTTTCGGGCGGGTGGCTATTGGGGCTTGGCGGGCTTGCCGGATGCGGCGATGACCAGCAGAAGGCCCACGACCGGCGTGAGCAGCATGCTAGCGAAGAAGTTGCCCCAGAAGCCGAAGCGGGTGTGCATGCCAAACAGGCCGACAAGCAGGCTGAAGCCTAGAAGAAGAGCGAATAGTTGCATGATCGCCTCTCGTTATTGTTTGGGCGTTTGCACTTGGGGCGGGTTCAGCAGGGTTTTGTCCAGGCGCTTGATGTAGTCCATGATGCTTTCGTCGGGAGCCCGCAGGCCAATCCCCTCCGGCGCGGAAGACGCGGGCGGCGTGCCCTGCGACGCTTCCTGCGGTGCTGCCTGTGATGCTGCCTGTGATGCGGCCTTGGTGGAAGCTTCGTTCTCCGGCACGGACTTGGCGGGCGCCTTGGCCGTGGCGGCCGGCGCGGGGTCCGTTCCATCGGCGGGGGCCGAGGACGAAGCGGGCGCGGCCTGCGATTCGGTGTTCAGGATGAGCGGCAGCCCGTCCCTGCCGCCCACCACCACGATCTTGGCATTGGGCGAGGCCGCCAGGTCCCTGGTGGCGCGGATGCCTTCGTGGCGCAGGAAGTTCGGCGTCATGTTCTTGTTGACCAGCTCTTGGTACAGCTGGATTCCCTGCCCTTCGATGGCCTTGCGCTTTGCCTCCTGCGTGGCTTCGAGCAGCAGGTAGTTGTAGCGCAGGTAGTTCTGCTCCGCGACCAGCTTGTCTTCGATGGCCTTGCGCAGCACCTCTGGCAGGGTGATGCTTTTCACCACGAAACCGTGGATCATGATGGGAATGCGGCCCATTTCCTCTATGGCGTCCACCAGCATCTGATCCTGCAATTCCTGCCGCGCGGTGGAATACAGGTCGTTGGGCCGGTAGCCGCTGATGGTCTGGCGCACGGCGGAGGTCATGATGGGAATGACGATCTTGTTGCGGTAGTTGGGGCCGATGTTCTGGTGCAGGGTGGGCAGCCTGTCGCGGATGATCTGGTGCCGCAGGGAAACCTGCACGTTGATGGTCAGGCCGTCCACGGTCAGCACGTCGATGTTCTGCGTTTCTTCCTGCACGCGCACGTCGTAAACGTACATGATGTCCCAGGGCTGGATGACGCGGATGCCTTCCTCGTAGGTCCTGTCCAGCACGGTGCCGCCGAAGAAGCGCGAATACAGCACACCGAGTTCGCCGGGCCGTATGCTTATGACCATGTTCGGCCACAGGAAGATGATCAGCAGCGTCACGACGACGCCAATGCACACGAGCCTGACGCGGTTCCGGCGCACCATGTTGCGCAGATCGGTGAAGATTCTGTTCATTGATCCAACCGGTAGGTTTGTTGTGTGTACTGGGCTGCGCCGCGCCAGAAGACATCAAGCGTGTAGTCTATGCACTGCCGTTCGAACTGGATGCAGCGCTCCTTGTCGTTTTCCGTCTGCCCCATGCACAGGTTGTGCAGTATGGGGCACATGCCGACGTGCGCGGCGAATTCGCCAAGGCTCGGGCGCGACCGCACGGACTCGCGGGCAAGGCGCACGACCTTCTTGGTGTAGGCATTGTTGCAGATGTGGATGCGCTGCGAGTATTCGTGGTAGTCCTCGTAGCACTTCAGCCTGCTGCGGATGGCTTCCTCGTTGCCCCTGGCGTTCACCACCGAGGGAATGGTCTCGCTGACCTTCCTGTACAGTTCGCGCACGAGGTTGATGTTCGAATTCCCGCGCAGATCCTTGGCCAGCGAGGCCAGCGGGGTCAGCGATGCCAGCCCGGCCAGGGCGAGGCAGAGGCAGAGCGCGGCCGCCAGCGCGCGCGTGCGTGGCTTACGCGGCTTCATGCCGTCCCTCCCGCGCCTTCCGCCGTATCGGCGAAGGCCCCTTCGCGCATGGTCAGCACCCTGTCCGCGATGTGGAAGTATCTGTCGTCATGCGAAATGGCCAGCACGGTCCCCCCCTGCCTGGTGAGGCCCGGCAGCAGTTCCTCGTAGAAGAATTTCCGGAACGCGGGGTCGAAGTCCGCCGCCACCTCGTCGAACAGGTACACCTCGCGTCCCTCCAGCAGGGCGCAGGCCAGGGCAAGCCGCTTGCGCTGCCCGGCGGACAGATCCAGCGTGGAGAAAGAGCCGTCCTCGCGCAGGTGCACCTTGGTTTCCATGCGCATGGTGCGCAGCACCTCGTGCAGGCGCTCCGCCGTGACGTGCAGGCCGAGCGGTCGCGGGAACAGGTGGTAGTCCGTGGGCACCACGGTGAACAGGTTGCGGTAGGCCTCCATGTGCATGTCCGACACCAGCGCGCCGTTCAGGTGGATGTCGCCCGTCTGCGGGGCGTACAGGCCCGAAAGCACCTTCATGAACGTGGACTTTCCGGAACCGTTGCCCCCCCGGATGAACACCAGTTCACCCCTGCCCAGCGTGAATTCGTCCACCTGGATGCCGAAGACCCGCATGCCGTTGGGGTCGCGGTAGTCGAAGCGCACGTCGCGCATGTCCAGCGATTTGAAGCCCGGCACCTCGGGGTCGGCATGCTGCCAGCGCGTCTCCACGCCCTGCCGCTCGAAGGGTTCGGTCACGGCGTCCAGCCGGGCCTCCACGCTGGCCAGTTCCTGCAGGTTCATCTCCACCTTGGTCATCATGGGCACGGTGGTGACCAGGCTGATCAGCGGGCTTAAGCTGAACATGCACAGCACGAGCAGGGTGGAGGTTTCGTCCGCTTCAAGGCCCAGGAAGCCGGGCATGAGGAACAGCACCAGCCCCAGGATGAGCAGGTTGAACATGGCGAAGAACGAGATGCCCAGGGCGTGCCGCTGCTCGGTCAGGGCGCGCGCGTCCGAGGCGGCGTCCAGCCCAGGAATGATCTGGCCCGCGAACAGGTCCGTGGTCTTGGGCTTGTGCACCTTCAGTTGCTGCAACCCGTCGTGCAGGTCGCGCAGGCTGCCGCTGAAGCGCATGTCGGCCTGCATGGCCGGGCCCATCTGGGCCTGCACGCTGTTGATCAGGCGCAGGAACACCACCAGCCCCATGGTCATGAAGGCCAGCACCCCCAGGGTGCCCGCCAGCGAGACGGTGGCCATCTTGACGCAGGCCACCACGATCATGACCGTATTGGCGGCAGCGGCCACGAGCATGCGCGCGGCCTCCACCACCATGTCCCGCCCGTCCAGCAGCGCGGCCTGGATGCGCCCCTTGTCCAGCTTTTCGTATTCCAGCAGCGAGATGCCGCGCAGCTTGGTGGCGATGCGCATGCGCCATTCCATGATGCCGCGCAGGGCGATCTGCGCCGAACGGCCCGTTATGTACCGGAAGAGGAAATAGAACGACGCCAGGCAGACGAGAAAGCCCAGAAACGTGTGGAAGCGTATGCCGTCGCCGGAAAGCTGTTCCAGCCCCTGCAGGACGGTGAACACGGCAAGGCCCTGCATCACACCCGAGGCCAGGCACGCGGCGACGAGCTTCGTGCCCCCGTCGCCGGCGTGCGTCCAGAGCAGCTTCAGAAAGTGCGATTCCTTCAGTTGCAGCATGAAGTTCGTGCGCCTTGGGGTTCAGGTGTGTGCCGAGCGGCGGCTCGCCGTCTGGCCTGTTGCGCCGGTGTGGCCTGTCCGGCGTGCCCGGGCTGGCGGACAATACGGAAAAACCACTGGAAGAGCACAGGGTCGGCCCTTCCAGTGTTCTTTCAGAAGCCCGTCTGAAAACGCTATGCGGGCGTGGCGGCCTGCGCTTCGGCCTTGGGGGCTTCCGCGTCGGCCGGGGCGTCCTTGCTGATCTTCTGCTTCATGCGGGCAACCAGGCCCTTGCCTTCTTCCATCTTGGTCTTGAAGTAGGCCTTGGCCTCCTGCGCGTCGAAGTTCTTGAGGGTGCCGCCGTTCCGGAAGTGGCGGTCGAACACCCAGCCCAGCGCATAGGTGGAGGCCCCGCCCATGATGCTGATGGTGGCCGCGCCCGCCGTGTAGCCGATGAGCGGTATGCTCTTGAGCAGCGAGGCCGCCAGCGGCACGCTGGCCGTGGTCAGCACGCCGCCGCACAGCGAGGAGATGATGGACTTCACGCGCTCCTTCTTGAACTCCACCCCGTGCGCCTTGGACAGGGCGTGGATCATTTCCAGTTGCACGGCGGTAAGCCCCGCGAAGTCCACCAGGGGCACGGGAATGAAGCCGATGCCGATGGCCGCGTACACCCGCTTGCGGATGATCGCGTCGATGTCCGACTCGCCGGGGCAGCCGCAGGCGGGGGCTTCCACCGCTTCGGCGGTTTCGGCCGACAGGGCTTCCTGCCCTTCAACTCCATCAGTCTGGGCATCCATGGTCTTTTTCGCCATTGTCGTCGCCTCGTAGTGATTGGTTGCAGGGTTCATGGAAATCATCGGGGCATGGTCGCATTGTGGCTGCCCGCCAGCGTGGCGTCGAAAATTTCGTCGGACGAGATGAGCAGCAGCAGCGGAATGTCCATGCCAAGGTTGTTCGCTGTGACAAGATTGAGGGTGATCTTGGGGGTGTAGGCTTCTCTTTCCAGTTCCGCGCCGGGGGGCAGCAGCCCCAGTTGCCGGGCCATGCGGTCCGCGTAGAACCGGCCCAGCGGCACGTAGTCCAGGGTGGAAAGCCCCATCAGCGCCCCGCGCCGCACATGCACGCTGCCGTCGCGGGCAAAGGTGCGGATGCCGCGGCTGGCCAGGGCGTCGAACATGGGTTGCGGGTTTGCCTGGGTCCAGTCGAAGCAGTTGAGGGCCGAGATGTAGAAGGCGTCGATGCCTTGCCGCAGCAACTGGTCCACCCCCTGCGTGCAGGTGGCGATGCTTTCCGCCTTGTCCAGGTGGGGGTATTCCACGAGGGTGAAGCCCCGTTCCCGCGCCACCTCGCGCGCCTCGTGCACGTTGGAGTAGGAGAGGCCTTCCGGGCTGTCGTGGTACATGATGCCCAGCCGCTTGAAGGGCAGCGCCTCGTGGAACAGCGCGAAGACCTTGTACCACTTGTCCTTGACGTAATGGATGGTGAGGTTGGGGGCGGTCTTGCCCGTCCGCGCATCCACGATGCCCGCGCTCACGGGGTCGGCCACGTCGATGGACATGATGGGCGTCCTGCCGTTGTTCTCGGCGAGCAGCGCCTTGGTGGCGGCGGTGCCCATGCCGAGGATCACGTCCACGGAAGGATCGTTCATCAGCCTGCGGGCCGCGTCCCGATATGCGCTCTCCGGGGCGTCCCAACCGGGGCTGATGTGCAGGGCCTCGGGAAAGGCCACGTGTTGCAGCACCCCCCGCTCCTTGAGCGCGGTGATGACCTGCTGGCGGATAAGGGAAAACTCCCAGTACGGTCCGGCCTCGAAGTAGGCCGCCGCCTTTTTCGGCGGCTCGCTCCGGGGTTCCGTGGCGCTGGCGGCGTGGGCCGTCCGTGCGGCGGTGCACAGCATGGCCGCGCAGAAGAATAGTGCTGCGGCATGAAAAAGGGCGCTGAAGGACCTGCTCATGGACGTATACGTTCCCCATTGCAATTGCATGTCGCGGCACGCAAGGCTTGCATATAGGTTAACAGGGCAAAAGCGTTATCGTCTACACCTAGTTAGGGCCGATTGAGCCTGCGGATGCACCTGCCCGGCCCCCCCATGGGCGGCATGACATGCGCCCCGTGCGCCCCGTGCGCCTGTCGCGCACCGGGGGCGGTGCGGCAGCTCCCACGTTTCACACACCGCATTCCCTGACGTTTTCCAGAAGAACCGCCGCAACGCGCAGGTGTGGTGCGCTGGCCGCCACGCTGCACTGGTAGCCCGGCCCCACGGCGATGTCGCGGGTGGTCCACGCCGCGCACTCCCGTTCCCATCCGGCGGGCCGGGCGCCTTGGTCGTGCCCGGCGGCGTTCGGCAGCGAAACCAGCCACTCCTGCGCGTCGCGTTCCGTGCGCACCTGAAAGCCGTGCAGCGGCAGGCTCAACCCCCTGCCCAGCGCCTTGAGCACGGCCTCCTTCCGCGTCCAGCAGCGGTAGAAGGCCTCGGTGCGCTCCGGGTCGGACAGACTGCGGACCAGCCGGCATTCCTGCGGGTGCAGTTGCGCCGCAAGCTCCGCAATGTCCGGGATGGGCCGCGTCTGCTCCACGTCCATGCCCACGGCCCCCTTCTGGCAGAACGCCGCCCACACCATGTCGCCGGAATGCGTAATGGAAAAATCGATGGCGTTCCGCGCCGGGGGAGCGCCCAGCCCGTCTGGCGGACAGGTGGGCTTTCCCCATGGCGTGCGGGGAAAATCCGTTGTCCATGCGCCCCCTTGGGCGGCCCACAGCATGCGCCGCACAAGGGCTCTGCCCACCAGGTGCCGGGCCGCGTCCAGCGCGTGCACGAAGCGCCCGGCGTGGGTGCGTTCCCGCGCCGTGATGAAGGGCATCGCCGCCTTGATCCACGCGGTGGCGTCTCCGGAAAGCCGCACCCCCACGCAGGTGAGCGTGGCGTCGTTCACCGCTGGGAGGGGGTACGCGGAAAATGCCCGAGGGTCCGCCATGTCACGCCGCTGCCTCGCAGGCCCGTGCGATGCGGTCCGCCAGGGTTTCCCAGTGGTTGCGCAGGTAGAAATGGTCGCCCTGAAAGATGCGGATGCGCAGTTCCTTCGTGGTCAGGCGTTGCCACTGGCGGGCCATGTCGTCGGTAATGACGTCCTGGTGCCCCCGGAACACGGTGATGGGCACGGGCAGCGGTTTCATGGGCGCTGGCAGCCAGTCTTCCAGCGCGGTGATGTCGGCCCGCAGGACCGGTTCCAGATACCGGCGAAATTCGTCCGATGCGGCGATGTCTTGCGGTATGCCGCCCATGTCCACCACGCTTTCCCAGAGCTGGCGGGGCGACAGTGACGTCATCGGGGGGATCGGGGGGCGTTCCTGGCAGCCCGGGGCCGAGGCGGCGGAGATGAACAGCGCCCTGGGCAGCGGCACGCCGCTTTCCCGCGCCCGCACCGCGCACTGCAGGGCCAGCAGCGCGCCCATGCTGTGGCCGAACAGGGCATAGGGAGCGGTTTGCGCCACGGGCCGGATGTGGTGGAAAAGGTCCTGCGTCAGCGCCTCCATGCTGGTGTGCGGCGCTTCGCGAAGGCGGCGGCCCCTGCCGGGCAGTTCCAGGGGGCGGAAGGCGACCGTGGCGGGCAGGCACTGGCCGAGCCGGGTGTAATAGGCGGCGCTGCCCCCTGCGTGGGGAATGCAGAACAGCGTGGTGGGTCCCCGCCTGGCCGCGGCGTCCTCCACGGGGTGCCCTGGCCGGGTCCCGGCAGTCGGGCTTTCGAAGGGGGGGGCTGCCCCGTCGCTACCCGGTGAATGCGGCCCGCGCCCGTTCACAGCGTCACCCACCCGGCGTTGTCGTCCAGTTGCTGCATGATGATGCGCGAGGCCTGGTCGTCGTGCCCGGAGCGGGCGTGCAACTGCTTGAGCACGATATTGTCCCCGACCATGCCGCAGATTTCGAGTTTTCCGACGTCATGGCCGATGATGTACTTGAAGCGCTTGCCGTAGCCGTTCAGCCGCGCCCTTGCCGCGTCCACGATGTCGACGCCCTGCTTCAGGGGAATCTGGAAGTGGTGGCGCACGCGGGATACGGGCATGCACTGGTACAGGTAGTACGGGTTCACCCCGATGCCGAGCAGGCCGTTCATCAGCGCCACGATGTCTTCGGCGGTGTCGTTGACCCCGCGCAGCAGCACCGCCTGGTTGTTCACGGTGGCGCCGCAGAGCCGCAGCCGCCGGATGGCTTCGGTGGCGGTGGGCGTTATCTCGCGCACATGGTTGAAATGCGTGGCGATGTACAGTGCCTTGCGCTCGCCGAACTCGCGCAGCAGGTCGATCAGCCCGTCATCGAACAGCCGCAGCGGATAGGTTACCGGGGTGCGCGAGCCGATCCGCACGAAGTCCACATGCTCGATGGCCGCCAGGCCCGTCAGCATGGTGCGCAGGGCGGCGGTGGACAGCATCAGGGGGTCGCCGCCGGACAGGATGACGTTGTTTATCTCCGGGTGGGCGGCGATGTAGCGCAGCGCGCCGGCGAAATCCCTGGGGGGGTGGCCGTCTGGTTTTCCCACCATGCGCCTGCGAAAGCAGTGGCGGCAGTACATGGCGCAGCATTCGGTGACGACCAGCAGCGCCGTGTAATCGTACTTGTGCAGGACGCCGTTGCCCTTGTCGTGCTTGTCGTCCCCGTAGGGGTCGGCCGTGGTTTCCCCCATGGCGCCGGCCACGACGAGTTCCTCGGCGCTGGGAAAACACATGCGGCGGATGGGGTCGTCGGGGTTCGTCCTGTCGATGAGGCTCAGGTAATATCGGGGAACATTTACGGGGTGTACGTGTGCGACTTCGCGCAGCGCCATCTCCTCGTCTGGTCCGAAGGACGCATATTCCTTGAGCTGGTCAATGGTTACGACATTGTTGGCGAGCTCTTTCTTCCAATCGAGCCGCGACCAATCCGTTTCACCATTCATTACAGCATCCTCCTGTACTCGGCGTAGGGTAGCGCATCGCTGTGGAGTTGTCGTGCGAGGAGTGTCTGGATTTGCAAAGGATGCAGTGGCGTCGGGTGCTGCGACAAAAAAACAGGCGCTCTCCCCCATCAGGCGGCGTGCGCCGCATGGCCGGGGAGATGCGCGGTATCGGGCCAGGCATGCGTGGCCTTTCGGGGACGGCGACCGTCGCCGGGGTGGCGGGCGTTCATGCCTGCGGCAAGCCGATGTCTGCTCGCGGATTTCCGGCCGGGCATGTCCGCCACGCGCGTGGGGGCGCGGCCGTATCCGTGCGGGCATGGCGCGCCCGCAGGGTAGGGTTTTCCTCCGTGAGCGTTCACCATCCCGCATTGCCGTGTAGATACTGCATAGGTCGGGGGCAGGTACAGCCTTAAGTGATAGGTTAACCTTGCCAACATGTTGAGGGGTGGGGTAGTTCTCGCGGCATAGAGAGGTTGTTCATGAAAGACGCCATGATGGATGACGGACTGCAAGAGATTGTTCCGCTTACCGGCTGCCAGAAGGAACTTTGGCTGGCCTGCCGGACGTCACTGTCGGAATATGCCGAGGTCTCCATCAGGGGCAGTTTTCCCATCGCCAACGCAGTCTGCCCGGACCGGCTGCGAGAGGCCATACGCATCGTGTTGCGGCACACCCCCCTGCCGGGAGCCACGCTGTGCGCGGATGGCGACGAGCCGTGCTTCATCGTGGGCGCGGCAACCGATGTGCCCGACAGGGGGGACGACATCGATTTCCGGTTTCTGGACCTGCGGGATGCCGCCAACCCGGAACAGGCTGCCAAACAGTATGCCGCCGCCTTTTTCGAAGAGCACGTGGACAACCCGCTGATGCGCTATGCCCTGCTGCGCACGGGGGAGTCGGAAAGCCTGTACCTGGTCAAGAGCTCGCATCTCGTGCTCGATGGCCTGGCCTTTTTCTACCACACCGCGTTCGTGGCCGACGTGTATACCGAGCTTGCGCAAGGCCGCACGCCGGGTCCGTACGAGCGCTGCTCGTGCCTCGAAGAATACCGGGCAGATGCGGGGCACGCCGCCTCGTCCCGCTTCGCCAAGGACATGGCGTTCTGGGAAGAGCATCTGGAACGGCTGCCAGAGAAGCGCATTTTCCGGGCCCTGCCGGGCCGCCCCGACGTGTTGGGGAACACTCGCTACAAGAAGTACCTGTTGGCACAGGACGCCTCGCGCCAGGCCGGGGAATTGCAGGCCAGATACGGCGTGAGCCCCGCCGGGCTGTTCACGGCGTTGCACGCGCTGGTCCTTTCGTACATGTGCGACGAGAAGGACATCGTGGTGCAGACGCCCCTGGCCTTCGGCGAGCGCAAGGCGTTCCGCAAGCGGCAGGGGGCGCACATCTGCATGCCCCCCACCCTGCTGGACATGCGCCAGCACGAGACGTTCGCCTCGCTGCTGGCCGACGTGGGGGCACAGAGCGCCGCGTTCTTCCGGCGCGCGCGCACGCCGTTCCAGTTGGCCGTGCGCAACCTGGGCCACAAGAATCTTGCCTACATAGCCGACACGTTCATCAATTACCTGCCCAACGCCCCCGAGGGCTCGCCCGATTTCCACATTCGCGAGGCCGTGCAGCATCACAGCGTGCATGAGCCCGTCCTGTTCGGCGCGCTGGTCATGGAAGAATGCCATACCCGGCGGCTTTCGCTGACGGTGCGCAGTTGCCGCAACCATTTCAGCGAGCGGGACGTGGACCGGTACGTGCGGCGCGTGGAGTACCTGGTGCGCCAGTTGGCCTCCGGCGCGGACCTGCCCCAGCTGGACTACCTGCTGGAGGAAGAGGCGGGCGAACTGCGCGCCTGGCAACGGGGCGACGAGCGGCACTACCCCGTGCGGTCCATGCCCGGCCTCTTCGATGAAAAGGCGGAAGCGTTCGCGGGGCGCGATGCCGTGCGCGACGAGCACGGGGCGGTCCTGTCGTACGCCGAGCTGCGCGAGAATTCCCTGCGCTGCGCCGCGTGGCTGGCCGGGCAGGGGGTGGGCAGGGGCGATGTCGTCGCGGTGCTGGCCAGGCGGGCGCTGCGCCTGCCGGAGATCATCCTGGGGATACAGCGGTGCGGGGCGGTGTATCTGCCCGTGGACCCGAAATCCCCGGCGGATCGCATTGCGTACATCGTGGCCGATGCCGGGGCGGTCCTGACGCTTGATGTCAATGACGCCGCCTACGCCGGGGCACCCCCCGTGGCGCCGCCCCTGGGGCCAGACCCCGGAGACGGCGCCTATCTCATTTATACTTCCGGCTCCACGGGCAGGCCCAAGGGCGTGCTGGCCCCCCACGGCGGCTTCGTGAACATGATTCAGGGGCAGATCGAGGTCTTCGGGGTGGGGCCGGAGGACCGCGTGTTGCAGTTCGCGCCGCCCGTGTTCGATGCCTCGCTCTCGGAAATGTTCATGGCCCTGCATGCCGGGGCCTGCCTGTACCCGGTCAGCGACGCGTACCGCAACGCGCCGTGGGATTTGAAGGGATACATGGCGGACAACGGGGTTACCGTCACCACCTTTCCGCCGTCGTACCTGCGCCTGTTCGACGGGGAACCGTTCCCCGGCCTGCGCGTGCTGATCACGGCCGGCGAGCCGCCCGTGGCGGCCGACGCGCTGCACTACGCGGGCGCGCTGCGGTACTTCAATGCCTACGGCCCCACCGAAACCTGCGTGTGCGCCTCCATGAAGCGCGTGGCCCCGGACGAGGCCCTGCCGATCAGTTCCGGGCGGCCCATCCCCAACGGCGTGGTCTGCATTCTGGATTCCTCGGGACGGCCGCGCCCGGCGGGCATGGTGGGCGAGCTGTGGGTGGGGGGGGGCAGCGTGGCCCTTGGCTACCACGGCAACCCGGAACTGACCGGGCAGCGATTCCGGCCCCTGCCCGGCTCCACGCCGGACAAAGACGGCAGTAGGGCCTATGCCACGGGCGACCTGGCCCTGTGGTCCGAAACGGGCGAGATACTGCTGGTGGGGCGCGCCGACGACCAGGTGAAGGTGCGGGGCAACCGGGTGGAGCTGGGCGAGGTCGCCTTTCTGCTGGAGCGCTGCGTGGGCGTGCGCCAGGCCCAGGTCCTGGCGGTCAAGGACGGCAACGGGCAGACCGAGCTGGCGGCGTTCATGATGCTGCGCCCGGACGCCACGCAGGAAGCCGTGGCCCGCTGGAGCCGGGCCAACCTGCCGCCGTACATGGTGCCATCCCTCTGGCACGTGCTGGATGCCATGCCGGTGACCCGGACCGGCAAGGTGGACCGCACCGCGTTGCGCCGCATGGCGGAAGCCCCCGTACAGGCTCCGCGGCGAGAACGCCCCGTGGACGAACGGCTGCTGGATGCCTGCCAGCGGACCATGGGCGGCACGTACGATCCGGAGGCGAACTTTTTCGACCAGGGCGGCAACAGCCTGAAAGGCATGCTGCTGTTGCAGGAAATCCGCAAGGTTTTCGGCGTGGACCTGGCCTTTCGCGACTTCGTCGCCTGCGAAACCCTGTTCGACGTCGAGGCCATGTTGCGCCAGCGCGGGGAACAGGCAGCGCCGCCGCCATCCGCCACGGTGCCCCTCAGCCGCGCCCAGTACCGGATATGGGCGTACCAGCAGGCCAACCAGGGCACCGTGGACTACAACATGCCTCTTTTGCTGGAGGTGGGCGGCGAGAACGCGCGGGCCTTCACGGATGCGCTGCGCCGGGCCCTGGGCGACCAGGAACTGCTTTGCTGCACCATCGGCGGCGACATCGACGCCCCGCACCTGGCGCGTGGCGGCGAAGGTGCCATCCCCGTGCGGGAGGAGGCGTTCGCGGACGAGGCGGCGGCCACGGCGTTCCTCGACGGGCAGATCCATGCCCCTTTCGACCTGCGGCGCGAACCGCCGGTGCGCATGGCCGTGGCCCGGCTGGGCGACCGTTTGCGGGTGCTGGTGGTGGTGCACCACATCGCAGGTGACGGCGAAACCCTGGACATCGTGTTGCGCAACGCCCTGGAATACCTGCGCGGAGGGCAGCCGGAGAAGGGCGCGCTGGCCGTGCAGGCGCGGTTCTGCCACAGGGAGGCGGAATACCTGCGCTCGGACGCCTGCCGGGACGATGCGGCATACTGGCGGGCCATGCTCACCCCGCCGGTGCCCCCCGTGTCCACATCCGCGGCGCGCATCGGGGCCATGACCGACATGGCCCTGCCGCCAGCGCTGGCCGAAGGGCTGGACCGGCTGGCCAGGCGGTCGGGCACCACGGAACTGACCTGTTTCGTCCCGCTGCTGGCGCGTTTTCTGTGCCGTGCCTGCGACAGGCCGGAGATGCTGGTGGCCGTGCCCGTGGGCCTGCGCGAAACGCAGGAGGAATTCCGCACGGCGGGATTTTTCGTGAACACCGTGCCCCTGCGATTCGCGCCGTCCCCGGCGGCGAACATGGCGGAGGACGCAAGGGCCACGGCGCGCCAGCTGCGCGAGGCCGTGGCGCACGGCCGTTACTGCGACATCCCGGCGATGCCCGATTTCCTGGCCACCCATATCCACGCGGAGCCCTGCCAGGGGCCGGGCCTGGCGTTGCGTCGGCTGCCCCTGCAACTGCGGGCCAGCAAGCTTGCGGGCAGCTTCACGCTGGTCACCGGGGAGGATTCGCGGATCATCCTGGAGCACGACGCGGGCTTCATTCACGATGGGGCGGCACTGCTCGCGGCGCTGCTGCGGGACATGGCGTCCGCGCTTGGTGATGGCGGCATGGCGGACGCCGGTGGCGCGACCATCTTTTCCCTTGCCGCGCGGTCCTGCGACGTTGAATCCCACGTAGGCTTGCCTGATGCCATGGTAGCCACGGTCGCGGGCGGGTCCGCGCCATCCGGCCCCCGCGAGGCGCTGGCCCAGGCCTGGGCCGCGATACTGCACGCCGAAGCCGTGGACGCGGCCGATTTCTTCCGGGCGGGCGGCGATTCCATCAAGGCCATCCAGATCACGGGCCTGCTGCACCGAAGCGGCGTGACGGTCCTGTCCGCCCCCGATTTCCTGCGCACGCCCAACTTCGCGGACCTGTGCGCGTTGCTGGACAGGGCGGATTGCGGCCAGCCGGACGCCGGGGACGCGGCCGCTGCCTCCGCCTCCGGAGTAATTGCCCACCCCCCGCTGGAGGCGGGCCAGGTGGCGCCCTTGCTGCCCATCCAGCAGGCCCTGCTGCGTGACCACCCCGACCACTGGACCGCGTTCCACATGCTGCTGCCGCTGGAACTGGATCCGTCCATCGCGCCGGAGACGGTGCAGGCGTGGCTGGAAACACTGCCCGGCAGGTTCGAGGCCCTGCGCCTGGCCTTCTCGCCGCGCGGGGCGGAAGCGCTGGCGGAACCCCGGCCCGTGGCGCTGCGGCGCTGCGACATGCCGCACGGAACCTTGCGGGTGGATGCATTGCGCCATCTGGTGCGAGAGGTCACGGCCGGGCTGGACCCGCAAACGGGGAACACCCTTGGCGCGGGGCTGGCGGACTGCGACGGGGCGCGGCTGCTGGCGCTGGTGGGGCACCATCTGGTGCTGGACGCCGTCTCGCTGGACATCCTGCTGCGCGACCTGCGGGCCTTCGTCAGCGGGGCGGGCGTCTCGCGGACGGTCGAGGGCTGCGGCCTTGCCGCCCGCTCGGCGGCCATGGACCGGCTGGTGGCGGAGGGAACCTTTCCCAGCGCCGAGGACCGCGAATTCTGGGCGGGCGTCTGCCGCACCCCCGCCGCGCCCCTCGATGCCCTGCGAAAGGATGGCGTTGCCAATGGCGCCGATGAAGTCCCGGGCGCGGGCGGCCAGGACATCGCCTCCGAGCGTGTGACCGCCCGGGCGGGCCTGCGCGGCTTTCGCGCCGGGCACACCCGGTCCGTACCGGCGGACCTGCTGGCCGCGCTCGCGGTGGCGTTGCACTGGCAGGGGCAGCACAGCACCGTGTTCGTAACTCTGGAAAGCCATGGCCGCGACAGCGTGGCCCCAGGCTGCGACCTGAGCCGCAGCCTGGGCTGGTTCACCGCTGTCTGCCCCCTGCCGCTGACGCCCGCCACCTCTGGCGCGCAGGCCCGCCGCCATCTGCTGCCGTGGCTGCGCGACGCCTTCACCCCGCGTGGGTGCAACGCCTACGGGTACCTGCGTCGCGCCGATCCCCAACGGTTCGGCTACGCCGCCCAGATCGGCTTCAACTATCTGGGGGAGGTGGGCGATGCCGGAGAAGGCGGGATCGTTCCGCTGCCCTCGCTGGCGGCCCCCGGTGAAATTCCTGGCCTGCTGCACCCCCGCTACCGCCCGGACGCCCCGCTGGACCTTTCCGCATCGTTCGACGCCAGCGGCGAACTGCACCTGCTGGCGTGGTTCAGCCCGCACCTGCTGGCCCCGGAGTGGGTCGCCGGACTGCTGGAGTGCTGGGCCGCGGCGCTGCGAACACTGCCGGCGTACAGTCCGCCCGTCGATGACGAAACGCGCGCCGCCATCCTTGCCGACTGCCGCTGCACGGAAGCGGATGTCGAACGCATCGAACGGCCAGACCCCAGCCACGAGCCGATGCTGTACCAGCACCTTGCTCCGGGTGACGGCGTGTATACCCAGCAGGTGGAGTTCCACTTTGGCGGCGAACTGGACGAATTCCGGCTCATGGCCGCATGGGACCGCGTGGTGGACCGGCACGAGAGCCTGCGTTCGCTGTTCCCCATGCCGCACCACGGCGAATTCTTTCGCGTGGCCCTGCGCCGCGCCCGGACCGGCGCGGAATACCACTGCCTGTCGCACCTGCCCCCGGACGCCGCCGGGGCGGAGGCCGAGGCCCTGGTGCGGCAGCGGCGGGGCAGGGCATTCGACCTTGCTCGCGGGCCGCTGCTGCACGCCCAGTTCTTCCGGCTGGATGCGCGCACCCTGGTCATGAGCTGGTGCTTTCACCATCTGCTCATGGACGGCTGGTGCATCGGCGTGCTGCTGCGGGAACTGTTCGCTACCTGCCGCAGCCTTTCCGGGCGCCCCACCCCGCCGTTGCCCGCGCCTTTCGCCCTGGCGGAATACGAACGATGGCAGGCGGACTTCGACATGGAGGCGGCGCGGGAGTACTGGGCCGCGCTGCTGGACGGGTATGGCCCCCTGGCCGGTGTGGCCCCCGCGTCAAGCGGGCCATCTGTCGTTTCGTCGCCCGACGGCGAGCCCGAAACGCTGGAACTGGCGCTGGACGTCCCGCTTGGTGACGCCCTGCGGCAGGCCGCGGCATCGCATGCGGTCACCCTGTCGGCCCTGACGCAGGCGCTGTGGGCCGTGGTGCTGGGAGTGCGCAACGGACACCGCCGCGACGTGGTGTTCGGCGTGGTGACCTCCGGCAGGCCCGCGGAAGTGGACGGCATGGACCGGGCCGTGGGGCTGTTCATCCGCACCCTGCCCCTGCGGGCGCGCTGGAACGAGGCCGACGGCTTCGCCAGCCTGCTGGCCGACCTGCGCGAACAGGGGCTGGGGCAGATGCGGCACGGGTACCTGCCTCTTGCCGCCATGGGTCGCAACCTGCTGGATCACCTGATGGTCTTCGAGAACTATCCGGCGGATGCGCCCTTCGGCGGGGCCGACGTGCAACTGCTGGACGTGCGGGGTTACGAAAAGATTCCCTATCCCCTTGGCATCACAGTTATTCCCTGTGCGGAGTTGCGCTTCCGCTTCCTGTACGACCCCGCCGTGCTGGCCCGGTCGGACGTGGAGAACCTGCGGGACAGACTGCACGCCGCCCTGCGCGCCGTGGGCGGGGATCGGGACGTTTCCTGCCGGACCCTGGAAGCGGTGGTGGCCGCCGTGCCCGCTTCGGATGTGGCGACTTCGGACGGGGCATCTTCCGGCGTTGCCGTTCCCGCGGATGCCGGGCTGGCGGATGCCGAACGGGCATCTTCCGCGCCTGCGCCGCAGGGCCTGACGCGCGAGATGGCCGCCGCGCCGTCCCGTCCGCACACGGATGAGGGGCTGGAGGAAACAGTCCGGAGCATCTACGCGGAAGTCCTGGGGCGCGGCGTGGTGACCCCCGATGAGGACTTCTTTGCGCTGGGCGGCCACAGCCTGTCGGCCATGCAGGTCATGGCCCTGCTGGGCAGGCGGCTGGGCGTGAAGGTGGGCATCGACGACATCCTTTCCCACTCCAGCCCCCGACAACTGGCGGCGCGCATCCGGGATCTTTCGCACGGCGAGGTCCCTTCCACTGGGCCGAATGAGGCCCGGGCGGCGGCGCGCATTCCGCGCGTGGACACGGAAGGGGTGCACCCCCTGTCTCCGGCCCAGCAGCGCATCTGGTTTCTGCAGCGGCTGCACGAGGACGGCCGGATCTACCAGATTCCCTTCGCGGCACGGCTGCCCGGCGACGTGGACGCGGACGCGCTGCAACAGGCCCTGCTGTTGCTGGAAGGCCGCCACGACGCGCTGCGTCTGCGCGTTTCCGCCCATGCACCGGAACAGCGCCTTGCCCCGCTTGGCGGCCTGAAGCTGGAACTGCGCGACGGCCCGTGCACGGAACAGGACCTTGAGCTGGCCCCCATGGGCTTCGGGTTCGACGCGCCGCTGGCCAGGGTGACGCTGTTCCGCGAGGGCGCATCCGGCTGCGTGATGCTGCTCACCGTGCATCACATCGTGTTCGACGGCTGGTCGGCGGAAATCCTGCTGCGGGAACTGAACGAGGCCTACGCGGCGGTGCTGCGCGGTGATCGGCCCGCATGGCCGCCGCAGGAAACGGACTACCTCAGCCATGTGGCGTGGGAACGGGAGCGGGAACCCGCGGGACTGGCCGCGCTGAAGGACGCGCTGCTGCCCCTGCCGGAACGGCTGCGCCTGCCGCTCGACTTCCCCCGGCCCGCCGTGCAGGGGCTTGCGGGCGGGGTGGAAGTGTTCCGGCTGGACGCGGCGCGGGGCCGCGCGCTGAAGGCCCGCGCGCGCGATGCGGGCGCCACGCTGTTCCCCGTGCTGCTGGCCCTGGTGGGCACGTTCCTGCACCGCCACACCGGGCAGGACGACCTGATCGTGGGCTGCCCCGCCGCCAACCGGGAACTGGGACATACCCAGGGCATGATCGGCCTGTTCGTCAACACCCTGGCCATTCGCATGCCGCTGCGGCCGGACGGAAGCTTCGACGAACTGGTCGGCACCGTGGACGCGGCGTTCCGCCGCGCCCTGGCCGCGCAGTCGTACCCCTTTGAAAAACTGGTGGATGGGCTGGGCGTGGAGCGGGACACCTCGCGCAATCCGTTGTTCGACGTGTTCGTGGCGCTGGAAGACGCCACCTGGCACGACTACGGGCAGGAGCCCCTGCGCATGCGGTCCCTGCCGTTGCCGCACCGCCACAGCAAGTTCGACCTCAGCTTCTATTTCCGCGAGATGGAACCCGATGCCTATGAAGTGCATCTGGAATTCCGGACGGACCTGTTCACCCCCGCCACCGCGCGCAACCTGTGCGAGCGCCTGTCCACCCTGCTGGACGCGGTGCTGCGCGGCGACGGCGCGTCCGGTGGCTCGTTCGTGGGCGTCCCCCTGCACGCTCTGGACCTGATGCCGGAACGCGAACTGCGGCAACTGCAACGCTTCAACGATACGGCGGAAGTCTTCGACATCGAGCGGGACGCGGACAGCCTGTTCCGCGAACAGCTGGCCCGCACGCCGGGCCATGCGGCCATCATCGCCCCCAACGGGCAGGTGTGCAGCTACGCGGAATTCGACGCCCGGATCGCGGCCATGGCCGCCTGGCTGGCCGGGCAGGGCGTCTCGCCCGGCGACCATGCCTGCGTCTGCCTGGAGCGGTCGCTGGACATGATGGTGAGCATCTTCGCCGTGCTGCGCCTGGGGGCCGTGTATGTGCCCGTTGCGCCGGGCCTGCCCGCCGCGCGGCTGCGCGCCATGCTTGAAGACCTCGGAGCGCCCGTGGTGATCTGCGACCCGCGCTTCGCGTCCGCGTTCGACGGGTGCGGGGCGCGGGTGCTTGTGCCGGACACGTTAGCACCGGACGCGTACACACCTGTCCCGCGCGGGCTGCCGCCTGCCGGACCAGCCGGGCGGGGCGGCGTCGCGCCGGATTCCGTGGCCTATGTCATCTTCACCTCCGGCTCCACAGGGCGGCCCAAGGGCGTGCAGGTGGAGCACCGCAGCCTGTGCAACCGCCTGTTGTGGATGCAGTCGCGCTTTCCCATCGGGCCGGACGACGTGGTGTTGCAGAAGACCACCGTGTCCTTCGACGTGTCCGTCTGGGAACTCTTCTGGTGGTCGTGGTGCGGGGCCGGGCTTGCGCTGCTGGAACCGGAAGGGGAGAAGGATCCGGCCCGCATCGTCGAGGCCATCCACGCGCGCAAGGTCACGGTGCTGCACTTCGTGCCGTCCATGCTCCGGGTGTTCCTGGACCATCTGGAATCCCGCCCGGAGGACGTGCGCAGGCTGTCCACGCTGCGTTACGTGTTCACCAGCGGAGAGGCGTTGCCGCGCGATCTCGTGGCCCGGTTCAACGCGCTGCTGCGCGCGCAACTGCACAACCTGTACGGCCCCACGGAGGCCACCATCGACGTTTCGTGGTACCCGTGCGCGCAAACGCCCCCCCATGGGGTGCCCATCGGCAGGCCCGTCAGCAACACCGGGCTGCACGTGCTGGACGCCCGGATGCGCCCGGTGCCGCCGGGCGTTGCCGGAGAGATATGGATCAGCGGGGTGCAGGTGGCGCGGGGCTATGCCAACCGGCCGGACCTGACGGAACGCGCCTTCGTGGCGGATCCGTCCTTCTCCGGCGGGCGCATGTACCGCACCGGCGACCTTGGCCGGTGGCTGCCCGACGGCAACATGGAGTACCTTGGCCGCAACGACGACCAGGTCAAGATTCGCGGCCACCGCATCGAACTCGGCGAGGTGGAGGCTGCGCTGGCCCGCTGCCCCGGCGTTGCGCAGGCGGTGGCGCGCACCTGCCGCATCGGCGGGTACGACGCGCTGGAAGCCTTCCTGCTGCCGCGCGCCGGGGCGGAACTGACGTTCCGCGACATCCGGTCCGCGCTGGCGGCCAGCCTGCCCGAATACATGTGCCCCTCGCGCTTCCATGTCGTGGACGACATTCCGTTGACCCCGTCGGGCAAGGCCGACCGGGGGCGGCTGGCGGGTGCGCCGCTGCTGCCCGCCGCGCGTGCCGTCGGCAACGCGTCGGAAGTCCCGCTGCTGGACGAGGTGCGCGCCCTGTGGCGGCAGACGATGCCGGAAGTCCCGCTGCTGGACGAGGTGCGCGCCCTGTGGCGGCAGACGATGCCGGAAGTGGACGTGCGGGACCCGGACATCGGCTTTTTTGGCGCGGGTGGCAATTCGCTGCTGCTTGTCCGGCTGCACGGGCTGCTGGACCAGCGCTGGCCGGGCGTGTTCACGCTGGCGGGGCTGTTTTCGGAAAGCACCATCCGGGCGCAGGCGGCGTACATCGCCCAGACGCGGGGCGCAGTCCGGCCCCGTTCCGCCAAGGCCGCGCCCGATGCCCCGGTGGCCATCATCGGCATGGCCGTGCGCCTTGGCGACCACGCGGACACCGAACGCTTCTGGCAGGACCTGGCGAGCGGCGCGGACCTGAACGTACCGCTGCCCGAAGCGCGGCGGCGGGAGGTGCGGCAGGTATTCGAGGCCGTGGGCTTCCCCTTCGACGAGGCCCGGCTGCGCGAGGCGGCGTACCTTTCCGACGTGTCCTCCTTCGACCACAAGCGGTTCGGCCTTGCGCCCGGCGATGCGGCCCTGCTCGACCCCAGGCAGCGCGTGTTCCTTGAAACGGCCATGCAGGCCCTGGACGACGCGGGCTACGGCGGTTCGGCGCTGGAAGGGCGCAACGTGGGCGCCTTCGTGGGGGCCAGCCCCTACCGGCTGTTCCAGGACGCGGTAAGCCGGTCCTTTCCCGACCAGGCGGAGCAGATCTACCTGCTCAACGTGCCCTCCAACGTGGTGGCGCGGCTCAGCTACCTGAAGGACTGGAACGGCCCGGCGGCCACCGTGGATACCGCCTGCTCCTCGGTGCTGAAGGCCGTGCACGACGCCTGCCACAGCCTGCGCGCCGGTGAAAGCTGCGTGGCGCTGGCGGGCGGGGTGCACCTCATCGACCTGCCGGTGAAGGCCGACCGCACCTTCACCATAGAGGCCGCCTCGGGCCGCACGCGCACCTTCGACGCGGAGGCCGACGGCGTGGGCGCGGGCGAAGGCGCGGCGGTGTTCGTGCTCAAGCTGCTGGATGACGCCCTGCGCGACCACGACGCCATCCACGCCGTCATCGCGGGCAGCGCGGTGAACCAGGATGGCAGGTCGTCCAGCATGGCCGCCCCCAATCCCGGCGCGCAGGCCGAGGTCATCACGCTGGCGGCCCGCAACGCATCCGTGGCGCTCGAAGACATCAGCCTTTTCGAGGCGCATGGCACGGCCACCGTGCTTGGCGACCCGGTGGAGATCGAGGGACTGACCCGTGCCTTCGCCCGCGAGGGGGCGCATCCGCGCGGCAAAATTCCCATCGGCTCGGTGAAGGGAAACCTGGGCCACCTGGACGCCGCCGCCGGGGCCGTGGGGCTGGCCAAGGCCGTGTTGTGCCTGAAAAAGGGCCTCGTGCCGCCGCAGCCGCACTTTGCCCGGCCCAACCCGCACATCGACTTCGACGCCGCGCCCGTGCGCGTGGCGCAAACGCTGGAGCCGCTGCCCGAGGCGCATCGGCCGTGGCGGTGCGGGGTGAGTTCCTTCGGCCTCAGCGGGGTGAACACCCACGTCATTCTGAGTGAGCCCTGGCCGAACGAGCTCTGGCTGGCCGAACACGATGGGACCGGGCACGAGCCCGGGGCCGTGCCGCGGGATGGCGACGGCGCATGGTACTGCGCCCCGCTTTCCGCCCAGAGCGAGGCCGACCTGCTGGCATACCGCCGCGCGGTGCGGGACGCGGTGGCCCGCAACCCCCACTGGCCCCTGCACGCCATTGCCGCCACGCTGGCGGCCGGGCGCGACCATCTGGACGTGCGGGCCGTGGTGGTGGCGCGCACCCGGCGGGAGCTGCTGGATGCGCTGGATGGCGGCATCACGCCGGTCACCTGCCACGCACGGCAGGCGGGGGGCGCCGCCGCAGCAGCGGCCGGGGCCGCGCCCGCCGTCCATGCCACGCGTGAGACGGCCGACGAGGCCGCGCGGGCGTTCCTGGCCGGGCAGCGGCTGGCATGGCCCGCAGATCGCCCCCTGCACCGGGTGCACCTGCCCGCCACGCCGTTCACGCGCGTACCGCTGTGGCCCCGGTTCGCCTCGGCATTCCTGTCCGGCCCCGTGCAGACGCCCACGGGCAGCGCCTTTGCCCTGGCGCTGGACCGGCCAGACTTCTGGCCCGTGGCGGAACATTGCCTGAACGGCGTGCCCACGCTGGTGGGCATGGGCATGCTGGACATCATTGCCAAGGCCGTCGAACGGGGCAAGGCCATTGATCGAGGCCAGTCCGTGGACCGTCTGCCGCTATGCATCGAAAGCCTGCGCTGGCGCAGCCCGGTGACCATGGCCGACGGCAGCCGGGCCACGCTGGTCGTGGAGCGGCGCGACCACGGGCACTCGGTGGAACTGCACCACCTGCGCGACGGGGCCTGGAGCGTGGCGGCAAGCGCCACCGTGGGCGATGCAGAGCCCGTGCGGCCCGCCGCGCCCCCCGCTGCGCTGGACATGGCGGCCCTGCGCGCGGGCCTGCGCCCCTTCGAGGCGCGGGGCGCACAGACGCTGGTCAGCATCAGCGGGCGCTGGCTGTGCCGCGAGGCGCTGTGGATTTCGGACGGGGGCGACCGGCTGCTGGCGCAACTGGTCCTGCCAGACGCATACCGGCACGACCTGCATACCTTCCGCTGGCACCCGGCCATGGTCGACGTGGCCGCCAGCCTGGCCCTGCACGGCGTTTCCGGCTTCGTCCCGGCCAGATGCGGCGCGGTGCGGCTGTACCGGCCGCTGCCCGCCAGGGCATTCGCCCATGTGGGCATCACCGAACGGCAGCCGGGCATGATCACGGCGCGGTGCACGGTGGCCGACCTTTCCGGCAACGTGGTGCTGGAGATGGACGACCTGGTGTTCCTGGCGCTGGCGCAGGCCCGGCCGGAACGGGACGAGCCGGACGCACGGCCGGAGCCGGAACTGTATTCCGTGGAATGGACAAGGGCCGACCTGCCCCCCGTCGCGGCAGCGTCGCCCACGGACGATGGCGGGCTCATGCTGCTGGGCGGGGGCGATGGCGAACTTTGCGAGGCCCTGGCTACGCGCGCCTGCCTGCGGCGGGAACTGCCCGCGCGGCCTGAAGAACGGCAGGCCCTGGCCGGGGAGATACTGGACCGGGGCATTGACCACATCGTCTACCTGCCTGCGGCGGACGACGATCACTGGGCCTTCTGCAGCCAGCTACAGGAACTGTGCCGGGCCCGGCTGCGGGCCCCCCTGCGCGTCACCGTGGTGGGCGGGGGGGGGCTGCCGCAATCCGGGGGCGCGCCCGAACACGCCTTGCTGCTGGGGCCGCTGCTGTGCCTGCATCAGGAAGAACCGCGCATTTCCTGCGCCCATGTGGAGCTGGCATCGGCTGCCCCCGAGCCGGTGCGCGCGTTCATGGACAGCCTTGGCCGCATCGACGGGCCGTACCGCATCGACGACGACGGGAACGTCCGGGTGCGGCGGCTGAATGCATTGGGCGCGACTGGCCCGACTGGCGAGACTGGCACGTCTGGGGCACAGGGCGCGGCATTCCCCGCCCTTGCGCCCGATGGGTGCGTGGTGATCTCCGGCGGCCTTGGCGGCATGGGCCTGACCCTGGCGCGGCAACTGCACGCCGCCACCGGCGTCCGCGTGGCCCTGCTGCACCGCAGGGGCGAAATCCCGGCGGACATGCCCTTCGCCGCCTACCGCTGCGACGTCACGGACTCCGGGCAGGTGGCGGCCGCGTTCGCCGCCGTCCGGCGCGAGGTCGGCCCCGTGCAGGGGGTCATCCATGCCGCCGGGGTGGCGGGCGACGGCTACCTGCTGTCCAAGGGCCGGGAAGCCTACGAGGCGGTGCTGGCCCCCAAGGTTGCCGGAACGTGGAACCTGCACCGCGAGACCCTTGGCGACGACCTGCGCTTCTTCGTGCTGGCCTCGTCCCGCACCTCCCTCACGGGCGCGCCGGGGCAGTGCGACTACACGGCGGCCAACGCCTTCCTGAACGCCTTCGCGCGGTATCGCAAGGGGTTGGGGCTGCCTGCGCTAGCCATCTGCTGGAACACCTGGGCGGACGTGGGCATGGCCGCGCGCCACGGGGCGGACCGGGGCGCGTTCACCCTGGCCCCGGAACAGGCATTGGGCGTGCTGACTGGGGCGCTGGCCAGCGGTTCGGACCTCGTGGTGGTGGCCATGCCCGGCGAGGGCGCGGCCGACCATCCCCTGGCCACCCTTGTCAGGGTCGCCCCCGCATCGGGCCCGGCAGCGGAACCGCAGCCCGCGCCCGGCGCACCGGATATGGCCGCAGCGCAGGACGGGGAGCAGGATGCACAACTGTTGGAAATTTTTCGCGATTGCCTTGGCTACGACGCGGAACTGACCCGTGAGGACGACTTCTTCGACCTGGGCGGGGATTCCATTGCCGCAACGCGCATCGTCAGCCGCATGGACCAGGCGCTGGGCATCAAGGCCAGCGTGGTGGACCTGCTGGAAAGCGACAGCCTGGGCGACTTCGTGGACAAGGTGCTGGCCGAGCGCAGGCGGGCCGCCCCGGCGGCGCGGGGCCTGCAGCCCGCCCCGGCGCGCGAAGCCTACCCCGTGGGCCGCGAGCAGTTGGCCATCCTGTACGCGGACATGCTGAGCGAAGGTCACCTCGGCTTCAACCTTCCGGCCTTCCTGAAGCTGCCGCGCGACCTGGACAGGCGGCGGCTGGAAGCGGCCATCGGCGCGCTGGTGCAGCGCCACGAGGTGCTGCGGACCTCGTTCCGCGACTTCGAGGCCGAGCACCCCAACATGGTCATCCACCCCTACACGGGCTTCACCCTGGAAGAAACGCGCCTGCCGGACCTGGCGCACAAGGATGCCCTGATCACCCCCTTCGACCTGAAGAGGGAGGGCGGTTTCCGGGTTCGCCTGCTGACGCTCGACGACGGCGAACACGTCCTGTTCTACGACGTCCACCACGCCCTCGCCGACGGCAGGACCATATCCCTGCTCAACGCGGAGCTCTACCGCCTGTATCACGGGCTGCCGCTGGAGCCGGTGAGCGCCCAGCAGAAGGATTTCGCGTGGCGCCAGTTCACGCAGTCCAATGCGCAGGACAAGGCCTACTGGCTGGCGCTGTACCGCGACGGCCTGCCGAAGCTCGACCTGCCCGCCGCGTATCCGCGTCCCCCGGTGCAGACCAACCGGGGCGGCATGTACGAGTTCGAGTTGCCCGGGGAACTGGTGGCGGGCATCCGCGACCTGGCCCGGCGCGAGGGCGCGACCAACTACCACGTGGTGCTCACGGCGTGGAGCCTGCTGGTCCACGCCTGCACGGGCGACGACGACTTCGTCATCGCCATATCCGTGGACAGCCGCGACGAGCACCTGAACACGGCGGGCATGCTGGCCTCGCTGCTGCCCCTGCGGTTGCGCGTGGACGGCGCGAAGCCGCTGGGCGCGCTGCTGCGGGATACCCGCACGGCCAGCAACGAAGCGCTGCGCCATCGCGGCTACATCCTGGGCAACCTGCTGGCCGACCTGAAGCCGCCGGTGTGCCTGGACCGGTCGCCGCTGTCGGAAGTGATCCTGTCGTACATGAACTTCGAGTTCGCGGCGGAGGGCGCCCAGATGTTCGAACCGATGCGGTTCAGCAAGCACGCCAGCAAGACCGACCTTTCCATCTTCGCCAGCGACACGGGCAGCGCCATCGGCTTCGCGCTGGAATACTACGCGGACCTGTTCAGCCACGACGACGTCGTGCGCATGGGGAAAGAACTCACGCGGATACTGGAGTTGATGACCACTGGCCCGGCGGACGAGCCCGTGCGGTTCACCCATGCGCCGCCAGCGCGTCCCGCTCCCGGCCCCGCTCCCGATTTGGCGCCGTGCGCCCTCGCTTCGGTGGCGCGCGAACTGGGCGGGGAACTGCGCGAGGGCATCCGCGGGCTTGCCGCGCGCACGGGCGTTTCCGCAGCCTCGGTCATGCTGGCCACCTTCGCGGTGCTGCTCGGCCGGGTGACCGCGCGGCAGGAGTTCGCGGTGGACGTGGCGTCATGCGGCCCGGTGCGGTTCCTTCTCGACGAAGAGACGGAGTTCGGCGACCTGCTTGCACGGACGCATGCGCAACTCCTGGGCAACGGGCAGGAGGCGCGGGTTGCGCCCGACGATGGCGAACCGGGCCGGGCTTCCGGCGGTTCGTTCCCGCGCGTGGCGTTCCTGTGGGACGGGGATGAGGCCGGGGCGTCGCTGGCATCCGGCCATGGCGGAAACCCAGGCGAACATGATCTGGTGTGCCGCGTGCGGGATGACGGCGGCACCATCACCGTGCGGCTCGACCACGACGCCCAGTCCCTCGCTGCCGAAACGGCCGGGAACTGGCTGGAATATTACGTGCTCTTTCTGGATGGGGCAGCCAAGGGAAATTGATGATGAAACTCTCCGACTTCAAGCTCGACCCCACCGCCATGGCGGCGGCCTCGTCCGATACGCCCGGCAGGCCCGGCGCTCCGGGCGATGCGCCCACCCTGGAGGCCCTGTTCCGCGACATGGTGTCGCGCAATCCGGAAGGCGTGGCCCTGACCGATGACGTTACGTCGCTGAGCTTCGGCAGGCTGGACGAGTTCTCCGCCACCATCGCGGGCTTCATCCTGTCGCGGGGCTATGGGGCCGAGGCGGCGGTGGGCGTCCTGTGCGAACGGGGGGCGCGCTATCTGGCGGCGGCGCTTGGCGTGCTGCGGGCGGGCGCGGTGTACGTGCCCGTGGAGCGCGACCTTTCGCCCGCACGGCAGGAGGCCATGCTGCGGCCGGTCAGGATGATCGTCACCGACAGCCGGTGCCTGCGCGAGGCGGAATACTACCGCTACCGCAATCCCGGTATTCGGGATGTGCTGTGCATCGACCTTGCGGACACCGACGGTTTTCTGGAAAAGGGCACGGGGCTTGGCAGCACCGCCTATTGGGAGGGCGTGACCGAGGCGGGCAGCGACCTGGGCTGGAAAAGCTGGTTCGACGGGCAGCCGCTGCCGGGCGACATGCTGGCGGGCATGGCGGCTGGCATTCTTGCCGCAACCGGGCTGGCGGAAAGGCCCCGCAGGCGGGTGCTGGACGTGGGCTGCGGTTCCGGCGCGGTGGCCGGGGCGCTGGCCGGTGTGGCGGAGCTTTACACCGCCGTGGATATCGCGCGCAACGAGCTGGACCGGCTCGGGTGTTTGGGCGCGTCCACCGTGGTGAAGGGTCACCAGATGGAGGCCGTGGACATCTGCTTCCTGTCCGGCGTGGAGTACGACCTCGTCTGCCTGAACGGGGTGGCGGAGAATTTTCCCGGCTACAACTATCTGCGGCGGGTGCTGGACCACGCCGTGCGGCTGCTGGCCGACGACGGCACGCTCTTCGTCGGCGCGGTGCGCGACCTGGACGGCAGGGACGCCTTTCGGGCGGCGCTGGTGGAGCACGCGGGGCAGACCGGCGAGAGCGCCGGGCTGCTGCGCCTGGACTCCGGGGCGGAGCTGTTCGTCCCCGAGCGGTTCTTTGTCGAATGGGCGGCGCACAGCCCCGTGCCGGTGCGGGTTTCCGTTTGCCGGCACGACGCGGCACACCGCGACTTCGCCCACTGCTACGACGTGGTCATCAGCAGGGAGAGCCCGGCGGCCTCGGACGTCCCGACTGGCCAGATTGGTCCGGCTGCCCCGCCCGCGGAACGCACCCTTTGCGGCATGGAGCACGCCCGGCAACTGCCGCCCCCCCAACTGCCCGCCGTCGCGCCGGAACAGGCCGCGTACATCGTGTACACCAGCGGCTCCACCGGCATGCCCAAGGGCGTGGTGGTGGAACACCGCAACCTGCTGCACATCATCGCTGCGCTGCGGGAATATTCCAGCGGCTGCCGCAAGGCGGCGCTGGTGGCCCCGCTGTCGTTCGACGCATCCATCCAGCAGCTGGCGGTGTCGCTGTTCTGCGGCAAGCCGCTGCACGTCATGTCAGACGAGGCCCGCAAGAGCCCGGAGCGGTTCTGCGCAAGCGTGCGCAGGCACGGGGTGGACCTGTGCGACATGACCCCGGCCTTCTTCAACGTGCTGGTGGAGCATCTGCACGCCCGGCGCGAGCCGTTGCCCATGGCGCGGCTGCTGCTGGCGGGCGAGGTGCTGCGCCCCGACGCCATCCGCAAGTTCTACGCCATTCCCGGCAACGAGGCCGTGGTGCTGTTCAACGTGTACGGCCCCACGGAATGCACCGTGGACAGCAGCGCGTTCCGCATTGATCACGGCAACCATGCCGCGTATTCCGCCTATCCCATCGGCAGGCCGCTGGCGGGCGTGGAGGTGACCATCCGCGACAGGGACGGCAAGCCGCTGCCCGATTCCGCGACAGGCGAATTGTGGATTTCCGGGGCCGGGGTTTCGCGCGGGTACCTGAACGGCGAAAGCCCCGGAGCCTTCGTCACCGCCGAAGGGCGGCCCTGCTACCGCACGGGCGACTACGGCCACGTTCGCGACGGGCTGCTGCACTACGCCGGGCGCGAGGATCAGCAGGTGAAGATACGCGGCAACCGCGTGGAGATCGGCGAAGTGGAAAACGCCATCGCCGGTTTTCCGGGGGTGCGGCAGGTGGCCGTGGTGGCTGACACCTTCAGCGCGCAGGAAGGCAAGAGCCTTGCCGCCTACGTGGTGGGCGACGTGGATGCCGCCGCCTTGCGCGCCTATCTGGAGGGGCAGCTGCCGTCGTACTGCGTGCCCGCCCATTACGTGCCCATGGTGGAGCTGCCCTTTTCGGTCAACCGCAAGGTGGACCGCAAGGCGCTGCCATCGCCGCTTGCGGGCAGGCGCATGGTCGAGGGCCGCAGGCCCGAGGGCGACATGGAGGAACGGCTGGCGGCGATCTGGAAGCGCCTTCTGGGCGCCGACGTGGCGGACGCCGACGCCAGCTTCTTCAGCCTGGGCGGCAACAGCATCATGGCCATCCGCCTGGCGGCCATGGTGGAAAAGGAACTGGGCGTCCACGTGGCCGTCAACGAACTGTTCACCCACCCCTCCATCGCCCTGCTGGCGGGGCTGATCGCGGGCAAGGGGGGCACACGGAACGGCCCGGTGATCCGGCTGTGCCGCCGCGAAGGGGGGAAGAACCTGTTCCTGTTCCACCCGGTGGGCGGCAGCGTGTTCTGCTACAGCCACCTGGCGGAGACGCTGGGCGGGGCATGCACGGTCTACGCCGTGGAGGCGGCGGGGTTCAGCGCGGAAAAAACGGCGCTGAACACCGAACTGCACCGGGTGGAAGACCTTGCCGAATACTACCTGGGGGAGATTCTGAAGGCCGAGACGAGGGACATTGTCTTCGGGGGGTGGAGCTTCGGCGGGCTGGTGGCCTACGAGGCCGCATGCCGGTACGCGGCCATGGGTAATGATCCGGGTCCCGTGCTGATACTGGATTCCGTGGCGGACAACCGCCGGGCCAAGCGCGAGGCGGCCAAGGACGACGTGGAATTGCTGAAGTATCTGATGCAGGATGCCCTGCCCTTTGACGAGGACGTGTTGCGCTCGCTCCCGCGTGCGGAAAAACTGGCCTATCTCGTCCGGTGCGGCGAAAGCACCGGGCTGCTGCCCGAAGGGTTCAGCGCCGTGCAGATGGACAACCTGTTGCGCACCTATCGGGGCAACGCCATCGCGGCGGCACGCTACGACCGGCCCACGCCGTCGGACCTGCGCGTGCTGCTGGTGCGCGCCCTTGATTTCACGGGCAATCAGCATATCGTGCCCGATGACGACAATCAGGGGTGGAGCCGCTTCTTGCGGCCGGAAAACATCACGCTGCGGTGGACCGAGGGGACGCACGAGAGCATGCTTTCTCCAGGTCTCGCGGCCAATGTGGCCAAACACATTCTGGAGTATCTGGACCATGCGTAGCATCCTGAAATCCTGCCCAGCCCTTGCCCCGGCGGGCGCCCATGGGCTCGTCCGGACTTTCTTCCTGGTGCTCCCCCTGGCGTTGGTCCTGACGTTGACCTTGGCGCTGTGCGCATGCGGCAGCGCCCATGCCAGCTACGATGCGGCCAAGGCGCGCAGGATCGTCACGGAACTGGGGGCGAAGGCAGCGGCCAACCCCGATGTGCCCGGCATGTCCATCGCCGTGCTGCAAAAGGGCGGGGACGACCCGGTGGCGGTGGCCTTCGGCGCCGCATGCATCGAGAACGCCACCCCCATGACCACGCAGTCGCGCTTCAAGATCGGGTCGGTCACCAAGGTGTTCACCGGCGCGTTGATCCATCGGTTCATCGAGGACGGCAAACTGGCGTACGACACGCCCATCGACCGGTTCTTTCCCGGCTTTCCCGACGGCGGAACCATTACCGTCCGCCATCTGCTGGAACACACTTCGGGCATCATGGACATGCTCGGGCTCGCGGAGGTGCGCGCCAATCCGGTCCGTAACTGGCCCCCGGCGGAACTCGTCGCCCTGGTGGGAAAGCAGCCGCTGCAATTTCAGCCCGGCACGCGGCAGGCCTATTCCAACACCGGGTTCCTGATGCTCGCGGTCATCTGCGAACGTATTTCCGGCAGGGCGTACGATGATCTGGTGCGGGAAATGTTCATCGAAAGGCTGGGCATGGCATCCCTTGTGCCGGGCAACGACGCCGCCATCGTGCCCCACCTGTCCTGCGGGTATGCAAGCGGCGGGGAAAACGGGGCCCTGCAACTGCCCATGATGGCCAGCCTGGCCGTTGCCAAGGGCACGGGCAACCTGGAGGCGACTCCCTCCGACGTGGTGCGGCTGGTCAATCTGGACCGGGTGCTGCACAACGACGTGCTGGATACGGTGGCCCTTGCGCCGCTGAAGCTGCCCGACGGGCGGGCGGCCCTGGTCGCCAGCAAGACAGGCAGTTACAGCCTTGGCGAGCTTGATGGCTGCACGCTGTTCCTGTTCGACGCGCCGAAAATGGCGCTGGTGGGCAAGCTGGGCTCCTTTCCCGGCTTTGGAACCGTGTACTTCTACGATCGCCACACGAAAATCGCGGTGGCCATCAGCGTCAACAACGAGCGGGCCATTGCCCGGGCCATAACACTTGGGGCGGATATCCTGAACGCGCTGCGGAACTGACGCGCCGCGCAGCACGCATGGCAGCGCCCAGGGACGACTGAAGCCGCACCGGACGAGAGAGGGGAAATCTTTGGACACGCCCGCGACACATGGGGGGGCGTGTGCTGGCCCCCTGCTGTTTGGGAACGCCGCGCGCCTGAATCCCTGTTCACTCGCGAAATGGACTGGAACCGCGTGCGCAAGAAAAGTGGATATATGGTTGGCGGCGTGGCTGCCGCCATCGGTCAGGTTGCGGCGCAGGCCGAAGCGCTGAAAAGGGGCATGGCGGCGCTTGGGCGGCAGGCCGAGGATATGGGCCAGGTCATGGGGGTATCAGCGACATTGCGTGCCAGACCAGCCTGTTGGCGCTGATCGGGCCATTGAGGCAGCACGGGCGGGCGAAGCGGGTAGGGGGCTTGCCGTTGTTGCCGATGAAGTTCGCAAGTTGGCGGAAAAGACAATATCGGCACCATGAACGGCGGAGCCGAACTGGCGCATACCGGAAAGACATGAACGCAGGGCAACGGCCCGTGCGATGAAAAAAGGGGGCCTTGCAGCCCCCCCTTTTCTTTCATGCCCTTGCGGGCTCCGCACGCCCCGGTCTTACGCAGACTTGGGCGTGGTCACCTCATCCACAAGGTACAGAATGTTGCGGTACGGAATCTTGCCGTGCAGCGACAGGCCGATTTCACAGGTGCGGCTGGTGGAGTAGCCTTCCTCGCAGATTTCCACCTGCCGCCGCAGTTCCTTCAGCGCGCCCGTGTTCAGCTCAGGGAAGCTGAAGCCACGGTCGCCCGCGAAGCCGCAGCAGAACACGTCTTCCGGCACGATGACCTGTTCGGCGCACAGTTCGGCCAGCTGCTTGAACTTGCCGGGCAGGCCCAGTTTCACCGCCGTGCAGGTGGAGTGGATGGCGATGGTGCGTTCCGCCTTGCGGAAGTCCAGCGCCTGCGTCAGGTGCTCCAGCGCGAATTCGATGGGTTCGTACAGCTTCAGGCGCTTATCCAGCGTTTCCTTCATGCGGTACAGGCAGGGGCTGGTGTCGCACAGCACGGGAATGGCCCCGTTGTCGCTGACCTTCAGCAGGGCCTCGGACAGTTCCTTGGCCTTCATGTCGGCCTGGGCCTTGAAGCCCTTGCTCTCGAAGGGCTGGCCGCAGCACAGGTCGCCCAGTTTTTCGGGGAACAGCACGTGGTAGCCCGCCTTCAGCAGCAGGCCGATGGTCTTGGCGGGCAGCGGGTCGCGCTGTTCGTCGTCGCGGGCCGGGCCCATGGAGCGGGCGATGCAGCTGGGGAAGTAGACCACCTTGCGGTCGGACACCGGGCCGCGCGGGGCGTGCGCCGGGGCGGAAGCGCCGGTGGGCATGGCCCGCGTCCACAGCGGGGCCTTTTTCAGCGAGACCACGCGCAGGAACTGCGCGCCCTTGTCCATGACCTCGGTGCCCAGCACCCGGTGCAGCAGGTCCACCCCGGTCAGCGCGGTGGATATGGTGCGGCACACCCCGCCGTAGTGGCGGGCCACCCAGTCGGCCGCCTTCTGCGCGCGCGGCCCCACCTTGTCGGCCCGCAGTTCCTTGATGAACGCGCCGGTGTTGATGCCCACCGGGCAGCGCGTGGCGCACAGGCCGTCGGTGGCGCAGGTGTTGTCGCCAAGGTAGTCGTAGCCCGAGAACAGCTGCTTGAGCAGGCCGGACTTTTCGTCGCCCGCCTTCATGCGCGAGATTTCGCGCCAGCCCACGATGCGCTGGCGCGGGGTGAAGGTCACGTCCTTGGACGGGCAGATGGGTTCGCAGAAGCCGCATTCGATACACTTGTCGATGATGGAATGCGCGGCGGGCAGCGGCTTCAGGTTGCGGATATGCGCTTCCGCATCCGGGTTGATGATCACGCCGGGGTTCAGCAGGCCGTACGGGTCGAACAGGGTCTTCAGTTCGCGCATCAGCAGGAAGGCGTCGCGCCCCCATTCCAGTTCCACGAACGGGGCCATGTTGCGCCCGGTGCCGTGTTCCGCCTTGAGCGAGCCGGAGTAGGTGCCCACCACCATGGCCGCCACGTCGTCCATGAAGGCGCGGTAGCGGTCCACTTCCGACTGGGTGTTGAAGTCCTGCGTGAACACGAAGTGCAGGTTCCCTTCCAGGGCGTGGCCGAAGATGATGGCCTCGCTGTAGCCGTGCTTGGCGAACAGGGTTTGCAGTTCCAGCGTTGCGTCGGCCAGCGAGGCTATGGGGAAGGCCACGTCCTCGATGATGACCGTGGTGCCCACCTTGCGTACCGCGCCCACGGCGGGGAACAGGCCCTTGCGCACATTCCACAGGGTGCCGAATTCGGCGGGCACGTCGGTGAAGGCCACCGGGCGGATCTTGGGGATGGCCTCGATGGACGCGGTGATGCGGGAAATCTGGTCTTCCAGGGTGGCCTTGTCACCCGCGCGGGTTTCCACCAGCAGGGCGGCGGCGTCATCGGGGAGACCTTGCAGCCCATCCGGCATGCCGGGCTTGTCCTCGACCGAGCGCAGGGAGGCGCGGTCCATCATTTCCACGGCGGACACGGGCTGCTGGCGCAGGATGATGGTGGCTTCGCACGCGTCGCGGATGGTGGGGAAGATGACCAGCGCAGAGGCCTTGTGGGCGTGCTCGGTCACGGTGTGGTAGGTCACTTCGCTGATGAAGCCGAGGGTGCCTTCCGAGCCCACCATGAGGTGCTGGATGATGTCGAACGGGTCGGCGAAGTCCACCAGCGCGTTCAGGCTGTAGCCGGTGGTGTTCTTGATCTTGAACTTGCGGGTGATCAGGTCGGCCAGCTCCGGCTTGTTCATGATCTGCGCCCGCATGGCGGCCACGCCGTTGACTATTTCCGGGTGGGTACGCTGGAAGGCGGCGCGGCTCTTGGTGTCGGACGTATCCAGCACGGTGCCGTCGTGGAACACGACGCGCATGTGGCTGAGCGTCTTGTAGCTGTTCTCGGCCACGCCGCAGCACATGCCGCTGGCGTTGTTGGCCACGATGCCGCCGATCTTGCAGGTGTCGATGGAGGCCGGGTCCGGCCCGATCTTCTTGCCGAACTCGGCCAGCAGCCGGTTGGCGTGGCTGCCGATGATGCCGGGCTGCAGGCGGATCTTGGTGGCGTTGTCGAAGATGGCGTACTTGCGCCAGCCGTCGCCCAGGCGCACCAGGATGGAATCGGTCACGGCTTGGCCGGAAAGGCTGGTGCCCGCCGCGCGAAAGGTCATGGGCAGGCGGTGCTTGTTGGCCAGCTTGATGACGCCCACCACCTCGTCCTCGTTGTGGGTGTCCACGACGATCTTGGGGATGAGCCGGTAGAAGCTGGCGTCGGTGCCGTAGGCCAGGGTGCGCAAGGGGTCTGTGAACACGTTGCGCCGGGGGATGAATTCCAGAAGTTCCTTCAGAAATGCCTGGTACGCGGCGGGGAGCATGCATGCCTCCTGTTGGGCGGTTGGCGGGCAGCCTTTGGGGCGGGAGTGTGTCTGCGGTCGTGGGTGCTGCCATGTCCGATGGCGCGCCACGCGGCCGACATGCCGCGCGTCCGATGCGGGTGGGCGCGGCGCTGGCCGGTACGGGTCGTGCCTATGTCATGGGGCAGCGGGGGTATGGCGGACAAGTATAACGTTCCGCCATGCCCGGCGCGTGACGGTGCACGGGACTCCGGGAATTTCCACCCTAGCACGGGGGCACGGGCGTGGGAAGGGGAGACGCGCGGAAGGGGTGGGCGCTCACGCGGCGGGGATGCGCAAGCCCGGAAACTACGCATTCGGTAGCTTTGGCGGTATACGTAGTGTTTTAGTGGTAAGTCTGAAAATCAAAAGGAATAAAGATGGTTGAGGTAATTGTCTTGGTGGAGCCTTAGTAGCGAAGACTCTGGCGAGAGGCTGCCCATTAACTCTTTCATGGCATATTTTTTGGTCTCGTAGTTTTCGAAATTTATTTTGTAATACTCAATTGTTGCGGAAAAAAGTGCGCACATTGAGTATAGTGCATTTTCTAGTGTTGCTTTTTCGAAATTTGTATCTCTTTTGTGTTTCACGCTGTTGTGGTCTTTCCACCATTGTGGTGAATTTTCATAAGTCCAGCCGCTCCATGGGTTTATTTCTATTCCGTATCTTGGTATATATACTGTGCGTTCTAGCATGCTATGGCATTTGTTTGAAATGATATCATGATATTAATTAATTGTTTCGTATTTTTTATTGTTTCCTATTGTATTGCATATTGCTTTTAGAACTACATCTGTTTCTGATGATGAAGCCATGAGTAGGTGTGCAATCGCTATCGAGTGGGTTGAGTAGTTTTTTTCTGACAATTCAACGTATCTTGAGATGGTTTCAAGATCTCTTTCAAGAGCTAAGAAGTAATTTCAGTGAATGTTTTGAATGGAGCTCTTCATGTTTTTGTATTGATATTTGTTTGGCGTTCGCGTTTTTGTTGGATTACAGTTTTGCTGCGGCGTACTTCTTCATGTCGCAGCCACGACGGCTGGTGGTCCTTTCGTGGCAGTGCAGGAGCAGGGCGGTGTTATCGCCACGCTTTTGCGGCAAAATTAGGCGGTGGGGCGAGGCGTTTCTCCTTCCATCATTGCAAGGCCTGCGGGGTGGAAGTGCCCCCGGCTCAGGCCTTGGGGTTGGGACCGTACATGTTGGCTTCCGGCAGGCCGGGGATGCAGGCCATGACCAGGTGCACCACTGGCACGAACACCCACAATTCGCTGCGCCCTATGTCGTGCATGCGTCGAAAGCCCACGCCGATGCTGGGTACGAGCCACAGTATCGAGATGAAGTTAGACATGTGCAGTTGCAGCAGCGCATCTGCCACGCCCGTGGCCACGCTGCACAGGATGGCGATCAGGGTGAACCCCCAGTATTCCTTGCGGCGTGCCCGCCCGTGGCCCATGTTGAACAGGCGCACCGGCTCCAGGGCAAGCAGCCAGAAGCCGGTGGGCTTGCCGTTGCGCAGGTGTTCGGGCGGCAGGTTGTACAGGATGCGCCAGTCGTAGGTGCGTCGCGCCTCCTTCCGTTCGTACTTGTCCATGGGGAGCAGGGGGCGCGCATCGAAGCGTTCGATGATGGCGGCCAGCAACTCGGCATTGCGCAGGTTCAGGGCTTGGTGAAAGTCCTCGGCGTGGTGCTGCGCGATCCACGGGATCAGATAGCGCCGGTCACCGCGAGGGTGAAAGAACGAGAACACGGCGGTGCGGATGACCTTGTCATGGAGCAGGGTGTGGTTGTCAGGGGTGAGCAAGCCGTGCCGGGCCAGCAGGTCGAACAGAGCGCTGTCCTTGCCGAAGATGCGTATCCCTTTGATGCGCCCGCGCGCCAGCGCATAGAACAGCAGCAGGTTGAGCAGCCTGCCCATGTGCATTTCGCGCAGGGCATCGCGGGCAAGGTCGGTGGTGCCGGTCTGTTCAAAGAAATCAAGGATGTCGAGGGGCGGCAGGGGCTGGGCCAGGGCCACGGCGCCAGAGCGGTACCGCGAGAGATCGTAGTGAACAAGATTGTGGGCGGTGTCGCCTTCCGTCTCCGTCAGGGGCAGCAGGCGTGCGCGCAAGGCCACCACCACGCTCATGATCTCCTGGTCGGAGGCGACGCGCTTGCGGAAGAACACCAGCCATATCAGCAGGCACAGGGCGAACAACCAGAACAAGACGGCCATGGGACCTCCGCACGCAAAGATTCGCTGTTGCATAGCAGCGGATGCGGCAGAGTATCAATGGTGTGATATCGCGCGGGGGAAGTCCGAAACGGGACTGGGCAGATCGATCAGCATCTGCTGCATATCCATAATGTGTCGCGGACATGCCGGACCTGCGTCGCACTGGCGCGGACAATCTACCACGCCACGGGCACCCGCACGGCCTGCCCGGCCTTGTTGGTGAACAGCAGGTAGCCCTTTTCGTGGCCATGCAGGAACAGGGCGCGGGTGATTTCCACGTCCTTGCGGCAGTATTCGGCGATGAGGTCGAGTCGCTGCTCCTTCCACCATTGCAGGGCTTGCAGGCCGTCCGCCGATTTGGGCGTGCCGAAGGTGGCCTGGGCCAGGTTGTCCAGCGAGATGCGGTAGGACAGGCGGTCTTTGACCTTGGTCAGCATGTCCAGGGTGGGCAGGGTGTGCAGGTCGTAGGGGGCGAAGGGCGAGAGCACCGCATAGTCGAAGCGCGAGATGTTGAAGCCCACCACCAAGTCGGCCGCGCGCAGGCGGTCGAGCATTTCGGGCACGGCGTCCTGCTCGTAGGGGGTGTAGGAATCGTCGGCGGCGTCGTACAGCACGGCCACGCTCACGCCCATGCGGTCGGCCCGGTGCCAGCCGCCCACATCCGCCGCCGCGCGGCGGGTTTCCACGTCCAGCACCATGTAGCGGCCCACGGGGGCGATGATCTTGCCGTCCGTCTTGCCTGCCGCCAGTGACGCAAGCAGCGGCCCGGCGTCGCGGGGGGATGTGGTCATGACATGCTCCTTGGGGGTGTGTGCCGTGGTGGGGCGTCCCGAACTTTTTCCGTCGGTCGCAGGAGCTTCGGTTCCGGCGTTTCCGATGGGCCTGGACCCGTGATGCCCGGTCGTTTCTTCCATATATTGGAAATCGTGACGCATCGCATCGTCCAGAAGGCGGTGGCCGGAACGGCCAGCGGCTTCCGGACGCATAAAGGGGGTCCGGGGGACAGATAGTCCCCCGGCGGGGTCCGGGGCAGAGCCCCGGCTCTTTCCCTCCACCCCCTCTTCCAGAATAAAAATCCCCTTATCCGTCTTCCCCCCCTGCTCCAGCCCCGGCTGCACCGGGTCGGATTCGGGCGTGCCGCTGGCCATGCGGTCCAGCAGAAACAGCGCGCCCGCCTTGTCGATGGGCCGATTGCCGGAGCCGCACTTGGGCGAATGTACGCACGAGGGGCAGCCGGTTTCGCACGGGCATTCGGCGATGGCGGCGCGGGTGGCGCGGAACAGCGCACCGGCGTCGGCAAAGGCGGCGCGGGTCAGCCCGGCCCCGCCCGGCAGACCGTCGTAGATGAACACGGCGGGGCGGCCCACCTGCGCGTGCATGGGGGTGGAGATGCCGCCAAGGTCGTTGCGGTCGGTCATGACCAGCAGCGGCAGAATGCCGATGGCGGCGTGCTCCAGCGCGTGGATGGCGCCCATGAAATGCAGCAGCTCGTTCTCGGTGGCGATGCGCGCCGCGTCGGGAATCTCGAACCACAGCCCCTCGGTTTCGAAGATGAAGGGCGGCGCGTCCAGCGGCACCACGGACAGCAGCCGCTGGCCGGACACGCTGCGCTTCTCGTAGCCGGTGATGGTTTCCGTCACCCGCAGCTTGCCCAGAAACACGCGGGTGCCACAGGCCTCGCGCTGGTCGTAAATCTCTAGGATATCAGTGGTCTTGTTGGCGCGCACGCGGGTGAACCACGACACGCGGGCCTGTTCCGCCACCACCTTCTGCGCGCCGGGGTCCAGCCGGGTGATCACCCAACTGCGGCCCCGGTGCAGGTACACCGCGCCGGGGTGGGTTTCTCGGTAGGCGCGGTGGCCGTCCACGCTGCCGATGATGGTGCCGTCGCCGTCCTCGATGGTGAAGGTGTTGCCGCTGCCGCGCAGGTCCACGTGGCGGTGCGGCCGCTTGCGCGCGGCCAGCAGCGTTCCGCCGTCGGCGCTGCGCAGCACCAGCCCTTCGGATTCCAGTTCCGCCAGCGCGGTTGCGGCGCCCGGCGCGGCCAGCCACGGCTCGTCGGCAGGAAGGGGCAGTTCGGCGGCGGCGCATTCGATGTGCCGCTTGGCGATGACCGGGTTGTCCGGGTTGACCACGGCGTGCTCGGCAGGCCGGTCGAAGAATTCGTTGGGGTGCCGCACGAAGTACTGGTCCAGCGCGTCTTCCCCGGCGATCAGGATCACCGCCGATTCCTGTTGCGCGCGGCCCACCCGGCCGCCGCGCTGCAGGGTGGACATGACCGTGCCGGGGTAGCCCACCAGTATGCACAGGTCCAGCCCGCCGATGTCGATGCCCAGTTCCAGCGCGCTGGTGGAAATGACCGCCAGCAGGTCGCCCCCGGACATGCGTGCCTCGATGTCGCGCCGTTCCTCCGGCAAAAACCCGGCGCGGTAGGCGCTGATGCGGTCGCGGTAGGGCCCGGCCTTTTCCGCCGCCCACATGCTGATCAGCTCCGTCATGCGCCGCGACTGGCAGTACACGATGGTGCGCAGGCCGCGCGCCAGCGCCGCGCGCAACAACTGGATGGCCGCCGTGGACGGGCTGTCGTCCGGGTTCACGAACACGAAGTGTCGCAAGCCCTGCGGTGCGCCGCTCTCGGTGATGACGCTGATGGGAGATGCGGCGGCGTTTGGGCAGGGGGCGCTGCCCCCTGCACCCCCGCAAGGGAGCATGGCTCCCTTGACCCTTTCTGCGGAGCCGTTGCGTGCTTCGCCCGCACCGACTCCGAGGCTTGCCGATTCGTTCTCCCCTATTGAAGAGTTTGGGGGGATGGGGGTGTGGGGGAAGGAGGCCCTTTCACGCTCTGCGGACGCCATCCGCGCGTTGCGGTCCCTGTCCGTAAGGTTCGCAAGCTCACCTAACGGCCAGGGCAAGGTTCGCGCGTTGCGCTCACCTGACGGCTGCCGCAAAGCGTCCCCTCCCCGTTCCATTCCATCAATTTTCACAGCATCAACGGGCACGCCCAACCCCGTGAGATTGGCGGCCAGTTCGCCGGGGTTGCCCACGGTGGCGGAGCAGAACACGAAGGTGGGGTGCGCGCCGTAGCGGGCGCACACGCGCAGCAGGCGGCGGAACACCTGGGCCATGTGCGCGCCCAGCACGCCCCGGTAGGTGTGCACCTCGTCCACCACGATGAAGGCCAGCGAGGCCAGCAGGCTGGTCCACTGCTGGTGGTGCGGCAGGATGGCCAGGTGCAGCATTTCAGGGTTGGTCAGCAGCACGGTGGGCGGGTTCTGGCGGATCTTGCGGCGGAAGTGGTCGGTGGTGTCGCCGTCGTAGATGGCGGCGCGGGGGCGGGCGGCTTCGGGCCAGGCGTCGGTGAGGCCGGTGAAGGTGGAAAGCTGGTCCTGCGCCAGCGCCTTCAGGGGGAACAGGTACAGGGCGCGGGCGTCCGGGTCGGACAGAAAACGTTCCAGCACCGGCAGGTTGTACACGTAGGTCTTGCCGCTGGCCGTGGGCGTGGCCACCACCACGTGCCGCCCGGCGCGGATGAGGTCTGTGGCGCGGGCCTGATGGGTGTACAACTCGTCGATGGAGTTGCGGGCAAGGATGTCGCGGATAGCCTTGGGCCACGGGCGGCGGTTGGGGGCGTGGGCGGCCTCGCGCGCGGGCAGGGCGCGGTGATGAGTGACCTGCCGCCCGAAGGGCGAGGCCAGCAGCGCGGTGATGTAGTCGCGCACGGGGTTGTCCGCGTCGAAGGCCAGGGGGGCGAGCGGCGCGGTGGGGACGACGGGAGTAACGGGGGCCTCGCGGCGCGGGTGCGCGGCGCAGGGCGCGGCGTGGGTGGCATCCTGCTCCGGCGTGTCCGTGGGGAGGGGGGAATCGGACGTGCCGGACTCGCTGATCAGGCCGGAATCTTCGGGGGCGTGGGGCATGGGCTGGGGGGTGCGCCCGGCGGGCCGGGGGCGGGTTGCGAACGGGGGCGGAATGCGCGGCCGCCACGGGGGGCCTTGCCCCGACGTAGGGCAGGGTGGCGGGGTTGTCAACGTGGCCGGGCCGGTCGGGCCAGCCGGGGCGGTCGGGCCGGAGAGCAAGACGGCGGGGCGGATGGCCTGTCTTTCCCCGGATCGTTCCCCGGCAGCACGCCACCACCGCAATATCGTCCTATGCGCGCGCGGTGCCCATGGGGCATGCAGCGGGCAGGATGCCGACATGCCCCCCTGACGGGTGCCGGGCGCACGCCGAATGCACGCCGGACGCGTGGGGTATGCCGGGCATCGGGCATCCAATCCGTATCGGCCTGTACCGGGAGTTTCGTCATGAGCCTGCTTTCGTTGCTGTTGTACTGCGTGGTGGTCACCTTTACGCCGGGGCCCACCAATATCGTCATCCTGTCCATAGCCCAGGGCGAGGGCACGCGCCGGGCGCTGGTGTTTTCGGCCGGGGCGGCGGCGGCCTTCGCGCTGATGCTGGCGGCATCGGCCGCACTGAACAGCCTGTTGGCGGAGCTGTTGCCCGCCGTGCAACCGGTGCTGCAACGGGTGGGCGGGGCGTACATGCTGTACCTTGCGTGGAAGGTGTACGGCATGGACGTGGGGCCGAACGTTGGGTCGGACGTGGGGGATGCCCCGGCTTGTGGCACGGGTGGCCGCGCCGCCCCCGGCGCTGGCGATGACCGGTCGGGCGACCACCCTGGCGTCCGCCCCGGTAGCGGGCCCGATAGCGGGCTCGACCCGCGTTCCGGCCGGGCGCTGTTCGTCACCGGGTTCCTGATGCAGTTCGTGAACCCCAAGGTGGTCATGTTCACCCTGACGGTGATGCCCAGCTTCGTGGCGCTGGCGCAGGGTTCGCGGGGCGGCGTGGCGGCCGGGGTGGCGGCGGTGTCGGTGATCGGCTGGGCGGCCTTCGCCGCGTGGGTGGGGTTTGGCGCGTTGCTGCGCCGGTTCCTTTCGGCGTACCGGCGGGTGGTCAACGTGCTGATGGCCCTGTTCCTGGTATATTGCGCGGTGGCCATGTCCGGCGTGCAGCAGGTGCTGGCGCGGTAACGATGTGAGATTTTGGCGGCGGGCGTGGTGAGCGGATGGGAAGCGTGAACACGGATGACAGGACTCGCCCCGACGACGGCGCTACGGGCCGCCCCGCCCTTTCGGGCGAGCGGTTCGTGTACCGCCGCGCGGCCGGGGTGACGGTGCTGTCCGCCACCATGACCCGCTTTGCCTACAAGCGTCACGCCCACGAGGAATACGCCCTGGGCGTGACGCAGCGGGGCATCCAGCAGTACCGGCTGAACGGCGCGCAACTGGCCTCGCACCGCAGCGGGGTGATGCTGTTCTCGCCCGAGCAGGCCCACGACGGCAACGCGGGCGACAGCGGCGGCATCGACTACGTGATGGTCTACGTGCCGCCCGCCCTGTTCGCCGAGGCCACCGGGCGGCCAGAGGTTGTGCGCTTCGATGCGCCCATCGTGTACGACGCACGGCTGGCGGCGGTGGTGCTGCGGCTGGCGCACGGCGCGCTGCTGGGCCGTGACGAGGCCCTGACCTCGGAACGGCTGCTGCTGGCGGCCGGGCTGGCCACCAGCATGGCCGGGGGGCACGGGACGAAGCGGCAACCGCCCCCGGTGCCCCGGCACGGCGGCGCGGTGCGGCGCTCCATGGAGATGATCCGCGAGGGTATGGGGGCCACGCTGCGGCTGGACGACGTGTGCCGCGAGGCGGGGCTGTCCAAGTTTCATTTCATCCGGCTGTTCCGCGACGAAACGGGCATGACGCCCTACCAGTACTTCCTGAACTGCAAGGTGGAACACGCCCGCCACCTGCTGGAAGGCGGGGCCGACACCTACGACGCCATGCTGGAATGCGGGTTCTACGATCTGTCGCACCTGAACCGGCACTTCAAGGCCATGTTCGGCACCACGGCCACGGAATACCGGCGGCTGTGGCTGCGCGCGGGCGGGGAGGCTGCCATACCCGGCGGACTGGGGACGGGGTGCGGGCGCGGGGATGCCTGACCGTCAAGCGGGCGGCGCAGGCGCTGTCGCAGGCGCTGACGGGCCGACGTGCCTTGCCCCGGAAGACTGCTCCGGGCTGTTTCGCTGAAACGACGGTGCACGGCCATGAAAAAAGGGCAGGTCATGGACCTGCCCTTGTGCGTTGCTGTGTGTTTCGCGCGGGCGAGAGGCTATTCTTCGGACGCGTCGCCCTTGTCCTTCTTCGGCTTGTCCTTCTTGCCACCTTTCCCGGCCTTGGCGTCTTTCGAGGACTTTTCGGACTTACCGCCCTTCTCGGGCTTGGATTTCTTTTCCGCCTTGTCCTTCTTCCTGTCCTCGGCGGGCTTCTCGTCCTTGTGGTCCCTGGCCTTGGCCTTCGCGGGCTTGTCGGCCTTCTTCAGGGCCACGTCCAGGTCGATGTCGCCAACCTCTTCCACGTCGGCGCAGCCAAGGGGGGCCAGGTGGTCGCGGCCGGGCAGATTGGCCACCTCGTCGCAGGCGGCCACGGTTTCATCGTCGGGGATGCGCCAGGAAACTTCGATCATGAACTTGCCCCGCCCGTCGCGCACCTTGGCTTCCACGTCCACGTCCACGGCTTCGGGCGGGTTGAGCACCAGCGTCTCGTCGCCCTTCTGGACCTTCAGGCAGCGTTCCTTCAGCCCCTCGGCCAGCGCCTCGACGACGCCCGCCGCGTCCGCGCAGAGCAGCCGGGTACTCAGGGATATCTTCTGCTTTTCCATGGGGCACCTCCGTGGTGCGGTTTGTCGTCCTTATCGACTATGCGGCGGCCGTGACCACCCGTCAAGGCCGGGAAATTCAAAGCAAGTGCGTCGTGCGGTGCGAGTTTTGGGGGGATTCAGAAGGCAGGTAATCGCGCCTGCATATTACCCCCAAATAAAAAGTTTGGGGGGGAGGGGGCCGGGGAGGGAGACCCTTTTTAAAGGGTCCCCTCCCCGGAAATCTTTTTCAACGGACTCTAGTGCCCCGTGATATTGTATTTCTTCAGCTTGTACTGCAGCAGGCTTTTGGAGATGGCGAGCAGCTCGGCGGCTTTCACCTGCACGAAGTCGGCGCGGACCAGGGCGCGGCGGATGAGGGCGGCTTCGATGCGCTCCAGGGTGTCGGCCAGGTCCAGCTGCACGGGCAAGAGGTCCACGGCGCTTTTGAGCTGGGATTCTTCGTCGCGCAGTTCGGGGGGCAGGTCATCCACGCGGATGGTGTCGCCGGAAACGAGCACCAGGCAGCGTTCCACCACGTTCTGGAGCTGGCGGATGTTGCCGGGCCATTCGTAGCCGGTCATGTAGTCCAGGGCTTCGGGGGTGAAGGTCTTGGGGGTCACGCCGTTCTCGCGGGCCAGTTTGTCCACGAAGTGGGCCACCAGCAGGGGGATGTCCTCGCGGCGTTCGCGCAGGGGGGGCAGGGCGATGTGCACCACGTTCAGGCGGTAGAACAGGTCCTCGCGAAAGTTGCCCTTTTCCACCTCTTCCTGAAGGTTCTTGTTGGTGGCGGCAACGATGCGGATGTCCACCTCCACCTCTTCGGTGCCGCCCACGCGCTCGAAGCGGCGTTCCTGCAACACGCGCAGCAGCTTGACCTGAAGCTCGGGGGTCAGCTCGCCGATTTCGTCCAGAAACAGGGTGCCGCCGCCCGCCTGCTCGAAGCGGCCCCGGCGCATGGCCACGGCCCCGGTGAACGACCCCTTCTCGTGGCCGAACAGTTCGCTTTCCAGCACGCCGGGGTTGAGGGCCATGCAGTTGACCGAGACGAACGGCCCCTTGTTGCGGGGCGACGAAAAGTGGATGGCCCGCGCCACCAGTTCCTTGCCGGTGCCCGATTCGCCGGAAATGAGCACCGTGGAGCGGCTGGGCGCGGCACGGTCGACCATGCTCAGGGTTTCGCGGATGGCCCGGCTTTTGCCGATGATCTGGTGCATGCCGTAGCGTTCTTCCAGATTTTCGCGCAGCACGCGGTACTGGCGGTGCATGCGCGAAAGCTCTGCCGCGTTGTGCACGGACAGCAGCAGTTCGTCGTTGGAGAACGGCTTGGTGATGTAGTCGAACGCGCCGTACTTCATGACCTCGACCGCGCTTTCGATGGAGCCGAAGGCGGTCATGATCAGCACGGGGATGTGCGGCCAGTTCTTCTTGACCTGTTCCAGCACCTCGCGTCCGGTGATCTTCGGCATCTTCATGTCGGTGATGATGACGTCGACTTCCGATTCCTCGAGAAAGGCAAGGCCGGTCTCCGGGTCGTTGAGCGCGGTGACGGTGTAGCCCGCGTCGGAGAGCAGGGCTTCGAGCACGAGCAGGTAGTTCTTCTCGTCGTCGAGCACGAGCAGATGCGTCTTTTCGTTCATGGCGATTCCGGTTGCGGTGTCGGGATGCCGGGGCCGCGCGGAGGCGGCGGGGCGGCGGTGCTACGGGGAAGCCCAAGGGACAGAAATAGGGCCGGAAGGCCGCGCGCGCAAGCGGCCAGACGGGTATTGGCGCAGATCGGCCGGTGTGGCGGCGCTGAATGTGCTGCGGGCCGCGTGCCCGCGCCGCTCCGGCTATTCCGTGCGCAGGGGCAGGCGCACGTACACCACGGCCCCGCCTTCGGGCGCGTTGTCGATGCGCAGGCTGCCGCCGTGGCTGGTGATGATGGAGTTGACGATGGGCAGGCCAAGGCCGGTGCCGTCGTCCTTGGTGGTGAAGAACGGGTCCATCAGCCGTTCGCGGTCGGCCGGGTCGAAGCCCGGGCCGCTGTCGCGGAAGGCGAATTCCGCCTCGTCGCCGTCGCGGCGGGCCGTCACCGTCACCGTGCCGGGGCCGTCCATGGCCTGCAACGCGTTGGTCATGATGTTGTAGAACGCGCGGTACAAGAGGTCCGCGTCGCCGGAAACGGTGATGCCCGGCTCCGCCTCGCGGGCCACGGCGACCTCGCGACGGGCCAGTTCCCCTTCCAGAAAGCCCAGCACGCGGTCGAGCACCCCGTCGGTTTCCACCGGGTCCTGCCGGGGCTGGCGGGGGCGGGCGTAGTCCAGAAAGTCGTTCACCGTCTGGCTGAGGCGCTTGGCCTCGTCGTAGATGGCCTGCAGGATGCGCGCGGTGACCGGGTCCGAACTGCTGGGGCGTTTCAGCAGCAGCTCCGCGCTGGAGCGGATGATGCCCAGCGGGTTGCGGATTTCGTGGGCGATGCTGGCCACCACCCGGCCCATGCCAGCCAGCTTTTCGTGCTGGTGCAGTTCCCGCTCCAGGCGTTGCTTTTCCTGCATGCGTTCGGCCATCACCCGTTCGGCCCGGCGGATGAACACCAGCAGCATGCCGAACAGCACCAGCGAGGAAAGGCTGGCCGTGCCGATGATCAGCCACTGGAAGGCGATGATGGCCCGGGTGTCGTTGGTGATGTCCTGGGTCATCTCCAGCATGCCCATGATGGGGCCGTCGTCGTCATCGTCGATGCGGCCCAGGCGGCCTTCCACGCGCAGCGGGTAGATGGTGCGCAGGATGAAGCTGCCCGGCTCCAGCCGGGGGGTGAACAGAGCCCGCCAGAACGAGATGTCCGCGTCGATGCTGTAGCTGGGGGCCTCGTCGCGCAAGGCCGCGGCCACGTCGGGGCCGGCCAGGTCGGCCCGGCCCAGGTCCGCGCGGTCGGTGGAATACGACACGATCTTGGCGTGGTCGTAGATGCGCACCCGCGAAACCTGCAACCCGTGGATCACCGACTGCACCAATTGATCCAGCCGCTCGTACTGCACGGGCTGGCGCAGGGCGATGCGCCCCGCGCCCATCAGCGTGGGCAGGGTGAAGCGCCGGTAAATCTGGTGGTTCAGGTTTTCGGCCAGCAGCGAGGCGAATTCCTGCTGCTTGCGGAACATGGTGTTGCGCGCCGAATCGGTGATGACCACGGACATCACGATGCTGGACGCCAGGATGAGCACCAGCGACACCCACGACAGGAAGCGGGCGAAGCCGAAGGGCAGCCCCCCCGGCAGTTCGAAGCGACGCGGCACCGGCTAGAACTCCTGCGACTGCTCGGCCCGGCCGAGGAAGGCGGCAAGGTCCGCATCTTCCGCCGGGTATCCGGGCGCGCCCAGGCGGGCGTTGGCGAGGCGCTTGCCAAGCTCCACGGCGGGCTGGTCCAGCGGGTTGATGTTCATGAGCCAGCCGGTGAACAGGGTGGTCAGTTCCAGCAGGCCCATCAGGCGGCCCGCCGCGGCCTCGTCCGTGTCGCCCATGCGCAGCTCCACGAGGGGCGTGCCCTGCTTGGCGAGGGCCATGCGGGTGCCCAGGCCCTCGGCGTCCAGCAGCTCGCCGAAGCGGCGGCCCTTCAGGAAGGCCCACTTGTCCGGCAGGTCGTCCGGGAAGGGGCGGCCCTGCGGCAGGCCGGGGCTGGTCAGGAACAGGCAGCCCTTGTCGCGCGGCCCGTCCAGAAACATCTGCTGCAGGGAATGCTGGTCGGTCACGCCCACGGCGGGCAAGGGCATGGTGCCCTTGCCTTCCTTGCCCAGGCTTTCGGCCCACAGCTGGGCGAACCACGGGCCGAACGGGGCCCACAGCGGCACGTAGCAGAAGAAGATGAGCTGCGAATACCCGGCATCGGCCAGGGCCATGTTCCACAGGGCCAGCCGCCACGCGGGGTGGCCGGGCAGGGCGCGGGCCGGGTCTGCCACCAGGTCCGCCCCGGCGGCCAGCGCGCCGTCGAGCAGCCCGCGCCAGTTCAGGCCCAGGAACGCGGCGGGCACGAGGCCCACGGCGGAGAGCACGGAATAACGGCCGCCCAGGTGGTCGGGCACGGGCAGCGCGGGCAGGCCCGCGGCGTTCGCTTCCTGCCGCAGGAAACCGGCCTTTTCGTCGGTGACCACCAGCATGTGCTCGCGCCAGGCGCTGCCCAGGGCGGATTGCAGCCACTGCTTGGCCAGGAAGTATTGCGCCAGGGTCTCGATGGTGCCGCCCGACTTGCTGACGGCCACCACGATGGTCTGTTCCGGCGGCAGGCTGGCGAACCACGCCTCCATGGTGCCCGCGTCCACGTTGTCGGCTATCCACAGCCACGGGCCGTCGTGGCCGGGCCGGTCCTGCTGCGGAAAGAACGCCCGTTGCAGCGCCCGCGCGCCCAGCGCGGAACCGCCGATGCCCAGCAGCACCATGTGGCGGTAGCGGGACAGGGTGGGCTGCAGGGCGGCAAGCCCGGCGACGAGCGCATCGCGGTAGGGCATGTCGATGAACGGCAGGTGCCCGGCGGCCAGTTCCGCCTTCAGGCGGTGGGCCAGCTCGCCCTTGTGCAGGTCGTGCTGGGCGGTGGCGTCGGGGGCCAGGCGGCCCAGCGGCGCGGCGGGCCAGGCGTTGGTCCAGTCGAGGCGGTGGGGCTGGGGCATGGTCATGCTCCTTGCGGGCCGGAGAGAAGGCCCATGGCGTGCGTGCCGGTGGTGCGCGGCGGGGCCGTGCGGGGCGCGACGTGAAATTTCGTGGCTGCCGTGCCCCCGCGCGGGCGGGGCCAGCGAAGCGGCGGCATGCCCCGGCCGGTCGCGTGCGCGAGCCGCGCGGGACATGCCGCCGTCATATCGTACTTTTCAGCGAAGGGCGAGGCCGGTGCGGCGCGTGGGTGCATGCCCGCGCCAGCATTTTCCCAAACGAGGATTTTCGTCCGTTGGCAAGGAAAACGAGCCTGCCATGAGGGAGTATACTCTTATCGTATTCGACCGACATGGCAGGCGAAGTTTGACCGCGTTGCGCACGATGCCCGTATGGTTCGCAAGCTCACCTAACGGGCACGCTTCGCGCCCTTCGGGTCGGTCAGCCAACGGGCGAAAAGACCGTTTGGGCTAGCCGAAAAGAACCTTCGCCACCTTGTCCAGCGCGATCATCAGCGTGTCGTCGGACACCGCGTACGAGAAGCGCAGGCAGGCGTCGTCGCCAAAGGCCGCGCCCGGCACCAGCGCCACGTTGGCCTGTTCCATGATGTGGGTGCACAGGCTGGCAGAGTCGGGCAGGGCCGGGGTGAACAGGGCGCGCATGTCCGCGAACAGGTAGAACGCGCCGTCGGGCTTGGGGCAGACCACGCCCGGCCACGCGGAGACGATGGCGTGGGCCAGGTCGCGCCTGCGGCGGAAGGCCTTCTTCATGTCCTCCACCGCGTCGTAGGGGCCGGTAAGGGCGGCCAGCGCGGCCTTTTGCGCCACCGAGCAGATGTTCGAGGTGGACTGCCCCTGGATCTTGGTCATGGCCTTGATCAGGTCGGGGTGGGCCAGGGTGTAGCCCACGCGCCAGCCGGTCATGGCGAAGGTCTTGGCCAGGCCGTTGACCACCGCCACGTTCTCGGGGTGGCGCGCCCACCAGTCGCACACGCTGACGGCCTCGGCCGGTTCGTAGACGAGGCGGTCGTAGATTTCGTCCGAGATCACGAACAGGTCGCGCGCGATGGCCCATTCCATGATGGCGTCGGTTTCCGCGCGGGTATAGCAGGCCCCCGTGGGGTTGGACGGCGAGTTCAGCAACAGCACGCGGGTCTTGGGGGTGACGGCGCGGTCCAGCTCTTCGGGCGTGACCTTGAAGCCGCGCTCCGCCGGGGACGCCACGAACACCGGCACGCCGCCCGCCAGTTCCACCAGGGCGGGGTAGCTCACCCAGTACGGGGCGGGCACCAGAACCTCGTCACCGGGGTTGAGCAGGCACTGGAAAAGATTGTACAAAGCCTGTTTGCCGCCGTTGGTGACCACCGTGGCCTCCATGGGGGCATCCACCCCGTAGAAGCGCGCGAAGTAGCCGCACACCGCCTGGCGCAGTGCGGGAATGCCCGGCACCTGCGTGTAGCGGGTGAAGCCTTCGTCGATGGCGGTCTTGGCCGCCTCGCGGACGTGTTCCGGCGTGGGAAAGTCGGGTTCGCCCACGGCAAGGCTGACCACCTGCACGCCCTTGGCCTTGAGTTCCAGCGCCTTGGCGTTGACGGCCAGAGTGGCCGAGGGCTTGATGCGGGTGAGACGGTCGGAGATTCTCATTACGGTGCGTCCTGTTCGCGTGGTATGGTGTGCGAAACCGCCTGGATGCCGAAGACGCAAGGGGTGCGGGCGGCGCGGCGGTCGCGCATTTGAGGACTGTTCCGGGCGGGGGCATGGGGGCGCGCAATGCGCCGCGCGGGCGCTCCCGTTCTCGGCGGCTGGTTACCAGCTTACGGGACGGCTGTAAATTGCGGAAACATCAAAGCATACCGGCAGGATGCGCGGGGGTGCGGGCGTGCCGTGCCGCACGGCGCGCGAACAGCGCCAACCTGCTGTAAGGAAAGACGATGTCAGGGGACGAAACAGGAAGGGGAAGCAGGAAGGGCGCACGGGGAAGCGCCGGGGGATTGGCCGCGCCCCATGTCGGCGGTGGCGGGAGCGGAAAGGGCAGCGGCGCGATGGCCGAGTGCCTGCCGGGCATGGGCACGGCGGGCTACGGCTCGCCGCTGTTGCCGTTTCCGCCCGGCTGCGTGGTGGGGCGCTTCGTGCGGCGGGTGAAGCGGTTCAGCGTGGAACTGGAACTGGATGGCGAGTCCCTGTGGGTGCACAGCAACAATTCCGGGTCCATGCTGGGGCTGATGCGCCCCGGCGCGGCGGTGCTGGCGTCCCCAGCGCCCAACCCCGACCGCAAGCTGAAATACACTCAGGAACTGGTGCGCTGCGACGGCAACGGGCCGCGCGGCTTCTGGGTGGGGGTGAACACCTCGGTCCCCAACCGGCTGCTGGAGGCGGCCTTCCACGCCGGGCGGCTGCCGTGGGCCGCCGGGTACACCACCCTGCGCCGCGAGGCCAGGCGCGGCGAAAGCAGGCTGGACGCCCGGCTGGACGGCCCCGGCCTGCCCACCCTGTGGGTGGAGTGCAAGAACGTGACCCTGGTGGAAGACGACGTGGCCGCCTTTCCCGATGCCGCCACCGAGCGCGGGGCCAAGCACCTGCGCGAGATGATGGACATCGTGGCGCGCGGCGAACGCGCCGCCGGGTTCTACCTCATCCAGCGGCCGGACGGACACTGCTTCGGCCCGGCCGACTACATCGACCCGGCCTATGCGGAACTGTTCCACCAGGCCCGCGCGGCGGGCGTGGAAATTCACCCCCACCGCGCCCTGGTGGGCATGGCGGGGGTGGACATTGGGGACGAGGTGGCGGTGGTGGCTTTTTGATGACGGATTTGATTGTTTGTGCGTGAGGCTATTGTTTGTCTATGCCAAGCGTAAACTTTCACCTTGAAGGTTGAACCAGTATATCGCTTGCCGAGCACAAATTTTTAGGATGCGACAAAGAACTTCGAGTTCATCGAAGGGGCATTCGTCGCCAGTATATGCATAATTTGTCTTTGCGTGTGAAAGTTGGTTCCTTGTTGCCACTATTACGTTTGATATAGTATCGAGTGCCGACAGAGCATCTCCCTTTCCTATTTTTTTTAAAATGAAACCTGAAATAGAAGGCTTTAGTTCCGCGTAGTCACAGCATGAAATGATTGTCTGTTTAATAGCTTCTTTGTCTTTTTTAAACTTGGAGAGCTCTTTGAATTCATTTTCAAGTTCTTTTACGAACTCTGATGTTGGATTTAATGCATCTGGGCGATATAATTTTGAAAATATTCTGGCATTGATTTCATTCCTTGTAGCTGTCTGTGAAACGTATTCGAGAACTTTGACGAAGGATATGATTTTGAATTCAAGGTCTGCCGAAGATGCTGCTTTTAAGAACATTTTTTGTAATTCTAAAATTCCCTTACCGAGTAGTAAGGGGCGAAACCTAAGAGTGGATTCTATCTCTAGCGTGTCGTCATAAAAATGCACATTCATTGGTCGAGGAGATGGGTCAAATGAAATGTTTAGGTTGGTATTTAATTCAAATAAATAGGCATATGCGACCTCTCTAGCGTGCGCAATGTCTACTGGTTTTGAATGTATAACTTCAATGAAGAAGTGATCTTCTGTCACTAGGGGAAGATATTTATCATAATACATATGCTTTGCTGCTAGTGCTGCGAATATTGTGAATCCAGTTTGTACCTTGCATGTATATGTGACGCCGTCGACATCGGCGATAGTCTCGTAGAAATATCCAGAATGCTCGTAATATAAAACCTGAGAATGAATGTTTTCAGCGTCATAGTGAGGCAATACTTTTAGTAAGTAGCGAGAGTTAGAAACGCACTCTAGGCCGTCGATAATTCTTGCGGTTTGAAGTTCTTCTGTGAAATTGCGCAGATCTTGAATTGATAGTGATAATGTTTCGTCTACTCCAGATATGCTGAATTCAAATTTGCTTTCGGTGCTAATCGTAGTTTCAAAATCATCATCGTCTGTGGAGCTTTCTTCCAAAAAATCGTTAAGCTCTTCCGAGTAGATTTGGTATTCAGATAGGCTGAGTGTGACATCAATAAGTTCTTTTTTTAGTGATTCGGGTTCGAATTTTAATGTCATAGATCACCGTGCCTATTGTCGTATTTGTAGAGTGGGTTTGCGAAAGATTAAAGGTGAAAATTTTGGATACTGCCGTGTGCGTTAAAGGTTAAGCCGGATTGCCTTCATTTTTGTGTGATAATCGCTCCAGCGCGGCCTGCTTGCGGGCCTCCCATACCTTCAGGCCCACACGGCGGCCAAGGTCGGCCTGGCGGGCACGCAGCAGCGCCTCCGCCGCCTCGCGTTCGCCCTGCTGGTTGAGCATGGCGACAGATTCCAGGTCGCGCAGGTACTTCTCGCATTCGGCGATGATGCCGGACAGGTCGATGGCCGAAAGTTCTTCCGGCACGCGGACCGATTTGACCTTGCGGGGCATGGCGTTCTCCGTGGGGGCGCGAGTGGGCGCGGGGCGCGCGGGCGCTGGCGGCGGGGCGATGGGCAATCCGTCGCGGCGCTTGCCGAAGGCTTGCCGGAGCGTGGACGCAGGGTGGCTGATACACGTTCCGTCGTGCGGTCAGTAATACAGATGGTATCCGGAACGTCAACGGTCTATCGGGGCTGGATTTCCGGTTTTTTTCGGGGGGCGCGTCCCACTGCGGGGCGAATGGGGCGGCGCGAGGGGGGGCGGTTTCCCCTTCCTGTCCCACCCGGCCGCGTGCCTGCCCGAAGCATGCCGGGCGCGGTGTATTGGCCGCGCGTTGCGGTGCGCCAAGCCATCCCCGGCCGCCCGCGCGTCTTGACGGGCCACGCCCGGCCGCGTATGGGGCCTGTTCCGCCATGCCCGACGAAAATTCCGGCGCAGGCCGATGCATGGCCCGATGCAATCCGGACGCGGGCGGCACCCCGCATCCCCACATCCTTTACGTACATGCCCGGCCCGCGTCAGGCCCCGCCCCGGCCAGTCCGGCAGCCCGGCCGACTGGGCCGACTGGGCCAACTGCGCCAACTGGGCCAACATGGACAATCGGGCCAATCGGGCCAATCGGGCTAATTGGGCCTGAATCGGCGCAGGCGAGACGCACTCCGGCCCGCAGTCCGGGCCATACCCTGGGCCGCGCGTCCTGTGAAACGTGCCTTCGCGCCGCCGCACCCCGCACGTCCGCCGTATTTTCTCGCCGTTCCTTGACGCACGGCCCGCGCTGTGGAACATGCGGCGAAGAAAACGACCTTTTTTCCGCAAGGAGCATATATAATGACCAAGACCGAACACCGCTGCGGCTGGGTTGCCCTGCTTGGGCCGCCCAACGCGGGCAAGTCCACGCTGCTCAACTCGGCGCTGGGCCACAAGGTGGCCATCGTCACCCCGCGCGCCCAGACCACCCGCAACCAGATCGTGGGCATCCTGTCCGAGCCGGACGCGCAGGTCATCTTCATGGATACCCCCGGCATCCACCAGCAGCGCGGCCGCATGAACAAGATCCTGTTGCAGACGGCGTGGCAGTCCATGCACAGCGCCGACGTGATCCTGGTGATGCTGGACGCGGACCTGTACATCAAGAAGCCGGACTTCCTCGAAAACGACGTGAAGCCGCTGATGGACGCCGTGGCATCGGAAGACCGCCCGGTCATCGTGGCCGTGAACAAGGTGGACCTGTTCCGCGACAAGTCCAAGATGCTGCCCCTGTTCATCGACCTGCAGAAGATGTGGCCCAAGGCAGAGGTGTTCCCCGTCTCGGCGCTGACGCGCGACGGCCTGCCGGAACTGGTCAAGCTGCTGAAGTCCAAGCTGCCCGTGGCCCCGGCCCTGTACCCCGAGGACCAGTTGTCCACCCTGCCGGTGCGCTTCATGGCGGCGGAAATCGTGCGCGAGAAGCTGTTTCTGGCCCTGCGCCAGGAACTGCCCTATTCCGTGGCCGTGGAGATAGAGAAGTGGGACGAGGAGGAAGGGCGCGACCTTACCACCATCCACGCGGTCATCTACGTGGGGCGGCCGTCGCACAAGTCCATGGTCATCGGCAAGGCCGGGGCCACCATCAAGGACATCGGCACCAAGGCCCGCGCCGACATCCAGACCCTGCTGGAGCAGAAGGTGCATCTTGAACTGTGGGTCAAGGTGCGCGAAGGTTGGACCGAGGACGTGGGCTTTCTGCGTTCGCTGGGTCTGGCCGACGAATAGCGACGCACGACCGGCAGGCTGGCCCCGCATGGCCCCGCCGGACCGCCGTCAGCGGTTTTCGCGCCGTCCGTCCGCCGTTTGTCGTGCGGCGGGCGGCGCTCACGCTTTTTGCCATCCGGGATGATGTCATGCCGCACGATATTGCAACCGCCTCCGCCTTTTTGCCGCACGATGACGCGCGCGCCCTGCTGGACCGCCGGGCCGCCGTGCGCGCCCGCGTGGACGCCGCCGCCCGCGCCGCAGGGCGCGACCCGGCCGGGGTCATCCTGGTCGCGGTGTCCAAATATCACCCCGCAGCGTCCGTGGCCGCGCTGGCCGCTGGCGGGCAGCGTGATTTCGGCGAGAATTATGTGCAGGAAGCACTACGGAAACAGGCCGAAGTTGCCGATATGACCGGCAAGGCCCCAAGCGTTGTCTTTTCGCCCGACCAGGGCGACGGCCCGCGCTGGCATTTCATCGGGCACCTGCAAAGCAACAAGGCCAAGGACGTGGTGGGGCGCTTTGCGCTCATCCATACCGTGGACTCGGATGCCCTGGCCCGCAAGCTGGACCAGCGCCTGGCCAGCATGCCCGCGCAGGGCGCGGACGGCGCGCCGCCGGTGCAGGATATCCTGCTGCAGGTGAACATCGGCGACGAGGCGCAGAAGTCGGGGGTGGACCCGGACGACCTGCCCGCCCTGGCCGAGGCCGTGCTGGCCCTGCCGCGCCTGCGCCTGCTGGGGCTGATGTGCATGCCGCCGATTTTCGACGACGGCGAGGCCTCGCGCCCGTACTTTGCCCGGCTGCGCGAACTGCGCGACGCGCTGGCGCACCGCGTGGGCCTGCCCCTGCCGCACCTTTCCATGGGCATGTCGCACGACGCGGAAGTGGCCGTGGCCGAAGGGGCCACCATCGTGCGGGTAGGGACGGATATTTTCGGCCCGCGTCCAATCCGGGCGTGACTCTAAATTGTCTTTTCGCCCGTTGGCGTCGTCAAACGTCGCCCGCCATATCGGTCGAATACGATAAGAGTATACTCCCTCATGGCGGGCTCGTTTTCCTTGCCAACGAACGAAAATCCTAATTTAGAACAATCGTTGGGTTAAAGGTATATCGGAAGCCGGCCGCCGGACCGCCCGGCGCACGCAGGGATAGCACGGGATACACGCACCAACCGCCCGCGCAACGGCGAGAGGTACCGCATGGATCTGGCAACCGTACTCGGCATCCTCATCTCGTTCGGGCTCATCGGCACGGCGCTGGCCATGGGCGGCAATCCGCTGTTCTTCGTGGATGCGGCGGCCCTGCTCATCGTGCTGGGCGGCACCCTGGGGGCGGCGCTGGTGCACTACCCGCTGCCCGTGGCGGTGCGCGTGCTGTCCATCACCCGCAAGGCCTTCTCTACCCACCTGCTGCGCACCGACCTGGTCATCGACCAGTTCATGGAATTCGCCCACCGCGCCCGGCGCGAGGGGCTGCTGTCGCTGGAGCACGCCGTGCACGGGCTGGACGACCCCTTCCTGCGCAAGGGGTTGCAACTGACCATCGACGGCCTGGAGCCGGAGGCCATCCGCGAGATCATGGAAAGCGAGATCGCCGCGCTGGAGACGCGCCACTCCATGGGCGTGGACATCTTCAACGCGCTGGCCTCGTACGCCCCGGCGCTGGGGCTGGTGGGCACGCTCATCGGCCTTGTGCAGATGCTGCGCTCCATGAACGACCCCTCGGCCATCGGCCCGGCCATGGCGGTGGCGCTCATCACCACCTTCTACGGGGTGGTGCTGGCCAACCTGGTGTTCCTGCCGCTGGCGGGCAAGCTGCGCCACCGCAGCAAGGAAGAGGTGCAGATGCTGGAGATGCAGCTGGAAGGCATTCTGGCCATCGCCAGGGGCGAGAACCCGCGCATCATCCTGGAAAAGCTGACCAGTTACCAACCGCCGCGCGAGCGGCGCACTGGCTAGGCCCCCGGTCGACCCCACCCCCCACACGGAGCACGGACCATGGCGCGCGACAGGCGGAAACCCCGGCCCGCGGGCATCACCCAGCCGCCGTGGCTCATCACGTACTCCGATCTGATGACCCTGCTGCTGACGTTCTTCGTGCTGCTGGTGGCCATTTCGGTCATCGACGAGCGCCGCCGCGTCATGGCCGTGGGCTCCGTGGCGGGCAGCTTCGGGCAGGAGCAGGGCACGGCCACCCCGCGCGAACCGGCCGACGGACGCCCCGTGCCGGGCATTGCCCCGGTGGGCGACGCGCCCCCGCGCGGCCGCGACCTGACCCCCCTGCGCGAAATGTTGTGGGAAGAGGCGGAGCGGGACATCAACTACCAGGAAAACGGCTACATCCAGATCTTTTCCATCAACGACGAGGTGCTCTTCCGCTCCGGCGCCACCGAGCTTTCCGAGCGCGGCGCGGCCCTGCTGGCGCGGGTGGCTCCGGTGCTGCGCGGGGTGGAACACCCGGTGCTCATCGCCGGGCATGCCTCGCCCGCCCGCGACGAGGAAGGCATCCTGTTCCGGCTGCGGGGTGACGACCGGACCCTGCCCTCGCCGTGGCGGCTTTCGCTGGGGCGGGCCACGGCGGTATACCGCAAGCTGGCCGACCTTGGCGTGCCGCGCGGCCGCATGCTCATGGAGGCCCACGGCGATACGCGGCCCCGCTTCGACAACCTGACCCCGGACGGGCGGCGCGCCAACCGGCGGGTGGAGATCGTGCTCGACCGGCGCAACGCGGAATGGGCCCGCCGCATGGAAGCCCTGAAGGATGGCGCGCCCGTGCGCGAAACCTTCCAGTACAAGGGGTTCCGGTTCGATTTCGTGCTGCCGGAGGGCGCGGGCGGCGGTGCGCCCGCCGCACCGGCCACGCCCGGCTCTGGTTCCGGTCCCGGCCCCGGTTCCGGTCAGGACGAAGGGGGGCGCTGACATGTTTTCCCGGCATGCGCCGCCCGTCTCGCCCGACTCGTCCGCCCGGCCCGGCCGGCCCGCCCAGCCCGGCGGACACGGCCCCCAAGCCCGTCAGCGCCGCGAGAAGGCAGAGGACAAGCCCCGCCAGCCGTGGCTGCTGACCTATTCCGATCTGGTCACCCTGTTGCTGACGTTTTTCGTGCTGCTTTTGTCCATGTCGTCCATGAACCGGGTGACGCTGTCGCGCATCAGCACCCATTTCGGAGAGCAGGGCGAGGTGCGCGCGGGCGTCACCGGCACGGTGCCGGAACGCATCCGGCTGCTGGAACCGTTGCTGGCGCGGCCCGCGCAGGTGTATGCCCACCAGCGCGAGATCAAGGAACTGCTGTTCCCCGGCGCCGAGTTGCCCCCCGGCATCGACAGAAGTATGCTGGACAAGAACCTGCGGATACTGGAACATCCCGAGGGCGTCGTGCTGGCGCTGACGGACGACCTGCTGTTCGCCCCGGGCCAGTGGCAGCTGCGCGAGGTGTCGCGCCCGTTGCTGGCCTTGCTGGCCGAGGTGCTGGAATACATCACCGCCGACGTGGCCCTTTCCGGGCACAGCGACCCGCGCGCGGAGGGCGCGCCCTCCGCGAGTCAGGCGGAAGGCGACGCGGCCGGGTACGAACTGGCCGGGCGGCGCGCTTTGACGGTTTTGGAATATTTTGTGCAAAGAAAACTTGACCCGGCCCGGTTTTCCGTCGCGGGGTATGGCCCGGACCGTCCGTCGCTGTCGGGTGCGGCCCGTGCGCCCGCTGTGGCCGATACGGCCGAGGCGGCCGAGGCGACTGGTTCGACTGGCGCGGCTGCCGCAGACACTGCGGACGGCGATGGCGGCAATGACCGCAACCGCCGGGTGGAGATTCTGGTGAAGACCACGCCGAGGCTCGGCGGGTACCCGTAACGGCCGCGCCACGCGGGCCGTGGCGGATGCCGCGCCCGGTCGGAGCGTTCAACGTCTAGCTGTTTCAAGGAGCGTGACCAGTGGCGGAAGAAGCCGCACCTCCGAAAAAGTCCGGCAAGCTGAAGTGGGTCATCCTCGTCCTGTTGCTGTTCGTGCTCATTGGTGCGGGCGGCGGGGCGTACTGGTGGTTCATGCTGCGGCCCGCCGCCCAGGGCGCGGAGGGCGCGCCGGAACCGGCCAAGACCGAGGGCAAGGCCGACGCCAAGGGCGGCGAGGCCCCGGCCCGCAACGCCAAGGTGGCCAAGCTGCCGACGTTCCTGGTGAATCTGGCCGACCCCACGGGCCGCCGCTACCTCAAGCTGACCATGGAGGTGGAGGTGGGCTCCGACGCCACGGTCAAGGAACTGGAAGGGCAGTCGGCCAAGGTGCGCGATGCGGTCATCCTGTTGCTGTCCAGCAAGTCGTACGCGGACCTCGCCCCCATCGAAAGCAAGTTGCAGCTCAAGAATGAAGTGGCCGACAGGCTGAACCAGATTTTGGGCGGCCCCAAGGTGCTGCGGGTGTACATCACCGAAATGGTCATCCAGTAAGCGCCCGGCGCGCAAGAGGAATACCCATGAGTGACGGCAAGGATGTCGATCAGGATCTGCTGGCGGCCCAGTGGGCTGCCGCGCTGGAAGACGAGGACGAGGGCGGCGACGCGCCCGCTGCTCCTGCCGCCGGAGCGGGCGGGGGCGAGGACGATGCCCGCCTGGCCGAAGAATGGGCCAAGGCCCTGGCCAGCGAAGAGCAGACCCAGCTGAAGAAGGAAAAGGAACAGGGCTTCTTCGCGTCCGCCGCGCGCGAGGCCAAGTTCAAGGATTTGACGGAAGAGGCCAAGTCGCCCCGGCCCGACAGCGGCCGACGCGAACTGGACTTCATCCTGGACATTCCGTTGGACGTCTCGGCGGAACTGGGCCGCACCCGCCTGCTGATCAACGAACTGCTGCAGCTGGGCCAGGGCTCGGTCGTCGAACTGAACAAGCTGGCTGGCGAACCGCTGGAAGTGTACGTCAACGGCAAGCTGGTGGCGCGCGGCGAGGCCGTGGTCATCAACGAGAAGTTCGGCGTGCGCCTTACCGACATCATCAGCCCCATCGAACGGGTGAAGCAGCTTGGATAACGCCACCGTCTCCGCCGTGGGCGCCGCCGCCGACATGGCCGCGCAGGCCCCCTCGCAGGCGGAAGGCGCGGTGCGCGCCGCCATCTCCGCCAACGCCACCCTGGGCGACGCGGCCCAGGCCCTGCCCCAGTCCCTGCCCCAAGCCGCCGAGCATGTGGCGGGCCGGGCGGCGGACGCCGTGAACGCCACCATCGCCCACGCCAACGCCACCGTGGGGCTGGGCGCGGCCGACGGCCTTGCGGCCGCCAGCGTGCCCGCCTTTTCGTGGAGCGGGTACATTCAGGCCGTGGGCGTGCTGTTCCTGCTGGTGGGCCTGCTGTGGCTGGCCCTGTGGGCCGTGCGCCGCCACGGCGGGTTGTTCCGCGCCGTGCCCGGCGCGGGCGGCTTCTCGCGCGACGACCTGCGCCTGGAGGCGCAGTTGCCCATCGGGCCGCGCAAGGGGCTCATGGTGGTACGCTTCTTGAACAAGCGATTGCTGCTGGGCGTCACCGACCAGCAGATAACGCTACTCACGGAGCAGTACCTTGACCACGAGCATGGCAGCGACGACGCAACCCCCCTTCCCGGCCAGCCCGCCGATGCGGCGGAACAGCCCGGCGGGCGTGCCTCCGGCGGATTCTCCGCGGTGCTGGGGCGCACCCTCGGCAAGGGGCGACCTTCCGGCAGTTAACGCTGCCGCCGCCATTTCCGCCCCTGCATCGCACGATGGGGGCGTCACCGGCCTGACGGGTGTCCGCCCGCTTGCCCCGGCCCCCTGCGACCGCCCCGTGGGACAGGCGGCCCTGCCCGTTGCCCCTTGCCTGCCCGGCGTCACCCGCCGCTCCGCCGTTACCCGCGTCCTTTCCCTGGCCTTCGCGCTGCTGGCGCCCCTGTCCCTGCTGTCGCTTTTGTCCGGGGGCCTGGCCCACGCGGCGCAGGACCTGGTCATGCCCACCATGCAGCTTACCCTGGGCGCGGGGCAGACCGAGCCGGAAAAGGTCTCGCTGCTGCTCGAAATCCTGTTCATGCTCACGGTGCTTTCGCTGGCCCCGGCCATCATGCTCACCGTGACCAGCTTCACCCGCATCATCATCGTGTTCCACTTCATCCGCCAGGCGTTGGGCGTGCAGCAGTTGCCGCCTTCGCAGGTGCTGGCCAGCCTTGCCATTTTCATGACGGTGGTGATCATGATGCCAGTGGGCAAGCAGATCAACGACACCGCACTGCAGCCCTACCTCGAGGAGCGCATCGGCTTCAACGAGGCGCTGGACAAGGCCCAGGCCCCCCTGCGCTCGTTCATGTTCAAGCACACCCGCGAGAAGGACCTGTCGATCTTCTACGCCATCACCAAGATGGAGCAGCCGCGCAGCAAGGAAGAGGTGCCCACGGTGATGCTGGCCGCCGCCTACGTCATCAGCGAGCTGAAGACCGGCTTCACCATCGGCTTTCTCATCTACATTCCGTTTCTGGTTCTGGACATGGTGGTGTCCAGCATCCTGCTGGCCATGGGCATGATGATGCTGCCGCCCATGATGGTCTCCATGCCCTTCAAGCTGCTGCTCTTCGTCATGGTGGACGGGTGGGCGCTGCTGGTGGGGTCGTTGGTCAACAGTTTCGCGGTCTGAAGAGGTAGGTCACATGACGCCGGAAATGGTCATTGCCTTCGCGCGCCAGTCCATCGAGGTCGCCCTGCTCATCTCCCTGCCCATGCTGGGCGTGGGGCTGGTGGTGGGCGTGGTGGTCAGCATCATCCAGGCCGCCACCCAGATCCAGGAGATGACGCTGTCGTTCATCCCCAAGATCGTCTCCATCTTTCTCGCGCTGCTCATCTCGTTTCCGTGGATCATGGACAAGATGATCACCTACACGCGGGACGTTTTTCTGAATATCCCGAACTATATCCGTTAGCATTCGCCGCCTTGCGCGACGGCTGCCGGGCGCGGAAAGGCCCCCGCCTTCCATCGGAAGGTCGGGGGCCTTTGTGTCGTCGCGGGGGGAGGAGTGGCTGACAGCGTGTCTGGCCCGGCTATCCCTTGTGGCGGCGCGCGGCGAAGCAGCCCACCAGGATGGCCCCGGCCTGCGCCACGTTCAGCGAATCGAAGTCGCGGGCCATGGGAATGGACAGGGTGAAGTGGCAGCGTTTGGCCACGTTGGGGCGAATGCCGGTGTCCTCGTTGCCCAGCACCAGCACGGCCGGGGTGCGCAGCGGTTCGGTGAAGGGGTTGAGGGGTGCTGTACCGGGCTTGCCGTCGCCGTCCGTAGTGGCCCCACCCGCCGCATAAATGGTGTAGCCCGCCTCGTCGGCCTCATCCAGGGCGCGGGCAAGGTTGGTCACCTTGGACACCGGCAGTTTTTCCAGCGCCCCGGCGGCGGCGCGGGCGGCGGCCCCGCCCAGCGCGGCCCCGCCGTGGCGCACCACGATCAGGCCTGCTGCGCCCATGGCGTACAGGGTGCGGGCAAGGGTGCCCACGTTGCCGGGGTCCTGCACCTGGTCCAGCGCCACGATGAGCGGCAGCGGCGCGTCGGGCGCGTCGCGCAGGATGTCGCCAAGTTCGGCGAACCCGGCGTCGAACACCCGGGCGATGACCCCCTGATGGGAAGGGGATGCAGGGTGCGCCGGACGAGAATCGCGCGGGGCGCGGGCTTCGTCCGCGTCGTTCCCTTCCAGGATGTCCCAGGCTTCGTCGTCATTGGCGAAAAGGTCGTCGTCGGCCTGGCGTTCGGCCATGTCCGGTTCGGCAATGGACTCGGCGGGCTGCGCTGTGGCTTGTCCGGCTTGCCCTATGGCCTGGCCGGACGCGAACAGCCGGTCCAGGGCGTGCGGTTCGGCAAAGATGAAGCGCACCCGCGCCTCGCGGCACAGTTCCACGATGCGGTCCACCTCGCGCCCGCGCTTGCCCTTGCGGATGAACACTGCCTCCACGCGGCTGGGGTCTGCTTCCAGCAGTTCCAGCACCGGCTTTATGCCGGGCAGGATGGAGCACGGGGATTCGGGGGCGTCGAACGCCGCCTCGGGCCGGGCATCGGCGGCCCTGTCCCGGAACGGTGTGCGGCCGGGCCTGTCCTGTCTGTCCTGCCTGGCCTGGCGGTCGGGCCGTCCGCGCCCGTCCTGCCGCCCTTCTTGCCGCCGGTCCTGCCGCCCGTCGGGGCGTTCGCCCTGGCGTTTTTCGCCCGGCCCGCCGCCGCGTCTCTCGGGGCGGTCGCCCCTGCGGTCGTCGGGGCGGGAATCCTGGCGTTCGCCCGGCCTGCCGCCTTTGCCGGTTCCCGGACCACCCGAGCGGCCACGGGTGCTCTCGTCGCGTCCGGCAGAAGGCCCGGCGGGCCGCCCGGCCTTGCGGTTGCTGGTCCCGGAGCGGGAACGGTCGTTGCGTGTATCGTCGTCGCGGGCATCGCGCCGCGCGTCATCGCGCGCGACGGTGCCCCAGATGGGGTGCTTCTTCGGCATGGTTCGCTTTCGCCCGGACGGGCGCAGGTAGACGGGTTGCGTTTGATGGGCGGCATGAGGTAGGGTCAGAATGCCGTTCACATCGCAGGTACCCTTGAACGTGTTTCCGTGCAAGTGGCCCTGGGGTTACGCCCGGCCCGGCTCCGATGAGGAAAGCCCCCGGCACCTCACGACCCTTCGGGTCTGACGGCAGACGAATCGACACTCGCTCCCCCTTCGCGGCCCCTTTCCCGCCGCTCCCAACACATCCGGAACATCCATGCAGCGAACCAGACTCCTGTCCTCCGCTCTGTACGCGCGTCGTGCCGCCCGGCACGTGCTTGTGCTTGCGGCGGTGGTGTTGTTGGCCGCAGGCTGCGCGCCCAAGAAGCATCTGCCTCCCACGTTGCCCGCCGAATCCTGCCCGGTGCCGCCCACCGCCACCGCCCCCGCCGCCGAACCCGAAGAAGTGGTGGAACTGCCCATCCCCCCCGCCGACGATGGCGTGCCCCTTACTCCGCAGGAATGGGCGGCCCTCAATTCCACCGGCGAACTGGACAAGGACCTCACCCCAGAGGCCCGGCGCGACGTGGAACTGCATTTCAAATTCTTCACCCACCGGGCTCGCGCCACGTTCGAGCGTTACCTGAAGCGTTCGCAGCTCTACCTGCCCCACATCCGCGAGGTGTTCCGGCAGCAGGGCATCCCCGAAGAGGTGGCCTACCTCGCCATCGTCGAAAGCGGGTTCAACCCCAACGCCGTGTCCACCTCGGGCGCGGTGGGCGTGTGGCAATTCATGCCGTACACGGGCATCCGCTACGGGCTGTCGTACGGCTGGTGGGTGGACGAGCGGCGCGACCCGTACAAGGCCACCCGCGCCGCGGCCGACTATCTGCAGAAGCTGTACGGCGACTTTGGCGACTGGCACCTGGCCCTGGCCGCCTACAACGCGGGCGAAGGCAAGATTTCGCGCGCGCTGGAGGGCACGGGGGCGGACAGCTTCTTCGATCTGCGCACCAAGAACCACATGCTCGACGGCAAGGCCCAGCTCAAGGACGAGACGCGGCAGTACGTGCCCAAGTTCATCGCCGTCTGCAAGATCATGCGCAACCTCGAATCCCTGGGCTTCACCAGGCCGGATTACAGCTGTTCGCCCAGGCTCGAGCCCCTGCGCGTGAAGCCCGGCACTGACCTGATGGCCCTGGCCCAGGCCATGGGCCAGAACTGGAACGACTTTTCGGCCAACAACCCGGCCTTCCGCCGCTACGTCTCCCCGCCCGACGCCCACGCCACCGTCTACGTGCCGCCCATGCATCTGGAAGCGGCCACCGCTTATCTCGCCAAGCCGCAGCAGCGCAGCTATGCGGGCTGGCGGGTGTACAAGGTGCGTCAGGGCGATACTCTGGACCGCATCGGCAAGCGCTGCGGCGTGCCCGTTTCGGTGCTGAAGCGGGTCAACAAGGGCAGCGGCAAGCTGAAGGTGGGGCAGGAATTGATGATCCCCGGCGGGGGAGATGCCTCCGACTTCACCGCGCAGGCCGACCCGGCGTCTTCCAGGGCTTCGGCCCCGGCCAAAGCGGCCAAGGGCGGCCCGGACGCCGAATCCAGGGCGGACAAGGGCAGCGCCACGCGCACCCGCGACATCGCCGAGCGCCGCGCCACCTACATCGTCAAGCAGGGCGACACTCTGTACGGCATTGCCAGGGCCCAGGGCAGCAGCGTGGAAACCCTGCAGAAGGCCAACGGCCTGAACGGCACCAGCCTGCAACTGGGGCAGAAGCTGTACATCCCCGACGCCGGGGCAGAGGCCACGGCCGTGGCCCGGCAAGAGGCGGAAGCCGCCAACAAGGCCATCGTGGCCAGCGCCGCGCGCGGCGGGGCCGAGCGGTCTGCCGCGCCGGTGGTGGCGGTGGCGTCCAAGGGTGCGTCGGTCAAGCCGGTTGCGGCATCCTCTTCGTCTGGCGCTTCGGCCGCTTCGTCCGGCGCAGCAGCCTCGCAGGGCCGGGCCATCGTGTACAAGGTGCAGGAAGGCGACACCATGTGGGCCATCGCCCGCAAGTTCAACGTGCCGCCCAAGGAACTGCTGCGCTGGAACAACCTGGACCGCGAATCGCAGCTGAAGCCCGGCGACCAGATCACCGTGCATGCTGGCCAGTAGCCGCGCGCAGCTCCCATGCATTCCCCGACGCCCCGGCCCCGCCGAGGCGTCGTCGTTTCAGGGGGCAACTTTTTTCGGAGGCAGGATGCACGGTTGGCGCGGTCCGGAAGGGAATTGGCGGGATAAAATCAGTCGGCTGACGAAAAACCTGTTGACGCCGGGTGGCGAAGCGCATAGATACCCCCTTCGCCGCAACGGACAGCGTCCGACGCGGCACGCTCTTTCAGCCGGATCAATAGGTTGCCGTTTTCCCGAACCCACTGCGGGTTCGCGGGGTCCCCGAAGAAAAATCGGGGAAAACGAAAAAAGCGGTTGACACTTGGCGGGGCGCTGGGGCATACATGCTCCTCGCCGCGACGGGAAGCCCCGGCGGGGCGACGGTCCGCAAAAGACTGCGGTTCTTTG
>NZ_AGFG01000049.1 GCF_000226255.1 Desulfovibrio sp. A2
CCCCAAAACGTTTTATCAAGGTAATGAAAGCCTTGCGAACACCACCTCGCAAGCTCACGGCGGTCGCCACACCAATCCGCGCCGCCAGCATCCCCTGTGATAAAAAGTTTTGAAAGAGAGAGAGGGGGTGCGGGGGACAGGGAGAAAACTTTTGCGGCAGCCGTTAGGTGAGCGCTTGCGCGAACCTTACGGATGGCGACCGCAGAGCGAAAAGTTTTCTCCCTCTCCCCCGCGCTCTCCGCATCCCTAATTCCGACACAATGAGGACGCAGACAATGCGCAGCAAGAAGATGACCCATGGATTGGAGAAGGCCCCGCACCGTTCGCTGCTGCATGCCCTGGGGCTGACGCGCGAGGAGATCGAGCGCCCCCTGGTGGGCGTGGTGAACGCGGCCAACGAGGTGGTGCCTGGCCACGTGCATTTGCACACCATTGCCGAGGCGGTGAAGGCCGGGGTGCGCGCGGCGGGCGGCACACCCATGGAGTTTCCGGCAATTGCCGTGTGCGACGGCCTGGCCATGAACCACGAAGGCATGCACTTTTCGCTGCCGTCGCGCGAGATCATTGCCGATTCCATCGAGATTATGGCCACGGCGCACCCGTTCGACGCGCTGGTGTTCATCCCCAACTGTGACAAGTCGGTGCCTGGCATGCTCATGGCCATGCTGCGGATGGACATTCCGTCCATCATGGTCAGCGGCGGCCCCATGCTGGCGGGCGGCACCCTGGCGGGCCGCACCGACCTGATCAGTGTGTTCGAGGCCGTGGGCCGCGTGCAGCGCGGCGACATGACCATGGCCGAACTGGACGAGATGACCGAAACGGCCTGCCCCGGCTGCGGTTCGTGCGCGGGCATGTTCACGGCCAACACCATGAACTGCATGGCCGAAACCATGGGCCTTGCCCTGCCGGGCAACGGCACCATCCCGGCGGTGACGGCGGCGCGCGTGCGCCTGGCCAAGCACGCGGGCATGAAGGTGATGGAACTGCTGGAAAAGAACATCACCCCCCGCGCCATCGTCACCCCGCGCGCGGTGGCCAACGCCGTGGCCGTGGACATGGCGCTCGGCGGCTCCACCAACACGGTGCTGCACCTGCCCGCCGTGTTCGGCGAGGCCGGGCTGGATCTGACGCTGGACATCTTCGACGAGGTCAGCCGCAAGACCCCCAACCTGTGCAAGCTTTCCCCCGCCGGGCACCACCACATCCAGGACCTGCACGCCGCGGGCGGCATCCCGGCGGTGATGGCGGAACTGACCAAAAAGGGGCTGGTGGACACCTCGGTCATGACCGTCACCGGCAAGACCCTGGCCGAAAACCTGACCGAACTGAACACCCGCGTGCTCAACTACGACGTAATACATTCCGTTGACGAACCGTATTCGGCGCAGGGCGGCATCGCCATCCTCAAGGGCTCGCTGGCCCCGCAAGGCGCGGTGGTCAAGCAGTCGGCCGTGGCGCCGGAAATGATGGTGCGCGAGGCCCTGGCCCGGGTGTTCGATTCCGAGGGCGAGGCGCACGCCGCCATCATGGGCGGCAAGATCAACAAGGGCGACGCCATCATCATCCGCTACGAAGGCCCGCGCGGCGGCCCCGGCATGCGCGAGATGCTCTCGCCCACGGCGGCCATCGCGGGCATGGGCCTGGGCGCGGACGTGGCCCTGATCACCGACGGGCGCTTCAGCGGCGGCACGCGCGGCGCGGCCATCGGCCACGTCTCGCCCGAGGCCGCCGACGGCGGCAACATCGGGCTGGTCAAGGAAGGCGACCACATCCTCATCGACATTCCGGCCCGCAGGCTGGACCTGCTGGTGGACGAGGCAGAACTGGCCGCCCGGCGCGAAACCTTTGTGCCGCTGGAAAAGCCGGTCACCTCGCCCCTGCTGCGCCGCTATGCCCGCCAGGTGACCAGCGCGGCCACCGGGGCCATGTTCCGCAAGTAGCCCGCACACCATCTCCTGCCCTTTCACGGCCCGTCGCACCATCCGGTGCGGCGGGCCGTTGTGCGTGGTTGCCGTGGATGGACTTTCGGCAAAATCCGCGCGCCCTCGCTTGACACTCAATCACTGTATCAGTATTTGCTGATTTAGTGATGTTATCATCCCCGGGCACGGCAGACCGCTGCATGCTCGGACGTGCAAGGGAAACGGAAACCGGTGCGAATCCGGTACAGGCGCGCTGCCGTGTTCGGGCATGCCGCCCGCGTCCACCGCCACCGCCATCAGGTGCTCCCCTGCCCGTACGGGCAACGGGGCTGCCAAGAGCGGCGCACGGGAAGGGCGCGGGCCACGCCCTTGGACCACGCGAGGCCCCTCGCAAGGGCGTTCGCGTGGTTACGGGGCCTTTCACCCACCGCCCGTCAGTCGGAAGACGTCCCCTCCGCACCGCCCAAGGCCGCGCGAACCGGACTCCGGCATGCGCCCGCCCAGTGCACGGGCGCGCGCTCGCGAATCGCTCTCACCTGTCTTCACGCATTCCGGAGGTGGCAATGCGTACCCACACCCTTGGTTTTCCGCGCATCGGCGGCAGCCGTGAACTGAAAAAGGCCGTCGAGGACTACTGGAAAGGCGCGGCCACGCGCCAGCAACTGGAGGACACCGCGCGCGCCATCCGCCTGCGCAACTGGACCCTCCAGCGCGACGCGGGCATCGACGTGGTGCCCGTGGGCGACTTTGCCCTGTACGACCACATCCTGGACGCCGCCCTGCTGCTGGGCGTGGTGCCCCCGCGCTTCCGCGACGGCGGCGAGCCCCACCCTGCAGACCTCATGTTCCGCATGGCGCGGGGCCAGGGCGGCGACCACCCCGTGGCCCCGCTGGAAATGACCAAGTGGTTCGACACCAACTACCACTACCTGGTCCCGGAACTGGACGCGGCCACCACCTTCGCGCCCGACGCCGCCCCTCTGCTGGCCCAGATCGACGAGGCGCTGGCGGCGGGCTTCACCCCCAAGGCGGTACTGCCCGGCCCCATGACCTTTCTGTGGCTGTCCAAGCGCGTGGACGGCGGCACCCGCTGGTCGCTGCTGCCCGCCCTGCTCGACGCCTACGGCGCGCTGCTGCGGCAGGTGGCCGCCCGCTGCCCGCTGATCCAGTTGGACGAGCCCATCCTGTCGCTGGATCTGCCGGAGGACATCCGCTCGCGCTTCGTGCCCGCCTATGCCCGGCTGCGCGTGGCCGTGCCGGACGCCACCCTGCTGCTGGCCAGCTACTTCGCCCCGGTGGGCGACAATCTGCCCGTGGCGCTGTCCCTCCCTGTGGACGTGCTGCACCTGGACCTGGTGCGCGGGCCGGAAGACCTGGCCCCCGCGCTGGACATCCTGGCCCGCGCGGCCCGGAAACCGACGGGCGACCCCGCGTTGCCGCAATCCGGCATTGCGCTTTCCTTGGGCGTGGTCAACGGCCGTAATGTCTGGCGCGTGGATGCCGACTCCGCCGCCGCGCCGGTGCGCGCCGCCGTGGCCGCTCTTGGCCCGGACCGGGTGTGGGTCGCCCCGTCCTGCTCGCTGCTGCACAGCCCCGTGGACCTCGACGCAGAAACCGGACTGGACCCGGAAGTGGCGCAATGGCTGGCCTTTGCCAAACAGAAATGCGCCGAGGTGCGCCTGGTGGCCGACATGTGCGACCTGAACGGCCGCGCCGACGCGCCGGAAACCGCCGCCGCCCTGGCCCGCAACCGGGCCGCCTTGGCCGCCCGCGCCGCAAGCCCGGCCATCCACGACCCGGCCGTGGCCGTACGCGTGGGCACCGTCACCCCGGAAATGGGCTGGCGCGCCACGCCCTACACCGCCCGCATCGCCGCCCAGCGCGCCGCGTTGCGCCTGCCCGTGCTGCCCACCACCACCATCGGCTCGTTCCCACAGACAGCCGACATCCGCGCGCAACGCCGCAAGCTGCGCACCGGCCAGATCACCGAGGCCCAGTACGACGCCGCCATGCGCGAGGCCATCGCCACCGCCATCCGCGAGCAGGAGGCCCTGGGGCTGGACGTGCTGGTGCACGGCGAGCCGGAGCGCAACGACATGGTGGAATACTTCGGCGAACAGCTGCGCGGGTTCTGCATCACCGCCAACGGCTGGGTGCAGAGCTACGGCACCCGTTGCGTCAAGCCGCCCCTGCTTTACGGCGACGTCTCGCGCCCCGGCCCCATGACCGTGCGCTGGATCACACATGCCCAGTCGCTGACCCAAAAGCCGGTCAAGGGCATGCTCACAGGCCCGGTCACCATCGCCTGCTGGAGCTTCGTGCGCGACGACGTGCCCCGGCCCGTGGTGTTCCGCCAGTTGGCACTGGCCATCCGCGACGAGGTGGCAGACCTGGAGGCCGCAGGCATCGGCGTCATCCAGATCGACGAGCCCGCCCTGCGCGAGGGGCTGCCCCTGCGCCGCGCCGCCCACGCCGCCTACCTGGATGCCGCCGTGGGCGCGTTCCGCCTGGCCTCGTCCGGCGTGCGCGACGCCACCCAGATCCACACCCACATGTGCTACTGCGACTTCCACGACATCATCGACCACGTTGCCGCCCTGGACGCCGACGTCATCAGTCTGGAAGCCAGCCGCAGCCGCATGGAACTGCTGGATGTCTTCGCCACCCACGCCTACCCCAACGATGTCGGCCCCGGCGTGTACGACATCCACAGCCCGCGCGTGCCCTCCATCGACGAAATGGAAACCCTGCTCCGCGCCGCCACCCGCGTTCTGCCCCTGGACCGGCTGTGGGCCAACCCCGACTGCGGCCTGAAAACCCGCGACTGGCCCGAAACCCGCGCCAGCCTCGCCCACCTCGTGGCCGCCGCCGCACGGGTGCGGGGCAACGCCTGATCAAAGGAACTTGTTGAACTCAACCGGGGGAAGGAACCTTTTGTAAAAGGTTCCTTCCCCCGGACCCCCTACCTCCCAAACTTTTTAATTGGGGTGGTATGCGCATTGCGGATAAGCCTTGCGAAATCCCGTGGAGCCCCCAATTGAAACGTTTTGTGGGAAGGGGTGGGGGTCCGGGGGCGGGGAAACCCACTTTTGGAAAAGTGGGTTTCCCCGCCCCCGGTTCCTTCCTCCTCTCCCTACCTCCCCATCTCCCACTCTCCCCCACACCCTTTTCGCGCGGTGGGTCTTGGCGTATGGTGCGCGCAAAGCGGGACGTCCAACGATACGGGGAGGCGCATGAACCAGCGGTGGGACGCGGACACGGTGCGGGGCTACATGCAGTGGCTGGAGACGCCCATGGGGGCGTTTGCCGTGCGGCACGAGCAGCGGCTGCTGCACCACCTGGTGTCTGGCTGGCCCCGACGCGGGCACACCCTGCTGGAGGTGGGCTGCGGCCCGGGGGTATTCCTGGAATCGTTCTGGGAGGCGGGGTTCGACGTCACGGGACTGGACAGCAGCGAGGCCATGCTGGAGGCCGCGCGCGAACGCATGAACTGCCGGGCGGACTTCCACCTGGGCGTGGCGGACCACCTACCCTTTGACGACGACGCCTTCGACTACGTTGCCCTGCTGACCAGCCTGGAATTCATGCCCGACCCGGCGGCTGCCCTGGCCGAGGCGTTCCGGGTGGCCTCGCGCGGGGTGCTGGTGGGCTTTCTGAACCGGATTTCGCCATACTATCCCACCCACGGCATGCCGGCGCCGGGGCTGCGCGGCTCGCTGCTGCGGCAGGCGCGCTGGTTCAGCGTGGGGTCCATGTACGCGCTGGTGCGCGCCACAGGGGTGCCGTGCTCCATCACCATGCGCTCGGTGCTGCACGGCCCGGCGTGCACCTGGCGCGAATCGCGCCTGTTCGAAATGCTGAACGGCTGGATCAGCCTTTCGCCGTTCGGGGCATACGTGGGCATGCGCATGGACTTCGGCCGCCGCATGCCGGTCACCCCGCTGATGCTGCGCACCGGCAAGGCCGTGGTCTCTCCTGGCCGACAGCCCGCCACGGGCGGATACTCCTGCCGCGAAAAGCACGCCGGATAGCCTCCCCGCGCCCTTGCGGCGCGCGCGTGACATTCGACGATTTTGACAATACCCGCCCATTGGACTATCCATGGCTGTTTCCGCACCGGCGGGGCGCGGCGTGGAGTTCGCACGCCCCCTGCCGCGCAAGCCTGCATCCGGAAGCGAGCCATGAGCACCAACAATTCCGACAAGACCGCCGCCGACAAGACCACGCAAAAGGGTACGGGCGACAAGGTGGGCACCATCAAGGGGTTCGCCGACATGTTCAGCCCCGACAGCGACGTGTTCACCTTCATGGAGAACACCGCCCGCGAGGTGTTCGGCCGCTACGGCTACACCGAGCTGCGCACCCCGCTGCTGGAGCGCACCGAACTGTTCTGCCGTTCCATCGGCACCGAGACCGACGTGGTGCAGAAGGAAATGTACACCTTCCCCGACCGCAAGGGCCGCTCGCTCACCCTGCGCCCCGAAGCCACGGCGGGCGTCATGCGCGCCTTCATCGACGCGGGTCGTCACGCTCAGGAGCCGGTTTCCAAGCTGTTCACCACCGGCCCCATGTTCCGCTACGAGCGCCCGCAGAAGGGCCGCATGCGCCAGTTCCACCAGATTAACTGCGAATGCCTTGGCCCGCAGGAGCCGCAGGCCGACGCCGAACTGGTGCTGATGCTCATGACCTTCCTGGGCCAGCTGGGGCTGACCGACCTTTCGCTGCAGGTGAACTCGCTGGGCTGCCGCGAATGCCGCCCGGTGTACCGGGCCGCGCTGCGCGACTTTCTCGATTCCATCGACCGCGAGGCCCTGTGCGAGGACTGCCGCCGCCGCATCGACACCAACCCGCTGCGGGTGCTGGACTGCAAGGTGCCCACCTGCCGCGAGCTGACCGCCGACGCCCCGCGCATCATCGACCACAACTGCCCGGAATGCCGCACCCACTTCGATACGGTGCTGCGGCTGTTCGACGCCGCGCGGCTTCCCTACGTGCTCACCCCTCGCCTGGTGCGCGGGCTGGACTACTACAACCGCACCACCTTCGAGGTGGTGTCCGGCTCCATCGGCGCGCAGTCGTCGGTGGCGGGCGGCGGCCGCTATGACGGTCTGGTGGCCCAGCTGGGCGGCCCGGACGTGCCCGGCGTGGGCTTTGCCTGCGGCATGGAGCGCCTTGCCCTGATGATGCCCGCGCTGGAGAAAAAACGGCCCGACTTCTATATCGCCGTGCTGGACCCGGCCGCCTCGGATGCGGCCATGCTGCTGGCGCAGGACCTGCGCGCGGGGGGCAGGGTGGGCGAGGTGTCCTTTGCCGCGCGCTCCATCAAGAGCCAGATGCGCCAGGCCGGTCGCACCGGCGCGCGCGTGGCCCTGCTGCTGGGCGGCGACGAGCTGGCCGGCGGCACCGTGGTCATCAAGGACATGGACAGCGGCGAGCAGCGCAGCGTGCCGCAGGGTGAGGCCGTGAGCCACGTATAGTGCGGTGGCCAACGGCGGTCAGCACTACCCCTTTTGAAACGTTTGGGGGGGAGGGGTCCGGGGAGGGAGACCCTTTCCAAAGGGTCCCCTCCCCGATACTCTTTCTGCCTATTTACGACTTGTCATCCTCGGGAAACATCCAAAGGAACCGTTCATGAGCGACCAGAAACTTGACGTCCAACAGGAACACCAGCAGTACATCGAACCCCTGGGCGACTGGGCGCGCAGCCACGACTGCTGCACCCTGACCGCTGCGGACACCGGGGCCGAAGTCTGCCTGATGGGCTGGGTGCAGTACCGCCGTGACCACGGCGGCCTCATTTTCGTGGACCTGCGCGACCGCCAGGGCCTTACCCAGATCGTGTTCAGCCCCGACGTCAATCCCGCGGCGCATGAGCGCGCGCACGTCATCCGCTCTGAATACGTGCTGGCCATTCGCGGCACGGTGCGTCCCCGGCCCGAGGGCATGACCAACCCCGGCATGAAGACCGGCGAGATCGAGGTGTACGTTTCCGAGTGGAAGCTGCTGAACACCTCCAAGACGCCCGCCTTCGTCATCGAGGACCGCACCGAGGCCAGCGAGAACCTGCGCCTGCAGTACCGCTACCTCGACCTGCGCCGCCCGCGCATGGCCAACAACTTCATCGTGCGCCACAAGGCCGCGCAGGCCACTCGCCGCTACCTGGACGAGCTGGGCTTTCTGGAAATCGAGACGCCCTACCTCACCAAGTCCACGCCGGAAGGCGCGCGCGACTTCCTGGTGCCCAGCCGCCTGAACCAGGGCCAGTTCTACGCCCTGCCGCAGTCGCCCCAGCTGTTCAAACAGCTGCTGATGATGTCGGGCATGGAGCGCTACTACCAGATCGTGCGCTGCTTCCGCGACGAGGACATGCGCGCCGACCGCCAGCTGGAGTTCACCCAGATCGATATCGAGATGAGCTTCGTGGACGAGGAGCAGGTGATGGCCATGGCCGAAGGCCTGATGGCCCGCGTGTTCCGCGACGCGCTGGACCGCGAGATAGCCACCCCCTTCCCGCGCATGAGCTATGACGACGCCATGGCCCGCTACGGCGTCGACAAGCCGGACACCCGCTTCGGGCTGGAGCTGCAGGACGTCACGCACATCGTGCGCGGCTCCAACTTCAAGCTGTTCGCCACGGCGGAACTGGTCAAGGCCATGCGCGTGCCCGGCGGCGAAACCATGACCCGCAAGGAGATCGACGAATTCACCGAGTTCGTGAAGATCTACGGCGCGCAGGGCCTGGCCTGGATCAAGATCCGCCCCGACGAATGGCAGTCGCCCATCGCCAAGTTCCTGTCCGATGCCGAACGCGCCGGGCTGAAGGAAGCCCTTGGCCTTGAAACCGGCGACATCGTGTTCTTCCAGGCGGGCGCGCCCGGCATGGTCAACGCCGCGCTGGGCAACCTGCGCGTGCGCCTTGGCGAGCACCTGGGCCTCATCGACGAGAACGCCTTCAACTTCCTGTGGGTGACCGACTTCCCGCTGTTCGAGTACGACGAGGAAGAAAAGCGCTACGTGGCCTGCCACCATCCGTTCACCTCACCCAAGGACGGCCACATGGACGTCATGGTCGAGAACCCGGCGGCGGCCCGCGCCCGCGCCTACGACATGGTGCTGAACGGCTACGAGCTGGGCGGCGGCTCCATCCGCAACCACACGGCCGAAAAGCAGCGCCGCATGTTCGCGGCCCTCGGCTTCTCGCCCGAAGAAGCGGAAGCGCAGTTCGGCTTCCTGACCCAGGCGCTGGAAATGGGCGCGCCGCCGCACGGCGGCATCGCCTTCGGCATGGACCGCCTGGCCATGCTGCTGACCGGTTCGTCGTCCATCCGCGACGTCATCGCCTTCCCCAAGACCCAGAAGGCCACCTGCCTGCTCACCCAGGCCCCGGACAACGTCTCCGCCCGCCAGCTGCGCGACCTGGGCCTGCGCCTGCGCGAAACGGGCAAGGAAGCGGCCCCCAAGGCTCCCGCTTCCACGGACACGCCCCAGGGCTAGCCCGCCATATCGCAGCGACGCGGGGGAGGAGGGGAACGCCCTTCCTCCCCCGCTGTTTCGCTTCCGGCGGGGCCTGGCCCGTTTCGCCCTTTTCTTGCCCGCATGGCGTGCTTACCGTAGGGTGACCGCATCAAACGCCCACATCACAGGACCGCACATGATCCGAGAAGTGCTGCAATATCCCGATCCCCGCCTTGCCGTCGAATGCGAGGACATCACCGAGATCACCGACGAGATCCGCCAGCTTGCCGCCGACATGGCCGAAACCATGTACCGGCAGGACGGCATCGGCCTTGCCGCGCCCCAGGTGGGTGAGCACTGCCGCCTCATCGTGGTGGACGTTTCCGGCCCGGAAAAGCGCGAGGCGCTGATGACCTTCGTGAACCCCCGGCTGGAACTGACCGGCGAGAAGATCGACTCGGAGGAAGGCTGCCTGTCCGTGCCCGGCGGCTACCGCGCCACGGTCACCCGCAGCGACACGGTGCGCCTGACCGCCCGCGACCTTGACGGCAACGAGGTGTGCATGGATGCCGACGGCCTGCTGGCCGTGTGCCTGCAGCACGAGGTGGACCACCTGAAGGGCACCCTGTTCATCGACCATATCAGCAGGCTCAAGCGCACCCTGTACGATTCGCGCGTCAAGAAGATGCAGAAGAACGCCCCCCGGCCCATGCCCACGGCTGCGGCCAAGGCGCGCACGGGAGCGCGCTAGCATGACCGGGCAGGACGATGTGCGGAATGATGCCGCCATGCCTGACGGCGTCGCCAAGGCTGATGCCGCACAGCCGGTGACGGAACCCGCCGCGCCGCGCGAACCGCTGCGCGTGGTGTTCATGGGCACCCCCGGCTTTGCCGCCGTGATCCTGCGCCACCTGCTGGAATGGCACGGCTGCGAGGTCATCGCCGCCTACACCCAGCCCGACCGCCCCTGCGGACGCGGCCAGCAGTGCCGCCCGCCGGAAGTGAAGCTGCTGGCCATCGAGCACGGCGTGCCGGTGTACCAGCCCCTGAATTTCAAGACCGAGGAAGCCGTTGCGGAATTGCGCTCGCTGCGTCCCGACGTGCTGGTGGTGGCCGCCTATGGGCTGATATTGCCGCAATCGGTGCTGGACATCCCCCGCCTTGGCCCCGTCAACGTGCATGCCTCGCTGCTGCCGCGCCTGCGCGGGGCCGCGCCCATCCAGCGCGCCGTCATGGCTGGCGACGCCGTGACCGGGGTGACCATCATGCGCATGGAGGCCAGCCTGGATACCGGCCCCATGCTGTTGCAAAAGGCCATGGGCATCGGCATCGGCGACACGGCGGGCGATCTGCACGACCAACTGGCCGAGCTTGGCGGCAGGCTGCTCACCGTGGCCCTGGGCAAGCTGGCCGACGGCACCGCCGTGGCCATCCCCCAGGACAACGAGCGCGCCACCTACGCTGCCAAGCTGACCAAGGCCGACGGGCTCATCGACTGGAACCGCACGGCCGTGCAGGTGCACGCGCACATTCGCGGGGTTACCCCGTGGCCGGGCGCGTACTGCACCATTCAAAGGGAAGGTCAGAAGGAACTGCGCGCGTCCCTGGGCCCCGGCCGCATCGGCCCGTTGCTGTCGGATGCGCCGGAATACGGGGCTAGCACCCCAGGTACCATCGTCGGGCTGGTGGACGAGCAACTGGCCATCGCCTGCGCCGACCGGCTGTACCTTGTGGATTCCATCCGCCCGGCGGACCGCAAGCCCATGGATGCCCGCGCCTTTCTGTGCGGCTACCTGAACGCCTGCGAATGCGACGGCGGCCTTGCCGTGTGCGTGTAGACGGCTGACGCTGGCGTGGCCACGGGCGGCAAGGCATCTGCCTTACCAGTGTGGCCGTACCCGCGGCGCGCCCCGGCCTCGCCCCGCCCCCGAACCATATCCGAACCGCACCGGCCAGCGCGTTTCCAACCCTTTCCGCATTCCGCAACCACGAAAGCCATGTCCATGCCCATCCGCAAGAATCCGGATTCCCTCCCGCGCGAAGACTATCACGGCGCGCGCAAACGGCTGTTCATCGGGCTCATCAGCCTGACCTCCGCCGCGTTGTGCCTGGTGCTGCTGGTGGGGTGGATCATCCCGTACATCGGGCTGGGCAACATCCACCCGCTGGTGCCGGAGATCACCGGCATGCTGCTGGTGGCGTCCATCGCGCTCATCGTGTGGGCCACCCTGGGCCTCGTCCTGCACATCTACACCGGGCGGCCGTGGTTCGGCTCGCAGCGGGTGCGCGGGGTGGCGGTGAAGCTGTTCCTGCCGCTCATGGAACTGCTGGGGCGGCTCTTCGGCGTCTCGCGCGAAGAGGTGCGCCACTCGTTCATCAAGGTCAACAACGAGCTGGTGCGCGGCGAGACGGGCAGCTTCGCCCCCTCCGACGTGCTGATCCTGCTGCCGCACTGCCTGCAGTCCAGCAATTGCGCGGTGCGCCTGACCTACGGCGTGGACCACTGCAAGCGCTGCGGCCAGTGCCCCATAGAACGGCTGCTGGCTCTGCGCGACCGCTACGGCGTCAAGCTGGCCATCGCCACCGGCGGCACCATCGCCCGGCGCATCGTGGTCAAGGAGCGGCCCCGGCTGATTATCGCCGTGGCCTGCGAGCGCGACCTGGCCAGCGGCATTCAGGACACCCACCCCATTCCGGTGTATGGCGTGCTCAACGAGCGGCCCAACGGTCCCTGCCTGGATACGCTGGTCAGCCTCGGCAACGTGGAAAAGGCGTTGCGCCACTTCCTGAACGTGCTGCCGCCCGATGACGCCGCCGAGCACGGCGCAGTGGCGGGCGCGACCTTTGGGCCGCAGCACGGCAAGAAGGATGGGGGGGCGGCCCTTCACCCTACCGCCGCGCCCGCCACCCCGGCGGAACCGCAATGAGTACCCGCCGCCACAGTCAGTCTGGCAGGAAGAATGCGCAGCTGCCCCCGGCTCGCGCGGCCGCCCTGTCCGCCCTGGACAAGGTGCTGCGCAAGGGGCAGGAGGTCCAGGCGGCACTTGATGGTGAACTTGCCGATACTGCTGCACGCAACGAGATAAACACGCTCACAACCGCAAGCAGCACACCCGCCAGAAGCAGTGCACACGCCCTGCCACCGCCTGCCCCAACCGCCCCTGACGGCTCCGCATTGCGGCATGCCCGAATTTCGCGCCAGGACGCCGCCCTGGCCACGGAGCTGGTTTATGGGTATCTGCGGTCGGAAATCCGTATTTCGTGGCTGCTGCGGCGCTTCCTGAAGTCCCCGGAGAAGCTTCCGCCCGAGGCACTGCTGGCGCTCGGCGTCGCTGCGCACGAAATCGTGCACCTGGACCGCATCCCGGACTATGCCGCCGTGGACTGGGCCGTCACCCACATCCGTCAGCGCTTCGGCGATGGTCTCGGCAAGCTGGCCAACGCGGTGCTGCGCAACGTGGCCCGGCTGGGCGGCGCAGCCCGAGACGCGGAGCTGTACCGCGCCGAACTGCCGGACCCGACAGCGTTTCTTTCCGTGTATCACTCCGCGCCGGGCTGGCTGACGGACCTGTGGTGCGACGCCTATGGCCCGGACCG
>NZ_AGFG01000048.1 GCF_000226255.1 Desulfovibrio sp. A2
AGGTGAGCGCAACGCGCGAATCTTACGGATGGCGATCGCATAGCGAAAAGCGCCCCTCCTCTCCCCCGTGTTTTCTTGCCCGGCCACGCCGCCCCCTTCTTGCCTCCCTTGCGCCCTTGTTCCCTTGCCCCTTGCCCCTTGCAATGTCGCGCGGGCTTTGCTTTGATGCGGCCAGCATGCTCAAGGTCAGCCACCTGTCCCATTCGTTCGGCGCGCACTGGGCGCTGAAGAACGTCACCTTCTCCTTGGAGAAGGGCGAATTCCTGTTTCTTTCCGGGCCGTCGGGCGCGGGCAAGACCACGCTGCTGCGCCTGCTGCACGGGGCCTTGCCGGTGCAGCGCGGCGCGGTTTCGGTGGCGGGGTTCGACCTGGCGCGCCTTACCGGGCGCACCGTGCCGCTGTTGCGGCGACAGGTGAGCGTGGTGTTTCAGGACTTCAAGATTCTGCCGGAGCGCAGCGTGTACGCCAACGTGGCCCTGCCGCTGGAAGTGCGCGGCCTTGCGCCGCAGCACATCGGGCGGCGGGTGCGCGCCGTGGTGCGCGCGCTGGGGCTGGAGAACCGGCTGGACACGCCCGGCGGCGAACTTTCCGGCGGCGAGCAGCAGCGCGTGGCCGTGGCCCGGTCCATCGTGGTCAACCCGCAGGTGCTGCTGGCCGACGAACCCACCGGCAACCTGGACCCGGAACTGTCGCTGCGGCTCATGGACATCTTCATGCAGTTCCACGCTTACGGCACCACCGTGGTGCTGGCCACGCACAGCCCGGAACTAATCCGTCGCCATTCGGACGCGCGCCTGCTGCGGCTGGAGGACGGCATGATCACCCACGCCAACTGGGCGGGGGGCGAGGTGTTCCGCTGCGCCGACGGCGGGCTGCACCTGGGAGACGGGGGCGATGGGGGGGGCGGCGGACGCGGCATGGACCCCTGCGGGCTGGACGCGCCGGGCATCCCCGGTGGTTCCGCCGCGCGCCAGGACGACGCCGGGGACTCCGGCGAACGCCGCGACGGGCGGCTGTCATTGTGATGCGCACCCTGTTCCGCCTGCTGGGCCGTGGCGTGGCCGACCTGTTCCTGCATCCGTGGGCGCAGCTGCTGTCCATGGCGGCGGTGACCCTGGTGGTCTTTCTGTCCGGGCTGTTCCTGATGGCCCTGGCCACGGTGGACGCCGAGCTCAGCGCCTCGCGCGGCGAGACCGTGTACCAGGTGTACTGGCGGCCCGGCACCGACATGGGCCACGTGCGCGGCCAGTGGGAAGAAATGCGCCACCTGCCATGGCTGGCCAGCGTGGAAACCTACAGCCCCGACGAGGCGCTGACGGCCCTGGCCCGCCGCATGGGCGAAACCGGCGGCGGCGCGGGCGGCGGCCTGCCCGGCGGCCTTGATGTGGGCTTTCTGTCCGGCAAAAGCCCCCTGCCCCCCACGGCCCTGCTGACCTTTGCCCCGCGCGAGGCCGACCCGGAGAAATGGTCCGCCGACACCCTGGCCTACCTCAAGGCCCTGCCCGGCGTGGAGCGCGTGGCCGCATCGCCCCTGCGCGACGAACTGGGCAAGGCGTGGCGCTCGACCAGCCGCTTCGTGATCTGGCCCACCGTGGGGTTCCTCGGCGTGGTGCTGGCGCTGGTGGTGGGCAACACCGTGCGGCTCACCCTGTCCACCCGCCGGGAAGAAATCGACATCCTGCAACTGGTGGGCGCGCGCAACTGGTACATCCGCCTGCCGCTGATGGTGGCGGGTGCGCTGCAAGGGCTGCTGGGCGGGGGCCTTGCCTGCCTGCTGCTGGCCGCCATGCACTGGCGCTTCCGCACCGCGCTCAACGTGCCGCCCCTGCTGCTGGAACTGCGCCTGCCCCCGCCGGAGCAGGCCGCCCTGCTGCTGGCCGTGCCCGTGCTCATGGGCATCCTGGGCAGCTGGATTGCCGTCCGCAGCCGGTAGGGGTACGTATTCAGCGATGGAGATTGGGGGAAGGGGAGGAACCCCTTTTGGAAAAGGGGTT
>NZ_AGFG01000047.1 GCF_000226255.1 Desulfovibrio sp. A2
CGTCGTCGGTCGGTCGGCGGCGCGCCGTCCCGGCTTGATGGCAAACCCGCCTGCGGCGGGATTTGCAAAGGCACGCCCACTCCGGCGCCATACGGCGGCAGTGAATGCCGCCTGCGCCTGCGTGGCGGGCTGCAGACAAACTGCGTTTGTCGGCAGCCTCGGACAGGGGGCGTTGCCCCCCGTCCGTCGGAAGCGTACAAAACGCCTTCCCGTTCCTGTCAGCTCCAACCCGTCCACCCCAACCCGCTCGCACCCCGCATGACCGACACCGCCTCCGCCGCCCCTCACCTTGCCGTGGCCCCGCCCCTGCGGGCCGACGCCCCGTGGCTGGCCCCCCTGGCCGGGTATTCCGACCTGCCCTTCCGCCTGCTGTGCCGCGAGCACGGCGCGGCCGCCTGCTGCACCGAAATGGTCAGCGCCAAGGGGCTGCTGTACCACAGCCCCGGCACGCGCGAGCTGCTGGCCACCACGCCGCCGGATGCTCCCCTTGAAGACGCGCCCCTTGTCCTGCAACTGTTCGGGGCCGACGCGGCCATCATGCGCACGGTCATGCCTGGGCTTCTGGAACAGGGCTTCCGCTGGTTCGACCTGAACATGGGCTGCTCGGTGCCCAAGGTGGTCAAGACTGGGTGCGGCTCGGCCATGTCGCGCGACATGGACAACGCCCTGGCCGTGGCCCGGGCCATGATCGAGGTGGCCGGGGAAGGCCGGGTGGGCTTCAAGATGCGCCTGGGCTGGCAGGCGGGCGAGGAGACCTGGCGCGAAATGGCCCTGCGCCTTCAGGACGCGGGCGCGGGGTGGATCACCCTGCATCCCCGCTTCGCGCGGCAGGGCTTTGGCGGTGAGGCGCGCTGGAGCGCCCTGCGCGACCTTGTGGCCGCGCTGTCCATCCCGGCCATCGCCAGCGGCGACCTGTTCACGGCGGCCGACGCGGTGCGCTGCGTGCGCGAGACGGGCGTGGCCACGGTGATGTTCGCGCGCGGGGCCATGAACAACCCCGCCATTTTCGACGAATACCGCGTGCTGCTGGCCGGGGGCCAGCCCCCGCCGCCCGACGCGGACCGCCTGAGGGCGCTCATCCGCCGCCATCTGGAACTGGCCCTGGCCCATTCCGGCGAACGCACGGCCATGCTCAAGATGCGCACCTTCGTGCCGCGCTACGTGCGCCACATTCCCGGCGTGCGGGCGCTGCGCAACCGGCTGGCCTCGTGCCTGGACCGCGCCCTGCTGGAAGAACTGCTGGAAACCCACCTGACGCCGCAGGCGTTCGCGGAAGGCGGCGACAGCGCCGACACCATCACAACCGTTTCCAACGGGGAGTCCCGGCCATGAAGATCATCCGCGCCCGCACGGCGGGCTTCTGCATGGGGGTCAGCCTGGCCCTGCGCAAGCTGGACCGCGAAGTCACCGAAAACAACGCGCCCATCGCCACCCTTGGCCCCATCATCCACAACCCGCAGGTCATGGCCCACTACGAGGGGCGCGGGGTACGCTGCCTGCGCGACACAACGCAGGTCGTGCCCGGCCAGCGGGTGGTCATCCGCGCCCACGGCATTCCCGTGGCTGAAGAGGCGGCCCTGAATGCCACCGGGGCCTCGGTGGTGGACGCCACCTGCCCCAAGGTCAAGCGCGCCCAGCTCGGCATCGCCGAGGAACGCGGCCGGGGGGGCACCCTGCTGCTGTTCGGCGAGGCCGACCACCCCGAGGTGCGCGGCCTGCTCTCCTACGCCGGGGAAGGGGCCATGGTCTTCGGTTCGCTGGACGAACTGAAGGGACTGCCGCTGCGCGACGACGTGGACTATTTTCTGGCTGCCCAGACCACCCAGGACCGGGCCGCCTTCGAGGACGTGGTGGCCTGGCTGCGGCAGCGCCTGGGCCGCGAGATCCCCGTGTTGCAAACCATCTGCGACGCCACCCGCAAGCGCCAGCAAGAGGCCGTGGATATCGCCCGCCGGGTGGAGGCCATGGTGGTGGTGGGCGGCTTCGACAGCGGCAACACCCGCCGCCTGGCCGACGTGGCCCGCGCGCAGGGGGTGTTCACCGTGCACGTGGAAACGGTAGACCAGCTTCCCGTGGACGAATTGCGCAAAAAATCAACCGTCGGGCTAACGGCCGGGGCATCCACGCCGAAAAGTCTTATTGACGCCGTGCAGCGATTCCTTGAATCTCTGTAGATACGTTTCCATCGACGCGCCGCACCAACGGAGGGGGCCATGTCCCAGACCAACATCCTGCTCGAAGCCGGGACCAACGAACTCGAAATCGTGGAATTCCACCTCGAGGAAAGCTCCGCCGACCCCGGCGCCGCCAACTATCGGGGCTATTACGGGGTCAACGTGGCCAAGGTGCTGGAAATCATCCGCATGCCCAAGGTCACGGGACTGCCCGAGGTGCAGCACCCCTCGGTGCTGGGGGCGTTCAACCTGCGTTCGCACATCATCCCGCTGGTGGATCTCAGCCAATGGCTGGGCAAGCAGCGCACCGAAAGCGAACCGCCCAAGGTCATCGTCACCGAATTCAACAACGTGACTACGGCGTTCATGGTCTCCGGCGTCAACCGCATCCACCGCATCAGCTGGGAAGAAGTGGAGCCGCCAAACAAGTACGTGGCGGCGCTGTCCAACAATTCCATCACCGGCGTGGTCAAGCTGGAAGGGCGGATCATCTTCATCCTGGACCTGGAGAAGATCGTGGCCGACCTGAACCCGCAGCTGGGCCTGCGCCTGGACGAGGCCGTGGACTGGTCGGCCAACACCCGCTACCGCGCCCTCATCGCCGACGACTCGGGCCTGATCCGCGAAATGCTGAAGGACCTGATGCAGAAGGCCAACTTCGAGGTGGAGGCCGTGAACAACGGCCGCGAGGCGTGGGAACGGCTGGTGGAGCTGAAGCGCAAGGCCGAGCAGGAGGCGCGCCCCGTCACCGACTACGTGCAGGTGCTGGTTTCTGACATCGAAATGCCCAGCATGGACGGCCACAACCTGTGCAAGCAGGTCAAGGAGGATCCGGCGCTGAAGAAGCTGCCGGTGGTGCTCTTCTCGTCGCTGATAACCGACAAGCTGCGCCACAAGGGCGAATCCGTGGGGGCGGACGACCAGATTTCCAAGCCCGAGGTCACGGCCCTGGCCAAGCGCTGTCTGGCGCTCATCGAGGCGGAGAAATAGCGCGCGACGGGCGGCCCCGCCACACGAAAGATGCCATGCAGGGGCGGGCCGCGCACAAGGCGGCCCGCCCCTGTTCGTAACCGCGCCAAGGGCGGCCCGGCCAGTCACGGAGGAGCCCCTGGCCGATCCGGGAGCGGGTCCGGGTTTGCACCGGAGCCCGCCGAGGCCTCGCGGGAGCAACGCACGATCAGCGCGGGGCGCGGCCGCGGCCCGTCATGCAGGGGGGTGCGCCATGTTCATCCTGAACCACGCCGACAGCGCCCCGCTGTATGTGCAGCTGTACACGCAGATCAGGGACCGCGTGCTGACGGGCGGCCTGCCCGCCGGAACCCGCCTGCCTTCCGTCCGGCATCTGGCCGACGAACTTGGCGTCAGCCGCAACACGGTGGACGCGGCCTACCTTGAACTGATCGCCGAAGGGTTTCTGCTCACCCGGCCCCGCAGCGGCTTCTTCATCGCGCCCGCGGAGCGTCACCGGGTCTTCGGCCCGCACGCCCCCGGCGGCGCGGCGGTTCCGGTGGGCACTGCGGACGCGATGTCGCTCGCAGGCGAAACCGGCGTGCGCAATGACGCGGCCCAGCCGCCCTGCCGGTACGACTTCCACCCCGCCCGGCTGGACGGTGAGTGCTTTCCCCTGCCCCTGTGGCGTGCCTATTACCTGGAATGCCTGCGCGAAGCCCACCGCGACCTCGCCCAGTACGCCGACCCGCAGGGTGAGCCGGAGTTGCGCCAGGCCATCGGCGACTATCTGCAACGGTCGCGCGGGGTGGCCTGCACGCCGGACAGCATCGTGGTCTGCGCCGGGTTGCAGCACAGCCTCGGCGTCGTGGCAGACCTCGTGGCGGCCCCCGCGCGCCGTGCCACGTCCGCCCCCATGCCCGACGGCGCTGCCACCCCCACGGCGGGCCGTTCGGCGTCCCCCGCCGTGGGGGTGGAAGACCCCGGCTACCCCCTGCCGCGCGCCCTGTTCCGCAACCGGGGGTTCCGGGTGACGCCGGTGCCCGTGGGACCTGACGGCATGGACGTGGACGCCCTGTCCCAAAGCCGCTGCACGCTGGCCTACGTCACGCCGTCGCACCAGTTTCCCCTGGGACACGTGATGCCGGTACGCAACAGGCTGCGGCTCATCCAGTGGGCGGCGGGGGGCGGCAACGTCATCATCGAGGACGACTACGACAGCGAACTGCGCTACGCGGGCACGCCCGTGCCCTCCATGCAGGGGCTGCGGCCGGAGGCCGCCATCGTCTACACCGGCACCTTCTCCAAGATTCTCTCCCCGGCGCTGCGCCTGAGCTACATGGTGCTGCCCCCCGGCCTGCTGGAGGTCTACCGCCAGCGCTTTCGCCATCATCACGCCATGGTCCCCCTGCTGGAGCAACGGGTGCTGGCCCGATTCATGGCGCGCGGCCACTGGGACCGCCATGTGCGGCGCGTGCGCACCGTGTACCGGCAGCGCCACGACGCCCTGCTGCGGGCCATCGACCGCCGCTTCGGCACGCGCGCCACCGTGGTCGGGCAAGGTGCGGGCCTGCACGTGGTGGTCCGGCTGCACGGCACGGACGCCAGCGAACGGGAACTGGCGGCGCGCGGCGGGCAAAAGGGCATCCACCTGCTTCCGTTCTCCGATACCCGCATGGCCGCCCCCGATGACGGCCCCATGCTGCTGCTCGGCTTCGGCGGCATGGCCGCCGCCGAACTGGAACCCGCCGTGGAGCTTCTGCACCAAGCCTGCTTTCCCGCAGCCCCATGAAACGGCACGAGGCCGGACGCTGAACGCCCGGCCCCGACGGAATCCCCCCTGCCGCACGCGGCAGGGCTCGAACAGCCCTACAGGGTCTGTTCCACCGAAGTCACGGTGACCACCAGGGCCGCACGGGCCCACTTGAACCGGGCGATGGCCTCGAAATCCGGCCCATCGGTACAAAAGGCCGCCGTACCCCGGATCAGGAAACCCGTCCCCGGCCCGTTGTAGCCAGCCACCTTGCGACTGCCCAAGGTCATCAGCACCCGGCCGTCGCGCGCGACGTTGGCCTCGGTCTTGCGCATGCCGCCCACGGGCACCACGATGCGGTTGCCATCAAGCACCTTCAGGTAGCTGTTCCAGGTATTGACGAGATGCGGCCCGTCCTCGCCCTGGGTGGCGATGGCCACGACCCCTTCGTTTTTCAGTACTTCGAACATCTTCTCAGGTATCATTCCGTTCTCCCTCCATACTCTGTGCACGGCCCGGCGCGATGGCGACGACGCCATCCTCCACCCCGGTTCATGCGGCATAGGGAACGTCATACGGGAAAACAGGCCGGGGAACAGGTGCAGTTTCAGGAAATCCGGCGGGGGCAGATCGCGGGCGGGGCTAGGGCAGTTCCGCCTCGTCCACCGTCCATGGCCCGGTCCAGTCCGGCAGCGCCGAAAAGCGCTCGCCGCCGGGCAGGGCCAGCCGCACGGCGTGCAGCAGCATGCCCTGCCCGCAGGCGGGGCCGCCGTACTTGCGGTCGCCGACGATGGGGTGACCGCGCCCGGCCAGTTGCACGCGTATCTGATGGGTGCGCCCGGTGTGCAGGCGCACCAGCAGCAGCGATGCCGCGTCCCCGCGCCGCAGGGGGGTGACGGTGCAGGCGGCGTCGCGGGACGCGTCACCACCGTCCGGAGCGGCATGCGGGACGGTCCGTGCCGCGTCACCGCCCAATCCCGCCGGGGCCACCCGGCGTACCTTCTGCCGTCCGGGTTCGCCCTGCTTCTCCAGCCGGTCGCGCAGGGTTCGTGCATCCTCATGGGGCCATCGCCCCGCCACCCAGGCCAGATATTCCTTCACCAGCCCTTCGCGCGCGGCAAAGGCGTCGGACAACGCCCGCAACCGGGCGTAGCTGGTGGCCACCAGCAACAGGCCCGAGGTGTCGCGGTCCAGCCGGTGGGCGGGCGTTGGCAAAAAATCCGCCCCCGCGTGATGCGCGGCCAGCCGGGCGGTGACGCAGTCGGCATGGCCGGTGCCGGGCTGCACCGCGAGCCCGGCGGGCTTCAGCAGCACCAGCAGTCCCTCGGCCTGGCCGACCACGGGAGGAGGGGGGGGAGGAAGCGGCGGCAGGGATGACGGCGGTGCGGCTGGCTTGTCGGCCACGTTGGCATCGCCAGGCCCGCTATCCGGCGTGCCATGCGGCGCTCCGTCCGCCACCGTGGCCAGGGCGAAGGGCGGCACCCGCACCACGTCGCCCTCGGCCACCCGGTCGAAGGGCTTGCAGCGCCCGCCGTTGATGCGCACCTGCCCGGTACGCACCCAGCGCTGGATGGCCGACTGCGGCGCGCCGCACCGCCGGTGCAGGTACTGCAACAGCTTCTGCCCGGCCTCGGCGGCGGTGACCACGAGCGGTTCTGCCATGGGTGGATTCCGTGGGCTGGAGGTTGCGCGCGCAACGGCGCGGAAATGACGCGGTCCGTGCACCGTCCGTCTACGCGAACGCCCGGCGGGTGCGTGGGCAACCCGCCGGGCGTGTGATCGCATGTGGCTCCCCGTCCGGGGAGGGCCCTTGCCCGTGGCCGGGCTACTGCTGTTCGCTCTCGGTCTTGTCCGGGGCCGTGTTGGGATCGGCCTTGGCGAGGTCGAGGGGGTAGGCCAGCAGCATGGTCTTGCGGCTTTCCAGGCCCAGCGCGCCGGGGTGGGTGTTCACGCACAGCACGATGTCGGTGGTGCCGTCGTTGTTGAAGTCGCCCACGGTGAAGTCGGCCACGGAGCCCTTGATGCGGCGGGTCTTCCACTGCAGGTTCAGGCCCACGCCGTCCCAGTACATGGCGTGGATTTCGCCCTGCGGGAAGAAGCGGTAGCGGTCGAAGAACTGCGAGGCCGTGGAGATGGGCCGGTTGACCAGCAGTTCCCAGTTGTCGTCGCGGTCGAAGTTCACGGCGTACATGCGCAGCGGCACGAAGTACATGTTCTTCAACTGCACGCGGTCCTTGCCAAGGCCGGGCATGGCCGGCTCCTCGGGCATGCCCTTGGCCGAGCCGGAGTAGGTCTCGTCGGTCTCGGACAGGCGGGCGCCCCGGTCGGTGTGCACGCGCAGCCGCTCGTTCTCGGTGAGGATGACGCACTTGTCGCCTTCGCCCTTGCCGCCGGGCAGGTAGGCGAAGTTGAACACGTTGGAGCCTTCGGGCAGGTCGAGTCGCTTGCCCATGACCAACTGGTCGCCACTCTTCATCATTTCATGCACGCCGGGCTTGAACAGGCGGGGGTTGTCGCCGCGCTGGCCGATGAGCGTGGGAATGTAGTCCGGGGGCAGCTTTTCCACGTTCAGGTAGAAGCGCACGCGGCGCATCAGTTCGATGAACTGGCCGCCCTTCCAGTTGAGAATGAACGATTCCGGCTCGCCCTTCTCGTTGTACGCGCTGACCACGATTTCCTTCAGGCCGTCGCGGTTCCAGTCGATGGTGCGGAGGTTCAGGCATTCCACCATGCCCGGCGAACGGTACTCGCCCATGGGGATCAGGCGGCCGCCGTCCCAGCGGTAGGCGTAGACGACGTGGTCGTCCAGCATGAGGATTTCGTTCTTGCCGTCGCCGTCCAGGTCATCGACGACGATGCCGATGGCCGAGTAGTTCAGCGACTGGCTGCGGATGCGGCTGTCGCCCTCGGGCGCGCCCGCATAGCGGAACTGCGGGTTCAGGTACACCTGCTGGGGCTGCGTTTCGTTGTGCACCAGCTCGGGGTTCATCTGGTTGACCACCTTGGGCGAAGCGTTGGCCGCGCCGCCCTCGCCGGGGCGCTTGAACACCTCGGCGTTGATGGAATCGGCCACGCCCTTCAACGCGGGGATGAGCCCGGCCACCTTGGCGTTGGCCGACTGGGGCCATTCCTTGCCGTCGCGGTCGCGCACGCGCACGTCCAGGCTGCAGTCCTCGCCCACCACGGTCACGCTGCCCCACACGGCGTAGTCGGCGCCCAGCGAGGCCTGGGCGGCCTTGGCCTGGGTTTCGCTTTCCGGGGGGGTGATCTTGGCGGCGGCGTCCTTGGACACGGGATGGAAGTTGTCCTTCCAGTACAGACGCGAGACGAGCATCTCGGGGATGGCCCGTTCGAGATACTTGTAGCCGGCGGGGCCGTTGACCTTGAACGGCAGCACGGCGAAGCTCTTGGGGGCGGGCGCGGCCATGGCGGTGGCGGCGGAAAGCAGCAGGGCCAGCACGAGCGCCGCCGAGCGCATGAGCAGTTGCATCAGGTTCTCCTTGGTTCAAGGCCGCATCCCCGCGCATTTCCCGGAAGGGGAAAGGGGATTGCCTTGGCGCTGAAGGCTCTCATAATATCTCTTGATGGCCGAAGCAACCATAAGGTAGGAGCGGCGCTGCGTCGTCCGCCTTTCGTCGCATAGGCTGGAGGGGCGGAAGGCGCGCAACCGCGCCCCGCAGCCGGGCTCGCCAGCGCTGGCGTCCGGGAAGGTCGCGCACGCGGCGGCAACGCCACGGGCATGCTGGCCCAAACATCTTGGCCCAGTTCCGTTGCCCCCGTATGTCCGGCCTGTTTCCGCCATGTATCGGGCAGGCCGCCTCGCCCGGCACCATCAATCATGTTTCTCCGAGCGCCCATGACCGCACCCGCCGCCCGCTCCTTCCGCATCGTGTGCCCGCCCGCCCAGGTGCCCCTGGTGGAAGACCTGCTCCGGGCGCAGGGCTACGATTTTACCCCGGAACCGTTCTCGCCGTGGTGCCGCCGCCTGGCCGATGAGCCGCGCCCCCTGGGCGGCAGCCTGGCCGCATTCTTCGGGCTGATCTACATCCAGGACCGTTCCTCCATGCTGCCGCCGCTGGCCCTGGCCCCCGAGGCCGGGGCCGCCGTGCTGGACATGTGCGCGAGCCCCGGCAGCAAGACCGGCTTCCTGGCCCAGTTGGTGGGCCCGCACGGGCTGGTGGTGGGCAACGAGCCCAACCACACCCGCCTGGCCACCCTGCGCCAGAACCTGTTCACCCTGAATCTCGTCAACGCGGTGACCTGCTCGCACCCCGGCGAATCGCTGCCCCTGGCGGACGGCACGTGGACGCGCATCCAGTTGGACCCGCCGTGCTCCGGATGGGGCACGGTGGAGCGCAACCCCTCGGTGCTCAAGCTGTGGCAGGGCGACAAGGTCAAGCCGCTCATCGGCATCCAGCGGCTGCTGCTGGCCGAGGCCGCGCGCCTGCTGGCCCCCGGCGGGCGGGTGGTGTTTTCCACCTGCACCACCAACGTGCACGAGAACGAGGCGCAGGTGCTGCACGCCCGCGACGAGTTGGGGCTGGAGGTGGTTCCGCTGGCCCCGCCGCCCGGCTTCGTGTTCGCCGAGCCGGAACTGCCCGGCTGCGACGGCACCCTGCGGGTGGACCCGGAACGCTCGGGCGCGCAGGGATTCTTCATCGCCTGCCTGCGCAAGCCCGGCGGAAATGGAGACGCTGGCCCCCTTGCGCCCTGCCCCCCGCTGGCCGACACCGAGCGGGTGCGCGCCGACGCCCTGCCTCCCTCGGCCTGGCCCGATGCCGGGCTGGACCCGGCCCTGCTGCCCGACGGCGTGGTGGCCCCCTTCGGCGACACCGCCTACTTCCTGCCCCGGCCCGCGCTGGAACGACTGCCCGCCGCATTGCGGTGGCGCGGCTACCCGCTGGGCAAGTGGGGCAAGGACGGCATCCGTCCCTCGCCCCGGCTGCGCGGCCTGATGCCGCAAGCATCGCCAGCGGCCGCGCGCGACGCGGGGAGCGACAACATCGCCATCCTGCACATGGACGACCCGGCGGACATCGCCGGGCTGCTCACCGGGCGCAGCATCGACGCGCCGCGCACCGCCTCCGCCGCACTGCTCTACTGGCGCGATCTGCCGCTGGCCCGGCTGCGCGTCAAGGGCGGGCGGGCCTTGTGGGCGGAACGCTAGCCGCCGCACACGAAAAAGGGCGCAAGACTCCCGCGCCATCCGCCCCTCACCCTCTCTTTGGCCACGCTACCGCAACGCCGCACTGCGGAAACCATCCGCCACGGCGCACGTCCCACGGCACGCCATCGGCGTTGCGTTCCCGGCCCGGCATTGGCAGTGCCCGCCCCGCGCTACCCCGCGCCGTTCTCCGGGGGGCCTACCGCAAGGATGGGGCCGTTGCGCAGATCGGCCTTGTTGTAGGCCAACGGCGTGCCGTCCAGCAGGGTGACGGCCCCGCCCGCCCCTTCCACCAGCGCCTGGCCGGGCGCGGTATCCCATTCCCAGGTAGGGTGCAGGCACGGAAAGACGTGCGCCGCCCCTTCCGCCACCAGGCAGAACTTCAGCGGGCCGCCCGCCTGCATGCGCCGATGCGGAAACAGCCCCGCGCGCAGCCTGTCCTGCGCGGCCGTGTCCGGCGGCGGGACCACGTCCGACGGGGCCGCCCCCCCCGCGCGGCCGGGAAAGGCCGCCGACCGGATGTCCGGGTGCGCCGCGAGAAAGGCGTCCAGCTTGGGCGTGCGGCGTACCCGGCCCTGCACCACCGTGGCGCGGGGCGGAAAGACGCGCGACGCGCGCACCGGCTCGGGCGGCGCGCCATGCTCCACCCGCCACGAACCGCAACCGCGCCCGCCATACCAAGTGACGCCCAGCGCCGGAAAATGCAGGATGCCCGCCGTGGGGTGGCCATGCTCCACCAGGGCCACGCACACCGCGAAATCGCCCTCGCCGTTCAGGAAACCGCGCGTGCCGTCCAGCGGGTCCACCAGCAGAAAGCGCGTCCAGCCCGCGCGCTCGGCGTGCGGAGGGATGCGTCCCTCTTCCGACAGCACGGGCAGCCCGGGCCGCAACCGGGCCAGGCCTTCGGCCAGCACGGCCTGCGCGGCGTCGTCCGCCTCGGTGACCGGAGAATCGTCGGCCTTGCGGCGGGCACTCGGGGCCGTTCCGCCGCACCAGCGCAGGATGGCCGAACCGGCTGCCTCCACCAGGGGCAACAGGTCGCGCAGGGGGAAGGACGCGGCGGTGACCGGAGCGGCGGAGCACCCGGGCCCCGCCGCACGTCCCCGTGCGTCCGCGCCTTCGCGGCATTGCTTGCATTCTCCCCGCTTCCCGTCGGCCATGGCCCCTCCGCATGCATGGGCATTTGCAGGATTTCGTGCTACAGGGCGGCCATGCGCACCGCACACTCCGCCGGTCTGCCCCGGCGCGCGCACACCACATCCGCCACCGCCGCGCCGGAACAAGCCACCCAGCGCGGTACGGTCGGCTGCGCCCGCCGCGCAGGCCATGCGCCCATCGGACGGCGGGTCACCGCCCGCGCCACGGCACGCCGCGCCGCGCTGGCCTTCGTGCTGCTGTCCGTTGTGGCACTTGCGGGCTGCGCGGGCAAGCAGCAGATCCTCATGGAACCGGAACAACAGACCCAGGTCCGCCAGCAAACCGCAGCCGCGCCGTCGCAGGCGCTCATTCGCACCGCCCGCTCCGCGCTGGGCGTGCCCTACCGCAACGGCGGGCGCACCCCGGTGGAGGGCTTCGACTGCTCCGGCTTCGTGTGGTGGACCTTCCACCAGCACGGGGTGGACCTGCCCCGCACCTCGGAAGAACAGGCCGCCTGCGGCAGCCCCGTGCCCCCCGGCGGCGAACTGCGCCCCGCCGACATCATCGTGTTCCGCACCGGGTCGGGCCCGCTGGGTCTGCACACGGCCATCTACACCGGGGGTGGGCAGTTCGTGCACAGCCCCAAGCCCGGCGGCACGGTGCGCGAGGAAAGCCTGGCCGTGCACTATTGGCAGCGGGCCTTCATCGCGGCGCGGCGCATCTTCCGCACTGCGGACCAGAGCACGCCAAGCTTGCCCTGATCCGCCGCCCGCAAGCCGCCCATCCTCGCACCGCGGCCAGCGCCCGCATCGGCCACCGCGCGGGTTGCCGAACGCCCCCGGCCCCGATCGGCCCCCAACGCCTTTCGCCGCTCCAAAAAGAAACGACCGCACTCCGAAGGGGAATGCGGTCGTTCGCGTCCGGACGCGATGTAACTGCGAGCGTTACTTGTTCAGGCCTTCGACCAGGGTCTTGGCGGCCATGAACTTCACGGCCTTGCGGGCCGGAATGGAGATGCTCTGACCGGTCTGGGGGTTGCGCCCCGTGCGGGCGGCCCGCTCGGTAACGGAGAACGCGCCCACGCCGGGCAGACGCACGCCCGCGCCATTGGCGACGCCGTCGGAAAGCACGCGGCAGAACGCGTCATAGGCCTTCTCGGCGCTCACCTTGGTCACGAACACATCGGGCAGCGCCTCTTTGAGGGCGGCAACAAATTCAGCCTTGGTCAACATCAGGATGTCCTCCTTGCGCTATGCGGATTTCCCCCCGTAACCAAACCACGGTCAGCATGTCCCACCCTATGCAGTGACCACGTTTTCTTGTCAATCGTTTCACGGCCCGCAAAGCAAGGAAACACGCCATTTTCCCCGTTCAGCACTCCGTTCTGTTGCGCTTGGTTCGCATTGCGTATAGAAGACAGGATGTACACAGCCCCAGAGCAACAGGCATTGCGCACGCCGCCGGGCCGCGCATCCGCCACAACGCCACGGGAGCATGCCATGCCAGACGTCATGCCAAACGCCACACCGCGCGATACCGCACAGACGCCGCCCCATCCTGCCGACGATCTGCTGACCATCGCCGACATCGCCCGCCGCCTTTCCCTGCCGGAATCCACCGCGCGATACTACTGCAAGCGTTTTGCGGCGTTCATGCCCACGGTGGGCGACGGACGCCGCCGCCGCTACCGCGCGGGCACCCTGACCATCATCGAAGCCATCATTGAGGCCATGCACACCGCCCGCACCGCCAGCGCGGTGGAGGCCATCCTGGCCCGCAGCTTTCCCCGCAATGCCGCCGTGCAGCCCGCCCCCGGCCGGGCGACGGCTGCGGAGCAACTTTCCGCAACCAGCGCCACCGCAAGCCCGGCCGTCCAGCCGGTGACGGTGACGGAAGGCGCACCTGCCCCGGCCGCCGCCACTTCCACGCTTTTGAGCGGCGGCGGCATGGAGCCCGGCCATGCGCTGTACGCGCTCATCGAACACCAGACCCGCGCACTGGACACCATCGCCGCCGCCCTGTCCACCCTGGCGGCGCGCCAGTCGGCCATCGACCTTCTGGCCGACCTTGCCCGCACCGCCGAAGGCGAGGTGGGCAACATCCGCAAGGATGTGGAAACGCTGCGGCTGCTGCTGGATTCCTCGGAAAAGATCCACCAGCAGGACCTGGACCAGTTGCGCGACTGGCTGGGCCGGGTCATCGCCGACCGGCGGCAACGCACCCGCGAGCAGACGTAGCCGCCGGACGCGGCCAGACACGGCCGGACACGGCCCCCGCGAGGTTCACATACCCGGCATGCTCCACCCCGTTCCTTTCCCGCGCCTGCGGTTCAAACTGCCCGCCATACTGCTGTGCGTCCTGTGTCTGGCCGTCCCCATGTTTGCCCCCGCCGCCAAGGCCGACGCCGTGAACAACGTGTTCCGCTACGTGTGCGCGCCGGAACTTGGCCTTATCGACGTGGAGGCGGGCAACCTCAACGGCGGCGACGTGTACACGGCGCTTGCCGGCAAAGACATGCGCACCCAGTTCGACCGGTACGGCTTCGCACTGGTGAATTTTCTGATAGAACGCGACAAGGACGCCTTCGTCGTTGATCTGCACGAACTTGCCAAGGAATGCCGCATCGGAGGCAAGACCTACCAACTGCGCATCAAGGGCGCCGTGGGCAACGTGGACGGCAACGGCAGGTGCGGGGAGTGCGCCTCCATCCGCCTCACCGTGCTGGAAGACGGCAGACCGCTGGTCAGTGACGTGCAATTCGACCCCATGCGCCCGCTGGACGAGCCCACCGACCCGATCCAGCGCATCCGCCTGCGCCCCAACGAGGGTTACCTGCTCGTGGACCGCGATTTACACTTTTTCGACCTCCTGCTCGCCCACCCCCTGGACGAGGACATGGTGGACGCCATGCGCCAGAAGCGGCGACTGCCAAAGCCTGCGGACTAGACAGACTCGCCGCGCCCCCCACCGCCTGCTGCTACGCCGTTTTCCCCACCCGCATTTTGTGCATCTTTTTTTCCTCCATGATTTCAAAATATTGTCTCGTATTACGATATGACATCAAATCCGCTTGCAGCACGCCATCCGTGTGTTGGCGGTGTCTTTCCGGCTGCATGGCAGACTGTGGAGAATTTCTAGAGACTCTGGATTTTCCCGTCCTGCCGGGTTACACCCTGTTCTGGTCACAACTGCATGCGCGGAAAAATTTTCCGTTCAAATTCAACATATTATAAAATTATCACCGGAAAACAGCCACATGACGCTCCCCGCCAACCAGCCCCTGCCCACCCCGCCCCCCATGCCCGATGCCCTGTCCGACGTGGCCCTGAACCCCAACGCCAGGATCGTGCTGGCCAAGCGGTACTACCGCAAGGGTCCCGACGGGCAGCCGTTCGAAGACGCACGCACGCTGTTCTGGCGCATTGCCGGGGCCATCGCGGCCGAAGAAGGCAAGTACAAGAAATCGCCGTTCAAGGTGGACGCGCTGGCCCGCGAATTCTACGACCTGATGACCGGCTGGAAGTTCCTGCCCAATTCGCCCACGCTGATGAACGCGGGCACCGACCTGGGCCAGCTTTCCGCCTGCTTCGTGCTGCCGGTGGGCGATTCCATCGAGGAAATCTTCGACGCCGTGAAGCACGCCGCCATGATCCACAAGTCCGGCGGCGGCACGGGCTTTTCCTTTTCGCGCCTGCGGCCCAAGGAGGCCCGCGTGGGCTCCACCGGCGGGGTGGCCTCCGGCCCGGTGTCCTTCCTGCGCATCTTCAACACCGCTACGGAGCAGATCAAGCAGGGCGGCACCCGGCGCGGGGCCAACATGGGCATCCTGCGCATCGACCACCCGGACATCATCGAATTCATCCGCGCGAAAGAGCGCGACGGAGAATTCAACAATTTCAACCTGTCCGTGGGGCTGACCGAAGCCTTCATGAAGGCCGTGGAGGCCGACGAGGAATACGACCTCGTCGCCCCGCACTCCGGCCAGGTGCGCGAGCGCCTGAAGGCCCGCAAGGTCTTCGAGATGCTGGTGCAAAAGGCGTGGGAAAGCGGCGACCCGGGCATCGTGTTCCTGGACCGCATCAACCGCGACAACCCCACCCCCAAACAGGGCGAGATCGAATCCACCAACCCCTGCGGCGAACAGCCCCTGCTGCCCTACGAGGCCTGCAACCTGGGATCCATCAACCTTTCCGCGTTTTTCGTGCCCGGCGCGGCCGCGGGCCCCGTGGGCAAGGACGGCGGCCTGCCGCACCCCTCGCCGGAAAAGGCCATCGACTGGGCGGAACTGAAGCGGGTCATCCATCTTGGCGTGCGCTTTCTGGACAACGTCATCGACGCCTCGCGCTTTCCGCTGGAGCGCATTACCGAGACCGTGCACCGCAACCGCAAGATCGGCCTGGGCGTCATGGGCTGGGCCGACCTGCTGTACCAGCTGGGCATCCCCTACGACAGCCAGGAGGCCATTGGCCTGGGCGAGCGGATGATGCAGTTCGTGCAGGACGAGGGCCGCGCCGCCTCCAAGGTGCTGGCCAAGGAGCGCGGCCCCTTCCCGGCCTATGCGGAATCGACCTTTGCCGAACGCGACATGGGGCCCTACCGCAACGCCACCGTCACCACCATCGCGCCCACGGGCACTCTGTCCATCATCGCCGGGTGCTCGTCGGGCATCGAGCCGCTGTTCGCGCTGTGCTTCTCGCGCAACGTCATGGACGGCGAACGCCTGGTGGAGGTGAACCCCCACTTCGAGGCGGCCCTGATGGCCACCGGCAGCCACAGCAAGAAACTGATGGAGGCCGTGGCCGAAAAGGGCTCCATCCAGGCCATGGACCACCTGCCCGAAGACCTGCGCCGGGTGTACGTGACCGCCATGGACATCGCCCCGGTGTGGCACCTGCGCATGCAGGCCGCCTTCCAGAAGTACACCGACAATGCCGTGTCCAAGACCGTGAACCTGCCCAACTCGGCCAGCATCGACGACATCCGGGGCATCTACTGGATGGCCTACGAGCAGGGCTGCAAGGGCGTCACCGTGTACCGCGACGGCTGCAAGGCCGTGCAGGTGCTGTGCACCGGCGAAGGCGAAAAGAAGGACGACGGCAAGGACGACGACCACAAGAGCGCCGTGCGCCAGCGCCCGGACATCGTCTACGGCTTCACCCAGAAGGTGCCCACGGGCCTGGGGGCCATGTACCTGACCGTCAACGAGGCCGACGGCAAGCCCTTCGAGGTGTTCGCCACCATCGGCAAGTCGGGCCGGTCCATCACCGCCAAGGCCGAGGCCATAGGTCGCCTGGTGTCGCTGGCCCTGCGCTCCGGCGTGGAGGTGCGCGACATCGTGCAGCAGCTCAAGGGCATCGGCGGCGAACACCCGGTGTTCCAGAAGAAGGGCCTGCTGCTGTCCATCCCCGACGCCATCTCGTGGGTGCTGGAAAACCGCTACCTGAAGGGCGAACTGCCCCCCCACGGCCCGGTGAACGAACTGGACAAGCAGCGCTGCCCCGATTGCGGCGAAGACCTGGTGTTCCAGGAAGGCTGCTACATCTGCCCCGGCTGCGGCTTCACCAAGTGCGGGTAGGGAAAATCAGGCAAGAATAACCGGAGGAAGAAACCTTTTGAAAAAGGTTTCTTCCTCCGGACCT
>NZ_AGFG01000046.1 GCF_000226255.1 Desulfovibrio sp. A2
CATCCCCCCAAACTTTTCATTCGGGGTGTGGGAGGGGCCGAGGGCGCCGTGCCCCCTCTGTACGGGGGTGCAGGGGGCAAAGCCCACTGCCCGCCGGAGGCGTACAAAAAACAGCAGCCGCTACCGCAAGTTGAGCAGGGTATCCTGCGTGAAGGCGGGCGGCGCGGTGGGCAGGAACACGGTGAAGGTGGCCCCGCTGCCGGGGGTGCTTTCCGCCACGATGCGGCCGCCGAGTTTTTCCATGATCGAATAGCAGATGGCGAGGCCGAGGCCGGTGCCTTCGCCCGCCTTCTTGGTGGTGTAGAACGGGTCGAAGATATGTTCGAGCACCTCGGGCGCGATGCCGCCGCCGGTGTCGCTGACGGCCACGAACACTTCGTCGCCGCGCTCGGTGGCTCCGGTGCGCACGGTGATGGAGCCGCCCTGGCCCACGGCGTCGATGGCGTTGTCGAGCACGTTCAGGATCACCTGCTGCACCTGGGCGGTGTCGGTGGTGATGGCGGGAAGTTCGGCGTCGAAGTCTTTGATGATGCTGATGTTGCGGTGCAGGGCTTCGCTTTCCAGAAACTTCACGGTCTGCTCGGTCAGCACGTTGAGGGGCACGTCCTCCTGCATGGGTTCCATGCGGCGGCCAAAACCCAGCATGCGGTGGGTGATGCCCTTGGCCCGGTCCACGTGCTGCTCGATCTTGTTGGCGGCCTCCTCGATCTCGGCGTGGTGGGCCATGCGGGCGGTGTCCTCTTCGGACAGCAGGTCGCGGATCCACCCGGCGTTCTCGCGGATGAGCATGAGCGGGTTGTTGACCTCGTGCGCCACCCCGGCGGCCAGCTTGCCGAGGGCGGCCATCTTGCTGGACTGCATGAGCGAGGCGTCGAGCCGAGACTGTCTGCGGTCGGCCTCGATGACCTTGTTCACGATGACCCGGGTGGTGAAGAAGGTGCCCAGGCAGATCACCACCACCCCGCCCAACAGGAACAGCACCACGATGAACTGAGTCTGCGCCAGGGGGGAGAGGGGCTCGCGCGGGTCGTCCATGACCACCAGCAGCCAGGGCATGTTCTCGAGCCAGGTCATGCCGGTGATCATGGGGCGGCCGTCGGCGTTGGCCACGGTGTCCACCACCACCCCGCGCTTGGCCCTGTCGGGCATGGTCATGCGCAGGCCGGGTTTGGTCATGATGGCGCCGTTGTTGCGCGAATCGGATTGCAGGGTGCCGTCGGTGCCCAGCAGGAAGGCGTCGCTGTTGGTGCCGGAGTAGGCGCGGTGCAGCATGGCGCTGACGGCGGCGGAATCGATGGTGGCGCGCAGTATCCACGCCCGGCCGTTCTCGCGGCGCATGACCGCGATGATGAAGTGCGGAAAGCGGCGAAAGCCCGTGAACACGTCGCTGACATACTGGCCCTTCAGCATCACCTCGTGGAACCACGGCTCGTCGCGGTAGTTGGCGGCCTCCAGCGAATAGGGGCCCACGTAGGCCACGTGCTCGCCCTGGTCGTTGATGACGCCGAGGTCCACGTAGGAACGGGCATTGGACTGGATGACCCCGAAGATGGTCCCCAACTGGGCGGAGTCGGACAGATCGCGGAACGAATGGGTCCAGGCCAGGCTCTTGATCTGCGAGACGCGCTCGGCAAGGAAGGTGTCCAGCGCGCGGCGCTTGCTTTCGGTCACCGCCTCGATGCCCGAGACCATGCGCTCGTGGTAGGTCTTGGAAAACTGGAGATGGATGAAGAAGCCCAGCGCGAAGAGCGGCACGAGCGAAAAGGCGAGCATGGCGAAGGTGAGCCTGCGCCGCAGCCTGGTGTATCCGCCGATGTCCATCCAGCCTCCGTGAGCGGGCCGCCCGCCAAAGGGGCGTCCGGAAAAAGGCCGCCTCGAAAGAGGGGCATGGGGGCGGGGAAGAAGAAACCGCCGCGTCCCGGCTGCGCCTGCCCTTCGCGAATGGCGCGAATGGCGCACCTGTCGCATACGTCGCGATGTCGGCACATCCGTTTCGCATATGGCACGCCGGGACACCGGCGCGGCAACCTCACGCCCCCGCAGTGCATCCGTGGAACACGGGCCGCGCAGGGGTCACCCCATGTGCGACAATTATCCGATCATCCTGAATTTTACAATCGCCGGAACCGCCCATTCCGGAAACGCCCGTTTCGCCGTGCCGCCTGCGCCAGGAATATGCCCTACATTTGGAGGAACCTGGGGAACCCTGAGGAACCTGACAGCCTCGCTCAGACCGGGGCGGCAGGGTCCACCGCCCGGCGCGGCCGGGCATCATCACCAGACGAGGCCTGGTCGGCCTCTTGCTCGCGTTCGGCCGCGGCGGCCTCCTCCAGCAGGAGGCGGCAGTCGGCCAGCATGGCCGCGCGCCGCTCGGCCAGCTGCGGCCCATCGTTCATGATCATGTCCAACTGGCGGGTATGGATGGTCATGTACCCGGCCACCAGCAGCATATGCAGGGCATCCGCCTCTGGCAGGTTCTCGATGCGGGCCGACAGCGCGTCGCGCCGCACCGTGCAGGTGAAGCCGAATTCCTCCAGCAGCCCGGCCACGAACTCCACCCGGCGCACCCGGCGCTCGATGTTGGCGGCCCCCCCGCGCAACTGGAAGACCACGTAGTTCTCGGGCGTGCGCTCGCCCACCAGCGATTCCACGGCCACGAAATGAAACCCGAAGCGCGAATGCAGGCTGCAATAGTTGCGCGAAACCATGAAGTAGTTGCGCTCGGTGAAGAACGCGGACTGCGCGGCCGGGTCCAGATGCGGGTTGGCCGTGGCCTCGAACATCACCGACAAAAAGCCCTTGGCGTCCACCGGCGGCGGCCCTTGCCACGGCACCGCGTTCATGCCGCGCCACAGGGCGCGCATGGGCACCGAGGTTATCCGGGCCACGGGCACCAGCGGGCCGTTGACCTCGCCGTCGAAGCCGTCGTCCAGGTTGACCACCCAGAACTGCTTGGGCACGTCGCACTGCAACTGCTTGACCCGCTGCGGCGCGTGGCGCTGCTGCGAGCCGAAGCGGAACATCTCGGCCACGGCCTTTTCGTGGCAGAACCGCCCCAGATCGTGAAAGGTGCGGCAGTTGGCGGACTTGAAATCGGGCGAATCCGGGTCCAGGGTCAGGGGCAGCATGTGGTGGGCGGCGGCGTCCAGGGCCTGCAACACCGGGCTGCCGGGCATGAAGTTGCATTCCGGCGGCCCCGATTCGACGAAGGATTCGATGCGGCCGGGGTAGATCACGCCCACGTCGCCGTGCACGGTGACCATGGCCCCCTGCTCCAGGATATCCAGCGGGCTGCCCTGCCGGAACGGGCCGAACACGGCGGGCTTGCCGAATTCGCGGGCCACGGCGGCCAGCTGGCTGGAAAGGCGGCCCCGCTCGGCCACCACGGCGGCGGCGCGGTCCAGCAGCATGCCCCAGTCGGCCAGGTCGCGCGCCACCACCAGCACCGCGCCGTCCGGAAAGGAACGCACGTCGTCGCGCTCGCGCACGATGTGCACCGGCCCGGCCACCACGCCCGGCCCGGCGGTGACCCCGCCGTCCAGCAGCGCCGGGGGCGGGCACTCGGTCTGCGCGGCGTCTTCGGCCTCGGATTCGGCGTAGCTTTCGGGCAGGTGCGCGCGCGGCGCGGGCAGGGGCCGGGCGTGCAGCAGCGAGACGGAGCCATCCGGCTCCAGCAGCCAGTCGATCTCCTGCGGCAGGCCGCAGCGCTCTTCCACGGCCAGGGCCAGCTCCGCCACGGCGCGGGCCGCCGCGTCGTCCAGCACCGGGGCGGAAGCGCCATGAGCAATGCTGCGCAGCCGCACCGAGCCGCCCGCGCGGCAGACGTGGTAGGCGTCCACGTCGTGCGCGCCGTCCTCCACGGCCTCGGACAGGCCGCGCGCGGCGTAGACGTGCACCGAGGTGTCGCGGGCGTGCAGGGGGTTGCCGGTGTAGGCGATGCCCCCGGCCACCGGGGCCTCCACGGCAAAGCAGCCCACGCACACGCAGGTGCCCGCGTCGCGCAGGCCCCGGTTGCGGCGATAGGCGATGGCCTGGGGCGAATACTTCAGGGCCAGGGTGGCGCGCAGCCCGTCCAGCACGCGCTGCCTGTCGGCCTCGGGATCGGCGTCCCCGAACAGCGGGATGGACGGCCCCCACAGGGTCATGCCGCCCGCGTCGTCGTCGCCCCCTTCCCGCACGCCGGTGGAGCCCTGCGGCCACACCCGCCCGCGCAGCAGCAGGCGCATGTCGCGCTCGTGCGCGCCGGGCCGCGCGGCCACGCGGGTCCGCAGGGCGGACAGCGCGTCCAGCACCGCCCCGGACACCTCGGCGGGCACATCCGCCTGCAGGATCAGTCCGGCGATGGAGGGCGAAAGGTCCAGCAGGTTGTCCGGCCGGATGCCGCCGGACGCCTGCACCCGCCGCCCGATCTCCTCCTGCAGGCCTTCGTGCCGGAACAGCCGCTGGCAGGCGGCCGCGGTGACGATGAACCCGTCGGGCACGCCGCCGCCCGGCATACCGGATGCGGTCGACATGTCGGACGCGCCGCGCGGGGCCAACGCCGCGCGCAGCGCCCCCAGCCGGGTCAGGGCCGGGTCCGCAAGGTCGGGCAGGGCAAGATCCGGATGGCCGAACGGCAGGGCAAGCGGGCCGTCCATGGTGGCCGGGCGGCCATAGACGATGGCCGAAACCTCGGCCTGGATGGCGTCGAAGCGGGCGGAAAGCTCGGGGTAGCGGCCGGGGGCCAGTTCGTCCAACTGGCGGATGCACTGGAAGACCTGGGTGGTGATGCGGGTGCACAGGGCGCGCACCGTCTGCATGCCGAAGGGATGGACGCAGCACAGGGCCAGTTCCATCTCGGTCATCACTTCCTGCAGCTTGGCCCAAGCGTTGAGCACCAGCTTGAAGCGGTGGTAGCGCGCCGCGAAGGCCTCTTCGGCGGCGGCGCGTTCCTCGTCCCGCCGCTTGCGGCGGAAGGGCAGCCAGCAGAACAGCCCCATGACGGTGTTCCTAGAGCAGAATATGTTTGCGAAGCGCCCCGGGCCACGGAGAAACACGGTTTCGCCCGCGTCTGCACGGCGGGCCGGGCCGGGGCGCGGGCGGCGCATGACGCCGACCGGGCATGTGCAACAGGTACGTGACGGCCGGAATGTCCCGGCCGCGCCGCGAGGCTCCCTACGCGCCCCTGCGCGCGGCAGCCCTGCGGTCAAGCTGGCACTGAGTGTAGGCGTCTTCTATCTTGAACAGCAGTTCGTCGAAATCGGTGGGCTTCATCAGGTAGCCGAAGGCGCCAAGACGCATGCCCTCCACCGCCACCTCCATGTCGGCGTGGCCGGAGAGCATGATCACCTCCACACCGGGAAATTCGGCGCGGATGCGTTCCAGCGCGCGCATGCCGCCCATGCCCGGCATCTTCACGTCCATGACCACCACGTCGGCCCCCTGGCGGGCCAGGTGTTCCAGCGCTTCTTCGCCGCTGGCGGCGCGCGCGGCGGCAAAGCCGCGCTTGCCCAGGCGCAGGGCCAGCATCTCGGTGCTTTCGGGCTCGTCGTCCACCAGCAGGATGCGGGGCAGCGCGCGCGGTTCGCCCCGGCCAGAACCGGAATGGGCGTCGCCGGATGGCGCGTCGGAAATCGGCGTGTCGGTCATGAGGCCTCCCGGCAGCAGGGTGACGGCGCAAAAGGCCGCCCGCCCTGCCTTCCTACCGTTCTTTGGCATGCGCCACAAGGTGGCTGGACGCATGGCGGCGGCGCTCTCATGCTGGTGGCGGGGGCGCGCGGCAACGGCAGCCGCGCCCGCGCGGGCCCCTGCATCTCGTTGTTCCCGCGCGGGATTTGGGCTAGAACCGCCTGACACACACGCTTCAACCCCGCGCTGCGGCACACGGGCCTCGGCCCCGGATACCCGTATGGTGAACTGGATACTGCCCAGGGTGGTGCGCTTTCGCCCCAGCCTGCGCGTGCGCATCGGCCTGCTGCTGGCCGCGCTGGCGGCCACCTCCATGGCCGCCGCCGCGCTGCCGCTGCTCATGGCCAGCGGTCGGCTGTCCCTGCCCACGCCCTTCGGCACGTGGACGGCCAACCCCGCCACCGACGCCCTGGGGCTGATGCTGGTGATCCTGTTCCTGGCCGGGCTGCTGGCCGTGGTGGTGTTCCGGCAGGTGCTGGGGCCCATCCGCCGCCTGGCGCTGGAAGGGCTGGAAGACGCCGAAGCCTACGGCAACGAGGTGGAGGTGCTGGACCGCCGCCTGCGCCACCTGCTGGACACCATGCACCGCACCCAGGTGCAGCTGGAAGAAAGCCACGAAACCCTGCGCCAGACCGAAAAGCTGGCCCTGGTGGGCAAGCTGGCCGCGGGGGTGGCCCATTCCATCCGCAACCCGCTGACCTCGGTGAAGCTGCGCCTGTTCGCGCTGGAACGCAGCCTGAAGCTGGGGCCGGACCAGAAGGAACAGCGGGAGGACTTCGAGGTCATCGCCGCCGAAATCCGCCATCTGGACGCCATCGTCACCAACTTTCTGGAATTCTCGCGCCGCCCGCGCTTGCGCATGCAGCCGGTCAGCCCGTCCGACGTGGTGGACATGACCCTGCAACTGCTCAAGCACCGCCTGGAATCGTTCAACGTGGCGGTTGCCGTGCACCGCGCCGAACGCCTGCCCGAGGTGGACGGCGACGCCGAGCAGCTCAAGGAAGCGCTGGTCAACCTCATCCTGAACGCGTGCGAGGCCATGGGCTACGACGGCACGCTGGACATCACCGAAGAAAAAGGCATCATCAATCCCTTGGGCCGGGCCGTGGTCATTCGCATCGCCGACAGCGGCCCCGGCGTGCCCCCGCACATCCGCGACGAGGTCTTCCAGCCGTTCTTCAGCACCAAGGAAGAAGGCACCGGCCTCGGCCTGCCCATCGCCCGGCGCATCTTCGAGGAGCATGGGGGCTGGCTGCACCTGCATTCGGCGCACGGCAAGGGGGCCACCTTCGTCATCGTGTTGCCCGCCCGCAAGGACGACTCATGGCTAAGATCCTGATCGTCGACGACGAACTGCAACTGCGCCAGAGCTTCCAGCGCCTGCTGGCCGGCGAGGGGCATGACGTGCGCGCCGCATCCACCGGCGAGCAGGGCATAAAGCTGGTGCGCGAGGAATTGCCCGACCTCGTGATCATGGACGTGCGCATGCCGGGCATGGACGGCCTGACCGCCCTGCGCGCCATCCGCGAGATAGACGCCCGCCTGCCGGTGGTCATCATGACCGCCTATTCCACCACCGAGACCGCCATCGAGGCCACCAAGCTGGGGGCCTTCGACTACATCCTGAAGCCGTTCGAGATCCCGGACATCCTCGCGCTCATCGAGCAGGCCGTGGAAGCGGGACGCCGCATGCGCGCCCGCGTGGACATGATGGCCGATGGCGCGGACGGCGAAGGCGGCGGGCAGGCCCCGCTGGGCGAGGCCCTGGTGGGCACCAGCCGGGCCATGCACCAGGTGTACAAGGCCATCGGCCGGGCCGCGCCCACCGACGCGCTGGTGCTGGTGCGGGGCGAATCGGGCACCGGCAAGGAACTGGTGGCCCGCGCCGTGTACCAGCACAGCCTGCGCGGCCAGAAGCCGTTCCTGGTCATCAACTGCGTGGCCATCCCGGACACGCTGCTGGAAAGCGAGCTGTTCGGCTACGAGAAGGGGGCCTTCACCGGGGCCACCAACCGCCGGGTGGGCAAGATAGAACAGGCGGGCGGCGGCACGGTGTTCCTGGACGAAATCGGCGACATGCCCATGGGCATCCAGGCCAAGCTGCTGCGCCTGCTGCAGGAAAAGCAGATCGAACGGTTGGGCGGCAGGCAGCCCATTCCGGTGGACGTGCGCATCATCGCCGCCACCAACACCGACCTTGAGGCCGCCGTGGCCGACGGGCGCTTTCGCGAAGACCTGTACTACCGACTGAAGGTGGTCACCCTGTGGCTGCCCCCCCTGCGCGAACGCCGCGAGGACATCCCCCCGCTGGCCCGCTACTTTCTGGCCCGCTTCTCGCGCGAGATGGACATGCCGAACCCCGGCATCACCCCCGAGGCGCTGGCCTACCTGGAAGCGCAACCGTGGCCGGGCAACGTGCGCGAGCTGGGCAACACCGTGCACAAGGCGCTGGTGTTCAGCCGGGGCGGCCCGCTGGGCGAGCCGGACCTGAAGCAGGCGCTGGAGGCCAGCCGGGGCATCCGGCCCGGCAGCGAAGGCCCGGCCTGCGACCTTTCGCTGGCGGCCGACCAGACCATGCAGGAGCTCATCCGCCGCACCCTCAGCGAAAGCGACGGCGACAACGTGTTCGACGCGCTGATGGACCACGTGGGGCGGCTGGTGGTGCGCGAGGCGCTGCACCTCACCGGGGGCAACCGCACCCGCGCCGCCCGCCTGCTGGGGCTTTCGCGCCCCACCCTGCTGGCCAAGATAGAAAAATACGGGCTGCGCATCGAAACCCAGGTATCCTGACGGGGTGGCGCATCCGTCCTGCCGGATGCGTCACGCGCCGCAGGGCCATCTTCCTGCGGCGCGCAGGTCCGGCGGGCATGGCCCGACTGGCCTGACTGGCCAGCCCGAAGTTTCGCGACAGATCATGCCCGTCTTGCGCGGTTGCCCGGACAACCAATATCGCCGAACGGCCCGCCATGCCACGAGCCGCGCGGATTTCGCCGTTATCACCCCCTTGTGCTGCGTCCGTTTCTCGGATAGTTGCAGGACAACGAGGGCAAGACTGATATCTTATATTTTTTGCAAGACTTCGCCCCTCCAAACCTGAACCCGCAGGCTGTCCTGAAGCCCAACAGATGCACATGCCCGTAAAGCCCGCCTTCAACCCCCTGTACCAGCAGGTCAAGGAATCGCTGCTGCGCCGCATCGCCGCCGGTGAATGGGCGCCGGGCAGCTTTCTGCCCAGCGAACCGGTGCTTGCCGAGGAATACGGCGTCAGCCACGGCACCCTGCGCAAGGCGCTGAACGAGCTGACCGCAGAGCGCCGGGTGGTGCGCTATCAGGGCAAGGGTACGGCCGTGGCCACCTTCGACGCGGACGAGGCGCTGTTCCGCTTCTTCCGCATCGTCAGTTGCGAGGACAGGCGCACCCTGCCCATTTCCGAAGTGCTCAGGGCCGCCTCCGGCAAGGCCGACGCCGAAGAGGCGGCGGCGCTGGACATTGCCCTGGGCGCGCCAGTGCTGCGCATAGAACGCGTGCGCTCGCTGGACGGCGTGCCGCTGCTGAACGAACACATCACCCTGAGTTGCGCGCGCATGCCGGGCATCGAGACCATTCCCGTGGGTTCCTTGCCCAACACCCTGTACGACTTCTTCCAGAAGCGCTTCAACGTCACCATCGCCAAGGCGGACGAAAGCATCACCGCCGTGGCCGCCGACAAGACCGACGCCGAACGCCTGGGCGTGCCGGTGGGGCACCCGCTGCTGGCCATCCGCCGCGTGGCCATGGACATCGAGGACAACCCGGTGGAACTGCGCCACACCCGCTGCGTCACCACCAACTTCCACTACCGCACCAAGCTTTCCTAGCCGGGCCGGGCACGCCTCAAGACCTGGCCGGCCGCAAGAACAAGGAACGGGCCTTCCGCGAGGAAGGCCCGTTTTTGTGCGCCCGCGCGAGACGGGCGGTGGGCAGCATGTGGCGAAAACGCACGGGTTCCCGCCGGAATTCGTTCACGCGCCGCGTGCGCGGCGCATCAGGTCCTCGTGCAGCGACCACGGCACGGCCACGCCTTCGCGGTGGGCCTGGCGTTGCAGTTCAAAACGCCGCGCCCCCGGCAGGCGGGTGGCGGGCTGGTCCAGCACGTGGCCCAGCAGCGCGGCGGCCCGCCCGGCGAAATCCGCGCCGAAGGCATCGGGCGAGACGAGCAGCATGCATTGCCCCGTGCGGGGCGGGGGGCCTGCCGCGTCCAGGAACGAAGACGCCTCGTAGGCATGGTTGCTGCCAGTGAGCGACGCCGCCAGCAGTTCCACCATCAGGGCCAGCGCGGCCCCCTTGGCCCCGCCGCAGGGCAGCAGCATGCCGCCCAGGGCCGCCCGCGCGTCGGTTGTAGGGTTACCGTCGCCGTCCACGGCCCAGCCTTCGGGAATGGGCTGGCCCTCGCGCGCGGCGGCGACGATCTTGCCGCGCGCCACGGTGCTCAGCGAAAGGTCCATGACCAGCGGGTCCGGCTCGGTGTCGTCGGCCGGGCCCCTGCCGGGAGCGGGACAGGCAAAGGCCAGCGGGTTGGTGCCGAGCGAGGCGCGGTTGCCGCCCCACGGGGCCATGGCCGCCGGGGTATTGGCGAACAGCAGCGCCACCAGCCCCTGCCGGGCGGCCCGCTCCACGTGCAGCCCGGCCACCCCGCAGTGGTGCGAATTGGTCACCCCCAGCGCCGCGCAGCCCATGCGCCGGGCAAGGGGGATGGCGGCGGCCAGCCCGGCCTCCATGGCCGGATAGGCAAAGCCGCAGCCCGCGTCCACGCGCACGGTGGCGGGCAGCGGGGTTTCCACGCGGGGCACGGCGTCGCCGCGCACCTTGCCCGCCGCCACCTGGTCGGCATACTGCGGCAGGCGCGCCACCCCGTGCGAGACAATGCCCATGCACTCGGCGGCCACCAGCGCCCCGGCCACCGAGGACGCGGCGGCGGGCAGCACGCCCGCCCGCGCCAGCACGGCGCGGCACAGTTCCGTCAGATCGTCGGGGCCAAGAACCACTGTCATGGCTGCTCCTGCGGCAGTTTGAACCCGGAACGTGTTCGCCGGATTGCTGCCCCCGCCATGCGGCAGGGTTCAAGTGGCGGGCGAAGTTTGACCGCCCTGCGCACGATGCCCGTAACGCTCGCAGACTCGCGCAACGGGCACGCTACGCGCCCTTCGGGTCGGTTCAACGGACGGAAAGACCATTCGGAGACCGCCCCTACGTGCGCAGGCGGTGCAACGCCTGCTCCAACTGCGCGGCCATCTCCGACAGCTCGCGGATGGCCACGGCCGACTGCTGCATGCCGCCCGCCGTTTCCGCCGCGATGTCGCTGACCGACTGCACCGTGCGGCCGATCTGCTCGCTGGCGGCGGACTGCTGCTCCGCCGCCGTGGCAATGCCGTTGACCTGCGCGGCCGAGTCTCCCACGATGCGCACGATGGCGTCCAGCGCCTGGCCGGATTCTCGCGCGGACCTGGTGGCCTCGCCCACGGCGGAGACGGAATGCTCCACCGCGTCCACGTTGCGCCGGGCCACGTCCTGGATGCCCCGCACGCTGCCTCCCACCTCCGCCGTGGCCTGCATGGTGCGCTCTGCCAGCTTGCGCACCTCGTCTGCCACCACGGCAAAGCCGCGCCCGGCGTCACCAGCCCTTGCCGCCTCGATGGCCGCGTTCAGCGCCAGCAGGTTGGTCTGGTCCGCGATGTCGGCGATCATTTCCATGACCTTGCCGATGGCCTCTGCCTTCACGCCCAGTTCCTGCATGTTGCGGCGCACCGCGTCCGAGCCTTCGGCCACCTTCTCGATGGCGGTGACGGTGCGGGCCACCACCTGCGCGCCGTCTTCCGCGTTGCGGCGCGAATCGTCGGAGCTGCGGCTGGTGGCGGCGGCGCTGGCGGCCACCTCGGCCACGGCCGCGTTCATCTGGGTGATGGCGGCCAGGGTTTCGGCCATGCGCTGCTGCTGCACCTCGGCCCCCGCGCCCACCTGTTCGGCCTGGGCGGCCAGTTCCTCGGCCGCGGCCGCGATGCGGGCGGAAATGGCGTGGGCCTCGTCCGCCACGGACTGCATGGTCCGGTTGGCGGCCTCCACCCCCGAGCGCGCCTCGTCCGCCTGCTCCATGGCCTGCCGGGCCCGTTCCGATTCCTCGCGCGCCCGGCGTGATTCCTCTTCGGCGCTGGCCAGGTGGGCCTTCAGCGATTCCACCATGTCCACGATGCGCCCATACACCCCGATGTGCGGGCTGCCGTCGTCGATGGCGTAGTCGCCCTCGGTGACCCGGCGGGCGATGTCGGCCAGTTCGCCGGGGTCCTTGCCGAGCTGGCGCATGGTGCCGCGCGGCAACAAAAATGCGATGCACGCGCCGATGCACGTGGCGGCCGCCGCGCCCGCCAGCAGCAGCCAGTTGGCCGTGCGCGACGAGACGGCAAGGGCCTCGCCCGCGTGGGCCATGGCGTCGCCCGCGGCGGCCTGGGCCGCCTCCAGCACCTGGCGCTGCTGCTCCAGCGCGGCAAAGCGCGCCTGCATGGTGCCCGCGCACAGGCCAAAGGCCATGCCGTACTCGCCCACCTGCCCCTGCAACGCGCCCATGGCCTCGGCGGCGGGGCCGGACAGGGCGGGGCGCGCCTCGTCGAGCCGGGTACGCACGCGGTTCATCAGGCTGTTCACCTTGCGCCGCTGCTCCTTGGTGGGCTGGGCAAGAAACTGCCCTGCCTGCACCCGCATGGCGCCAAAATCGGCCATGGCGGCTTGCAGCTGCCTGTACTCCTTGAAATGTTCCGTACCGGAAGCGCCCTGCACCGCTTCGGCCAGCACCCCGTCCAGCTTGGCGGCGGCGGCCAGCACCGCCTCTGCGCTGGCGTCCAGCCGGGCGCGCATGCCCGCGATTTCCTGCGACGAGGACACCAGCTGCGCGAAGGCGGTCTTGAACTTTTCCAGGTTCTCCACCAATGCCTTGCCGTCCTCGTCCGCCCAGCCCTCGTCCAAGCGGCCCATGGCCCCGTTGACGATGGCCAGGGCCGCGTCGAGGTGCTCCTCGGTGACGGCGGCCTGGGCTTCCTCGCCCAGCAGCATGTAACGGCCCATGGACGCCTCGGCCGAGGACATCCGGCGCATTCCCGTCTCGATCGCCGTGGCGTACGCGCCGTACACGACCATGTCGTGCATTCCGCGCCATCCGATGCCGCCGACGATGACCGTCAACAGGAGTACGGCCAGAAAACCGAGATAGAGCTTGGTCTTCAGCAGCATGCTGCCCTCCGGAGTGTGTCTGCCGTTCCGCCCGCCCCGAAAGCGCGCCCGCGCCCCCCGGCGCGGCCTGCTCCCGCTGCGGACCCGTCCCGCTTCCCTCTCTCCGCATCCCCCGTCGCGTTCGGCACGATGCACGCGCTACGGCGTCCGCCCCCCGCGAACGCACGTCCGGTTCTGGCCGTTCCCCCTTTCAGACGGACGGGGCCGGGCTTCGCCCGGTGGCGACCTGGCGCGGCCCCGTCCGCCCTGTCAGGAGGAGGCGGGCATGCTATCCGTTATTTCCTGTAGAAAAATGACGAGTTGGCGTTCTTCACCACGGCCACGCGCGGGTTCTTCAGCCCGGCCAGCCAGTTGTCCACGGTTTCCTGCATGTCGCCCGGCGTCAGCAGGCATTCGCGCAACCGGTCGGGGGCAAGGTCGGAATGCACCACCACCTCGAAGCGGGTGGTGGCCCGCGCGAACAGAAAGCCCTTGTGCGCGCCCATGCGGAACGCCCCGGACTCGAAATCCTTTTTCAGCGAATGCGCGCACGGAAAGCGCCGCACGTAGTCGTGGTACGTCTCGTCGCCGATGCCCTGGCCGCATTTGGCCACCAGCAGCACCTTCGCGCCGGGCGCGGCGCACTGCACGGCCGTGTTCAGCCCCTTCTGGGCCTGGTACAGGCAGATGTCCTTGGGCGCGCCCCCGCACGAGGCAATGACCACGTCGTAGGGCTGGTCGTAGGCCAGGCCGTACACCCGCGCCGTGACCTTGGCCGCCGCGCGCATAACCAACGGCGGCCAGCCCGCCAGCACGGCCACCGGACGCTTGGCCGCGTCCAGCACCACGTTAACGGCCAGCGCCACCCCGGCCAGCTCGCCGGCCTCGTCCAGGTCGAGCCGCACGGGGTTGCCCTCTATGACCCCCACGGTGGCGGCCGGGTCGCGCATCAGGCGGTGGTTGGCCTCGATCATGTCCGCCGAGGCGCAGCCGATGGCCACGCCCTTGGCCCCGCCGGTGAAGCCCACGAACTGGTGCGCGTCCACCATGCCGATGACGATCTTCAGGTCCGCCGCGCCGTAGGCGGCGTTGATCTCCACCGGGGTGCCGCGCGCGGTGGAGCCGAAGCTGCGCACCGGGGAATGCTCCGCGTCGTGGGCCACCACCCGGCAGCCGCGCAGGTCTTCCGGCAGCACGCGGGCCAGCTGGGCCTCGTCCGCCGGTGGGTGCAGGCCGCCGCCGACCACCACCACCACGTCTTTCGGCTTCAGGGCCGGGTACGCGGCGAAGAGGCGGTCGAGCACCGGAGGCAGCAGCAGCCGCACCGGCACGGGCCGCGTTTCGTCGGGCACGGCGATGGCCACGGTGCGCGGGGCCGGACGGTCTTCCAGACGCAGGCAGCCCAGCGGATCATCCAACGCGGCATGGAGGGCGGCCAGAGGGTCGGCCAGCGGCTCCACGGGATTGGGCTCGAACACATCCACGTGGATGCCCTCGGGCAGGTCGAGGGGCACGTACCCGTGCCCGTATTTCAGATCGATGCGCATGGGATGCAAACCTCCCGCTTGGGCCGCCGCGCGCGGCGGCGGATCACTGCCTGAACCGATGCCCCCGCCGTGCGTTGCCCGCACGGGGATGCGCACGACGGGGACCGGGAGAATGACGCCTCACGAACCTGCCCGGGCGGATGGCTTGCCGTGCGCGGCGGAGACGCCCAACAGCATCGCGCCACCGTCACGCCCGCCGGGCGCGGCCGCATCAGCCGTCATCGGAAACCCGGCTGCGCACCGTCGCGCGGCGCAGGCGGGCGTAGGCAAGCACGCCCACCGCGCCCAGAATCATGGCCCCGTATTCCACGGCCGGGGTCTGGGGCAGCACCGAATGCATGAACGGGTCGGTGACGATCATCTCGCCGCCCACCTTGCCCAGCACCGCCGCGCCGATGGTGATGATGATGGGGTAGCGCTCCATGAGCGTGGACAGCAGGTTGGAGGTGAACACCACGAAGGGGATGCTGAGCGCGAGGCCGAAGATGAGCAGGCCAAGGCTGCCCTTGGATGCGCCCGCCACGGCCAGGATGTTGTCGGTGGACATGACGAGGTCGGCCACCACGATGGTGAGCATGGCGTCGAACAGCCCCTTGCACTCGTGGCAGTCCTTTTCGTCCCCGCCACCCTCCATCAGCAGCTTGACGGCGATCCACAGGATGAGCGCGCCGCCCACCAGCTTCACGTATTCGAGCCCCAGCAGCTTGGCGGCGAAGAAGGTGAGGATGATGCGCAGCACCACCGCCGCGCCCGAGCCCAGCAGGATGCCCATCATCTTCTGGCGGTGGGGCAGGTTGCGCACGGCAAGCGCGATGACCACGGCGTTGTCCCCGGCAAGGACAAGGTCGATGAGCACGATGCTGAGCAGCGCGCTGAAGAATTCCCAGGTGAAGGCGATGCCGCCGGGAAACAGAACGTCCATCATCTCGCAAACTCCTTGGCCGGGTGGTCATCGAAAAAAGACGTCCGGCGTGACGCACCCGAACGGCACGCCGGACGTGAACGGAAGGCTAGTCGTCGCCGTCGGCCAGGGCCTCGGGCCCGCCGGTCTTGTACTGGACCCACAGGCCGCGCACGATGGAGCCGATGGCCAGGGCCATGAACACGCAGGCGATGGGGCGGGTGAAGAACACGCTCCACGAACCGCGCGAGATGAGCAGCGACTGCGACAGCGAGGTTTCCAGCATCTGGGCCAGCACGCTGGCCAGCACCATGGGGGCCATGGGTATCTTCATCTTGCGCATCAGGTAGCCCACCACGCCGAAAACCAGGGTCACCCACACGTCGAAGAGCATGAAGCGGATGCTGTATGCTCCGATGACCGAGAAGACCAGGATCAGCGGCCCAAGGATGGGGAACGGAATCAGAGAGATGCGCGCCCACATGCCCACCAGGGGCAGGTTGAGCACGAGGCAGATCACGTTGCCCACGTACATGGAGGCGATGATGGCCCAGACGAAGCTGGGGTTGGACTGGAACAGCAGCGGGCCGGGTTGCAGGCCGTACATCATCAGGCCGCCCAGCAGCACGGCCAGGGCCGGGCCCGTGGGCAGGCCGAAGGCCAGCAACGGCACGAAGCCGCCGCTGGAGGTGGCGTTGTTGGCCCCCTCGGGCGCGGCCACGCCCTCGATGGCGCCGCGGCCGAAGCGTTCCGGCGTCTTGGACAGGCGCTTTTCCAGGTCATAGGCCACGAAGGTGGTCACGGCCGGGGAACAGCCGGGCAGAAGGCCCATGAAGAACCCGATGACCGAAGAGCGCAGCATGACCCAGCGGCAACGATAGACGTCGACCCACTTGGGCATCCATTCGATCTTCCGGTTGTCGAGAATGTAGGTGACCTTCTGTTCCACGTTGCAGAACACTTCGCCAAGGGCGAACAGGCCGATGATGACGCTGATGAAGTTCACCCCCGCCATCAGGTCTTCGCACCCGAAGGTAAGGCGGCACGCGCCGGTCAGGGGGTTCTGCCCGATGAGCGAGGCGGTAAGCCCCAGGATGGCGCTCACCAGGCCCTTGAGCAGGGCCTTGCCCGCCAGGCTGACCACCAGCGACAGGCCCATGATCATCAGGGCGAAATATTCGGGCGGCCCGAAATACAAGGCGAAGCTGGCCAGGGTGGGCGCGAAGAAGGTCAACCCCAGCAGGCTGACCGTGCCCGCCACGAAGGATGATATGGCTGATATGGCCAGGGCCGCGCCTGCCCTGCCCTGTTTGGCCATTTCGTAGCCGTCCAGCGCCGTGGGCACGGACGAGGCCTCGCCGGGTATGTTGACCACGATGGCCGTGGTCGAGCCGCCGTACATGGCGCCGTAGTAGATGGCCGCCAGCATGATGATGGCGGGGGTGGGCGGCAGGAAGGTGGTCAGCGGCAGCAGGATGGCGATGCCGCTGGAAGGCCCGATGCCGGGCAGCACGCCCACCAGAGTGCCGACGAAGCAGCCCACGAAGGCCCACAGGAGGTTTTCCGGCGACAGGGCCGCACCGAAGCCCTGCATGAGCAGATCTACCGAGAAGAACATTCCGACACTCCTATGAACCCAGCACGCCGAGCGGGAAGCTGAGGGCGAGGTAATGGATCATGAGGTAGATGGAGACGGCGGTGCCGAGTCCGGTGGCCACGCCGGCCATAAGCCCCATGCCCAGGTAGCGCACGAGCCCGATCACGAAGAGCATGCTGGCGACGGGCAGCCCCAGGAGCTCGATGAGCGCGACGTACGCGATCAGCCCGCCCATGGTCACGCCAAGGCTTATCCAGCCGCCCCTGTCCGGCCACTCCACCGGGATTTCCTCGCCGTCGTAGCGGTAGGCCTTGATGGCCAGCAGGAAGCCCCCGGCGGCCGTGAGCACCCCGCACAGCATGGGCAGGGCCTTGGACGGAAGCCGTTCGCCCATCAGGGCGGGTATGTTCATGGCGGCGACGACCACGGCCAGGCCAAGCAGGCCGATGCACGCACCGCACACCATGTCGGCTGAGCGGAGATTCCGCATATGTATTCCCCCTTGGGGACCCCGCATTGCGGCCCGGCTGCCCTCCGGGCCGCGTCGTCGGGGCCGTCCTACTTCTTGATGGACTTGGCCAGTTCCGCGTACTCGGCGGAAACCTTCTTGATGTAGGCCACGCTCGCGTCATGGCCCAGAGCCAGGGGCACGAAGCCCTGATCGCGCATTTCCTTCTGGATGTCCGGATTCCTGGCGATTTCCATGAACGCCGCTTCCAGCGTGGCGATGGCCTCGGCCGGGGTGTTCAGGGGCACGCCCACGCCACGGTCGATGGAGTCGACCATGTCGTAGCCCAGTTCCTTCAGGGTGGGGGCGTCGGGGAAGTGGGGGAAGCGCTCGGCCGACGAGAAGGCCAGCACGCGGATCTTGTCCTTGAAGCGCACCAGATCGTCGGAATTGGCGAACACCACGTCCACGTGGCCGCCGAGAGCGGCCGTCATCTGGGGGGCGGAACCGGTGAAGGGCACGTAGCTGAAGCTGACCCCCGCGAGCTTTTCAAGGCGCAGGGTGGCCAGATGGTGGCCGGAGAACGCGGCGGAACCGCCCATGGACAGGGCGCCCGGTTCCTTCTTGGCCGCCTCCAGCAGTTCCTTCATGGTCTTGTACGGGCTGTCGGCCGGCACGGCCACGCCGAGCGGGGTGCTCTGGAACATGGCCACGGGCACGATCTGCTCGGTCTTGTAGCCCACGTCCTGCTGCATGGGCTGCAGGATGATGTGCGGGGTGTTGATCGAATAGAAGCTGTAGCCGTCGGGCTTGGTCTTGGTCAGTTCCTTCCAGCCAACGGCCCCGCCGCCGCCGACCTTGTAGTCGACGATGACCTGCTGCCCCAGCAGCTTCTGCAGGTGGGGCTGCTGGCGACGAGCCTCGCGGTCGGACTGGCCGCCCGGATCGAAGGTGACCACGTAGGTCAGGGGATGGGTGGGAAACTTGTCCGCCGCATGGGCCTGCACACCAGTGAGCAGGACGGCGCAAAGCAAAAAGAAAACAGATAGCTTGGCGAGGGCATGAAACCGGCACTTCATGGTCTTCCTCCACGTCCGGCGGAAATCAGCCGGGCTTGATGGACCGTTGCTGCATCCGTTGTCCTCGAAAAACTCCCCCCACGGACATCCGTGGGGGGAGCATGGAAATGCCGTTAGGCGCTTTCGTACAGGCGGGTAAGGACGAATTCGCGGTGGCCCAGCACTTCGGCGGCCGTGTTGCGGCCGTTGGCGGTGCGGATGGCCATGTCGAGCAGCTTGTCGCCCGCGCCGTCCATGGTCAGTTCCTTGCGCAGGATGCCGGACACGTCCACGTCGATGTGCTCGCTCATGGTGCGCACGGTACGCGGGTTGGCGCACAGCTTGACGACGGGAAGGATGGGGTTGCCGATGACGTTGCCCTGCCCGGTGGGGAACAGGTGCACCACGTACCCGGCGGCGGCGCACAGGGTGACCATTTCGGCCGCGGCGGACGAGGAGTCCATGAACCACAGGCCGGGGCCGGTGGGGGCTTCGGCCTTGTCCAGGCAGCCCACGACCGGGGCCTTGCGGCCGATCTTCTGGATGTTGCCGAGCGCCTTTTCCTCGATGGTGGTCAGGCCGCCCTCGATGTTGCCCTTGGTGGGCTGCGAGTCGGAAAGGTCGCTGGTCTTGTGGTCGTCCACCAGCTTGGCGTAGCGGTCGAAGAAGAACTGGAACTTGGCGCGCACGTCGTCGTTGACGCAGCGTTCGAGCACCAGGTGTTCGCCGCCGGTCAGTTCGGTGGTTTCACCGAACAGCAGGGTGCAGCCCTTGGCGTACAGCTTGTCGAAGGTGTTGCCCACGGTGGGGTTGGAGGCGATGCCGGACGTGGTGTCCGATTCGCCGCACTTGGTGGACACCCACAGGTCGCTCACCGGGCATTCCACGCGCTGCAGTTCGGTGGCCCAGTGCATGAATTCCTTGGCCTTGCGCGAAGCGTTGCAGATGGTGTTGTGGTCGCCGTTCTGCTCGATGGAGAAGCCCGCCACCGGCTTGCCGGTCTTGGCGATGCCTTCCACGATGCGGTTGGTCCACTGGGGCTCGATGCCGATAACCACCACGGCGGCCACGTTGGGGTTGCTGCCCACGCCGATCAGGGTGCGGAAGTGCAGTTCCAGGTCTTCGCCGAACTGCAGGCGGCCGTAGGGATGCGGCAGGGCCAGGGTGCCCTTCACGTTGTTGGCCACCGCTTCGCTGGCGGCGTTGGAAAGGTCGTCCAGGGGAAGGATGACCACATGGTTGCGAACGCCCACGCGGCCGTTTTCGCGGCGGTAGCCGAAGAAGGTATCAGCAGTCATTTCCCTACCACCTCTTGGTCTTGACGTTGTGCACATGCAGATGTTCGCCCTTCTTGATGGGAGCGACCACCTTGCCGATGTCGGTGCCGTACTTGATCACGGTGTCGCCGACGGAAAGGTCCTTCAGGGCCAGCTTGTGCCCGATCGGAATATCGTTGCGCACCTTGAAGCCGATGGTCTTGTCCTCGGCCATCACCCAGCCGGTCAGTTCCTGACCCGCCTTCACCCCTTCGACAACCACGACGCCGACGGAATCGCCGTCTTCGTGAACCAGAAATTGAATCGACATGGAGTTCCTCCTTGGGGAGCGTTGTTGAGGCATGTGTATGATGTCTTATGCAAGACTGTCAACGCGAAACTTGGGCTTTTTTGCGCAAGCAACGCAGATCACTCACAACACGCCGTCATTCCATGTGTTTTTATACGCCCTCCCGGAAGAAGGCCGCGCAAATGCCCCTCTGCGCTTTCGCCTTCATGAGCAATATGCCGGTTTTCATGAGCGGGCGCTACACAGATTGAACAATCAGTGAAATTTTGGACATGAAAAGCGGCGCGATTCATGTGCTGATTGTATAATCAAACATGATCGCAACACAGCGTGATTGCCTCCCCTGCCCTTTGCTGCGCCGGACACCGCCATCCCCTGGCCGCTGAAAGACTCCGGACCCGCGCGCCACGCGCACCGCGAGGCAACAGACCGGACATGCGACCTGAACCGACAGGCGGCTCGGGTCATGCTGCGGGGACACGGAACAGGCGGTCGCAGCAGGAAACAGGGGGGCGGCAGGAGGGCCGGGGGGCATGCGGGCGGCGCGCGATCCGGGCTCCCCGCGTCGGCCCGGGTGGAGGACGATCGCCGGAGAGGCCGGAACGGCGCGGGAACAGGCCCCGACCGGCGCGCAGCCGAGGCGAGGGCGCGAAACGAGAAGGTCCGAAACGAGGAGGCGCGAAGCGAAAATGGCGGGGGGGGGAACTGCGTGGGGAGTGGCTACCCGGCCTGGGCCAGGATCAGTTCCACCTCGTCCACCGAAAGGCCCGTGGAGCGGGCGATCTGTTCCAGGCTGTGGCCCTTGCGGTGGCCATTCAGGATCACCTCGCGCAGGAACTGGGGCGAGCGGCTGATGCCTTCGGCCTGCTCCAGCAGGCGGCGCAGGGTCTCGGCCCGCTCCTCCAGCCGCTGATCCAGATGCCGCAGCTGCTCCTGCCGCTGGGCGAAAGTGGCCACCAGTTCCTGTTCCAGTTCGGCGTTCTGGCGCAACCGGTCCAGCAACTGGTTCTGGTTGGCCTGAAGGCGGTTGAGCAGCGCCTCGGACCGGCGCAGCCGCAAAAAGAACGCCAGCAGCACGCCCAACAGCGCCAATTCCACTGCGCTGACGAGAAGAATGATCCAGAGGGAGATGGTCATGGCGACCTCGGGGGAGACAGAGGGATGACGACAACCGGCCGGGCGACCGGCACAACGGGGAGCCCACCGGACCAGACCCTGCCGGACCGGCACCGGCCACACCCGTCCCGTACGGACGGGCGTGAGCACCTCGCGCCATGCCCGCCGATCCTGCCGGATTATGCGAAACTTTTCCAGTCGTAGCCTGCGCTACAAGCCGCACCCACCCGACCGGGCTACGCGGGAGGCAGTATCCCTTTCCCAAAGCACCGGGAGGACGCATGCACCCCGCCGATACAATGCCCCCCCTGCCCCACGCCAACGCCATCACCCTGATGGATTCCGCCGACTACATCGCCCGTCTGCTGGCCGCACCCCGCCCCGGCGCGGACCGGGTGCTGGCCTTCCACGACCACCGGGTGGGCGGCGTCTGCACCGACCCGCGCCTGCTGCTGGCCCCGCTGGACGACCACCTGTGCCACCGGGGCGACGGGGTGTTCGAATCCATCCGGTACCAGCAGCGCCGCCTGTTCCAACTGGACCTGCACCTGGCCCGGCTGCGCCGCTCGGCCGAGGCCATCCGCCTTGTCCCGCCCTGCACCTGGGACGATCTGCGTTGCCGCGTCCTCGCCGTGGCCCGCGCCGGCGGCCAGGATGAAGGCGGCATCCGCGTGCTGGTGGGGCGGGGGCCGGGCGGTTTCGGCATCTCGCCCGCCGAATGTCCGCAGTCCAGCCTGTACATCATCGCCTGGCGGCAGACCGCCCCGCCGGAGGCATGGTTCGCCGCCGGGCTGTCCGCCTTCCGCAGCGCCATGCCCGCCCAACGGGGGCCGCTTACCGGCGTGAAGCACGCCAACTACCTGCCCAACGTGCTGATGATGGACGAGGCCCGGCAACGCGGCATGGACGTGCCCCTGACCTTCGATGCCGAAGGCCGCCTGTCCGAATCGGCCATCGCCAACGTGGCCCTGGTGGACGCCGGGGGAACCCTGGTTGCCCCGGAAGGCGCGGGCGCCCTGCCCGGCACCACCCTGCACCGGGTCATGGACCTGGCCGCCGCGTTCATGCCCACGGCCCGCCGCGCCATCACCGAGGCGGACATCCTGTCCGCGCGGGAATTCCTGATCCTGGGCACCGTGTACGAGTGCGCCAGCCTGGTGCGCTACGAGGGCGCGCCCATTGGCACGGGCGCGCCCGGCCCCGTGGCCGCCCGCCTGCGCGAGGCGCTGCGGCGCAGCCTGCTGGCCGATGGAACCCCCTTCTAGGCCCTTGCCCGCTGCCACGACAATCTTTCGTCTCTCGTGAAAAAATGCACCGCGTGTAGGCCAGACTACACTGCTGCTTTCCATCCATCGCGTACGACCACACTTACGGCGCGCAGAAACTTGTTTTCACCGCGCCATGCCGCAACAACAGGGGAATTCGCCCCCCATGCCCGGCGAACGACCATCACGGACAACACAAAGGAGTGCATCATGGACGCCAAGTATCCCGCAGAACCGTTCAAGATCAAGGCCGTCGAACCCATTGCCGTGACCACCCGCGCGCAACGCGAGAAACACATCGCCGAAGCTGGCTACAATACCTTTCTGCTGAAGTCCGAGGACGTGGGCATAGACCTGCTGACGGACAGCGGCACCACCGCCATGAGCGATCGCCAGTGGGCGGCCATGATGGTCGGCGACGAAGCCTACGCGGGCAGCCGCAACTTTCTGCATTTGCAGGAGGTGGTGCGCGAATACTACGGCTTCAGGCACATCGTGCCCACCCACCAGGGGCGCGGCGCGGAAAACCTGCTTTCGCAGATATGCATCAAGCCCGGCGACTACGTGCCCGGCAACATGTACTTCACCACCACCCGCGCCCACCAGGAACTGAACGGGGCCACCTTCCGCGACATCATCCGCGACGAGGCCCACGACGCCCAACTGGAAATCCCCTTCAAGGGCAACGTGGACCTGAACAAGTTGCAGGCCCTCATCGACGAGGTGGGCGCGGAGCGCATTCCCTACGTGTGCCTGGCCGTCACCGTGAACCTGGCAGGCGGCCAGCCGGTGAGCATGGCCAACATGCGCGCGGTGAAGGAGCTGTGCGCCAGGCACCACATCAAGGTGATGTTCGACGCCACCCGCTGCGTGGAAAACGCCTACTATATCAAGGAAGGCGAGCCGGGCTACGCGGACAAGTCCATCCGCGCGATATTGAAAGAGATGATGAGCTACGCCGACGGCTGCACCATGAGCGGCAAGAAGGACTGCATGGTCAACATCGGCGGCTTCTTGTGCATGAACGACGACGAACTGTTCATGAAGGCCACCGAACTGGTGGTGCTGTACGAAGGCATGCCCAGCTACGGCGGCATGGCCGGGCGCGACATGGAAGCCATGGCCCAGGGCATCCGCGAATCGGTGGACGAAGCCTACATCGCCCACCGCATCGCCCAGTGCCGCTACCTGGGCGACCGGCTGACCGAAGCCGGGGTGCCCATCGTGCGTCCCGTGGGCGGCCACGCCGTGTTCCTGGACGCCCGCGCCTTCCTCCCCCACATCCCCCAGGACGAGTTCCCCGCCCAGATGCTGGCTGCGCAGCTCTACCTTGAGGCGGGCGTGCGCTCCATGGAGCGGGGCATCGTTTCCGCCGGGCGCGACAAGAAGACCGGCCAGCACCACCGACCCAAGCTGGAGCTGGTGCGCCTGACCATACCCAGGCGCGTGTACACCTATGCGCACCTGGACGTGGTTGCCGACGCCTGCATCGCACTGTACAAGCATCGCGACAACATCAAGGGCCTCAAGATGGTGCACGAGCCGAAGGTATTGCGCTTCTTCACGGCGCGCTTCGAACCGCTGAAGTAACACTGCATCACCATGAAGGGGAACGCCTTGGGCGTTCCCCTTTTTCATAAGGAGTTGACCATGACGCATTGCGCACACCGCCCCAGCGTGCTGGGCGGCACCATGATCATCGCCGGTACATCCATTGGCGCGGGCATGCTGGCCCTGCCCACCATCTCCGCTGGCATGTGGTTTCAGTGGTCGGTACTCATCCTGCTGCTTTCATGGGCGATGATGCTGCTCTCCAGCCAGGCGCTGCTGGAGGTGAACCTGCACTACGAGCCAGGCGCCAGTTTTCATACCCTGGTCAAGGATACGCTGGGGCCGTCGTGGAGCATCGTCAACGGCGCGGCCGTGGCCTTCGTGCTGTACATCCTTGTCTACGCCTACGTCAGCGGGGGCGGGTCCATCGTGCGCCATTCCCTGCTGGTGACCATAGGCTACGAGCCTTCCAAGCTGGCCGCCGGGCTGACCTTCGCGCTGCTGCTGACCGCGTGCGTGTGGTGGAGCACCTGGATCGTCGACCGCATCTCGGTGATCATGATGGGCGGCATGGTGATCAGCTTTGCCCTGTCCATGTCGGGCATGCTGTCGGAAATCCGCGCCGGGGTTCTGTTCGACATGGGTGAAGGCAGCAGCGGCGGCGGTTCGGCCCTCTTCATCTGGGGCGCGCTGTCCACCTACCTGACCTCGTTCTGTTTCCACGCCAGCGTGCCCAGCCTGGTCAAATACTTCGGCAAGCAGCCGGGGCAGATCAACCGCTGCCTCGTTGGCGGCACGGTCATCGCCCTGGCCTGCTACCTGTTGTGGATCGTGGCCTGTGACGGCACCATCCCCCGCGCCGGGTTCCGCGACGTCATCGCCGCGGGCGGCAACGTGGGCGACCTGGTCAAGGCCGCGGGGGCCAACCTGAACAGCAGCTTCATCCTGCGCATGCTGGAGGCGTTTTCGTCGCTGGCCGTGGCCACCTCGTTCCTGGGAGCGGGCCTTGGCCTGTTCGACTACATGGCCGACCTGTGCAAGTTCGACGATTCGCGCGCGGGCCGCACCAAGACCACCCTGATCACCTTTCTGCCGCCCACCCTTGGGGGGCTGCTGTGGCCCGACGGCTTTCTGCTGGCCATCGGCTGGGCCGGGCTTGCCGCCACCATCTGGTCGGTGATCATCCCCGCCGTGATGCTGCGGGCCAGCCGTGCGCGCCGCCCCTCCAACGGCTACCGCGCCAAGGGGGGCAACGCCACCGTGCCCGCGCTGCTGCTGTTCGGCGTCGTCACGGCCATTTGCCACACCCTGTTCGTGTTCGACATTCTGCCCATGTACAAGTAGCCCCGCCCGACAGGAGGCACCCCCATGAAACACCAGATATCCAGCCCCGACGCCCCCGCCGCCATCGGCCCGTACAGCCAGGCCATCCGCACCGGCAACCTGCTGTTCGTTTCCGGCCAGTTGCCGGTGAACCCGGGCACGGGCGCGGTTGTGGAAGGCGACGCCAAGGCCCAGGCCGCGCAAAGCTGCGCCAACCTTGCCGCCATCCTGGCCGAGGCCGGGGCCAGCCTGGCCAGCGTGGTCAAGACCACGGTGTTCATTACCGACATGGCGCATTTTCCGCTGGTCAACGAGGCCTACGCGGCGGCCTTTGCCGCGCCCTGCCCGGCCCGCTCGTGCGTGGCCGTGCGCGCCCTGCCCCTGGGCTGCCTGGTGGAAATCGAGGCCGTGGCCGCGCTGTAGCCCGCCCGTCTCCAGTTCATTCGTGCGCCCCAAGACCAAAGGCCCGCCGGGAAACCGGCGGGCCTTTGCATGCCTTGGCTGCGGCAAGCCGCGCACTGTTTATTTGGCGGCGTGCAGGATGTCCACCAGACCGTCCACGTCGCGCACGGCCAGGTGGTCGGCGTCCGAGGCGAGGATGCCCGCCCGCCGGAATCCGTTGACGATGTTGGTGGTGGTCACCCGGTGCAGACCCAACAGTTCGCCAATGGTCACCAACGGCAGCCGGGCCAGGCGATGATACAGCGTGCTGCCCGACTGCTGCTCGCCCGCCAGATGGTACAGAAAGTGGGCGATCTTCTGCTCGCTGGTCATGAAGGTGGTGCATTCCAGCTGGGTGGACATGATGTACGACTTGGTGGCCATGTTGCGGCAGAGGCAGTTGGTCAACGAAGGGTACTTGCCGAGGATTTCGCCGAACACCACGTCCTTGCCGAACACGATGCCCGTGCATGGCTCCACCACCTTGATGACGTGCTGGTTCTCCACCCCGCAGAACAACGAGGCCTCGCCCAGGATGCTGCCCGGCCCCAGAATGCCGATGGTGCGTTGCTCTCCGTTGTAGCCAAGGGCGATTATGCGCAACAGCCCCTCACGGATGAGCACTATCTCCGACGAGGGCGAGCCTATGTCGTAGACCACGCTCTTGCGCGCCCAGCGCATGGGCCGCCCCAGATGCGCGACCTTTTCCCAGTCGCCGTGCACCGGGGCCACCAGCCAGGGAGGAATGTAGGTACCATCGAACAGGCGTTCGGTATTCGGCATGGCGCACCTCGCGTCGCGGCGGCGTTTCCGCCGCCACCGGCACTGGTATCGTGCCTGCTGCGTTGCGGCAAGAATCCGTCTGCCCTGCCCGTGCGCCCCGCACTGCCTTGCCGCGTACCTCTCTCGCGGGCCTCCGGATTTCTCTCCAAGCATGCCCTTGTCGTACACGCGCCGCAATGGCGCGCCTGTAGCCCTGGCTACACACCGGCCTAAACCGTGCCCACACGCGGCACGAGGCAGCGGCGGCGCAACGGCGACCGGCGGGAGCCCGCCGAGCCAAGAACACGGGGGACGGGATGGGGAAAGGGAGCCCCGGACGTATCAGGGACGCGGGCATGCGGAACGGAGGGCGAGGGAGCAAGGCTGAAAGATGCGAACCGGCCAGCCGCACCGTGGAGTGCCGTCAGACCTTGATGTCCAGGATGTTGCCGGACCACGGATCGTCATCGGAATCCGAGGCGTCCGCATCCTCCCCTTCCGCGGCGCGGGCCTTGCGCCGCGCCAGCAACAGGGCGCGGCGCTGCTGGCGGTTGCGCTCGCGCTCGTCCACCATCGCGGACTTGCCGCTTTCATCGGTCTTCTGCACCTGCGAGCGGTCATGCCGCAAGGCCTCGGCCGCAGCCTGCTGGGCGGCCGACTGGGCCATTTCCGGGTGGGCCTGCGCCTCGTGAACCACGCGTTCGGCGTGGCCCAACTGGGCGATGACGACGGGAAGCGTCGGGTCGACGGACACGGCGGATCCTCCATCGCCGCATGAAGCCCCGCGCGACGCACCTGCGCAGGGTGGCGGCGGCTGACGGCGAAACCCGCTGCCGGGGCGGGTCGGCTGTCGGCGGGGGCGGCGGACTGGCGCGTCACCCAAAATCGGGCGGCGCGCAAAGCGCTGCTTCCAAATTAGGATTCTCGTTCGCTGGCAAGGAAAACGAGCCTGCCATGAGGGAGCATGCCTCAGCCGTTTGGCGAGCTTGCGAGCCTTACGGCTGAGGACCGCAGCGCGCTCTTCTTGTATTCGACCGAGCCTTAGCCGTTAGGCGAGCGCATAGCGCGAGTCTTACGGATAAGGACAGCAACGCCATGGCAGGCGAAGTTTGACGCCGCCAGCGGGCGAAAAGACAATTTGGAATAGGCCCTACTTGACCAGGTAGTTCTCTATCAGCAAATCCTCCAGCTTACCGATGCTGAGGTATTCGTTCATGATGGCCAGGATGTCCTTCTTCAGCGTTTCCGCGTTGGCCGCATCGGTGAGGTAGGTCAGCGACTTGTTCTTCAGATAGTAGTACACGGCGTCGCGGATGACCACCTTCTTGGCCTGCGCCTCGAATACCAGCTTCTGGTTTTCGGTGGGCGCCGAGAATTTGACGACCAAGAACCGGATGTTGCCCTTGGCGTCCTTCTGCTCCACCCAGAACGGCTCCCAGCTCAGCACGGTCTGGACGGGCTTGGCCGGTTCCGGCGGCGGGGCGGCCTGCTGGGGCACCACGACCTTCTGCACCTCGGCGGACGGCGGGGCCTCCTTCTTGCGCGTCAGAAACCAGGTGACGCCGCCGCCCACCAGCAGCAGCACCAGCGCGCCCGCGACAATGAGCAGCAGCTTCCTGTTGCCGAGCAGCCCGGAGAGATCGAATTTCTTCTTTTTGGGGGCGTCGCCCCCGGGCGACAGAGAAAGGGACTGGGCGGAGGGAGGTGGAGGGGGCGGGGCCCTTTCCTCTTCCGGCATCAGGAAGGGGGCGTCCTCCAGGTCCAGTTCCACCTTGTCTTCCACCGGGGGCCCCAGCGCATCGGCGTCGAGCTGCCCGGCGTCAAGCTCCGCCTTGCCCGCCTCGTCGGGCGCAAGAACGCCCCCCCCGAGCGGGTCGGGGGCATCGGGGGCTGCGGCGGTGACGAAGGGCATGAGGAGCATGGTCTGGTCCCTGGGCGCGCGGCCCGCGCATGGACGACGGACCTTGGACGCCGGGGTCTGGGGGCGGCCGGATATCGGATGCCCGGGCGTCAGGCCGAAGAACGCCGGCGCATGGCGAACGGCATGGCCTTGCCGACGGAAGCCGGTACGCCCGAACGGACAGAACCGCCCGAACCAACAGGACCGGCCGAACGGGCCAGCCCGGCGGAGAAACGGCGGCGCGCGTTCCACGCCCGTGCGGCACGGCAAACGGGCGCAAGCCCGCCGGATGGCGGCCCCGCGCCCGGAAGGAACGACGGCCTACGGGAAGATCTTGTCGATCTTCTGCTTCATGGTCTCGGCGGTGAAGGGCTTGACGATGTAGTTGGAAACCCTGGCCTGCACCGCCTCGATGACGTTCTCCTGCTGGGCTTCGGCCGTCACCATCAGAAACGGCATGTCGGCGAATTCCTCGCTGGCGCGCACCTTGCGCAGCAGTTCGATGCCGGTCATCTTGGGCATGTTCCAGTCGGAGATGACGAAATCGATGCGGTCCTTGTTCAGGACCTCCCACGCGGTGGTGCCGTCGTCGGCCTCGACCACGTTGGTGAACCCCAGCTGGCGCAGGATGTTCTTGATGATGCGACGCATGGTGGAGAAGTCGTCCACCACGAGGACACGCATATTGGTGTCGTAGGGCATTGTGCGTACTCCTGGCGAACGGACGCCGCACTCAGACGGTGCCATGTTCTCCGTAGTGGTTTCTGAATTCCTTGCGCAGCCTGTTGAGCGCCTGGGAGTGCAGTTGCGAGACGCGCCCCTCGGTGATGCCCATGACCTCGGCTGTTTCGCGCATATTCAGTTCGTCGCTATAATATAACGACAATACCAGCTTCTCCCGGGGTGTCAATTCGTCGATCAGCGCCGCCACCCGCTCTATGAGTTCCTGCGTCGCCGTGGTCTGGAACGGTTCGCCCTCTCCCTGCACGGATGCATCGGGTGCCAGCGAGTCCTGTATGGCGTCAAGCGAGAGGCACAACTGGTTCTGCAACGCCTCAAGGCCAAGCCGTACATCTTTCTGGTCCAGTCCCGTGGCGTCCTGCAATTCCGCTTCGGTGGGGTGGCGTCCCTTTTCGTGCTCGATGCGCTGGATGGCCTCGTCCAGCTGCCGCACCCGTTGCCGCAGGCTGCGCGGAAACCAGTCCAGCCGCCGCAACTCGTCCAGCATGGCCCCCCGGATGCGGCTTTCGGCGTAGGTCTCGAAGCGGATGCCGAGCTGCGGCCGGAACTTGCCCAGCGCCTCCATGAGGCCCAGGGTGCCCGCGCTGATCAGTTCGTTCAGCTCCACGTTGCGGGGCAGCTTGGCCTTCAGGCGCAAGGCCAGAAACCGCACCTTGGGCGCGTAGTGCCGGACTATCCGTTCCTGGTCGGCGCGCCGGAAGTCGCCCCAGGCGACGGCCCCGGACTCCAGCGCCTCCCACGGGTTAGTGCCGGAAGAGGAGCTTTTTCCAGAAGAACTTGATGTTTCCATCCAGGCTCGCCGCCACGTCCCACGTTTGTACCGTTCGGGCCACCTCGCGCACCGCCGCGCAGGCCGGACTGTCCGGCGCCATGACGCAGAAGGGTCGCTGGTTCACCACCGCCTTGCGCACCGCCGGGTCGCGCGGGACGAAGCCCGCGAGGTCCAGCGACACGCCGGAAAGAAAATGGTCGCAGGCCTTGTACAGCCGGGTGAACATGTCGCGCGCGGTCTGCGCGTCGGGCACCATGTTCACCAGCACCTTGAAATGCTCCACCCCGTGGTTGAGCTTCATCACCTTGATCAGGGCGTAGGCGTCGGTGAGGGACGTGGGCTCGGGGGTGAGCACCACCAGCCGCTCCTGCGCCGCCAGGTTGAAGTACAGCACGTTGTCGTTGATGCCCGCGCCGGTGTCCACGATCAGGTAGTCCACCGCGCCTTCCAGGGCGTCCATGGCCTCCAGCAGTTCCAGCTTCTGGCCGGTGGAGAGCGAAAGCATCTCGCTCATGCCCGACGACGCGGGCAGGATGCGGAAGCCGTAGGGCGTATCGCACAGGATTTCGGAAAGATTCACGCCTTCGTGGAACAGGTGGAACAGGTTCAGCCTGGGGGTCAGCCCCAGCACCACGTCCACGTTGGCAAGGCCCAGGTCCGCGTCCAGCAGGACCACGCGCTTGCCCTCCTGCGCGAGGCAGCAGGCCAGGTTGGCGGCGATGTTGGTCTTGCCGACGCCACCCTTGCCGGAGGTGACGGAGAATACCAGGGGAAGATCGGGGCTCATGCGATGCAAGCTCCAGTGGGTGCGTGCGGTGCCGGGCGCGCCTTGTTTCCGCGCCCGTGGATGCCGTGTGCCGTCGGGGCTGCCGTCGGCCTCGGGGCCGTGGTTCAGGGCCTTGCGCCGACGGCGGGCCGGGCGTCGGTTCGGATACCGTCCCGCCGGATACCGTCTGGCCGGATATCGCCTGACCGGATACCTTCCGGCCTTGCGCCGCCAGCCCCCAGCGGGGACGGCGTCACGGGCCGGGGTTCGGCCTGCTGGCGCGGGGCGTTTTCCACCGGGGCCTCGCCGGGCAACTGCCGTTTGAACAGCAGACGCCACAACGCCGCATCGCTTGCGGCAACCAGCGAATTGCGCATGCCGGGTCCGTAGGAAAAGGCCGACACGGGCAGGCCGCAAGCCGCCGCCACGTTCACCAATGCCCCGAAGGTACAGGCTTCGTCCAGCTTCGTCCAGACAAGGCTGCCCGCCCCCTCGAAGGCATAACGCGCCAGCAGCGCGGACATCTGGGCCGGGCCGTGATGCGGCGGCAGCACCAGGTGCACCGCCACGCCGGTTCCCGCCCCCGCTCCCGAAAGTCCCAGGATGGCCAGTTGGCGGGCCAGGCTGCCGTCGCGCGCAACGCCGGGCAGGTCCACCATGATGCGGGCGGCGTCGGGGTTTTCGCGCAGGATGGCCGCAAATTCGGCGGCGGTGGAGGCCTCGCGGTACACGAGGCCGGAAAGTTCCGCGTAGTGCTTCAGCAAAAGCCGCCCGTGGCCGCGCCCGCAATCGGCGTTGACCAGCACGATCTTCAGGTCCGCCCTCTCGCGGCGCAGGGCCAGCGCCATGCGCAGCATGGCCGTGGTCTTGCCCGCGCCGAACGGCCCGGCGAACACCTGGGCCCGCTGCGGCCACGCCGCAAGGCTCCACCCCCGCACGGGCACGATGTCGGCCAGGGCTTCCAGCACCGAGGCGTCGGGGCTGGCCGCCAGCCTGCGGTGCAGGGTCATGGCCACGCCGTCGTCCACGCCTTCGCGCGTCAGGTATTCCAGGGCCACGCGCTGGCGGGGGGTCAGTTCTTCCATGCGCAGGGCGGGCTTCATGAGCGCGAACAGGTGTTCCTTCATCTGCCCCCATTCGCGGTGCCATTCCTCCCAGCCGGGGGGGACGGAACCGCCCGGACCTACGGAAGGACCTGCGGCAGGGCCCATGGCGGACCGGGCCGTGCCCGGCGCGGCCGCGTGCTCGACGCCCACGGACATCTCGTGCCACGCGCGTTCCCCCTCGCGGCATTCGCGCGAGGAAAGGATCACCGCGTCGGGGCCGAGTTCGGCCTTTACCCTGGCCAGCACCGCCGTCGCGTTCCGGCCTGTGTACGTCTTGATCTGCATTACTCGAACACCACGCTACCTACGGACTGAAGCCGGATGTCGGAAGGTATCTCGGCCTGTGAAATCACGGGGACGTTGGGGAGAAAGCGCATGAGCAGTTGGGCGAGGTGCGGCCTTGCCACGGGCGAGGCCAGGATGACGGGCTGGCCGTCGGTGTTAACGGCGCGCTCCACCGCGTTGTTCACGCGCTGGATGAGCCGCTGCGCCAGGGCCGGGTTGAGCGCCAGGTAGTTGCCGCCGTCGGTCTGGCGGATGGCTTCCTGCACGGTCTTTTCCACGGCCTGGTCCAGGGTGACGATGGGCAGGCCGCCTTCGCTGTCCATGTACGGCTTGACGATGGACCGGGCCAGCCGTTCGCGCACGTACTCGGTCAGGGTGTCGGCGTTCTTCACCGCCGGGCCGTAGTCGGCCAGGGTTTCCGCGATGGTCAGCAGATCGCGAATGGAAACGTTCTCGCGCACCAGGTTCTGGAGCACCTTCTGCACCGTGCCCAGGGGCAGGATGCCGGGCACCAGCTCCTCCACGGCCTTGGGCGCGTGCTTGGCCAGGTTGTCCAGCAGGCCCTGCACCTCCTGGCGGCCCAGGAAGTCGCCCAGGTGGCGCTTGAACACCTCGGTGAGGTGGGTGGCGATGACCGTGGAGGGATCGACCACGGTGTAACCCGCCAGCATGGCTTCTTCCTTCTGCGATTCGGGTATCCACAGCGCGGGCAGGTTGAAGGCGGGCTCGCGCGTCTCGATGCCCCGGATGCGGTGCTTGGCGTTGCCAGGGTCCATGGCCAGGAAATGGTCCACCAGGATCTCGGCCGAGGCCACCTGGTTGCCCTTCACCAGCACGCAGTACTGGCCGGGCTTCAGCTGCAGGTTGTCGCGCAGGTGCAGCGAGGGCACCACCACGCCCATGTCCAGGGCGAACTGGCGACGGATGGAACGGATGCGCGAGAGCAGGTTGCCGTTCTGGTCCTCGTCCACCAGGGGGATGAGGCCGTAGCCTACTTCCAGCTCCAGGGTGTCCAGGGGCAGCAGGGTCTGCACTTCTTCCGGCGTATCCAACGAATCGCCCTTCTTCTTGCCTTTCGCGCCCTTGCCGCCCTTGGCCGCGGCTTCGGCCTCGGCCTCCTGCTTGTCGCCCACCAGGCGCGACACGCCATACAGCCCCGCGCCAAAGGTGAGGAACGGCAGCGTGGGCAGGCCGGGCACCAGGGCGAACAGCACCAGCACGCCGGACACCAGCTTGAGCGCCCGCGAGTTGTACGACAGCTGGCCCACGAATTCCTCGCCCATCTTCGCTTCCGCCGCCGCGCGCGACACGATGAGGCCCGCCGCCGTGGAAACGATGATGGAGGGAATGGTGGCCACCAGGCCGTCGCCGATGGACAACAGGGTGTAGGTGGTCAGCGCGTCGCGCCACTCCATGTCCTTCTGGAACACGCCGAGCAGGATGCCGCCGATGACGTTGATCATCGTGATGAACATGCCCGCGTTCACGTCCCCCTGCACGAACTTGCCCGCGCCGTCCATGGCGCCGTAGAAGTCGGCTTCCTTGCGGATGTTGTTGCGGCGGGTGGTGGCTTCCTCTTCGTCGATGAGCCCGGCGTTCAGGTCGGCCTCGATGGCCATCTGCTTGCCGGGCATGGCGTCCAGGGTGAAGCGCGCGGCCACTTCGGCGATGCGCGTGGTGCCCGCGGTGATGACGATCTTGTTCAGGATGAACAGGATCATGAAGATGACCGCGCCGATGACGTAGTTGCCGCCCACCACGAATTCGCCGAAGGCCTGGATGACCTTGCCCGCCGCGTCGGTGCCTTCGTCGCCGTGCAGCAGGATGAGCCGGGTGGAGGCCACGTTGAGAGCGAGGCGCAGCAGGGTGGTGACCAGCAGCAGGGAAGGAAAGATGGAGAATTCCAGCGGCGAGAGCATGAACATGGAGGTGACCAGGATCACCAGCGACAGCGAGATGCTGAGCGAAAGCAGCATGTCCAGAAAGAACGTGGGCAGCGGCACCAGCATGACGAACAGGATGGTGACGACGCCGCCCGCCAGCAACAGGTCGCCCTGCTTGGCGAAGCGCTGGTAGTCGATCTTGGGTGCGTAGCCTGGTTTGACGGCAGCCATGTTCTTGACACCTGTCGGGGTTGTCGTGGTCTCGCTTCAGGTTCGCCGACGGGGCCCTACGATGCCCGCCCCGCCTTGAATTTCCACAGGCCTGCCAACACGGTGGCCACGGCCTGGAACAGTTCGGCGGGAATCATGTCGCCGACTTCCACCGCTTTATACAAAGCCTGTGCCAGCGGCTTGTTCTCTCGAATGGGCACGCCGTGTTCGCGGGCCACTTCCTTGATCTTCTGGGCAAGGTTGTCCGCGCCCTTGGCCAGCACGATGGGCGCGGGGGCCTCGGTGGCGTCGTAGCGCAGGGCGATGGCGAAGTGGGTGGGGTTGGTGATGACCACGTCGGCCTTGGGCACGTCCTGCAACATGCGCTTGGCCATCATCTGCATCATCTTGCGACGCTGCTGCGAACGGACCACGGGGTCGCCCTCGGCCTGCTTGCGCTCGTCCTTGGTTTCGTCCTTGGTCATCTTCAGATTTTCCTCATAGCTCCAGCGGGTGTACCAGAAGTCCGCGATGGCTATGATGAACATGGGGACGAGGGCGTAGCGCACCATGTCCCATCCCGTTTGCAGCATGTACGCGCTCACACCCTGGGCGTCGGAATAGTACAGCGGCAGAAAGTTGTGCATCTCGCGCCGGATGATGAGGTACGGCGCGACACCGATGAACAGGGCCTGCAACAGGCTCTTGCCGAGCCGGATGAACGTCTCGGGCGAGGCGAACATGCGCTTCATGGCGGCCAGGATGTTGAAGCGCGACCAGTTGAACTTGAAGACCTCGGTGGTCCACAGCTTGCCCACCTGAAGGCGCAGCACCAGCCACGCCGTGAACCCGATGAACAGCATGATGGGCAGCAACATGGCCGCCAGTTCCCCGGCGATCCACATGAGCAGGTCGATGACGTTCTGCTGGTTGGGGTTGAACCCGAAGGCGTTGCCCAGGAAATGCCGGAAGATGGTCTGCATGTCCTTGGCCAGGAAGTCGATGTAGAACAAAAGCCCCACCGAGCCCGCCAGAATGGTCAGGGCCTTGGTGAGTTCTTGCGATTTCGGGACGTTGCCCTTTGATCGCGCTTTCTTTCGCCGTTTCGGCGTCGCTCGTTCTGTTCTGCTCGGATCGCTCTGCGCCATGGCGCCACTCCGTCAGGGTTCCATCCGCGCCCCCCTCGCGGGGAAAAGGCGCGGAAGGTGGTCAGCGGTCCACCAGCGGGCTGGCCGCCCGCAAGAGGTGCAGCATCATCGGGTCCATGCCGATGATGAATTCGCGGATCTTGTCCGCCATGATGGTGAACAGCATGCCGATGAAAAAGAAACCCACGGCGATCTTGAGCGGAAAACCGATCATCAGCAGGTTCATCTGCGGGGCCGCGCGGGCCATCAGCGCCAGCGCCAGCTCCACCAGAAACAGCGAGACCAGCACCGGCGCGGCGATCTTGACGGCCAGCACGAACATGGAGCCGGAAAGGGCCAGCATCTCCTTGACCAGCGGCGCACCCAGCAGAAGTCCGCCGGGGGGCACCAGCTCGAAGGTGCGCACGAAGGCCCGCAGCATGTACAGGTGGCCGTCCAGCACCAGGAAGGTGAGCATGGCCACCATGTACAGGAGGTGCGAGGTGATGCTGACGTTGGCCCCGGTCAGCGGGTCGGCCAGGGTGATCATGGTGAAGCCCATCTGGGTGGCCAGCAGCTGGCCACCGGTCTGGATGCCCGCGAACAGGAAATGCACGGTCATGCCCAGCATCAGGCCCAGGACCAGTTCCCCGGCCAGCAGCACCACCAGCGAAAAGGGATGCGCGGGCATCTGCCCGCCCGGCAGGGACACGTGCGGCCACAGCGCCAGGGTGAACACCAGGCACAGCGCCGCCTTGACCTGCATGGGGGCCGCCTCGCCCCCGAAGAAGGGCAGCAGGAACAGCACAAGGCTCACCCGCATGAAGGTGAGCAGCAGGCTGAGCATGGAGGCGGCGTCGAGGGCGAACAGATCCATGGCCGCGCCACAGCAAGATGCGGGCCACGGCCCCGGACGCGGCGCAACGCCGGAAACCGGCGCGCCGGGCCATCGGGCCCCTTGGGCGGAAAGGGGCCGCATCGACGGAAACCCGTCGCTTCCGGGCTCCCGGTCTCCCGGCTGACGCGAGCATTCCGGCGGCGGCAACCCCTGCATGCTCGGCGCTGGACACAACGCCCCTTCGGAGGCATCCTGCGGGCATGCTCGGCATCTCCCTGCCTTCCGACCGGGAACACCCCCGCCCCCAACGGTGAAACCATGCCCGACACACCCGACACGCCAGAAACCCCCACGCCACGCCCGGCCGCCGCAACAGGGTCCACCCCGCCGCCCCCCTCCGGCCCCGCCTGCCCGGTGCCGCCGCGCGGGCTGGGCGACAAGCTGCTCTGCGCCGCACTGCCCTTCGTGGAAAGCCTGCGCGGCTATTCCATGCAAGCGTTGCGCGCCGACGTGCTGGCCGCGCTCACCGTGGCCGTGGTGGCCCTGCCGCAGTCCATGGCCTATGCGGTCATCGCCGGGGTGCACCCCAAATACGGGCTGTACGCGGCCATCGTGCCGGTGATCGTGGCCGCGCTGTGGGGGGCCTCGCGCTATCTCGTGGCCGGGCCCACCAACGCCATCGCCATGCTGCTCTTCGCCACCATGGCCGAAACCGTGGTCAACGGCGCGCCCCTGTCCACGCTGCCCGAAGAAACGCGCATGGCCTACGTGTTCGGCGTGGCCATCCTGGCCGGGCTGCTGCAGGTGGGCATGGGGCTGGCCCGGCTGGGCGAGCTGGTGCACTTCATCTCCCATTCGGTGATGGTGGGCTTCACGGCCGGGGCGGCCGTGCTCATCGCCGTGGGCCAGCTCAAGAACCTGCTGGGGGTGAGCATCGGGCAGGCCCCCACGTTCATCGGGCTTGTGCTGTCCACCCTGCGCCATCTGCCCCAGACCAACCCGTGGGCGCTGGGCACGGGGCTGTTCGCCATGGCCGTGGCCCTGACCATCGCGCGGGTGCACCGCCGCCTGCCCGCCGCGTTCCTGGCCGTGGCGGCGTCCGGCTTCGCGGCGTGGGCGCTGGACCTTTCCGCGCACGGGGTGAAGGTGGTGGGGGCCATCCCCGCCGGGTTGCCGCCCTTTTCGCTGCCCCCCGCGCCCGACGCGCAGGTGATGCGCGACCTGTTCATGCCCGCCCTGGCCATAGCCCTGCTGGGCGTGGTGGAGGCGCTGTCCATCGCCAAGACCCTGGCGGGCGCGCGGGGCGAACAGGTGGACGGCAGCCGCGAATTCGTGGCCCAGGGGCTGGCCAACATCGCGGCCGGGTTCTTTTCCGGCATTCCGGGCAGCGGTTCGTTCACCCGCAGCGCCGTCAATTTCGTGGCCGGGGCGCGCACCCGCTTCGCCGGGGCGCTTTCCGGCGTGATCACCCTGCTGGCGGTGCTGCTGCTGGCCCCGCTGGCCGCGTACATTCCCATCGCCGCGCTGGCGGGCATCCTGATGATCATCGCCTGGGGCATGATCGACAAGCACGGCATCGCCCTGGCGCTGAAGGCCACCCGCGCCGACCGCACGGTGCTGCTGGCCACCTTTGCCGCCACCCTGCTGCTGGACCTGGAAAAGGCCGTGTTCGTGGGCGTGCTGCTGTCGCTGGTGCTGTTTTTGCGCAAGGTGTCGCACCCGCTGGTGACGCGCATGGACACCTGCGACAGCCCGGAATTGCAGGGACTGCCCGCCGGGCCGTGCTGCCCCAACCTGGCCGTGTACTCCATAGAGGGCACGCTGTTCTTCGGGGCCGTGGACGAGCTGGAGCAGCGGCTGTACGAGTACGAGGATTTCGGCCACCGCGCGGTGATTCTGCACCTGCGCCAGGTGCACTGGGTGGACGCCACGGGGGTGCACGCCTTCCAGCAGTTCCTGCGCAAGTGCCAGCGGCGCGGGGTGGCCCTGGTGCTGAGCGGGGTGAAGCCCGCCGTGCGCACGGTGTTCGAGCGCGCGGGCCTAGTGCCGCAACTGGGCGCGGACAACATGGCGGAAACCCTGTCCGACGCGCTGGCCCTGTGCTACCGCCGCTACCTGAAGGGCGCGGTGTGCGACGCCTGCAAGACATCCAACAAGGGGCGTTGCCGCCGCGAACATCATGCGGAAGGCCCGGCCGTGACAAACGGAGCGGACGGCGCGGGGGACCACGCAGGGCAAGGCGCACCCCCCGGCATGGCTGCCGATGCACCCGCGCACGACGCGCTTCTGCCCGTGGTCATCGGTTTCGGCTCCGGGTCCGTCGCCCCGCCGCGCGGGGCGCCAAACGGGGCAACGAGCGACGCGCCGAACAACGCCAAGGCCGGGCCGGATGGCCCTGATGATGGAGACGCCAACCGCTCTGGCGGGGATGGCCACGCATGAGCGAGCGCATCCGCCACGCGCCCGGATCCGGGTCCACGGGACTTTCCGGTGGCTTCGGCGACCGTTCCGGCCATGATCCGGCCCGCGCGGCGCGCTTTCGGCGCGCCCACCGGCCCGGCGACACGGTGCGCGGCGTGTTCCTGCGCCCGGCGGCGCAGTCGGCGGCCTTTGCCGGGCCTGGTGCCGCCCCCGGCGGGCTGGGTTGGGCCGACATCGAAGGGCAGACCCTGCTGGCCTCCATGCCTGCCTTTCCGAAACCCGGCACGGAGTTGCTCTTCCTGGTGGAGCGCACGGAGCCAGACATCGTGCTGCGCCTGCTGGCCGAGGGCGACGGAGCGGGCGCACCGCCCCCCTCGCCCGCCCGCCTGGCCGCCGACTACGCCGCCGCGCGCGACCGGCTGGACGCCCGGCTTGCCGGGGCGCGGTTCGCGGGATGGGCAGCAGCGACCTCGACGGCCACAGCGGTCGAACATCCTGACGCCGAGGAACAGGCCGCACCCTGTCCCCCCTTCACCGCCACCGCCGCCGCGCACCACGCGGCCCTTGCCGCGCATGTGGCCGAAGACGCGGAAACCGCCGCGCTGTTCCTGGCCTGCCAACGCGCCCGGCTGGCCTTGCTGCCCGTGCTGCGCGCGGCACATCCCGGCGTGACGCTGCTGCACCTGCCATGGCTGTGCCCCACGGTCCGCGCGCTGGACTGCGCGGTGCTGCCGCCGCCACCGGATGCCACGGGCGGCGGATTGACCCGCATCCTGCTGGGCGGGATAATCGGCCCTACCAGCGCCATGGGCACGCCGGGCAACCCCACCGGCAGCGCAGCACCCCTTTCCTCTCCGGGGCGCTTCCTGCTGCACGGCCTGCTGCGGCCCGCCACCCCGCAGGCTCCGGCCCGGCTGGCCTTCCGGATCATAGCGGAGCGTCCGGACAGTCTCGATGCGCTGCTGGAACCGCTCGTGGCCGAGGTGCAGACCATTGGCGCCATGGAGACGGCCCTGCTGTCCACCGGCCCCCTGCCCGCCGGGCCGTCCGACCCTCTGGGGCTGCTGCTGGCCCCCTTGCACGGCGGCCCCGGCCTGCTTACCTGATGCCGGGTATCGGCAACATTCTTCCGGGAAGGCTCCGCCTCCCCGGACCCCTCCGGCAAAGGGGCCACGCCCCTTTGCGAACTCTTTCTGGGGGCTGCGCCGTATCCCGAAATGCGCTCGCGTGACCATCAATTACTCGTAATTT
>NZ_AGFG01000045.1 GCF_000226255.1 Desulfovibrio sp. A2
AGGAAGAAACCTTTTCCAAAAGGTTTCTTCCTCCGGTTACTTCTTTCTCCAATCTTCCCGGCGTTACCCGGCGACAGGGGCGATCTTGGCGAGGTCGGCGGCGATACGGTCGCGGATGGGGCCGAACACGCGTTCGTTGTGGGCCACCATGTCGATCTGGCGGGTGTGGATGAGCAGGTAGCCCACGCCGCGCACCAAGGTGAGGATGCGGTCCCTGGGCAGCCCTTCGAGGGAGGCGAACAGGGCGTCGTCCTTGACGTCGGCGCGGAAGCCACGCGCTTCCAGCACCTCGCCCACGAAGCGGGCGCGCAGGGCGCGGCGGTCGGCGCTGGCGGCCCCGCCCTTGAACTGGAAAGTCACGTAGTTCTCGTGCGGGTTGTCGGCGGCCATGGCTTCCACGGTGCAGAAATGGTAGCCGAAGCGCGCCTGAAGATTGCAGTAGTCGCGCGAGATCATGAGAAAGTTGCGGTTGGCCAGGGTGGTGGCGGCGGTGGGTTCCAGGTCCGGGTTCACGGTGGATTCCAGCATGACGGACAGAAACCCGCGCGCGTCGGTGGCGGGCGGCCCGGCCCAGGGCACGGCGGTCATGCCGTCCCACAGGGCCAGCATGGGCCCGGAGGCGATGTCGGCCAGGTCCACCACGGGGCCGGGCACGGGCTTGCGGAAGCCGCCGTCGATGTCCAGCAGCCAGTACTGCAACTTGGTGCCGTTGACCCGCAACTGCTTGCCCAGACGCTGGGCCGCGGGGGACGTGGCGTCAGGCGCGCCGAACAGCACCTCGACGGACTTCTCGTGGCAGAAGCGGGTGATGTCGTGCAGGGTGCGGCAATGGGCGGGGGCGAACCGGGGCGATTCCGGGTCCAGCAGGTGCAACGGCAGGATGAGTTGCGCGGCGGCGGCCAGCGCGCCGTGCACGGGGCTGCCCTCCATCAGGTTGCGGCGCGGGGCGTGGCCCAAAAGGTCTTCGATGCGGCCGGGGTGCACGCGGCGGTTGTCGGCGTCCACGGTGACGATGCCCGCATGCTCCAGCAGCTCCGTGGCGCGGGGCAGCCCGAACAGGGCGGGCACGCCGTACTCGCGGGCCACGCTGGCCAGATGCCCGGCGGCCCCGCCCGCCTCGGCCACCACGGCGGAGGCGCGGGACAGCAGCGGCGCCCAGCGCGGCAAGGCCCGCTCTATGACCAGCACGCCGCCGTCGGGGAAGGACAGCAGATCCATGTCCTTGCGCACCACGTGGGCCAAGCCCGCGCCCGCGCCTGGGCTGACCGGGGTTCCGCCCAACAGCAGCACCGGCGGGCCGGATTCGCCGCAATTGTAGCCGCCCGGCAAGGGGCCGGTTTCGGTCGTCCCGCCGGGATGGGCGTCCGGCCCTTCCTCCCCTTCGGCCCCGCCCGTCGGGACGCATTCGCCCTCGGGCAGATCATCGTGGCGCGCCTCGCGCAGGGGGCGGCTTTGCAGGATGGTCAGCACGCCTTCGGGGCATACCGCCCATTCGATGTCCTGCGGCTCGCCGTAGAACACCTCGAACCCGGCGGCCAGCGCGGCGATTTCCAAGGCGCGGGCGTCGTCGATGCACGGGGCGTCCACGAGGTGGGCGGGCATGTCTTCCAGCCGCACGCCCTCGATGGGGTCGCGCACGAAGCGCTGGGGCTTGGACGCGATCTGCCGCACGGCCACCTGCATGGGCACCTCGCGCGAGACCACGAACACGTCGGGGCTGAAGCTGCCGTCCACCACGGCCTTGGGCAGGCCGGGCACGGCGTTGATGACCACGGTGTTGTCGCGCAGGTCCAGCGGGTTGCGGCTGTAGGCCACGCCGCCCGCCACCGCGTCCACCATGACCAGGCAACCCACGCACATGGGCACGTCCTCGTCGGGGATGCCGCGCGCCAGGCGGTATGTCATGGCGGTGACGCCGTACTTGCTGGCCACGATGTCCTTGAAGGTGTCCAGCACGTCTTCGGGCGGCACGTTGAGTTCCGAGCGGTACTGCCCGGCAAAGGAGGCATCCAGCGAATCCTCGCCCACAGCGCTGGAGCGCACGGCAAAGCGCACCTCGGCGCCGGTGCAGACGCCTGTACCCGGGTGCGGTGCATGCAGCGGCCCGGCCAGACGCTCCACCTGCGCGGTGACGGCGGCGGCCAGGTCGTCGGGCACGGGCGCGGCCAGGATGAGCTGCTGGATGGACGCGGACAGGGCGAACACCTCGTCGAGCCGCGTGGCGTCGGCCGCCTGCACCCGCCGGTCGATCTCCTCTTGCAGGCCGCCCGCTTCCATGAACCGCTGGTAACCCGAGGCCGTGACCACGAAGCCGTCGGGCACGGTGATGCCGAGGCGGCGGCGGATTTCGCCGAGGTTGGCCATCTTGCCGCCGGTCTGGTCGGCCAGGTCCACGCCGGTTTCGGCAATGGGCAGCACCAGCGGCCCGCCGCCCGCGCGCACGTGGGGGGCCACCACGGCCTCGATGCCCGCGCGGATCTCGTCGAACTTGGCTTCCAGTTCGGGCCAGCGGTCGTCGGACAGCACGTTCAGGTGCCGCACGATCTGGAACACGCTGGCGCACGCGCGGGTGCATGCCCCGCGCACGTAGGTCATGCCGAAGGGGCGCACCCCGCGCAGGGCATCCTCCATGTCGGCCATGATCTCGAGGGCGCTCTTGTTGGCGGACAACAGCAGCCGGAACCGCGAACAGCGCTCGCGGTACAGCGCGCGCAGCCGTTCGGTTTCGGCGTCGGGCACGCCGTCGCCCGGGGCAGGTGCGTCCTGCCGCCGGAACAGCGCGCCAAGTGTATGGAAGAATCCGCCCATTATGCTGTCCGCCGTGGTCTGCGTCTTGGCCTGAACCGTGATGCGGCCCGTGGTGCCCGCCGCGAGCCGGAATGCCGCCGGTTCGCTACGTCCCCGTCCGTGTCCCCTGGGCCGCCCTGCCCGCTCAGGCGTGGCGCACGGCCTCGCCCAGCTTGAAGATCAGCTCGTTGATGGCCACGGGTTTGAGCATGTAGTCGAACGCGCCCAGCTCCATGCCCGTCAGGGCCGCGCCCAGGCTGGCGTGCCCGGTCAGCAGCACCACCGGCACCTCGGGCCGCAGGGCCTTGATGCGCCGCAGCGTCTCCAGCCCGTCCATGCCCGGCATCTTCACGTCCAGCACCACGGCGTCGTAGCCGCCCTGCTCCACGCGCGCCACCGCGTCCGTGCCGTTGTCCGCCGTGTCCACCTCCATGCCGCGCCGCGCCAGCCGCTTGTGCATGAGGTCCAGGAATTCCGTCTCGTCATCCACGATGAGAATCTTCATGTCGTGGCCCTTTTACGAAGATGTTCGGGGGAAGGGACCCTTTGAAAAGGGTCCCCTTCCCCCGGCCCCCATCCCCCCAAACTTTTCATTCGGGGTGTGGGAGGGGCCGAG